>CAVZIQ010000004.1:0-824549 GCA_963775515.1 uncultured Alphaproteobacteria bacterium | reverse complement strand
ACGACAACAGCGCTGGGAATGCGCTGATCAAAGAGCAGAACCCGGAAATGACCGACGATCTCTTGGCCTATTCGGTCGGCGCGATGAAAAATACGGCATCGTCGATTTCGACGACGCCTTGTCGCTCGGCGTCGGCGCCATGACCGATGCGCGCATGAAGGCTTTTTTCGACGAAATGGTGCGCGCCGGCGTCGTCAAGCCGAGCGTCGATTACCGCAAGGCCTACACGCTGCAATTCGTCGACAAGAAGGTCGGGCTCGACTTGCGGCCGAAGCCATAATGCAGTCGGCGACAACACCGCAGGCCGATTCGCTGGTCGCGCTGCGCGGCGTCGGCAAGACGTTTCCGAGCGGCACGCGGGCGCTTTCGGGGTTCGATCTGAACGTGCGCGCCGGCGAATTCGTGTCGCTGCTCGGTCCGTCGGGATGCGGCAAGTCGACCGCGTTACGGATCATCGCCGGCTTGAGCGAGCCCAGCGCCGGCGTGGTCGAATGGCCGCCGGACCCGGCACCGGCACAGAGCGAAAGCCGCATCGGCTTCGTGTTCCAGGAGCCGACGCTGATGCCGTGGACCAGCGTGTTCAACAACGTGCTGCTGCCGCTGAAGCTTAGGGGCATTGCCACAGACAAAGCGCGCGCGCAGGTCGTTGCGGCGCTCGACCGGGTTGGCCTGAAGGACTTCGGCCGCGCCTTTCCGCGCGAACTGTCGGGCGGCATGCGCATGCGGGTCTCGATCGCGCGCGCGCTGGTCACCGAGCCGGAACTGCTGCTCATGGACGAGCCGTTCGCCGCGCTCGACGAGATCACGCGTTTTAAGCTCAACAACGATCTGCTGCAGGTGTGGCAGGCGCTCTCCACCACGGTCGTATTCGTCACTCATTCGGTCTTTAAGTTGGTCTATCTGTCGAGCCGGATCGTGGTGATGGCGGCGCGGCCGGGCCGCGTTTTCACCGAGATCAAGATCGACGCACCGTATCCGCGCGATCAGGACTTTCGCACCTCCGCTGAATATGCGGCGTTCTGCCGCCGCACCTCGGAAGCGCTGGCGCAGGCGATGGCCGGAGGCGCGGCATGAACGCGCCAAGCTCAACGCGCGAACGCCGTGACCGGATCCTGCGCATCGCGCTACCGATCGTCGTGCTCGCGCTCGGGCTCTCGATCTGGGAACTGGTGGTGCGGATCGAGAACATCCCGCCTTATGTGCTGCCCGACCCGGGACTGATCCTGCAAACACTGGTCTCCGATTGGGCGTTACTGTTCCAATCTCTGTTGGTCACGCTGCTCACCACATTCGAGGGCTTTCTGCTCGCGGCGGTCGGCGGTGTCGGCTTGGCCGTGCTGTTCAACCAATCGCGGCTGGTCGAATATTCGCTTTATCCCTATGCGGTGATCCTGCAGGTGACGCCGATCGTCGCCGTCGCGCCGTTATTGCTGATCTATCTGCCGCAGCCGCTTGCCGTTCTAGCTTGCGCCTGGATCGTCGCCTTCTTTCCGGTGCTGGCGAATACCACGCTCGGCCTGCACTCGGTCGACCGCAATCTCACCGACCTGTTCGCGCTCTATGGCGCCACGCGCGGGCAAATTCTATGGAATCTCAAACTGCCGTCGGCACTGCCCTATATCCTCGGCGGCCTGCGCATTGCCGGCGGCCTGGCGCTGATCGGCGCGGTGGTCGCCGAGATCGCCGCGGGGTCCGCAGGCGCCGGCTCCGGTCTCGCCTATCGGATCGCGGAATCCGGCTACCGGCTGAACATCCCGCGCATGTTCGCGGCGCTCTTGCTGCTGTCCGTCGCCGGCATCGTGATCTTTTATCTGCTCGCGCTCGTCAATCACCTCGCGCTGCGCCGCTGGCACGAAAGCGCGCTGGAACAGGAGCGCTGACGATCAGGTTTGCCGCAATGCCATGGCCAAGACGCGCGCGACATGCACCGCCTCGCGCCCGGTGCCGTCATGGATTTGATGCCGGCACGAGGTGCCGTCAGCGACGATGAGCGCGTCGTCCGGCGCCTTGCGCGCGGCCGGCAGCAGCGACAGCTCGCCCATGGCGCGCGACACCTCGATAGTATCGGCATGAAAGCCAAACGCGCCGGCCATGCCGCAGCAGCTCGATTCGATTGTTTCGACTTGAAGATCGGGAACGAGTTTCAGCGCCGCTTCGACCGATGACATCGTATCGAAGGATTTCTGATGGCAGTGGCCGTGCAGCAGGGCGCGCCTTTTCATCGAAAAAAGTTTCAAATCGAGTTTTCCAGCGGCCGCTTCGCGCGTCAGGAATTCCTCGAACAGCAGCGTGTTTACGGCAACGCGCCGCGCTGCATCGCTCTTCACCAGCGCCGGGATTTCATCGCGGAAGCTGAACAGGCAGCTCGGCTCAAGACCGAGCACCGGCACGCCGCGTTCGGCGAAGGGCGCGAGCGCGGCAAGCGTCCGCTCCGCCTCGACGCGGGCTTCGCCGACCCTTCCGACGGAGAGAAAGGTCCGGCCGCAACACAGCGGGCGTTTGCCATCGATCGGCGTCGCGACATGAATGCGATAATCGGCCGCGTTCAGCACCGCGACCGCAGCGTCGATGTTTTCCCGCTCGAAGTAGCGATTGAAAGTGTCGGCGAACAGAACGACTTCGCGGCCCGCTCCCTTCGTAGTGTTTGTATCTCTGTAATAATCCGTCCGCCATTTCGGCAGACTGCGGCCGGCGCTAAAGCCGGCAACCGCTTCGGACAGCTTTGCCGCGCCCGGAACGATGTCGCGCAGATTAAGCAACCAATGCAGCCGCGCCGCATAAGGCGCATAGCGCGGCAGGTAGCCGACCAATCGGTCGTGCAGCGACAGGCCAAACTTTTCGGTTCGTGCGCGCAATACTTCGATCTTCATGCGCGCCATGTCGACGCCGGTCGGACATTCGCGGCGGCATGCCTTGCACGACACGCAGAGCTTGAGCGTCTCGGCCATCTCGTCCGACGTGAGCGCGTCGGGCCCGAGCTGGCCGGTGATGGCGAGGCGAAGCGTGTTGGCGCGGCCACGCGTCACGTCGCGCTCGTCGCGGGTGACGCGATAGCTCGGACACATCACGCCGCCTTGCAGCGCGCGGCAGGCGCCGTTGTTGTTGCACATCTCGACCGCGCCCTGGAATCCGCCGCCTGAGCCCGGATAGGCCGACCAGTCGAGCGCGGTCGTCAATTCGGCGGCGTGGTAGCCGGGCGCGTAGCGGAAATTGCCGCGGTCGTCGAATTTCGGCGCCCGCACGATCTTGCCGGGATTGAAGACGTGGTGCGGGTCGAAACGGTCCTTGACCTCTCCGAAGGCGCGCACCAGTTCGGCGCCGAACATTTCTTCGTGGAATTCCGAGCGGACGATGCCGTCGCCGTGCTCGCCGGAATGCGAGCCTTTATACTCGCGCACCATGGCGAAGGCTTCCTCGGCGATGGCGCGCATCGCGCGGACGTCCTTATCGAGCCGCAGGTTGAGCACCGGCCGCACGTGCAGACAGCCGACCGCGGCGTGCGCATACCAGGTGCCGCGCGTGCCGTTTTTCTCGAAAATCTCGGAAAGCCGCGCCGTGTAATCGGCAAGATGCTCGAGCGGCACGGCGCAGTCCTCGACGAAGGAGACCGGTTTGCCCTCCTCCTTCATCGACATCATGATATTGAGCCCCGCGGTGCGGACTTCGGTGATGCCGGCCTGCAATTTCGGATCGAGTACCTCGATCACACCGCCCCATTTGGCACCGCTCTTGTCCCAGGCGATGCCGAGATCGCCGATCAGCGCGCCGAGCCGTTTCAGCCGGCGCAAGTTCTCGTCGTCGTCTTCGGCGAACTCAACGAACAGGATCGCCTCGGGATCGCCGCGCAGGAACGCATCGACGGTCGGCTTGAACATCGCGATGTCGCGGGCGAGGCCGAGCATGGTGCGGTCGATCAGCTCAACTCCGATCGGCCCCAGTTCGACGATGTGCTGCGCCGCCAGCATCGCTTCGTGAAAGCTACCGAAGTGGCAAGCGCCGACCGCGCGGCGGCCAAGCAGCGGCGAGAGTTTCAGTTCGATCCTGGTCGAGAACGCGAGCGTGCCTTCGGAGCCGACCAGGAGATGCGCGAGATTGATGTCGTTTCGCCCCGGCACAAGCGCATCGAGATTATAGCCGCCGACGCGGCGCTGCACTTTCGGGAAACGCCGTTCGATCTCGCCCGCCTCGCGCGCGGCAATCGCGAGAAGATCGCGCACCAACGTTTTCGGAACATCGACGGCGCTGTCGCCGAGCCGGCCGAAATGCGCTTGCGTGCCGTCGGCCAGCATGGCGTCGATCGACAGAACGTTCTCGCGCGTATTGCCGTAGCGCAGCGAGCGCGCGCCGCAGGAATTGTTGCCGACCATGCCGCCGATCGTGGCGCGCGATGCCGTCGAGATATCGACCGGAAACCACAGGCCGGAAGGTTTCAGCTTGCGATTAAGCTCGTCGAGCACGATGCCCGGCTCGACTGTGCAGCGCCGCCGGGCGGCGTCGAGTTCGACGATGCCAGTGAGATGCCGCGAGCAATCGACGATGAGCGCGTCGTTGACGGTCTGGCCGGCCTGCGAGGTGCCGCCGCCACGCGCCGTCACCGGCATGCCTTCGGCGCGGCAAATTCCTATCGTCCGTTCGGCGTCTTCCATCGAGCGCGGCACCACCACGCCGAGCGGCATGATCTGATAATGCGATGCGTCGGTGGAATAGCGCCCACGCGTAAACGCGTCGAAGCGCACCTCGCCCACCTTTTCCGCCTTCAGCCGGCGTTCAAGCCCCGGCGCGAGCCGCGCTGCCACCTTTTTCTCCACGCCTAAAAGTGACGCGATAACAATGGAATACAGTTTACGTCGTTTGGACTTGACCCGAATGTCGCATTCGCTATTCAACCCCACAAGCCGCGTGCGCTCACGGACATGCGCCGCCGGGGCGAATTAATGCGTCCGAAGGAGTGCCGAAAATGCCGCAGAATGCTTCGCGCGCCGCCGGGCGTCACTTCCTGCAAATCCCGGGGCCGACGCCGCTGCCCGACCGCGTGCTGCGGGCGATGGATACCCCGATCATCGACCATCGCGGCCCGGAATTTGCCAAGCTCGCCAAGCGCTGCCTCGACGGCATCAAGACCATCTTCAAGACCACCAATCCGGTGATCATCTACACCGCCACCGGCACCGGCGCTTGGGAAGCGGCGCTGGTCAACACGCTGTCGCCGGGCGATCGCGTGCTGATGGTAGAGACCGGCCAGTTCGCGACGCAATGGAAGACCATGGCGCAGAAACTCGGGCTCAAGCCTGAGTTCATTCCCGGCGACTGGCGCACCGGCGCCGACGCCGCAAAGATCGAAGAGCACCTGAAGAAGGACAAGACGCACGAGATCAAGGCGGTCTGCGTGCTGCACAACGAGACCGCGACCGGCTGCCTGTCGCCGATCGAACCGATCCGCAAGGCGATCAATGCCGCCGGTCACCCGGCGCTGTTCATGGTCGACACGATTTCGTCGCTCGCCTCGGTCGATTATCGCCACGACGAGTGGGGCGTCGACGTCACCATCGGCGGCGCGCAGAAGGGCCTGATGCTGCCGCCGGGCATGTCGTTCAATGCGGTGAGCGACAAGGCGCTGGCCGCCGCGAAGACTTCGAAGATGACAAAGTCGTTCTGGGCGTGGGACGACATGCTCACGATGAACAAGATCGGCTTCTTTCCCTACACGCCGGCGACGCAGATGCTGCAGGGTCTCGCGGTATCGATTGAGATGCTGCACGAAGAGGGTCTCGACAACGTGTTCGCCCGGCACGCGCGGTTCGCCGAGGCGACGCGGCGCGCGATACGCACCTGGGGGCTCGAAATCCTGTGCCGCGAGCCGAAATATTACTCGCCGACGATCACGGCGGTGCTGTTGCCGGACGGCCATGACGCCGATGCCTTCCGCGCGCTGGCGCTCGATACGTTCAACATTTCCTACGGCGCGAGCTTCGGGCCCTACGCCAAGAAATATTTCCGCATCGGCCATCTCGGCGACGTCAACGATGGCTGGATGATGGGTGTGTTGGCGATGACCGAAATGGCGCTGTCGCTCGCCGGCATTCCGCATAAAAAAGGCGGCGTGCAGGCGGCGATGGATTATATCGTCTCGGCCCATTCGGCAGGCGCGCGCGCCGCGGCGGAGTAACTACGTCAACGGCACCGCCGCGACGTGATCCTTGAAGGGTTTCCGCTCGGCGATCGCCGCATACCAGCGCTCGAAATTCGGCAGCGGCGGCCGGTCCGGCACCAGCTGGCGAAAACGATAGGCGATGATGCCGACGGGAATATCGCCGTAGGAGAAGCCGTCGCCGGCCAGATATCTGGTCCGCTCGAGCTGCTTATCCAGAATGGTCATGGCGGCGGTGGTCTTCTTTTTCGATTCCTCGATCGCCGCGTGATTGCGCTTTTCCGGCGGCGTTCGGATCAGACCCCAGAAGCACTCGAAAATCGCGGGGCCCGCCACCGCGAGCTGCCAGTCCATCCACTTGCTGGCCAATGCCCGCATGCGCAGATCCGCCGGCTCGAGAATGGTCGATTTATGCTTGGCCGCGAGATAGCGCACGATCGTGTTCGATTCCCACAGCAGGAAGCCGTCGTCCTCCTCGAGCGTCGGCACCAGCCCATTCGGGTTCATCGCCAGATAGGCGGGCTCACGGTTATTGCCGAACGGCCCGGCAATATCGATGCGCTCGTGCGGCAGGCCGATCTCGCCAATGGCCCACATCGCCTTCTGCACGTTCGACGAGGTCTTCCGCCCCCAGATTTTGATCACGATTTTTCCTCCCACGCTCTTCCTGGCCGGGCCTGACGCTAAAGAGAGCGCAGGCGAGGAGTCAATCGATCCTGCGCGCTTCCTCGGGCAGCATGATCGGGATGCCGTCGCGGATCGGATAGGCAAGCTTGGCCGCGCGCGAAATCAGCTCCTGCTTCTCCGCATCGTATTCGAGCGGCGTCTTGGTCAGCGGACAGACCAGGATTTCCAGAAGCTTCGGATCGACGCTGCCGGCGGGCCGGTCTGACGGGGGTGTGGACATCGGACGCTCCGGTTCGGGGCCTTTATTACTGCAAGGGTGTTTCGCCCGGCGTCTTGCTCTTGGCAAGCTCGATCTCGGTGACCGCAACCAAAATCTCGGCGCGGGTTTTCAGATCCGGCGCCTCGAGCATGGCTTGTTTCTCGGCGGCGTCGTACGGCGACATCATCGCCAGCGCATTCACCAAGGCTTCGTTGGGCGCGTTCTCGATGCCGTCCCAATCGGCCTTGAGATTGTTGGCCTTGAGGAACGAGGTCAGGGCGCGAAGCAGCGCCTTGCGATCGACCTCGTCCTCGCCCTTGCGCGCGGTGAAATCGTCGATGAACGGCTGATAGGTGACCCGGCACTGCCGGTACGGCGTGCCGACCGCAAGCTCCTCTTCCAGCCGGAAGCGAGCGACGCCGGTAAGCTGGATGAGATAGCGGCCGTCGCCGCTCTCGGCGAATTGCGTCATGCGGCCGACACAGCCGACGCTGAAAAGATGCGGCTTGTTCTGATCCGGGCCGGGATGCGTCGGATCGGGCTGGATCATGCCGATGAGACGGTGCGGGGAGCGCAGCGCGTCGTCGATCATCGCCAGATAGCGCGGCTCGAATATGTTGAGCGGCATCTGTCCGCGCGGCAGCAACAATGCTCCCGGCAGCGGAAATACCGGAATCACGTCCGGCAAAGCGTCGGGGCCCTTATAGGTTGTATTCATCGGCATGTCGCACTCCACTCGCGACGGAACCGAAATCGAAATGAGCGGCTACTTGCGTATGATCTTACCCGAAAACAGATAACCGCTTCTCGGGATCCCGCTCATGCAAACAAAATCGACGACAACCGCCTGCGGCCCTCGATGGTCGCCTCGTCGGTCGGACCCCATGCATCGAAAAACTGAACGAGCTGCTTGCGCGCGCCATCATCATTCCAATTACGGTCGCGCTTGACGATGGCGATCAAATGCTCGAGCGCGTCGCGGCGCTGGCCCTTGCCGTTGAGCGCGAGCGCGAGATCGAAGCGTGCCTGATGGTCGAGCGGATTGGCGGCGACCTTTTGCTCGAGATCGGCAACGGGCCCGAGCGTTTTGGCTTGCTCGGCGAGCTCGAGCGCGGCGCGCGCGGCGGCCACCGCGGCATCGTTGCGTTTGGCTTCCGGCACCAAGGCGAGCGTTTGCCGCGCCTGGTCGAGTGCGCCGGTCTCGACCTGACAGCGCACCAGCCCGGCGAGCGCCGGCACATTGGCGCTATCCTCGGCGAGAAGCTGCGCATAGATCTCAGCCGCGCCGGCGGCATCGCCGTCGGCGAGCGCGGCATCGGCAACATTCAGCAAATCCTTGGCTTCACCGCCGATGCGGTCTTTGGTCAGCCGTTCGAGGAAGGCAACCACCTGGCTTTCCGGCAGCGCACCCATGAACCCGTCGGCCGGCTGTCCATTGACGAAGGCGATCACGGCCGGGATCGACTGAATGCCCATCTGGCCGGGAATGGCCGGGTGATCGTCGATGTTCATTTTGACGAGCTTCACCTTGCCCTTGGCGGCGCGCACGGCCTTTTCGAGGACCGGGGTCAACTGCTTGCACGGGCCGCACCAGGGCGCCCAGAAATCGACCAGCACCGGCTGGCGCTTGGATTCCTCGATGACATCCTTGACGAAGGTTTGGGTGGTCGTGTCCTTGACCGCCGCGTCCGCGGTTCCAGCTTCTTGCAACATCGACATAGACTTGCCCTTTTGCCCGGCGCGCCGGAGCCTCCCTGTTTGCCTGATTAAATGGGCAGAAACTGGCCGAATGCAATCAGCCTCTTTTTCAGCCCTCGACGCCGGAGATCCGCTCGATCCGCGCCGGGTGTCCGGTGGCTTCGAGGAATTTGACGAGCCCTTCGCGGGAAATCGTAGTCGTGCCGGTATTCACCAGGGGGTGAAAGCTGAGCACGGCGTGCTCCATCATGGCGGCGTCGAGCACGACCGTGACGCGGCAGGCGGTGTCGTTGATTGCGGCAAACGGGGTGACCGAGCCGGGTTCGACGCCAAGGAGTTCGCGCATCAGCTCGGCGGAGCCGAACGAGAACCGCCCCGATGCCCCAAGGACCCGGTGCAGCGACTTAAGCTCAATCGCTGCATCCTCACCTGCCACGACCAGGTAGGGAGCCCCCTTTTTGTCGCGTAGGAACAGGTTCTTGGTATGGCCGCCGGCGACCGCTCCGCGCCGATCGCGCGCTTCCTCGACCGTAAACACAGCCGGATGGGTGACGGTCTTGTGGGCGATGCCGAGCCTATCCAGATAGGCAAAAAGCTCATCGGGCGAGGCAGGCATGCGCGATATCTAGGCCTGGTCTCCCGCGGTTGCAAAGCGGTAAGCTCTTTGGCATAGCATTGTCGTGGCTCGGCGCTGGCGCGCTTGGCCGCCTTACCCTTCTCGGATGCGGGTGTAGCTCAGGGGTAGAGCACAACCTTGCCAAGGTTGGGGTCGAGGGTTCGAATCCCTTCGCCCGCTCCAAATTTCCCAAATCTGCCACGCGCTCGTAGCATCCGTTCAGGCCGCGGTTGCGCGGTCACTTGCGGCTGGCTGCGAGGATTGCGCGAGATGGACGAGGGGGACATCTACTGGCGGCGGAACCTCGCCGTATGCCTCCTCGGTTCGTTCACGACCATCGTCGCGATGACGCTCTTGCTGCCGTTCCTGCCGCTTTACGTCGAGCAGCTCGGCGTCTCGGATCGCGCCGCGATCGCGCAATGGTCGGGCGTCGCCTATGGCGCGACCTTCTTCGCCGCCGCCTTGGTCGCGCCGCTGTGGGGCCGCCTGGCGGATCGCTATGGCCGCAAGCTGATGCTGATCCGCGCCAGCCTCGGCATGGCCGTCGCCATGTCCTTGATCGGCATGGCCAACAATGTGTGGGAATTGGTCGGCTTGCGTTTATTCGCCGGATTCGCCGGCGGCTACGCGTCCGGCTCGACGATCCTGGTCGCGACGCAAACGCCGAAAGCGCGCTCCGGCTGGGCGCTCGGCATGCTGACGTCCGGCATCATGGCAGGCAACCTCGTCGGCCCGCTGATCGGCGGCGCGCTGCCGCCCCTGATCGGCATCAGGGGAACGTTCTGGCTCGCGGGCGGCGTAATCTTCATCACCTTCATTGCGACCTCCTTGCTCATCAGGGAAGACAAGCGGCCCGCGCAGACCAAGAAAGCATCGGCGCAGGCGGGCTGGTCGCAAATTCCGGATAAGCGGCCGGTGGTCGCGATGCTGACGATGGGGCTCTTGCTGATGCTCGCCACCATGTCGATCGAGCCGATCATCACGATTTATGTCGGGCAGTTCGTCGGCGCATCGCGCGTGACGATGGTTTCCGGCATTACCATGTCGGCAGCCGCGCTCGGCAGCATCCTGTCCGCGTCGCGGCTGGGCCGGCTCGCCGACCGCATCGGGCATTGGAGCGTTCTTGTCGGGGCGCTTGCGGTCTCCGCGCTGCTGTTGATACCGCAGGCCTTCGTAACGGCGGGCTGGCAACTCGTGGCCTTACGTTTTCTCATGGGACTCGCGTTGGGCGGTTTATTGCCCTGCGTCACGAGCATCATCCGCCACAACGTACCGGACGGCATCGTCGGCCGCGTGCTCGGCTATTCGACGTCCTCGCAATACGCCGGACAGGTCGCAGGCCCCTTGCTCGGCGGTTTCGTCGGCGGCCATATCGGCATGCGCGCGGTATTTCTCGGCACCGCCGTGTTGATGGGGCTCGGCGCGGTCTACGCATCTCTGGTAAGAACCGACCGCAACCGAACTTCGGCGTAGCCCGGATCCTTTGCCGGCCCTACGCCAAACCTTCGCCGCCGGGAAATTCGTGGACAGTCAAATCGAGCAATCCGCCGGCCAGCGCGCGATCGCACTTGCGCTCCTCTGGCTCTCCGGCGCCTGTCTGCGGCTCACCGTGTTGGCGGTCCCGCCGGTCGTGCCGCTGTTGCACGCCGATCTGCATCTGTCGGAGACCGGCATCGGCTGGCTGTCGAGCCTGCCGCCGATGCTGTTCGCGATTGCCGCCGTGCCGGGCGCGGTGCTGATCGCCCGCTTCGGCATCGTGCCGGCACTGGTCGTGGGCCTGCTGCTCAACGCCGTCGGTTCGGCGGCGCGCGCGGCGTTTTCCGATGCCGCTTCCCTCTACGCGTCAACGATCGTGATGGCGGCCGGCGTCGCGATTATGCAGCCTTCGCTGCCGCCGCTGGTGCGGGCCTGGTTTCCGCATCGCATCGGCTTCGCCACGGCGGTCTATACGACCGGACTCCTGATCGGCGAAATCTTCGCGGCCGCGCTGACCATTCCACTGGTGCTGCCGCTCGTCAACAACAGCTGGCGGCTGAACTTCGTTGTTTGGTCGATCCCGGTGGTGGCCACCGCGTTGCTCGTCGCGGTCTACGCGCCGCGGCTCGGCGGCGCCAAATACGGCGCCAAATACGGCGCCAAATACGGCGCCAAATACGGCGCCAAGAGCATCGCGCCCTCCGCCGGACGCCGCTGGTGGCCCGATTGGCGACGGCCGCTGATCTGGAAACTCGGCCTCATTCTCGGCAGCGTCAACGCAACCTACTTCGTGACGAATGCTTTTCTGCCCGATTTCATGACGGCCGATGGGCGGCCCGACCTCATCAGCAGCGCGCTCACGGCCATCAATCTGGGCCAGCTGCCGGCGGCGGTTTTGATGCTGGGCATTGCCGGGCGGCTGGTGGCGCGGCCGTGGGCCTATGCCGCAACCGGAACGCTGGCGCTCATCTGCCTCATCGGCATGCTGACCATGCACGGGCCTTGGATCGTGTTCTGGGTCGCCATCCTCGGCTTTACCGGCGCGGCCACGCTGATCCTGGCATTGGCGCTTCCATCGGTGCTCAGCGCGCCCGACGATGTGCACCGCACCTCGGCCGGGATGTTCACCATCAGTTACAGCGTCGCGATGCTGCTGTCCGTGATTGGCGGCTGGCTGTGGGACTTCACCCACTCGCCGATTGCGGGCTTTGCTCCGGTCGCCGTGTGCGCCCTCTTGATCATCGTGCTGGCGCCGACGGTCCGCCACGCCAATCAATCCGCCTGATCAATATCCCACCGCCAGCGCCCCGGGTGAGCGCGGATCGGCGGCGCCGATAAATCCCTCGGGCGTGATCAGGATCGATTCCGCCGACGTGAACGGCCGCTGCGGCACGATTTTGTCGCCGCGCGCTTGCAGCGCGGCCACGACATCCGGCGCCAGCGCGGGCTCGGCGAACACCTGATCGGGCACCCATTGATTATGCACCCGTGGCGCCGCGACCGCGTCCGCGATCGTCATGCCACGGTCGATCACATTGACGATTACCTGCAGCACGGCGGTAATGATACGGCTGCCGCCCGGAGAACCGGTCACGAGGAACGGCTTGCCGTCCTTCAAGATAATTGTCGGCGTCATTGACGAGACCGGGCGCTTGCCCGGCCCCGGCTCGTTGGCCTCGAAGCCGATCAGGCCGTAGGCGTTCGGCGCTTCCGGTTTGGCGGCAAAATCATCAAGCTCGTTATTCAGAAGAATGCCGGTGCCGTCCGCGACCAGTCCGACGCCATAACTGAAATTGAGGGTGTAAGTGTTGGAGACGGCATTGCCGAAACGGTCGACGATCGAAAAGTGCGTCGTATTGTGGCCTTCGGGATCGCTGGTCCCGCCGGCGTGAATGGCGCCAGCCGGCGTCGCGTGTTCGGGATCGATCGTGGCGCGCCAGGTGGCGGCGTAGTCCTTCGAAATGAGCTTCCCCACGGGAACCGTTACGGCGTCGGGATCGCCCAGGAACAGCGCACGGTCGGCATAGGCGCGCTTCATCGCTTCGATCATGAGAAAGAGCGTCTGCGTCTCGTCGTCGTGCGCGAGATCGTACCCTTCCAGGATGTTGAGCATCTCAATGAGCTCGACGCCGCCGGAAGACGGCGGCGGCATGGAAAGGACGTCGTAGCCGCGATAGGTGCCGCGCACCGGCTTACGCTCGACGGCGCGGTAATTCTTCAAATCGTCGACGGTCATCACGCCGCCCGCGGCCTGCACCGCCGCTGCGATTTTTTCGGCGATCGGCCCCTCGTAGAACGCGCGCGGCCCTTCGTGCGCGATGGTTTCGAGCGTGTCCGCGAGATCGCTTTGCACCAATCGATCGCCGGCCGACAGTCCGCTGCCGTCGGCTTTTAGAAAAATCTTTGCCGAGGCCGGCCAGCGTGCAAGCCGCGCCAGAACACTGGTCTGCTCATCGGTAATGTCGGCATCGAGCGTGATGCCGTCGCGCGCCATGGCGATCGCGGGCGCGATCAGTTCGGCGAGCGTGAAATGGCCGGAGCCGTATATCTCCTCGGCCAGCGCCAGGCCGGCCACGGTGCCCGGCACTCCGATGGCAAGCGCCGATTCGCGCGACTTCTGCGGGTCGGCGTTGCCCTGGGCGTCGAGAAAACTCTTGGCGTTAATCGCCGCCGGCGCGGTCTCGCGATAGTCGATCGCAGTGTCGACGCCGCTGGCGAGGTGAAGCACCATGAAGCCGCCGCCGCCGATATTGCCGGCGCGCGGATAGCTCGCGGCAAGCGCAAACCCTACAGCGACCGCGGCATCCACCGCATTGCCGCCCTTTTGCAGAATATCGACGCCGATGCGCGCCGCACGCGACTCCTGCGTCACCACCATGCCGTTTTGCGCGACAATCCCCTGGGCGCGCGCAAAATCCGGGCCGCGATCTTCGCCGTGGACGATGAAAGGACACGCCAGAGCGATGGCGAGCGCGAAGCACGCCAGAGAGCGCGGCAAATAAATACGCAGCTTCACCATCGCTCGGACTGATGCATTCCGGTCACAACATCGACGGCAGGACGCGGTCCGGCGGGCGATGGCCGTCGAGAAACGTCTTGATGTTGACGATGACCTTTTCGCCCATGTCGACGCGGCCTTCGAGCGTGGCCGACGCCAGATGCGGCAAGAGTACGACTTTTCCGGCGCGCGCGAGCTTGATGAGCTTGGGGCTCACGGCGGGTTCGTGTTCGAAAACGTCCAGACCCGCGCCGGCGATTTCATCCGCCTCGATGAGGCGGGCCAGCGCGTTCTCGTCGATCACCTCGCCGCGCGCGGTGTTGACGATGTAGGCGTCGGAACGGACGAGCTTGAGGCGCCGCGCCGAAAGCAGATGATACGTCGCCGGCGTGTGCGGACAGTTGATCGAGATGATGTCCATACGGGTGAGCATCTGATCGAGGCTCTCCCAATAGGTCGCGTGCAGCTCTTCTTCGATTTCCGAGGGGACGCGGCGGCGGTCGTGATAATGAATCTTGAGACCAAAGGCGTGCGCCCGGCGCGCCACCGCCTGGCCGATGCGGCCCATTCCGATAATGCCAAGCCGCTTGCCCCAGATACGATGGCCGAGCATCCAAGTCGGACTCCAGCCGCCCCATTCGCGGTCGCCGGTGAGCACTTGCGCGCCCTCGGCCAAGCGGCGCGGCACCGCGAGGATCAGCGCCATGGTCATGTCGGCGGTATCCTCGGTGAGCACGCCCGGCGTATTGGTCACGGTGATGCCGCGCTGAACGGCGGTCGCCACATCGATGTTGTCGACGCCGTTGCCGAAATTGGCGATGAGCTTCAATCTTTCGCCGGATTGACTGAGCACGGCTCTGTCGATGTGGTCGGTGACCGTCGGAACGATGACATCGGCGGTCTTTGCCGCCTCGACCAACTCGGCCTGACTCATCGGCGTGTCGTCGGCGTTGAGGCGGGCGTCGAAAAGTTCGCGCATGCGCATTTCGACGCTATCCGGCAGCCTGCGGGTGACCACGACCAGCGGCTTCTTGCCCGTCGCCATTGGCTGCCTCTCGCGCCGATTGCCCGGAACTCGCTTGCAACAATTCAGCCTGGAAATTCAGCCTGTTGCAACGACTGTTTGCCGCATCCGCCCGTTCAGGTCTCTTTAACCCCGCTCGCCGACACTTGCGGCGGGAGGTGGTTCATTAAAATCTCTCTACCAGATGGCTGCGCTGCCACAAAGCGCGCCGGCGCGCGCCATATTTGCGCGCCGCTCACGCGACCCATGCAAGCCGCGATGGCATTGCGCGCGGACCGGCGGCTCGTTCTATGGCGCGCCGCGGTGGCGCTCTTCATGCTGGCATGCGCAGCGGGTTTGGCGCGCGCCAGCGAAGCCAACCCAAGCGGGCTTCCGGTTCCGCGTTTCGTCAGCGTCAAGGCGGACCGGGTCACGGTGCGCGACGGCCCCGACAAAGATCACGACGTGTCCTGGATCTACACCCGCATCGGCTGGCCGGTCGAAATCACCGCCGAATTCGAGGACTGGCGCCGCATCCGCGACTCCGACGGTTCGGAAGGCTGGGTCTATCACTCACTGCTGTCGGGCAAGCGCATGGCAGCCGTGCAGATGAAATCGAAGACCGATCTGGCGACACTCTACGAAAAGCCCGACGCCAGGAGTGCGGTGACCGCGCGGCTACAAGTCGGCGTGCTCGGCGCGGTCAAACGCTGCACCGGAGCCTGGTGCCAAATCAGCGGCAAGGGCTTTGACGGCTGGATCCAGCAGAACGAGCTATGGGGCGTTTATCCGGACGAAAAGATCGATTGATCTCGTTCGCGTCAGCGCTTTTTGCGCCGCAGCCGCACCACGACATCGATACGTGCGATCTCATAGCCCTCGGGCGGCACCGGCGCCTTGCCGACAACCACGTCGTTTGACGGGATGTCCATCAGATCGTTTTGGTCTTCGATGAAGAAATGGTGATGCTCGGAATTGTTGGTATCGAAATATGCCTTCGAGCCGTCCACCGCGACTTGGCGCAGCAGACCGACTTCGGTGAACTGATGGAGCGTGTTGTAAACGGTGGCGAGCGAAACCGGCACCCTGGCGCGGGTCGCTTCCTCGTATAGCATTTCCGCCGTCACATGGCGGTCGCCTTTGGCGAACAAAATCCAGCCCAGCGCCATGCGTTGCCGCGTCGGCCGCAAACCGACGTCGCGCAGCTTGGCCTTCACGTCATGCCACGGGCAACCCGTCAGATCGGCACGCATCGGCTGCTGGTCCGTCGGAGCGACGGGACCAAAAGCAAATGTACCCGACTGTGGCGAACTCGACTGTGGCATAGCGGCACCGTGCGGCGGTCAGGCCGAAAAGATCGTTGCAAGTGAAATTACTATACGCCACCCTGCGCCTGCTGCAACTCCCTCGCCACTCAGCCGTGGGACCGGATTTCCACCGCGGCGCCGGCATAGGGGGATGCGCTTTGCCGCATTGCCCCAATATGTTAGGAGTTCAACCATCGGCCGGAAACGGCGGAACTGGATTAAGCATGCAGGAGCGCCGTTCGAACTTCGACTATGAGGACCTGCTGGCTTGCGGGCGGGGCGAGCTTTTCGCCGAAGGCCCGCAATTACCGCTGCCGCCGATGCTGATGTTCGATCGTATTTCCGAAATCGCGGAAGTGGGCGGCGAGTACGGCAAGGGTCTGGTCCGCGCCGTGCTCGAGCTTAAGCCCGACCTGTGGTTCTTCCCCTGCCACTTCAAAGGCGATCCGGTCATGCCCGGCTGCCTGGGGCTCGATGCGCTGTGGCAATTGCTCGGCTTCTTCCTCGGCTGGCTCGGCGCGCCGGGCAAGGGCCGCGCGCTCGGCATGGGCGAGATCAAGTTTTCGGGGCAGGTGCTGCCGACGATGAAGAACATCGTCTACGGCATCGACATCAAGCGCGTCATGCGCTCGAAGCTCGTTCTCGGCATCGCCGACGGCTGGCTCTCGGCCGACGGCTCGGTGATCTATCGTGCGCTCGACCTCAAGGTCGGCCTGTTCAACAACGCAGCACCGCAGCCCAACGAAGCCTGATACATCGGCGCGTGACGGGCTGGGGCGGACGAGGCAAACATGAAACGCGTGGTCGTCACCGGGATGGGCATCGTCTCGTCCATCGGCAACAACACGCAGGAAGTGCTGGCTTCGCTGCGCGAAGCGAAATCGGGCATCGTGCGCGCCGATAAGTACGCCGAGCTCGGTTTCCGCTGCCAGGTGCATGGCGCGCCGACGCTGGATCCGAGCGAGTCCGTCGACCGCCGCGCCATGCGTTTTCTCGGCGGCGGCGCCGCCTGGAATCACGTCGCCATGGAGCAGGCGATCCGCGACGCCGGCCTTGAAGAGACAGACATATCGAACGAGCGGACCGGGATCATCATGGGTTCGGGCGGCCCATCGACACGGACCATCGTGGAGAGCGCCGATATCACGCGCAGCAAGGGCCCCAAGCGCGTTGGCCCGTTCGCGGTGCCGAAGGCGATGTCGTCGACCGCCTCCGCGACGCTCGCGACCTGGTTCAAGATCAAAGGCGTCAACTATTCGATCTCGTCGGCCTGCGCGACCTCGAATCATTGCATCGGCAATGCATACGAGACCATCCAGGTCGGCAAGCAGGACATGATTTTCGCGGGCGGCTGCGAGGAGCTCGACTGGACGCTGTCGGTGCTGTTCGACGCCATGGGCGCGATGTCGTCGAGTTTCAATCAGACCCCGGACAAAGCCTCGCGCGCCTACGACGCCGATCGCGACGGCTTCGTCATTGCCGGCGGCGCCGGCGTGCTGGTGCTCGAAGAGTTCGATCACGCAAAGGCGCGCGGCGCGAAAATTTACGCCGAAGTCGCCGGCTACGGCGCGACGTCCGACGGCGCCGACATGGTGGCGCCCTCCGGCGAAGGCGCCATGCGCTGCATGAAGATGGCGCTGGCGACGGTCAAGCCGCCGGTCGATTACATCAATCCGCACGCCACTTCGACTCCGATCGGCGATTTAAAGGAAATCGAGGCGATCCGCGAAGTGTTCGGCGCCAAATGTCCGCCGATCTCGGCAACCAAATCGCTCACCGGGCATTCACTCGGCGCGGCCGGCGCGCAGGAGGCGATCTATTCGCTGCTGATGATGAATTCCGGCTTTATCTGCGAGAGCGCCAATATCGAAAAGCTCGATCCGGCTTTCGCCGATATGCCGATCGTGCGCACGCGCCAAGACGACGCGAGACTGGGCTGCGTCTTATCGAATTCCTTCGGCTTCGGCGGCACCAATGCCTCCATCGTGCTCAAGCATCCGGACGCCTGACGCATGCCGGGGCTCATGCAGGGCAAGCGCGGCCTGATCATGGGGGTCGCCAACGATCACTCGATCGCGTGGGGCATCGCCAAGACGCTCGCTGCGCACGACGCCAAACTCGCCTTCACTTATCAAGGCGATGCGCTCGGCAAACGCGTCAAGCCGCTTGCCGCGACGGTCGGCGCCGATCTCGTCATGCAATGCGACGTCGAGGACATTGCCTCGGTCGATGCGGTGTTCGCCGAGCTTGGCCGCGCCTGGGGAACGCTCGATTTCCTGGTCCACGCCGTCGCCTTTTCCGACAAGGCCCAATTGACCGGCCGCTACGCCGATACCACGCGCGATAATTTTCTGCGCACCATGCTGATCTCGTGCTTTTCCTTCACCGAGGCGGCAAAGCGCGCCGCGGCGCTGATGCCGAACGGCGGTGCGATGCTGACGCTCACCTATAACGGCGGCGATCGGGCGATGCCGAACTACAATGCCATGGGACCCGCCAAGGCGGCACTCGAAGCATCGGTGCGCTATCTCGCCGTCGATTTCGGCTCGAGCGCGATCCGCGTCAACGCCATCTCGGCAGGACCGATCCGCACGCTGGCCGGCGCCGGCATCGGCGACGCACGGGCGATGTTCGCGTTCCAGCAGCGGCACTCGCCGCTGCATCGCGGCGTGACGCTCGACGACCTCGGCGGCGCGGGGCTGTATCTTGTTTCGGATCTCTCGACCGGCGTCACCGGCGAAATTCATTTCGTCGATTCCGGCTACAACGTCATCGCTATGCCGCACCCCGACGCACTGCGGGCCGATCACGAGGCCGCGGCGGACGAACCGGCGAAGTGATCGCTACAGCTTCGCCACGTCCGGCATGACCTCGTCGCGGAACAGTTCCAGCGACCGCATCGCGTCCTTAAACGACATCGCTCCGAGGAAAAGATACGTCAGGAGATAATTGACACCCAATTCCTTGACCTGCTTTTCAATCTCCGCGCGCACGGTTTGCGGTGATCCGGCGATCGCTGTTCCGTCGGCAAGACAGGCCTCGAAATTAGCGCCGCGCTCTACGTTCAAACGGCTCGTCAACCCGGTCTGACCGTGTTTCGAACGCAGCCAGTTGATGTGTTCGAGGTGCCTGTCCATGGCTGGCTTGCCGAAGCGATGCGCTTCCGCATCGGTGTCGGCGACAAAAATGTGCCGTTGCACGCCGATCGCCGCGCCGCCGGCAAATTCCGCTTTGGGCTGTACCGGCGCGCCGCGCTTGGCCAGCGCTTTCTTGTAGGCGGCGACATTGGCCTTGGCGAGCGCCATCGGACCGAGCGTCACATAGTGCAGGCCCTGTTCGCCGCCCCAGGTCGAACCGATTTCATTCGACGAGGCATACCAGAACGGCGGATGCGGCTGCTGCAACGGACGCAACGCGATCGGCACGTTTTCGTAGACATAGTGCTCGCCCCTATAGGTGAGCGAGTCCGTTGTCAGCCCGGCGCTGACACAGTCGAAGGCGTCGAAGAAGATCTCGCGCGACTGATCATGCTCGACCTTGTGATATTTCAATTCGTAGGGCGACACGCCGCGCCCGACGCCGACATCGAGCCGGCCGTGGCTCAAATGATCGAGCATGCAGATTTCTTCGACCAGCCGCAGCGGCGAGTAAAGCGGCAACAGATAAACCAGCGGTCCGAGCCGCATGCGCTTAGTAGTACGCGCCAGCGCGCCGAGATAGATGCCCGGCACCGGTACCATATTGAGCGGCGTCGCATGATGCTCGGCGATCTGCAGGCAATAGATGCCGGCTTTGTCGGCCGCTTCCGCATATTGCAGCCGCTCGTCCAGCAGCTGCGCCATCGGCCGGTCGCCGTATTCGACGTGATCGAAAAGTCCGATTTTCATGATGTCCCGTCGCTTCAATTCGCTTAGTTAACTCGTCTTTGGTAAGCCCACCTGCCTGCCCATGCCGGCGCAATCGGCATCGGTCTTCAACCCCGCGGCGCCGATCCCGTGGATTGCCAGCTCCTCGTCCCGATCCTCGGTATCGCCGGTCACGCCAACCGCACCGATGACCTCACAATTAGCGTCGCGGATCAGCATCCCGCCGCCCTCGGGAAAAATCTGCTCGCCGCTTGCGGCGATGAGATAGCGCATGAAGATCGGCTTCTCCTGCGCCCGCTCGCGCACCAGTTTCGAGCTGCGGCCGAGCGACAGCGCCGCATAGGCTTTGCCGTAGGCCATTTCAAAACGGATCATGGAGGAGCCATCTTCCTTCTTGAACGCCTTCACCTTGCAGCCCGGCTCGACCACGATCACGCTCAATGGCCGGCAATTGAGCGTCGCGCCGCGCTCGATAATCGCATCGATGATGCGTTCGGCTTGTCCAAGCGTGATGGTGCTCACAACGGCCTCCCTGGGACCCTTATTGGCATCTTCTTCGGCTCTCTACCACACGCGTTGCGGCATGTTTCGCTTGTTGTTTCGCCTCTTGCCTCGGACGGCGGAGCGGGCCACATCTGCGCGATGCCGGACGTCCCTCCCATAGCCGTCGAACGCCTCGTCAAGATCTACAAGACCGTTCCAGCGGTCGACGGAATTTCCTTTACGCTTGCGCCGGGCTCGATCACGGGTCTGCTCGGCGGCAACGGCGCCGGCAAGACCACGACCATCGCCACCATCATGGGGCTGACCACGCCGACGTCCGGCCGCGTGACGGTGCTTGGCGCGGACATGCCGCGGCAGCGCTATCGGGTCCTCCACCGCATGAATTTCGAAAGCCCGTATGTCGAAGTTCCGATGCGGCTCACCATCCGGCAAAATCTGACCGTGTTCGGCATGCTCTATGGCGTGTCCAATCTTGCGCACCGCATCGGCGAGCTCGCCGAACAACTCGATCTCACCGATCTGCTCGATCGGCCGACCGGTCGGCTTTCGGCCGGACAAAAGACTCGGGTCTCGCTCGCCAAGGCGCTGATCAACGGCCCCGACGTGCTGCTTCTCGACGAGCCGACCGCGTCGCTTGACCCCGACACCGCCGACTGGGTGCGCGCGCATCTCGAACGGTACTGCCGCGAGCGGCACGCCACGGTGCTGCTGGCCTCGCACAACATGGCCGAGGTCGAACGGCTGTGCCAGCGCGTCATCATCATGAAGCGGGGCCGCATCGAGGATGACGATACGCCGGTAAAGCTGCTGGCGCGTTACGGCAGACGCACGCTGGAAGAGGTTTTCCTCGATGTGGCGCGCGGCAGCGGCGCCGAGAGCCTGGCAGCGCAATGACCCGACCCGCCGAGAGCGCCTACGCCGTCTCGCCGCAGCGCATCGGCGCGATGATGCTGCGCTACTGGTACCTGCTGCGCTCGTCGTGGCCGCGGCTTCTCGACCTCGTCTATTGGCCAACGGTGCAAATGGTCACCTGGGGCTTCCTGCAATATTACATCGCGACCAATGCCGGCTTCTTCGCGCGCGCCGGCGGCACCTTCATCGGCGCGGTGTTGTTGTGGGACATTTTGTTTCGCGGCCAGCTGGGCTTTTCGATTTCATTCCTCGAGGAAATGTGGTCGCGCAATATCGGCAATCTGATGATGAGCCCGCTGCGGCCGATCGAGTTCATCGCGGCGTTGATGATCATGAGCCTGGTGCGGCTGTCGATCGGCGCCGTCCCCGTGACCTTTCTCGCCATAGGCTTCTTCGGCTTCAATCTCTACGGGCTTGGATTCGCTCTGGTCGCGTTCTTCTTCAATCTGATGCTGACCAGCTGGGCGATCGGAATTTTCGTATCCGGCCTGATCTTGCGCAACGGCATGGGTGCGGAAAATCTCGCCTGGTCGATCATGTTTCTGTTCATGCCGCTGACCTGCGTCTATTACCCGGTCAGTACGCTGCCGGTGTGGCTGCAGCCGGTGGCGTGGCTATTGCCGCCGACTTACGTGTTCGAGGGGATGCGCGCCATTCTCACGGAGAAGGTTTTTCGCGGCGACCTGATGCTCGACGCGCTGGCGCTCAATGCGGTGCTGTTCGCGGCCGGCGTTTTCGGCTTTCTCAAACTGCTGCAGAGCGCGCGCCGCCACGGTTCCCTGATGCAGACCGGGGAATAGGTTCCGGCTCGTGAGGCGAATGGACGCCATGTGCGCTGCGAATAGATGCGAAACGTTGACCTTCATCGCAGAGGCGGTTCCCCTGCCGCGAATTGCAGGAAAAACGAAACAAATTGCATATATGCTGGCAATATGACATATCCCAAAGCCCATGCTGCAGTGCAGCAAGAAGCTGGGCAAGGTTCATCCATGGCCATCGGAGAGTTCGGCGGCGCGCCTGCCGTGCCGGGCGACAACGGTGTTCTGCTGGCAACGCCATTGTACTGGTTCTACGAAATGAGCCACGCGGCGCTCAATCCATCGCGCGCTTTGGCCGACGCCACGCGGCTGTTTTTTAAGAACCCGGTCAATCCGCTGTCCTTTACGACGTTCGGAAAATCGATCGCTGCGACTTGCGAGCTGTTCGAGCGGTCGACGCGCCGTTACGGCCGCCCGGAATGGCACATCGATTCGACGCTGGTCGGCGGCGAGCGCGTGCCGATCCACATCTCCACCGTCTGGGAACGGCCGTTCTGCAAGCTCATGCATTTCGAGCGCGTATTCGAACGCCCGCCGAAGCGGCCGCAGCCGCGGCTCCTGATCGTCGCGCCGATGTCGGGCCACTACGCGTCGCTGTTGCGCGGCACGGTCGAGGCGTTTCTGCCCAACCACGATGTCTACGTCACCGACTGGGTCGATGCACGTATGGTGCCGCTGTCGGAAGGACGCTTCGATCTCGACGACTACATCGACTACGTGATCTCGATTTTGCATGCGCTCGGCGGCGACACCCACGTGGTCGCCGTGTGCCAGCCGTCGGTCCCGGTCTTGGCCGCAGCCGCGATCATGGAGGCCGACGACGATCCCTACGTGCCGACCTCAATGGTGCTGATGGGCGGTCCGATCGACACCCGAGTCAATCCAACGGCTGTGAATGCACTCGCGGAAAAGCGCGGCATGGACTGGTTCCGCAGCCACGTCATCACCAAGGTGCCGTTTCCTAATCCCGGCTTCATGCGCGACGTCTATCCGGGCTTTCTGCAGCTCAATGGCTTCATGAGCATGAATATTGAGCGCCATATCGAGGCGCACAAGCAATTATTCCTTCATCTCGTTCGCGGCGACGGCGACTCGGCGCAGAAGCACAAGGAGTTCTACGACGAGTATCTCGCCGTGATGGATCTCGCGGCCGAGTTCTATTTGCAGACAGTCGACACCGTTTTCGTCCGCCATGCGCTGCCGAAGGGCGAGATGACCCATCGCGGCCGGCCGGTCGAACCCGGCCGGATCAAGCGCGTCGCGCTGCTCACCATCGAGGGCGAGCACGACGACATCTCCGGTGTCGGCCAGACCGAGGCGGCGCACCGCTTGTGTGTCAACATTCCACCCGACCGCCGAGCGCATTGGCTACAGCCGGGCGTCGGACATTACGGCGTCTTCAACGGTTCGCGCTTCCGCTCGGAAATCGCGCCGCGCATTTCCGATTTCGTACTGTCGATGAGCCAGTCAAACCGCGCTGCTCACACCGGTGTCGGCACGCGGCATTCGGGCAACGGCGTCGCGCTGCATACCGTATAATCGATCGATCGTTGCGCAACGCAATTCTCGCCACAGGCATCGGCGATGTGGCATTATCACGCCTGCGATTAGATTCGGGGTACTCCGCCATGCCGTTGCATGCGCTGCTCTATCGTCGCACCAGCGAACCGCCGACGATCGAAGTCGTTTTCGACGGAATGGTCTATCCGGTGCGCCTGCGGCGGCACCGTCAGGCGCGCCGCTTAACGCTGCGTATCCAGGCCACTACACGGGACGTTATCCTCACGATCCCGCTGCGCGGCGCGCTGAAAGAAGCGCGCGAGTTCGCGCAAAAGCATGGCGGCTGGATTGCGGCGCGGCTCGGGCGATTGCCGGAGGCGGTGCCGTTTGCACATGGCGTCGTTTTGCCGGTGCGCGGCGTGCCGCACCGGATCACGCATCGGCACGCCGCGCGCGGCACGGTATGGACCGAGATCGACGGCACCGGCGAGCGGCTGTTATGCGTCGCCGGCCGCGCTCCGCACATCGACCGGCGCATTGGCGATTTCCTGCGCCGCGAAGCCAAGCGCGACCTGGAAGCCGCCAGCCTGCGCTATGCGCGCGGTCTCGGCCTTGCCGTCCGGCGCGTTACCGTGCGCGATCAGTCGAGCCGTTGGGGCTCCTGCTCGACGACCGGCATGCTGTCGTTTTCCTGGCGGCTCATTCTGGCGCCGAGTCACGTCCTCGATTATCTCGCCGCGCACGAAGTGGCTCATCTGGTTGAAATGAATCACTCGACGAAGTTCTGGCGCCTGGTGCAGCGCATCTGTCCGGATCATCAAAGCGCCAAGACCTGGCTCGATGTCCACGGCGCCGACTTGCATCGCTACGGGCTGCCTGATGCGGCCGGCGGCACGCGATGATGCAGTTCCTATATGCGGAAATCAATGAGCTGATCTGTTGCTGCGCATGCCTCAGCGCCATCGAGACGCCTGCGCGGATTGCCGCAGCACTTCACACTAATCCGTGATCTGCATTGCATTTGCGAACCGCATTCTTATTTGTCGTTCACCAAGGCCGACCGGGTGGCTCCCCCATCCCCCCGACACCCCGTCACTCGGTCAGATAAGCCTGAGTTGAGGCAACAACTTAAGGACCCCAAGCGCGTAGTTGCTTGGGGTTCTTTTTTGTGAAGACGCCCACGAATGGGGCTGCCCCCGACCAAATTCAATGCTTCACCAAATCTCCGAGCAGGCTCGCCGCGACGGAGAGTTTCGACAGCGTAAGCCCCGAATTGGCAATCTCGTGGATCGCCGCCCGGATGCGCTCGACCTCATTCTTGCGTGGCGCCACCCAAGCTTCGACGGCGCCGGCGCCGGCGGTTCCATTGCCGACCATCGCCGCGGTGAGCCGGCGCTCGGCGTCGCCGATCGAATCCCGCGCCCGGTCGAGCGCCAGACGATCGAAATAATCGGTGACCGGAATTTTGTTCGCGGCGCCGGCGATGCGGTCGAGACGAAAGAACGCGCCGGCGGCGAAGTAGGTTGCGGCGACATCGGCGACCGGTTTGCCGGTGCGATCGGCGACCAGCACGATGTCGGGCGCGGCCGTCAGCGCGGGAAGATCGGCAATGCTTGCGGCAAGCTCCGCGGGCACTGCCGCTTTTATCAGTTCCTGACGGCGCGTCGCACGGGCATTCAACGCATCCGGCGAGAGCACCGCGTCGAGCGCAGCCGTTACCGCGGCGATCCCGTCGCGATAATGCTTCACAGCGTCGGCAAGCCCTTTCGAAAGATCGACGTTACGCAGGAACCAGATGATTCGGTCGAGTAACAAATCCTGCACCGCCGCGTAGAAATTGAGCTGAAGCTTGCCGGATATCTTGTTGTCGAGGCCGTCGATCGCGCCGTTCAGCGCAGTCATGCCGTAGCTGTCGCGCACTGCGGCGAAAGCCGCGGCGATTGCAGCCGGCAAAGCGCCGGTCTGGTCGGCGATCCGCACGGTCAGCGACGGCCCGCCGCGATTGATCATCGAATTGGCGAGCTGCGTGGCGATGATTTCGCGGCGCAGGCGATGATGTTCGAGCGCGTCGGGATAGCGCACGTCGATTGGTTTCGGAAAATAGCGGGCAAGTTCGCGCGCGAGATAAGGATCGTCCGGTACCGCGGATTCAAGAAGATCGTCGTAAAGCGTCAGCTTGGCATAGGCGAGTAACACGGATAGTTCCGGCCGCGTGAAGGGTTCCGACCGGCGCCGCCGCTCGGCCAGCTGCATATCGTCGGGCAAATATTCCACGGCGCGATCAAGCAAGCCGCGCGTTTCCAGCGTCTGGATCAGACGCTGCAGGAAACCGAAATCCTCCATGCCGCGCCGCTCGGCGAGCGATAGCGCCAGCGGCTGCAGGTAATTATTGCGCAGCACGAGGGCGGCAACGTCGTCGGTCATTTCGGCCAGAAGCACATTGCGCGCAGCCATCGTCAGCCGGCCGTCGCGCAACGGAACACTCAACGCGATCTTGATATTGACCTCCATGTCGGACGTATTCACGCCGGCGGAGTTGTCGATCGCGTCGGTATTGAGCCTGATCCCGCGGAATGCCGCCTCGATACGGCCGCGCTGGGTCATGCCGAGATTGGCGCCTTCGCCGATCACCTTGCAGCGCAAATCCTTGGCCGCCACGCGAATGGAATCGTTGGCGCGGTCGCCGACCGCATCGTCGGTCTCGTCGGCAGCGCGAATATAGGTCCCGATGCCGCCGAAGAAGAGCAGATCTGCCGGCGTCTTAAGCACGGCGCGGATTAGATCCTGCGGGGTCAGGCGCGCGCCGACGCCGAATAGCTTCTGCGCTTCGGGCGAAAGCCTGATTTCCTTCGCCGTGCGCGGATAGACGCCGCCGCCCTTGGAAATCGCTGCTTTGTCGAAATCCTGCCAGCTCGAACGCGGCAGATCGAACAACCGCCGGCGCTCGGCGAAGCTACGTTCCGGATCAGGCTCGGGATCGATGAAAATGTCGCGATGATCAAAGGCGGCGACGAGCTTGGCGGTCTTCTCGCGCAACAGGCCATTGCCGAACACGTCGCCGGACATGTCGCCGATGCCCACGACCGTGAACGGCGAGCTGGCGATGTCGGCATCCATCTCGCGGAAATGCCGCTTTACCGATTCCCAGGCGCCGCGCGCCGTAATGCCGATCTTCTTGTGGTCGTAACCGGCCGAACCGCCGGAGGCGAAGGCGTCGCCTAGCCAGAAATCGTGCGCAATCGCCAAGTCGTTGGCGATGTCGGAAAATGTCGCGGTACCCTTGTCGGCGGCGACCACAAGATATGGATCGTCGCCGTCATGGCGCACGACGTCGGCTGGCGGGATCACGCCTTGCGCCACGGTGCCGATATTGTCGGTGATGTCGAGCAATGTTGAAATAAACATCTTGTAGGTGGCGACGCCCTCCGCCTGGATCGCTTCACGCAAACCGCCGGGCGGCAGATATTTCGGGACAAAGCCGCCCTTGGCCCCGACCGGCACGATCACCGCGTTCTTGACGTTCTGCGCTTTGACCAGACCGAGCACTTCGGTGCGGAAGTCCTGCGGCCGGTCGGACCAGCGGATACCGCCGCGCGCCACCTTGCCGAAGCGCAGGTGCACGGCTTCAACCCGCGGCGAATAGACAAATATTTCATAGAGCGGCCGCGGCAGCGGCATCGCGTCGACCTTGCGGCTGGCAAACTTGATCGCGATGAGCTCCTTGACGCGCCCATCGCGGCCGAGCTGATAAAAATTAGTGCGGATCGCGGCCGTGACCGCGTTGACGAAGTGACGAAGGATGCGGTCTTCGTCGAGGCTCTCGACCGCTTGCAATGCGGCTTCGATTGTGGCGGCGATTGCGGCTTCGCGGGCCGCGCGTTCGTCTTGCGATACCCGCAGATGCGGATCGAAACGCGCTTGGAACAGGCTTACGACCTGCGCGGCGATCGCGGGATATTTGCGCAGCGTCGCCCACATGTAGTCTTGCGAATAGGGCACGCGGATCTGGCGTAGGAAACGGGAGACGGTGCGGATCAGCGCGACGTCGCGCCAGCCCAATCCGGTTGCAAGCACCAGCGCATTGTAGCCGTCGCTCTCCGCCTTTTTTCCCATCACGACGAGGAAGCAAGCTTCCAGTCGCCCCTCGAGGGCGGCCAGATCGACTGGCTCACCGGACGCACTTTCGAGCTCCATGTCATGAAACCAGACATCGGCCGCGCCCGCCGGCTCGATGTGGTAGGTCCGCTCGTCGACAACGCGAAAGCCCATGTTTTCCAAGACGGGCACGCGCTCCGAGAGCGAAATTGCCCGGCTCTGGCTGAAAACCTTCAAGCCCGCGCGCGACGGCGCGGCCCCGCCCTGACGGTAGAAGTCGACGCCGAGGGGATGCTCCGGCGTGAGCGCCTCGATAACGCGAATATCTCCAACCGCAACGGCGGAGGAATAAACCTCGCGGTAATCGATCGGGAAGGCTTCGCGATAACGCGTAAAGAGCGCGCGTCCGCGTGCCGAGTCGAGACCGGCAGCGAGCGCCTCGCGCAGGCCGTCCGTCCAGCTCCGCACGATCGCTTCGACGCCGCGGTCGAGCGACGCGCGGTCCGGATTTGCCGTCTCGCCGTCGGAAAGCAGGATGACATAGTGCACGCGCACCAGCGGCCCTTCCTGGAAGAACGGGTGATAGGCGCTTAATTGTCCTTTGAACGCCGTAGCCAGATAATTGCCGATCGCCGCCCTGATCTGGCCGCCGTAGCGGTCGCGCGGAACATAGACGAGGACCGAGACGAAACGGTCAAAGCGATCGCGCCGCGGCAGCACACGCACGCGCGAACGCTCGTCGAGCTGCAGAACGGCAAGCGCGAACTGATAAAGCGTGTCCTCGTCGAGCTGGAACACCTCGTCGCGCGGATAGGTTTCGAGCACATTGACCAACGCCCTGCCGGAGTGGCTCGACGGATCGAAGCCGGCGCGGCGGATAACGCCGTCGATTTTGCGCCGCAGATAGGGAATGGTGCGGGCCGGGCGGGTGTAGGCGGTCGACGTGAACAGGCCGCAGAAGCGGTGCTCGCCGACGAGCTTGCCGGCACGATCGAAACGTTTGACGCCGATATAATCGAGCTGGACACGCCGGTGCACGGGAGAGCGGACCGTCGACTTGGTTACGATGAGGAGCTTCGGTTCTTCCAGGAACGCGCGAATTTCGCCCGTCATCGCGAGCGGCTCGTTCCAGCGTTTTAGCAACCGCGCGTCGCGCGATCGCAATAGGCCGAGGCCGCTTTCAAACGCGGGTTCCAGCACGTCCGCGCTGCCGCTGAAAGCGAAATCGCGCGCGCCGAGAAGCGTGAAATTATCGTCCGCGATCCATTCTAGAAATTGGATCGCTTCGGCGAGTTCGTCGACCGGCAGCGGCGGCGGATTCTCTCTGAGCTCGGCGATGACGGCCCGAATCCGCGCCAGCATGGGCCGCCAATCCTGGACGCAGACACGCACGTCGGCGAGGACACTCTCGATCGCCTGGACGATTTCCGCGCGCTGCGCCGCATCCTCGACGCCTTCGATGTGAATATGGATGAAGCTCTCACGCAGACCGCCGGCCGTGCGCGCGCTCTCGAAGCTGATGAGCCCGCCCGCACGGTCGCGCTCGACGACGAATACCGGATGGACCAATAAACGGATATCAAGACCGCGTTGATTGAGTTCACCGACAACGGAATCGACCAGAAACGGCATGTCGTCGTTGATGATCTCAAGCACGCAAATGCGGCGCGGCGCGGCGGCCGGCTCGAAGCGTATCTTGGGCACGCCGGTTTTGCGGTCGGCGAGGAACGACCACGATTGCTCGGCGATGCCGGCAAGCTCCTCCGCACTGTAGCGCTCAATATCCTCCGGCACGGTAAGGCCGAACAGTTTGGCGACAAAGTCACTGGGGATGCCGCGGTTACCTTTGGCGAGCAGCGCCGCGGCTGCGTCGATCAGCGCCACGCTGGCATAGTCATCAGCGCTGAGGGGAATATCCTGGACGCTCATCTTTCCCCTATCTCATTAATTTCTTTGAGATATTAATCGTTCCCGAGACGCAAGCGCCGGTGCCCCACGGCGTCAACTCCCGCACCTGATATAGTTACGATTGCCGCCGAAGAAGCGGCGGAACGAGAGTCATCACCATGGTCAAGAGTAGCAAAAAGCCCGGCTACAAAAAAACCGCCAGCACCGCCAGCAAGCCGCAACCGAGTGCAGCGGCCGGCGACGACATCACAGTAACGGCACTGCAGCTTCCGCCAGCGCCGTTGAGCCCCGACATGACGGCCTATTTTGCCAAATGTGAGGAAAAGCTTGGCTTCGTGCCGAACGTGCTCAAGGCCTATGCATTCGACATGGCGAAGCTTTCCGCCTTCATCGCCGTGTACAACGACCTGATGCTGGCCCCCTCCGGTTTGAGCAAGCTTGAGCGCGAGATGATTGCGGTTGCCGTCTCGGCGCATAACCGTTGCTATTATTGTCTGGTCGCCCATGGCGCGGCTGTGCGCCAGCTCTCAGGCGATCCGCGGCTCGGCGAATTGATGGCAATGAATTACCGCGCGGCACGCTTGTCCAAGCGGCATCGCGCCATGCTCGATTTCGCCGTCAAGCTTACGGCCGAGCCGTGGCTCGTCGAGGACGAGGATCGGGAGCGCGTGCGCAAGGCCGGCTTCGGCGATCGCGACATCTGGGACATTGCCGCCGTCGCCGGTTTCTTCAACATGACGAATCGCGTGGCTTCCGCCACCGACATGCGGCCGAACAGCGTCTATCACGGGCAAAGCCGGTGACGAGAGCTTAAGCGTATACCGACGACAAATCCTGGATCGTCGGTTGCTCGCCGGATAGCGGATTGGCCGGGTCCCAGCCATAGCGCAGCGTCTCAAAGCGCATGGCGCGCGCATCGAGCATGACCAAGCGGCCGACCAGGTTGTCGCCGAAGCCGACAATCTCCCGGATCACTTCGAGCGCCATCATCGATCCGATCACGCCGGCGAGCGCGCCGAGAATGCCGGCCTCGGCGCAAGCCGGCACAGTGCCGGGCGGCGGCGGCTCGGGAAACAGACACCGGTATGTCGGATTCGGCTTGCCGTCGGCGCCGTGCTCATGGGCGCGAATCGTGGTGAGTGTCCCGTCGAAGCTACCGAGGGCGGCGGTTACCAGCGGCTTCTTGGCAAAATAGCAGGCATCAGCCACCAGATAGCGGGTGGTGAAATTGTCGGAGCCGTCGGCGACGATGTCATAGCCGCCAATCAATTCGAGGGCGTTCTTCGCGGTCAATCGGGTGTTGTACTGCTTCACGACGACATGCGGATTGAGCCGGCGGATCATCGCCGCGGCGCTCTCGACCTTCGCTACGCCGATATCCGGCGTGGCGTGGATCACCTGCCGCTGCAAGTTCGACAGCGCCACCACGTCATCGTCGACGACACCGAGCGTGCCGACGCCGGCGGCTGCGAGGTAAAGCAGAACCGGCGCGCCGAGCCCTCCGGCGCCGACGACCAACACGCGGGCGCGGCCGAGCGCGGCCTGTCCCGGCCCGCCCACCTCGCGCAACACAATGTGGCGCGCATAACGTTCCAGTTCGTCGGCAGTCAACATGTTGAGACTAATATAGTAGGTCCGAAAGAAGCGCGCCGGAACTATTTGTGCTCGAATTTTGCCGGCCGCTTTTCGATAAAGGCCGCCATGCCTTCTTTCTGATCGGCCGTCGCGAACAGGGAGTGGAAGACGCGCCGCTCGAAGCGTACTCCTTCGGCGAGCGAGATCTCGAAGGCGCGATTAACCGCCTCCTTCGCCGCCAGCACCGACGGCAACGACATCGACGCAATCGTTTCGGCGAGTTTCAGCGTCTCCTCGAAAAGATTTTGCAGCGGCACGATGCGCGCAACAAGCCCTGAGCGCTCGGCTTCCTGCGCGTCCATCATGCGGCCGGTGAGAATGAGGTCCATCGCCTTGGCTTTGCCGACCGCATGCGTCAGCCGCTGCGTGCCGCCGATGCCCGGTATGATGCCGAGCTTGATTTCCGGCTGTCCGAACTGGGCGTTGTCGGCGGCGATGATGAGATCGCATTGCATAGCGAGCTCACAGCCGCCGCCGAGCGCGAAGCCGGCGACCGCGGCGATCACCGGTTTGCGGGCCGCCGCGACGCGGTGCCAGTTCGCCGCGAAATCACCGAGGAAGACCTCGGTGAACGCCTTGTCCGACATCTCCTTGATGTCGGCGCCGGCCGCGAACGCCTTGTCCGAGCCAGTGATGACGACGCAGCCGATATTGCTGTCGGCCTCAAAGCCATCCATGGCGCCGGCAAGTTCGCGCATCAGTGCGCTGTTAAGCGCGTTGAGCGCCTGCGGGCGATTGAGCCGAATGAGACCGACCCGGCCGCGGGTTTCGACGACGATGTTGTCGTTACTCATGGACGATTCTCTCCCCGGCTATTTCTGGCATACCGGACAATAAAACGTCGAGCGGCCGTTCTGCACGGTGCGCTTGACGATGCCGCCGCAGCCCGGCGTCCGGCACGGCTCGCCCGCGCGATCGTAGACGCGGAAGTTATGCTGGAACATGCCGAGGCCGCCGTCGGTGAGCCGATGATCGCGCAGCGACGAGCCGCCGGCTTTGATTGCCTCGTTCAGCACCGCCTTGATGCTTTCGACCAGCCGTTCCGCGCGCTCGTTCGGCTCGCCTTTTCTGCCGGCAATGGCCGACGCCATCCGCTTCGGCGAAAGCCGTGCGCGGTGCAGCGCCTCGCAGACGTAAATATTGCCCAGGCCTGCCACGATCCGCTGGTCCAACAACGCCACCTTGAGGCTGGTCTTCTTGCCTTGGCAGGCGCGCGCCAGCATCGCGGCATCGAACGCGTTGCCGAGCGGCTCCGGCCCGAGCCCTTTGAGCAACGGCTCGTCGTCAAGCCTTGCCCGTGCCACAAGCTTCATTGAACCGAAGCGGCGCGGATCGTTAAAGATTACGCTCGCGCCGGACGACATGTGAAAGACGACGTGATCGTGAGCGACGTGTTTTTCACGCTCGTGATGATAGCGCCCGAGCTGCCGGTCTTGCTCCTGGAAGACATGAAACGAGCCGGACATGCCGAGATGCATCAGAAGGACGTCGCCGGAGGACAGATCGGCGAGCAGATATTTGGCGCGACGGCCGATGCCAGTCACGGTCTTGCCTTTGAGCCGCTGTGCAAAATCCTTCGGCAGCGGCCAGCGCAGATCGCCGCGACGCACCTCGACCTTGATAAAGCGCCTGCCGTCCATGGCCGGTTCGAGGCCGCGGCGCACGGTTTCGACTTCAGGAAGTTCGGGCATTGTTTCGTCCGCCGCGCGATCGCGGCAAGATGGTTAACTTCAAACACATAGCGTCACCGGCGGCGGCGCGCTATGCTTATCCTTAGAGGATCAGCGATGGCAGAGACCGCTCATTTCGGTGCCACGAAGGTGCCGCTTGAGGACAAGCAGGGCCTGGTCGACGACGTGTTCCACAGCGTAGCGCACCGCTACGATCTGATGAACGATCTGATGTCGTTCGGCCTGCATCGGGCATGGAAAAATGCGCTGGTCACGGCGATCAATCCGCCGAGAAATTGCGCCTTTACGCTCCTCGATATCGCCGGCGGCACCGGCGACGTCGCCTTGCGGGCCATCGAGAGCGGCGGCGCAAAGACCCTGGTGACGGTCTGCGATATCAACGCCGATATGCTCGAAATAGGCCGCGGGCGCGCCGCCGCGCGCGGTCTCGACAGCGTCATGGCTTTCACTGAAGCAAATGCCGAAGCGTTGCCGTTTGCGGACCGCAGCTTCGATGCCGCGACCATCGCATTCGGCATTCGCAACGTGCCGCGTATCGAAGCGGCGCTGGCCGAGGCTTACCGCGTGCTCAAAATCGGCGGAAAATTCGTGTGTCTCGAATTCTCGGCCATCGACGTGCCCGGGCTTGATCGGCTGTACGACTTTTATTCGTTCAACATCATCCCCGCGCTCGGCCGCGCGGTCACCGGCGACGCCGAATCCTATCGCTATCTTGTGGAATCGATCCGCCGCTTCCCGACCCCGCAAGACTTCGCCACCATGCTGCGGACGGCCGGCTTTGCCCGGGTCTCGTACCAATCGATGAGCGGCGGCATCGTAGCGCTGCATTCCGGCTGGCGTTTGTGATTTCGGCTCCCGCGCATCTCGTCCGCCTTGGCCGCGCCGGTTTCGTATTTGCCCGCGAGGGCGTTTTCGGCATCGTCGATCCGGCCATGGTGCCGGTGCCGGCGCGCCCGCTGTTACGGCTTGCGCGCCTCTTCGAGCGGCGATCGGCCAACACCGCGGAAACTCGGCTGTCGGCGGCGCTCAGCCGGCTCGGTCCGAGCTATGTCAAGCTCGGTCAATTCCTGGCAACGCGACCGGATGTTGTCGGCGCTGCCTTGGCGCATGACCTTGAGCGGCTGCAGGACCAGATGCCGCCGTTTCCGCAAGCCGAGGCCGAAGCGGCGGTTGCCGCCTCGTTCGGCCGGCCGGTCGCCTCGATCTATACGAGCTTCGGCCCCGCCGTCGCCGCCGCCTCGATCGCGCAAGTACATCGGGCGACGGTCGGGCCGGCGACCGAACCGCGCACTGTTGCCGTAAAAGTGCTGCGGCCCGGCATCGAACAGCGCTTCCACGCCGACCTCACGGCCTTCACCTTCGCCGCGCAGCACGCCGAGAATTTTTCCGCCGAGGCGCGTCGACTGCGCGTCGTCGAAGTGGTCGACACGCTGCGCCGTTCGGTCATGGTCGAAATGGACTTCCGCCTCGAAGCGGCGGCGCTTTCGGAAATGGCCGAGAACACCAAGGACGATCCGGATTTCCGCGTGCCGGCGATCGACTGGGACCGCACCACCAAGGAAGTGCTCACGCTGGAATGGATCGACGCCACGCCATTGTCGGACCGCGCGCGGTTCGTGGCCAAAGGCTTTGACCTGCCGCAGCTCGCCCGCGCCCTGATCCAGACTTTTCTGCGCCATGCGCTGCGCGACGGCTTCTTTCATGCCGACATGCATCCCGGCAATCTGTTCGTCGACGATGACGGCCAGCTGATCGCCGTCGACTTCGGCATCATGGGCCGGCTTGGCGCCAAGGAGCGGCTGTTCCTGGCGGAAATTCTGCACGGCTTCATCACCCGCGATTATTACCGGACCGCGCAAGTCCACTTCGAGGCGGGCTATGTGCCGCCGAGCCACTCGATCGAAGAGTTTGCCCAAGCCATCCGCGCCATCGGCGAGCCGATCCACAACCGAGCCGCCGAAGATATTTCGATGGCGAAACTGCTCACGCTGCTGTTCGAGGTGACCGGCCTGTTCGACATGCGCACGCGGCCGGAATTGCTGCTGCTGCAGAAGACCATGGTCGTGGTCGAGGGCGTGGCGCGCTCGATGGATCCCAAACTCGACATGTGGAGCACAGCCGAGCCGGTGGTGCGCGAATGGATGACGCGCAATCTCGGCCCCGCCGGCAAGCTGGAAAGCGCCGCCGAAGGCGCGGTCGAGGTCGGACGATTCCTCGGCAACGCGCCGGGCCTCCTGACGCGCGGCGCCCGTCTGCTCGACCAGCTCGACGAAGTCACCCGTGACGGCTTGGTGCTGTCGCCGCAGACCCTTGCCGAGATCGACAAGGCCGAGGGCCGCCGCGGCCGCTGGACCGTCGCGGCGCTCTGGGTAATCGCGGCTCTATTGGCCTGGGTCGTCTTTCGGCACTGGTGATTGCACTGATTGCAATGCAATCATCGTGCTGGTAATGTCCTGATCTGTTGCGGGAAAACCCATTGGCCAGTCTCACCGTCCGCCAGCTCGACGAGAAACTGAAGAAGCGGCTTCGGCTGCGCGCGGCGCGCCACGGCCGCTCAATGGAAGACGAGGTGCGCGTCATCTTGCGGGAAGCGGCCGAGAGCGTTGGCCACGACGTTTCGGACCGCTTCGAAAAGCCTGCTCAGCGAACAAGACGAAACGAGCAAGTCGCTGCTGCGCCCGAGGTCCCACGTGTGCTTCTGATCGTCGGCGGCGGCATTGCCGCCTATAAGTCGCTCGATCTGATCCGCCGGCTGCAAGACCGCGGCGCGCACACGCGGTGCATTCTCACGTCGGCCGCTCAGCACTTCGTCACGCCGCTTGCCGTCGGCGCGCTTGCCGGCGAACGCGCCTATACCGACCTGTTCGATCCGCACAGCGAATTCGACGTCGGTCACATTCGGCTTGCGCGCGATACCGACCTGATCGTCGTGGCGCCGGCGACCGCCGACTTGATCGCGAAAATGGCGGGCGGCCATGCCGACGATCTCGCCAGCGCGGTTCTGCTGGCGACCGACAAGCCGATCCTCATCGCGCCAGCGATGAATCCGCATATGTGGGCAGCCAAGGCGACCCAACGCAACTTGGCGCTGCTTGCCGCCGACGGCGTGCGCGCCGTCGGACCGAATTCCGGCGAGATGGCCGAGCGAGGCGAAACCGGTTTGGGCCGCATGGCCGAGCCGCTGGAAATCGTCACCGCGATTGAAGCGCTGCTGCATACTGGATCGCTGTCCGGCCGGCGCGTTCTCGTCACCTCCGGCCCGACCAGCGAGCCGATCGATCCAGTGCGGTTTATCGCCAATCGGTCGTCCGGCAAACAAGGCCACGCCATCGCAGCCGCTGCCGCCGCGGCCGGCGCCGATGTGGTGCTGGTGAGCGGTCCGGTCAATGTGCCAGATCCGGCCGGCGTTTCCGTCGTCAGGGTCGGGACGGCGCGGCAAATGCTCGACGCAGTCGAGAAGGCGCTGCCGGCCGACGTCGCCATCTTCGCCGCCGCCGTCGCCGATTGGCGCGCGGCCGAGCCGAGCACGACCAAGATCAAAAAACAGCCAGGCCGGACACCGACGCTCAAGCTGATCGAGAACCCCGATATCCTGTCGACGATCGCGCATCGCAAATCCGGCCGGCCACGGCTCGTCATCGGATTTGCCGCGGAAACCGATCACGTCATCGAAAATGCCAAGACCAAGCTTGCCAAGAAGGGCTGCGACTGGATCCTTGCCAACGATGTTTCGCCGACGACCGGCGTCATGGGCGGCGACAGCAACACGATTCATCTGATTACTTCGTCAGGCGTCGAGTCCTGGCCGCCGCAACCGAAGGACGACGTGGCGCGCATGCTCATCGAACGGATCGCCGCCAGCCTCGAAGGAGGCAAGCCGTGAGTACCGAACTGCGCATCATGCGTTTGCCGCATGCGGCGGACCTGCCGCTGCCGGCATATGAAAGCGCGATGGCCGCCGGTCTCGATCTTCTGGCTGCGGTCGAGGCCGCCGCACCTGTCGAAATCGCGCGTGGCGGACGCGCCCTGATCCCGACCGGCATCGCGATCGCCCTGCCGGCCGGCAGCGAAGGCCAGATCCGGCCGCGCTCCGGATTAGCCCTCCACCATGGCGTGACCGTGCTGAATGCACCGGGAACCGTCGACGCCGACTATCGCGGGGAAATCCAAGTAATTCTTGTCAATCACGGCGCAGAATCCATCGTAATCACGCGAGGGATGCGCATTGCGCAGTTAGTAATCGCGCCCATACAACATGCAAATCTTATTGAAGCTACCAGACTAGACACGACTGAGCGTCAAGCAGGGGGATTTGGTTCAACCGGAATGACCCCAAACACTGGAAGCAAGCGCGACTAGATTGCAGTTCAACCAACCCGTCGCCGGCTCGCAATATATATTACGTGACGAGCGAACCAACTCGCCGCATACGACGTTCTTATCTTTCGATGCCCCTGCTGCCCCGCAAAGGAGTTCTCGCTGTCGCCGCGGTCATCGATGTCGCAATGCAGGAGCATGGCCAGCCGATTTCCGCGAAGATACTTGCTGCGCGCCATGGCCTGCCACCGCGGCATTTGGAACCGGTCCTTCAAGCCCTCGTCCGCTGCGGTATTTTGCGGGGCATGCGCGGTCCACGCGGCGGCTACGAACTTGCCCGCGATCGCCGACGCGTGACGGCCAATGACATCCTGCGTGCCGCCGGGACGGTGGAGGAGAACGAAGAGCTTCACGCCGGCTCCGATCTTCTGATCAAGATCGTCCAGCCCGCTATGGCCAGTGCCGAATTCGAATTCGGCGTCGCGCTCTCCCGCATCAATGTCGACGACATGGTGCGCGACGCGCGGGCGCTAAGCAGGCCGGGCAAGGGCGCGGCGCGGCCGTAACGGAAAACTCCCGTTCACGATCTGGACTCTTTCGGCGCGATTCCGCTTGAGAGTAAAGTCGTCCGATTCGCAGGCGCTCCCGCGGCGGATCCGCTGGCGAGATGGCGGCAGCCAGCAGAGGCGAAGGGGCATGCCGGACACGATCCGGACGAGCCGAGGTTATATGCGTCGGTGGCACCCGCGAGGAATTGGCGGATTCCTCGCGGCGATCGGCGCCATTGCGCCACGCTCTGCTGTTGCAGCCGAGCAGCCGGCGCTGGCGCTGCAAGAACTGGTCTTGACAGCGCACCGCAGCATCGATCAGCACGCGGTCGCGTTTCTCGCGCTGGTTTTCGGCGTCGTTTTGTTCGCCGTCGTCACCGCAATCATGCTGGTGCGTACGCGCACGCGCGCCGCGCGATTGGAAGCGTGGTCGCGCGACGAAATCGCAAGGCTCCGCGATGAAGTCGATCGCGCCAATGCGGTCATTCTTTCCGAACCTCAGGTCGTCGTCGATTGGCCGGCCGCTTCCGACGAACCCACCATCGAGGGCGATCCGGCTGCATTAGGCGTAGCCGCCGCGCACCGCGTGCTCGCATTCGGCAGCTGGCTCGATGCCGGCAAAGCCGCCGCCATGGAACATGCGGTAGACGCCCTGCGCGCGCGCGGCGAAGCGTTCTCGATGACGCTCACTACGCTCGCAGGTCAGCCGATCGAGGCGCAAGGCCGCGCCGTCGGCGGCCGCGCCGTGCTGCGCCTGAAGGACGCCGGCGGCATCAAGCGCGAGCTTGTGGAGCTTTTCACCCGTTACGAAAGGCAATCGACCGAACTCGCCGCTTTGCGGGCGCTCGCCGAAAAACTGCCGTCGCCGCTGTGGGCGCGCGAGGCGACGGGGAATCTGACCTTCGTCAACGCCGCATACGCGCGCGCGGTCGAAGCCAAGAGCCCCGCCGATGCCATCGCGCGTCGCCTGGAATTGCTCGACAGCGGCGCGCGCGAAAGCATCGCGCAGGAGCGTATCGGCGGCGGTTCCTATGCCGGCCGGCTGCGCGCCGTCGTCGCCGGCGCCCGCCGAACTTTCGACGTGCTCGAGTTTCGTACCGAGACCGGCAGCGCCGGAATCGGCATGGACGCCACCGAAGTGGAAGACCTGCGCGGCGCGCTCGCTCGCCTCGCCGACGCGCATCGCCGCACGCTTGATCAACTTTCCACCGGCGTTGCCATGTTTGGCGCCGACCATCGGCTGACGTTCTACAATGCCGCCTACCGTTCGCTGTGGGATCTCGATGCCGGCTTCCTCGATCAGAGCCCGACCGACTCGGCGGTGATCGAGGTCTTGCGCGCGGCGCGCAAGCTGCCGGAGGAGCAGGATTTTCGCCAATGGAAGGCGCAGCTGCACGAGGCCTACCGCGCCATCGAAGCCAACGAACATACGTGGCATCTGCCCGACGGGCGCACATTGCGCGTCGTCACCACCCCCAATCCGGACGGCGGCGTCACTTATCTGTTCCACGACGTCACCGAGCGCCTCGATCTCGAGCGGCGGTTTGAGGAGCTGATCCGCGTTCAAGGCGAGACGCTGGACAATCTGGCCGAAGGCGTGGCCGTGTTCGGCAGTGACGGCCGGCTGCGGCTGCACAATGCCGCCTTTGCCCGCATGTGGCGGCTGCCGCCTCGCGCGCTCGCCGACCGGCCGCATATCGAAAAGATCACGGCTCTATGCCAGCCGCTGCACGGCGATGCCCCCGCCTGGCAGGCGTTGCGCGACGTCGTCACCGCGATCGACAGCCGCGAAGCAATTCCCGGCCGTATCGAACGGCGCGACGGCAGCGTGGTCGATTGCACCACCGTGCCGCTGCCCGACGGCGCCACATTGGTCACGTTCCATGACGTCACCGACACGGTCAATGTCGAGCGCGCGCTGCGCGAACGCAACGAGGCGCTCGAAGACGCGGACAAGATCAAGATCGATTTCGTCCATCACGTGTCCTACGAGCTGCGCTCGCCGCTGACCAATATCATCGGCTTTGTGCACCTGCTCAGCGATCCGGCGACCGGCCCGTTGGCGCAAAAGCAGCGCGAATATCTCGACTACATCACGGTATCGACGAATACCCTGCTGGCGCTGATCAACAACATTCTCGACCTTGCGACCATCGATGCCGGCCGCATGCATCTCAATCTCGGGCCGGTCGATATCCTGGAAACCGTGGCGGCAGCCGCCGAAGGCGTGCAAGACCGGCTGGTGAGCGCAGGCCTCGCATTGGACGTCAGTGCGCCCGCCGGTATCGGCAGCTTTATCGCCGACAAGTTGCGCGTGCGGCAGATCCTATTCAACCTCCTGGCCAATGCCGTGAGCTTTTCTCCCGCCGGCGCGACCGTTACATTGTCGGTCCAACGCAACACCGACGCTGTGATCTTCTCGGTGACCGACCAAGGACCCGGCATACCGGCCCAGGTGCTCGAAAAAGTGTTCGACTGGTTCGAAACCCATTCGCTCGGCTCGCAGCACCGCGGCCCGGGAATTGGGCTTTCTCTTGTCCGCTCATTCGTGGAACTGCACGGCGGCACGGTGACGATCGCTTCGGAAGTCGGACAAGGCACCACCGTGATATGCACTTTCCCGCTCACTGAAACCGCCACGCTGACGGCCGCGGAGTAGCAATGCTTCTGACCACCCCCGGTGGCGCAAGCTTTACCGTGACGTTGGCGAACGAAGAGGCGACGCGGCGATTGGCGATCGACATCGCCGCGGCGCTCGAACCCGGCGATCTCGTCACCCTGTCAGGCGACCTCGGCGCCGGTAAGTCGGCCTTCGCGCGCGCGTTGATCCGCCACCTCGCCGACGACGAGACGATCGAGGTGCCGAGCCCGACCTTCACCTTCCTGCAGACCTACGAGCTGCCGCGATTCACGCTCGTTCATACCGATCTCTACCGGCTTTCGGGCGCGGCCGAGCTTACCGAACTGGGGTTCGACGACCTGCCCGACGGGGCGGTGGTGCTGATGGAATGGCCCGACCGCGCGGCGGGCTTCCTGCCGCCCGATCGCTTCGACGTCGCGTTCACGCTGGCGCCCGCGCTTGGGCCCGACGTCCGCAATGTTCGCTGCGTCGGCTATGGCGCTTTTGCACCGCGAGCGGAGCGCATCGCGCACATCCGCGCCTTCCTCGACGAATCCGGCTTCGGCGAAGCCAATCGCATACGAATGCAGGGCGATGCCTCGACACGCATATTCGAACGGCTGGCGCTGAACGATCAAACGTTCGTCTTGATGAACGCGCCGCGCCGTCCCGATGGTCCCCCGGTCCGCGACGGCAAGCCCTATAGCGTGATCGCGCACCTCGCCGAGGACATCGTGCCCTACGTCGCGCTGGCGGGCGGGTTACGCGATCTCGGCCTGTCGGCGCCGGACATCCTGCACGCCGATCTCGACCGTGGCCTCATCGTCATGGAGGACTTCGGCGACGAGCGCCTCGTCGATGGCGATCCGCCGGCGCCGATCGAGGCGCGTTATGCCGCAGCAGTCGATCTGCTGGCCGCGCTGCATGGCCGCGAATTGCCGGACACGCTCCCGGTCACGTCGGAGCTCGTTTATCGCTTGCCGCCCTACGATCTGGAGGCGTTCTTGATCGAGGCCGAGCTGCTGCTTGACTGGTACCTGGTCAGGACCGGCGCCCCCGCCACGGCGCCCGCGCGCGCGGCTTTCATCAGGCTATGGCGCGAGGCGCTTTTGCCGGCGGTCGCGGCGCCGATGACGTGGGTGTTGCGCGATTATCATTCGCCCAATCTGTTATGGCTAAACCAGCGCGACGACATCGCGCGGATCGGCCTTCTCGATTTTCAGGACGCGCTGGTCGGCCCGGCCGCCTATGACATAGCTTCGCTCCTGCAGGATGCCCGCGTCGATGTTCCCGAAGCGATGGAAATGGCGCTCCTTGGCCGTTATGTCCGCACCCGGTTAAGCGCCGGCCCGGATTTCGACACCGCCGGCTTCATGCGCATCTATGCGACACTGGCGGCGCAGCGGGCGACGAAAATCCTCGGCATTTTTGCGCGGCTCGACCGGCGCGACGGCAAGCCACTATACCTGCGTCACATGCCTCGCTTATGGAACTACCTGCAGCGCTCGCTGGCGCATCCGGCGCTCGTAGCGCTTAAGGCCTGGTACGCCACAAATGTGCCCGCTCCGGATGGGCTATGATATTGCGATTCGTATGATCGCGATCGCTGGGCGGGCAATGCGATGATGCCGAAAAGCGCAATAGTGCTGGCCGCGGGCCTCGGTACGCGCATGCGGCCGTATAACGGCCATATCCCGAAGCCGCTGGTCGCGGTCGGCGGCAAATCTCTCATCGATTACGGGCTCGACCGTCTTGCCGATGCCGGCGTCGAGCGCGCCGTGGTGAACGTCCATCACCTCGCCGACACGGTGGAACGGCATCTCGCGAGCCGTCGCAAACCGCATATCGTCATTTCCGACGAGCGCGAGGAATTGCTCGGCACCGGGGGCGGCATCGTCAAGGCGCTGCCGAAACTGGGCGATGCGCCGTTCTTTCTGCTCAATTCCGACACGCTGTGGCTCGACGGCGTCAAACCCAATATCGCGCGGCTCGCCGAAAACTTCGATGCCGAGACCATGGACGCGCTGCTCTTGCTGGCGCCGACGACAGGCAGTCTGGGCTATGAGGGCCGCGGCGACTACGCCATGCTGTCTGACGGCCGGCTGCACCGCCGCGGCGAGCAAGAGGTGGTGCCGTTCATCTATGCCGGCACTGCTATCCTCTCTCCCGCATTGTTCGCGGCGGCGCCTGCGGGCGCCTTCCCGCTCACGCTCCTGTTCGACCGCGCCGGCGCGAAAGGCCGCCTGTTCGGCCTGCGCCTCGAAGGCGTTTGGATGCATGTCGGCACACCGCAAGCCGTTGCCGCTGCCGAGGCAGCGCTTGCGGCGATGGTGTAAGCGTCTTTTTGGTCGTCCCGGCGAAGGCCGGGACCCATAGCCACAGGTCGAGCGGAATCTGGAAAGCGATTGTGGATTCCCGTATTCGCGGGAATGACACAGAGGATGCGACTATATCAATGAGATGACCCCGCGTGTCTTCACCATTCCGGCGTCGGCGCCGTTCCTGCCGACGCTGATCGAGGCGTTGAGCAACGGCAAGCTCGGCTTCGCGCTCGGCGACGATCCGCTGGCGTCTCGCCGCGGCGACGATTTACCTGCCGACGCGCCGCGCCTGCCGGCTGATGCGCGATGCGTTCCTCGATCGGCTCAAAGGCGACGCCGCCATCCTGCCCCGTATCGTCGCAATCGGCGATATCGATGAGGACGAGATCGCCTTTGCCGAAGCCGCTACCGGCGAGATCGCCGCGGAAGCGTTGGCTCTGCCGCCCGCGCTTGGCGCCCTTGAACGGCGTTTGCTGCTCACACAGTTGATCGCCAAGTGGGCGGCATCGCCCGAACTGCACGGCGCGAGCGGCTCGCCGCTCGTCGCCCAGACGCCGGCTGCGGCTTGCGCGCTCGCAGACGATCTCGCGCGGCTGATCGACGACATGACGACGCGCGGCGTGCCATGGGACCGGCTCGACGATCTCGTGCCGGATCAATTTGACGCGTTCTGGCAGCTCACGCTGCGGTTTCTGCAGATCGCACGTGAAACATGGCCGGCGGTTCTTGAAGAGCGGCAGCTGTGGGAGCCGGCAAAACGCCGCGACGCGCTGATCAAAGCGGAGGCCGCGCGGCTGGCGCGCAAAACCGACGGGCCGGTGATTGCTGCGGGCTCGACCGGTTCGATTCCATCGACCGCGGAGCTTCTAGCGACCGTCGCGCGGCTGCCGCATGGCGCCGTGGTGTTGCCGGAACTCGACACCGATCTCGACGAAGAATCGTGGCGGCTGATCGCGGGCGACGCGAAGAAGGGAATTGCACCGGCGCCGGGACATCCGCAATTCGCGATGCAGCTCTTGCTGGCGCGCATCGGTATCGCGCGCGACGCCGTCGTGACCTTGGCGCAATCGTGCGGGCGCGAGCGGCTCGTCTCCGAAGTCCTCCGCCCCGCGGCCGCGACCGATCTTTGGCGGCAAAAAGCCGCCGATCCCGCATTCGAGGTGCATGCCGACGCGGCGCTGCGGTCGCTGACGATGATCGAAGCCGCCAATCCAGAGGACGAGGCACTCGCAGTGGCCGTCGCACTGCGCGAGGCGGTGCAGGTCGGCAAGACCGCCGCGCTCGTGACGCCGGACCGCGGCCTCGGACGGCGCGTGCTCGGTGCTTTGGCGCGCTGGAACATCGCGGCGGAAGATTCCGGCGGCGACGCACTCACCGACACTCCGGCCGGGGTTTTTGCACGGCTCGCCGCCGCGGTGGCACTCAATGGCGCGCCGCCGGTGACGCTCCTTGCCTTGCTCAAGCATCCGCTGCTGCGGATCGGCGAGCGGAACGCCATCGCCTCGCTCGAGCGGGCGATCCTGCGCGGGCCTCGGCCCCGTGCGGGCACGGACGGCCTGACGCGTGCGCTCCGCACATTTCGTCAAACGAAAGCCGATCTACATCCGTCCGATCCGCGCAGAGAGCTGACGGAGCCTGAAATTGCCGGCGCTGAGATTTTTGTCGAGCGACTCGCGAAGGCGCTGGAGCCGCTCGAAATCCTCGGCAGCGAGTCGCATTCGTTAAGCGAAATAGCCGCACGGCATCACAAAGTATTGGCCGCACTGTCACGGCAGGACGATACCGAGATCGCCTTTACCCGCGCCGATGGCCAAAAGGTCGCCGAAGCGCTCGATGAGCTCGCAACCAGCAATGCCGCCGCGCGCCTCGTGGTCGGGAAAGCCGATTACGTCGAGTTGTTCGCCGCCGCTGTAGCCGGCCTGAAAGTAAGGCCGCCGCCTCGCACCGGAGCGCGCGTGCGAATTTTGGGAACCATCGAGGCGCGCCTGACCGACAGCGACCGCGTCGTGCTTGGCGGCTTGGTCGAGGGGGTCTGGCCGCCGGAAAGCAATAGCGACGCCTGGCTCAGCCGCCCGATGCGGCTTTCGCTCGGGCTCGATTTACCGGAACGCCGCATCGGCCTTTCCGCCCACGATTTCGCACAGCTACTCGGCGCGCGCGAGGTCATCTTAAGCCACGCCGGCAAAATCGCCGGCACACCGACAGTGCCGTCGCGTTTCGTTCAGCGCCTTGCCGCGGTCGCCGGTACGCGCTGGGAAGCGGCGGTCCGGCGCGGCGAAAATTATCTGACTTGGGCCCGCGAGCTCGATCGGCCGGAGCTGGTCACGCCGGCGCCACAGCCGGCACCCACGCCGCCGCTTGCGGCGCGGCCGAAAAGTCTTTCGGTCACAGAGATCGAGCACTGGCTGCGCGATCCCTACACGATCTACGCCAAGAACATTTTGCGGCTGCGGCCGCTCGATACGGTCGACGCCGAACCGGGCGCAGCCGAGCGCGGCACGTTCATCCACCTTGCGATCGGTGAATTCACGCAACGTTTCGCCACGGAGCTCCCGCCCGATCCGGCGAGCGAGTTGATCAAGCTTGGACGAAAGCACTTCGCCGCACTGGAAGATTTCCCGGAGGCGCGCGCCTTGTGGTGGCCGCGCTTCGAGCGGATTGCGCACTGGTTCGCGCTGTGGGAGCGGGAGCGCCGCACCAGCGTGACGGTCGTCGGCGCCGAAACGCGCGGCGCCATCGACATCCCACTCGAGCCAGGCGCGTTCAAGCTGCGCGGCGTCGCCGATCGCATCGAACGCGGCGCCGACGGCCGCTACGTCATTCTCGACTATAAAACCGGTATCGCGCGGACCGAGAAACAGGTGCGCACCGGGCTTGCGCCGCAGCTCACGCTCGAAGCGGCAATGCTGCGCAATGGCGGATTTGACGGCATTGCACCCGGCGCGTCGGTCGCCGAGGTCGTCTATGTGATGCTCAAGGGCGGTGAGCCGCCGGGCGAATGCAAAACTATCGAGTTCAAGGACGGCACGACCGACACTCAGGCCGATGACGCGCTACAGCGGCTGCGCGACCTCGCAAAGCGTTTCGCCGACGAGGCCACTCCCTATCGCTCGCTCGTCCATCCGATGTGGACGAGCCACTATGGGGACTACGACCATCTTGCGCGGGTCAAGGAATGGTCGAGCACAGGCGAGGAGGGCGGGAGCGGCGAATGAGGATTCCGGACGACATCCCTTCGGAAGTTCGCCGGCAGCAAAGAACGGTCGCCGACCCGAAGGTCTCGGCGTGGGTCGCCGCCAATGCAGGATCGGGCAAGACCCATGTGTTGGCGCAGCGCGTGATCAATCTCCTTCTTGAAGACGTCGAACCGGAAAAAATCCTCTGCATTACCTTCACCAAGGCGGCCGCCGCCAATATGGCGAAGCGGGTGTTCGACACGCTCGGCAAGTGGATCACGCTCGACGACGCCGCCCTCGATAAGGAAATTTTCGAGCAGTCCGGCATAACACCCGACGCCGCGCGGCGGTCGCTGGCGCGGCGCCTCTTCGCGCGTGCGCTGGAAACACCCGGCGGACTCAAGGTGCAGACGATCCACGCTTTCTGCACCCAGCTTTTGCACCAGTTCCCGTTCGAGGCAAACGTTGCCGCGCGCTTTAGCGTGCTCGATGACATCGAACAAACGCATCTGCTCGAGCAATTGACGCTCGCCGTGCTCCTCAAAGGCGCTGAAGCGCCCGATAGCCCGCTCGGCCGCGCTCTCGGCACCGCCATGACGGCTGCCGCCGATCAGACCTTCCGCGATGTCGTGCGCGGTGCGATCGCGCAACGTGATGCAATCAGCCGATGGGTGGATGACGCGGGCGGGCTCGACCAGGCGATTGACGTTCTTTCTCGCGCGCTCGAGACCGATCCGGACATGACGGTGGCGCAGGTGAACGATCAGATCGTCAATAGCCCGATCCTTCCGCCGTCCGAATGGCCGGCGGTCGCGGCGATTTGCAAGGCGAGCTCGGCGCGCGATCGAGAACAAGGCGAGCGCCTGGTATTGGCCGCAAGTCTGAGCGAACCGGAACGGGTCGAGGCCTATCTGAAGGTCTACATCGACGGCAAATTCCAGCCGCGCGCCAATCTTCTGACCAATGGTCTGGTCAACGAACATCCCGGTCTGGCGCAGCGACTCGGCGACGAACAGCGCCGGGTGGTGGCGCTGCGCGACCGGCGCAACGCCCTAATCTGCCGCGACCGCAGCGTCGCGCTCGTCACCGTCGCCTACGACGTGCTGACACGTTACGAAAATGAGAAAAGCCGCCGCGGGCTTGTCGATTACGACGACCTCATCGACAAGACGCTCGGCCTGCTGCGCAGCGTCGACGCGGCATGGGTCCACTACAAGCTCGATCTCGGTATCGATCACCTCTTGATCGACGAGGCTCAGGACACCAGCAGCAAGCAGTGGGAGATCGTGCAACGCCTCGTTGCCGAATTCACCGCCGGCGCGGGAGCGCGACCCGGCAAACGTACGATCTTTGCCGTCGGCGACGAGAAGCAATCGATCTATTCGTTCCAGAACGCAGCGCCGAGGGAATTTGCGGCGATGGGCCGCAACTTCGCACGCGCGCATGCGGATGCCGACCTGAAGTTTATTTTCGGACGGCTTGAGCATTCGTTCCGGTCCGGCGCCAACGTGCTCGCCGCCGTGGACACGGTGTTCAAGGACATCGCCACGAGCGTGTCTTCGGATACGGGCGGATTCCCCCACACATTGCCTTGCACGACGCGCCGCCGGGCCTGGTCGAGATCTGGGAGCCGACCGAGCCTGACGAACGCAAGGAGATCACAGGCTGGGATGCGCCGTTCGATCGGGTCAGCGAAACAAGCCCGCGCGTAAAGCTCGCCCAGCGGATCGCGCACACGGTGCGAAATCTGATCGACCGCCGGGAGGCGGTCGGCATCGAACGGCGCCCTGCCAAGTACGGCGATATTCTCATTCTGGTGCGTCAGCGCGGCGAATTGTTCGAGGCGATCATCCGCGCGCTGAAGAACGAACGGGTCACGGTCGCCGGCGCCGACCGGCTGGCGCTGACCGAGCACATCGCGGTCATGGATCTGATGGCGCTGGGCGATGCGCTCCTTTTGGCGGAGGACGATCTGGCGCTTGCGACGGTGCTGCGCAGCCCGCTGTTCGGCTTTACCGACGACGAATTGTTCGCAATCGCCTGGGATCGCACCCCGTTGTCGCTGTGCGAGGCGCTGCGGCGCATGGCCGGTGAAAGCGAACGATTTGCCGACGCCAATGCGCGTCTCGACAAGTTGGCGGAGGATGCCCGAAGCAAAACGCCGTTCGCGTTTTACGCGGAAATTCTCGGCGCCGGCGGAGGCAGGCGGCGCTTTCTGGGGCGGCTCGGGATTGAGGCAAACGACGCGCTCGACGAATTTCTCAATCTCGCCTTCGAGTACGAGCGGCGCGAGACGCCATCGCTGCAGGGCTTCCTGGCGTGGCTGCGCGAGGCGCAAACCGAAGTGAAGCGCGACATGGAAATCGCACGCGATGAGGTGCGGGTGATGACCGTACACGGCGCCAAGGGGCTTGAAACGCCGATCGTGATACTGGCCGACACGATGACGTCGCCCGCCGGTCCTAAACCGCCGCGGCTTTTGGGTCTTCAAGGCGGCGCGGTGGTCTGGGCGGGCCGCAAAGCCGATGACGTGCCGGCCGTAGCAGCGGCCCGGCAAATGGCTCTCGACGAAGCCAAGAACGAATATCGCCGGCTGCTCTACGTCGCTATGACGCGCGCCGCCGACCGGCTGATCGTCTGCGGCGCCGAGGGCCGCAATAAGCGCCCGGAAGGCTGCTGGTATGATCTCGTGCGCAACGCGCTCGGACCGTTCCTGGCCGAGGAAGCCGACGGCGAGGGAAAAGTCCTGCGCTATCGCAAGGAGGGCGCAGGGCCGCTTTCGGCGGACGCGGTGGCCGTTGCGGACGAAGAAAAAGTCACCGCGCCGCAAGACTTGCCGTCATGGCTGCGGCAACCCGTTCCGGCCGAGGCGGCCCGAGCGAGGCCGCTCTCGCCATCGTCCGCCTTTGATGAAGAGATCGGTCGCGCCGCGATGAGCGGCGTTTCCGCCGCCGAGCGGCAAAAGGCGCTCGAACGCGGACGGCTCGTGCATCGGCTCATGGAGTCATTGCCCGACATTCCGCCGCCGCGCCGCAAGAGCGCCGCCGAAGGCTATCTCGGCAGCGCTGCAAGGGATTTTTCTCCGGCCGAACAGGCCGAGCTCGCGCGGCATGCGTTGGCCATTCTCGACGCGCCGAACTTCGCCGAAGTATTCGCGCCGGGCAGCCGCGCCGAAGTTCCGATTATCGGCCGCATTCCGCGCGACGACGGCGATCCGCTCGCCGTCACCGGCCAGGTCGACCGGCTGGCCGTAACCGGCGAGGCCGTCCTGATCGCCGACTACAAGACCGACGGCGCCGTGCCGCAACGGCTTGACGACGTGCCGCCGTCTTATCTCGCCCAGCTTGCGCTTTACCGGGCAGTCGTTTCCTGCATCTACCCCGACAAGACCGTGCGGGCGGCGCTGATCTTCACCAATGGACCGGTGCTCCTGGAAATGCCTGCGGCAAGTATGGATCGGGCGCTTAGGGCGGAACTCGCCAAGGACCGTCACGCTCCGGTGAAGGTGCCTTGACGGAGATATGACCGGTTCATACCTTCATCGCCCCGGTCCTGCCGATTCCCTAAAATAGACGAGGTATTTCATGGTCGAGAAAACAACCGACGCGACGTTCGATAAGGACGTACTCAAGGCGAGCGGGCCGGTCGTCGTCGATTTCTGGGCGGAATGGTGCGGCCCATGCCGGATGATCGCGCCGGCGCTCGAGGAAATTTCCAATTCGCTGAACGGCAAGGTCAAAATCGTCAAGCTCAACGTCGACGAAAATCCGGGCACCGCGGCGAAGTACGGCATCATGTCGATCCCGACGCTGATGCTGTTCAAGGACGGTCAACTCGCTTCCCGGCAGGTCGGCGCTCAGCCAAAGCAGAAGCTCGAGCAGTGGATCACGGCGTCGGTGTGATTGCCCCGCGTCATTCCGTTCCCAGAATGACGGGCTTTGGCGATGACGTTTACGCGCGAGCGATCTAGCTCGCGCGCCGCGCCGAGCGGCCTGCCACCCACATCTTTTCGAGATTGTAGAAGTCCCGCACTTCGGGACGAAAGACGTGGACGATGACGTCGCCAGCGTCGATCAGCACCCAATCGCAATGCGGCATGCCTTCGACGCGCGCGCGAACACCGGCCTTATGCAAATCCTCGACGATCCTGTCGGCCACCGATCCGACATGGCGCTGCGACCGGCCGGAGGACACGACCATATAGTCGCCGACTGAAGATTTATCTCGAAGATCGATGGTGAGGGTGTCCTCGGCCTTCATGTCGTCGAGACGGGCGAGGACCAGATGGAGGATCTCCTCAGCGTCAAGACGCATTCTGGAGACCGCTTCGGGCGCGCGACGTTCGGCCCGGGAGATTACAACTGTTGACAGGGTTGCTTATCCTTTCGCTCCAAATTTTGTTTCTCGGCCTTCCTTCTCGCTCTATTTCGGCCCCGCTACCGAATCCGGGGCTTGCGCTCCCTAAGATAGTCACGCCCAGTTAACGGTTTCAACTACTTTGCGTTCAACGAACTGTCATTTGGCGGGCTTCTTTCCCGGTTTGCGATGCGAACGTGCCGCGCGCAGCGCCGTCGACGACAGCGGCGATTTGAGGCCGTGCAGGTAAACCCAGGCCGGCGGCTTTCGTTTCCACAGCGCCGTCGCCGCCGATTTGGGGATTCGCGCCCGGGCCAGCGCCTGACCCGCAACACCCGCGGTCGAGTAAAGGCTTGGGCCCAGTCGATCGATCACCGCAATCGGAACCAGCGCCGCGATGTCGCGCCAGCGCTGCCAGCGGTGGAAATGCCGCAAATTATCGGCCCCCATGATCCAGACAAAGTGCACGCCCGGACAACTCCGAACCAGGTAACTGATCGTGCCGTAGGTGTAGTTGGTGCCGAGATCGGCTTCAAAGTCGCTGACATCGATGCGCGGATGATCGGCGAGGGCACGCGCCGCGGCGACCCGCGCGGCAAGCGGGGCAACGCCGCGGACATCCTTGAGCGGATTGCCCGGCGTGACCAACCACCACAGCCGATCAAGACCGAGCCGACGCAGCGCCAGTAGCGAGGCCGCGCGGTGAGCGGCGTGGGGCGGATCGAACGTGCCGCCGAACAGGCCGATGCGCATGCCGCGGGCATGAGGAGGCAGAACAATACAGCCTCGGCGGCCGGGCGTTACAGCGACCTGGCGCGCAGGAACGAACTCCCAGTTCATGGCTTTCAGAAAGAGCCCCCCTCCCCACGCAACACCCGCCGCCCGCGCCGCAACAATCTGCAGCGGCGGCTGCGAGCGATCATGGCCGCGTCTGCCCGCTGCCGCGGATGCGGTACTTGAAAGTCGTGAGTTGTTCGACGCCGACCGGACCGCGCGCGTGCAGTCTGCCGGTGGCGATGCCGATCTCGGCGCCAAAGCCGAACTCGCCGCCGTCGGCGAATTGCGTCGACGCGTTATGCAGCACGATCGCCGAATTGACCTCGCGTAAAAACTTCTCCGCAGCTTTTTTGTCTTCAGTCACGATCGCGTCGGTGTGATGCGAGCCGTGGCGCTCGATATGCGCGATCGCGGCGTCGACGCCGTCGACCACGCCGGCGGTCAGGATAGCGTCGAGATATTCGGTACCCCAGTCAGCCTTGCTTGCAGGCTTCACCCGGCCATCGACGGCCTGGACGGCGGCGTCGCCGCGAATCTCGCAACCGGCGTCGAGCAGCATGGCCACGAGCGGCTTGAGGAGCTTCGCCGCGCCCGCGCGATCGACCAGCAGCGTCTCGGCCGCCCCGCATACGCCGGTGCGGCGCATTTTGGCATTGAGCACAATCGATTTGGCCATGCCGAGCTTGGCGTTGCCGTCGACATAGACGTGGCAAACCCCTTCGAGGTGAGCAAAGACCGGCACACGCGCCTCAGTCTGTACCCGTCCGACCAGGTTTTTGCCGCCGCGCGGCACAATCACGTCGATCATGCCGTCGAGCCCAGCGAGCATCATGCCGACGGCCTCACGATCGCGCGTCGGGACGAGTGCGATGGCCGATGCCGGCAGCCCGGCTTCGACCAAGCCTTCCACCAGCGCCGCACGGATCGCGCGACACGAACGAAAACTCTCGGAACCGCCACGAAGGATCGCGGCGTTGCCGGCCTTTAGGCAAAGCGCGCCGGCATCCGCGGTGACATTGGGCCGGCTTTCATAGATCACGCCGACGACGCCGAGCGGAACCCGCACGCGCTCGATGCGCATGCCATTGGGCCGGCGCCACGACGCCATAACGGTGCCGACCGGATCCTTAAGTTTGCGGATCACGTCGAGCCCGGCCGCCATGGCGTCGACGCGCTCGGCATCGAGCGACAGCCGGTCGAGGAAAGCCGACGTGGCGCCGCCGGACTTTGCCTCCGCCCGGTCCTCCGCATTGGCGGCAAGAATCGCTGCACGCGCCCCACGGATGGCCTTGGCCATAGCGGCGAGCGCCTGATTCTTTTGCGAAGCAGGCGCCAGCGCCAGCGCGCGGGCGGCCTTGCGCGCCTCGCGGCCGATCTCACGCATGGTGGCACCGAGAGTTACGTCGACCTTGCCGGCACCTGCGACCGCCTTGAGCGGGGCGTTCATTGAGCCCTCATGGCATTGATCCGTCTCGCATTCGGGAACTTCCTACCATGTTCGGCCATCGCCTGCGAGGCGACCGGTAAGGCCTCCAGCCCGACGCAGATACCCACAGCAATCCACAGCATTCGCGTGATCGTCACGGAATTCGAGGAACCTCGAGGAAATTATCGGCGTTTCGCATTTCAGTTCCACAAATGAGAGGGTGTTATGCATTTGTCAGCAAGTCATAAGCCGGACCGTCTGCCCAAGCGATTTCCCATTGGAACCACTTACGTGGTCGAGGGGCGCGGCGGCGAGGACGGGCATTTGCGCGTGTTTTCGCGCTACGTGGTCTTACCGGGCGGCCAGCGCATCAACCTCGCGAACGATTTTGGCCGCAGTTTCAGCGGTCCCGCATCGCCCCGGCCATATCGTCGCGTGCGCCACGGTGGAACTCAAAATCGGGGGAAAAGCGCCGCCAGCCAGGCGAAAAAAATTAGCGAGCAAGGCGGAACGACTCGCCAACGCCGCCGTTAATGGTCAGACGCCGGGCGAAGCCCCCCAGCCCCTCACCCTCAATCACCCGGCGTTGAACCCCGGTCGCATTAGCGGCCGGGGTTCTTCTTTTCTGCGGAGGCGTGTTTTCTGTGGAGGCGTGCCGGCTCGGGGTGGCGCGCCTATTCCCGGCTGACCACCAGATCGTCGCGATGGATCATCTCGGCTTGCCCGGAAAAGCCGAGAATCCCATCGATATCGCCGGATGAGCGGCCCCTGATTTTTTGCGCATCCTCGATGTCATAGGCGCATAGCCCCCGGCCGATCTCCGCGCCGTCCGGCCCGCGGATGATGACCGCGTCGCCGCGGGCGAAATTGCCCTCGATCCGCACGACCCCTACCGGCAGCAGGCTGTTGCCGCGCCGTAGCGCGGCGACGGCGCCGGCGTCGATGATGAGCGTGCCCTTGGGTTCGAGCGAGCCGGCGATCCATTTCTTGCGCGCCGTCACCGGATTGCCCGCGGTGAGGAACCATGTACACCGCGCACCCTTGGCGATGGCATCGAGCGGATGCTCCACATGCCCCGAAGCGATCACCAGGTGCGTCCCCGATCCGGTGGTGATTTTAGCCGCTTCAATCTTGGTCTGCATCCCGCCGCGCGACAGCCCAGAGCCGGCGGCGCCCGCCATCGCCTCGATCTCCGGCGTAATGCGTTCGACGCGCGGGATATGTCGCGCCGATGACGATGACGTCGTGCCCGGCGGCGCGTCGTAGAGGCCGTCGACATCGGACAACAGCACCACCAGATCGGCGCTCACCATGGTGGCAACGCGCGCGGCCAGCCGATCATTGTCGCCGTAGCGGATCTCTGTGGTTGCGACGGTGTCGTTCTCGTTGATGACCGGCACCGCCCGCCATTGCAAAAGTCTATCGATGGTCGAGCGCGCGTTGAGGTACCGCTGCCGTTCTTCGGTGTCGCCGAGCGTGACCAGGACTTGGCCGGCAGTGATGCCGTGACGCGACAACGCCTCGGTCCAGGTACGCGCCAGCGCGATCTGACCGACCGCAGCGGCAGCCTGGCTGTCCTCGAGTTCAAGCGGACCGGCCGGCAATTTGAGCACGGTTCGGCCGAGCGCGATGGCACCGGACGAGACCACAAGCAGGTCGCGTTTCTCGCCATGCAGCGCGGCCAGGTCGGCGGTCAGCGAAGCCAGCCACGCTTCATTGAGTCTGCCGGCCTTCGCGTCGACCAGAAGCGAGGAGCCGACCTTGACGACGATGCGGCGAAAGTCGGCAAGCCGGGGCGTGTCCGTGGCCTTGTTCATGACAAGGCTTTTAGCGGGGCTTTGGCGAAGGCGGTAGCCGGGCCTACGAAGGTTACAGTTCGGCCTCGTTTTGCAGCTTCGCCTTGTTTTCGAGGCAATAGTAGCCTGAGAGCCGGCTGACCAATTTGCGCCGTTTCCAATCGTTGAGAATGCGGCTGACATTTTCGCGCGCGATGCCGGCCATGGCGGCAAGGTCGCTCTGACCGATCTTCTGGCGGATGACGATACGGCCCGCGCCGACGTCTTGGCCGAACTCCTGCGCCAATTCGAGCAGCGTGCAGGCGACGCGCCCACGCAGCGGCAAAAAACTGCCGGCCGCGAGCGCCGCATCGGCCTCGCGCAGCCGCGTGGCAATCAGCGTCACCAGCGATTTGTAGATTTCGGGATGCTTATTGGCGAAGTCCTCGAACGACGCGCGGCTGAGAAAACTCAGAGCGGCGGCGCGCACCGCCACGACCGAGGCCGAACGCGGCAGCCCGTCAATAATCGATAGCTCGCCCACGATCGCGCCCGGACCGAGAAAGGCGAGAATGCGTTCGCCGCCGCCGCGCGACACCATGGTGACTTTGAGGAGCCCGTCCTCGACGCGATAGCAGCCGTCACCGGCATCTCCTGCCAGAAACAGCACTTCATCGGCGCCAAGCTTTACCGGCGTCGCGCTGGTGAAGAGGTTTGCCGAAAGGTGTTCGGGCAATCCTGTCAGCAGACTTGGAGTGGGCCGGGGGAGTGGCATGACGCCGATCGCCGCGCCTGTGCTCTATGCAGTTTCGGATGACCGCCAAAGAATGCGGCAGAATGAGAGAAAGTAAAAGCCCGCCCGGACCGTTACGTCCGGGCGGGCGAGATTGACCCGTTCCAGGGTCATCGGGGTGTATGGGGGGACCTGATCTCACCCCTTGGGCGTCGCGGCGGGTCATTGGGGGGTGGTTGGGGACCGAGAGATGACCCGATGACGTCCGAAGCAAGTGCTAATTTAGCGCGCTGCTCCGGCCGGGAAGTGACCGCCATCACACAAAGTCTGTTTTCCGGAAGGTATTGAAAAATAACGGATTCCGGTTGCCGCAGAACTGAGAAGCGGAAAAACCTCGTGTAACGAACCGGGTGATTAGTCTTTCGGCGCGCGGACCTCGACGCCGGCGCGATGCTCGATCGGCTGCACGATGGTGGTGATGTCCTTGTCAGCCCCGATCTCATCGCAGGTGAGCTTGAGCAGTGCGGCGACCGCCTCGCACACCTCGATCGGTACGCCGAGCGCTTTGGCCTCGGACACGAACAAATTGACGTCCTTCATCATCAGCCCCGCGGTGAATCCCTGATTGAACTTGCGCGGGATAACGACCTCGGGAAATTTCTGCTCGGTCGCCGTGCTGCGGCCGGAACTGGCGTTGATGACATCGACCATCGTACGCGGATCGAGTCCGGCCTTCACGCCGACCACCATCGATTCCGATGTCGCGGCCATCGCCGCTGCGGAGAGCACGTTGTTGCAAAGTTTCATCGTCTGTCCGGCGCCCGGTTTCTCGCCGATGTAGAAAAACTTGCCGATGACTTTCAGCGCCGGTTCGACCGCTTCGACATCGGCGCGCGGCCCGGATGCCATGACGGCCACGGTACCTTTTTCAGCGCCCTTGACGCCGCCGCTGACCGGCGCATCGACCTGGACGATGTTTTTTGCCGCAAGCATTTTGAAGATGCGCTGCGCCATGACGGATCCGGTGGTCGACAGATCGACGAAACGGCGCACGCGCTTGCCTTCGATCACGCCGTCGGGGCCGGTCGCGACCTTGAGCACGATATCCGGTGTCGGCAGGCTCACCATGACGGTCTCGACCGCGTCGGCAACTTCCTTCGGCGAGCGCGCCGCGACCGCGCCAAGCGCGGCGAGATCGCCGATCGCCTCCTGACGCGTGTCGTAGACGATGACCTTGTGCCCGGCCTCGACCAGGCGGCGCGCCATGTGCGCGCCCATATTGCCGAGACCGATGAAGCCGATGTCCATGGCAGACCTCCCCGATGATTTCGCCCGATTATTTCGCGTCGATTGTATCCGGCATGAATTCCGCGCGCACCCTTTCGGTGTGCTCGCCAAGCGCCGGCACCGGGCCGTAATTCCGCGACGCGGCGTGGCGTTGGGCAGGCGCCGGATAGGAAACCGGCCCGCTTGGCGTGCCGACGGTGATGCGGCGCAAATGCGGATGGCGCGCAAGCTCGGCCGGGCCGTTGACCCGGGCGAAGGCGATATCGGCGGCGGCGAGCTTTTGTTCCAGACTTTCCGCGTCGTGCGCGGCGAAGGTTTTCGCGACCTTGCCATCGGTCAGCGCGCGGCGTTTGACGCGCTCGACATTGGTGGCGAAGGCCGGGTCGGCGGCGAGCGCCCGATCGCCCAAGACCTTCTCGGCAAGCACCCGCCATTCGCGGTCGCTCTGGATGGAAATCAGGATATCGACGCCGTCGCGGCTGCGAAACGCGCCGTACGGCGAGATCGACGTATGGGCAAGGCCGATGCGCTGCGGCGGCGCGCCCGCTTCCTGCTGCAGGAGCGGTACGGTCATCCAGTCGGCCATGGCATCGAACATCGAGATCGAAAGTTCGGCGCCTTCGCCGGTTCGTTGGCGTGCGATCAGCGCCTCTAGAATCGCTTCATAAGCATTCATTCCCGACGCGATGTCGACCACCGAGACGCCGACGCGCGACGGCTCCGCCGTGCCGGTGATCGAGGCGAGGCCGGATTCGGCTTGAATCAGCATATCGTAGGCCTTGCGCTTGGCGTGCGGCCCAGTCTCGCCGAATCCCGAAATCGAGCAGCAGATGAGCCGCGGATGCTCGCGGCGCAATCTGGCGATGGGAAAGCCGAGTCTCGCCGCTGCGCCGGGTTTTAGATTCTGCACGAACACATCGGCGCGTGCCAGCATAGCCCCCAGCAGCGCCGCGTCCTCGCGCTTGCCGAGATCGAGCGCGACGGATTCCTTGCCGCGGTTGAGCCACACGAAATAACTGCATTCGCCGTGCACCAGATCGTCATAGCCACGGGCGAAGTCGCCTTCCGGCCGTTCGATCTTGATAACGCGCGCGCCGGCATCGGCGAGCCGGCACGTGCACATCGGCGCTGCAACCGCCTGTTCGAGCGAGACGACGAGGAGACCGGACAGCGCAAGCGGATTACTCAATACGACCTCGGTAAACCGAGCACATGCTCGGCAATGTAGGAGAGAACCAAATTCGTCGAGATCGGCGCCACGGTGTAGAGTCTGGTCTCGCGGAATTTGCGCTCGATGTCGAACTCCTCGGCGAAACCGAAGCCGCCGTGGGTCTGCACGCACATGTCGGCCGCGGCCCATGACGCTTCGGCTGCGAGGTGTTTTGCCATGTTCGCTTCCGCGCCGCAGTCCTTACCGGCTTCGTAGAGCGTGGCCGCTTCGCGCACCATCAGCTCGGCGGCGCGCATGTTTATGTAGCAGCGCGCGATGGGAAATTGGACGCCCTGGTTTTGGCCGATCGGCCGGCCAAAAACCACGCGCTCGCCGGCATAGGCCGCCGCTTTGCGGATGAACCATTTGGCGTCGCCGATACACTCGGCGGCGATCAGGATGCGCTCGGCATTCATGCCGGACAGGATGTAGCGAAAGCCCTCACCCTCCGCGCCGACGATCGCGTCCGCCGGCACCCGCATGTTCTCGAAAAACACCTCGGTCGTCGCATGATTCATCATGGTCCGGATTGGCCGAATGGTCAGGCCGTTGCCCTTGACCGTCCGCATATCGACGAGGAAAACCGAAAGGCCGGCGGTTCGCTTCGCTGTCTGCTCGCGCGGCGCGGTCCGCGCCAGGAGAAGCATCAAATCCGAATGTTCCGCCCGTGACGTCCAGATTTTCTGGCCGTTGATGACGTAATGCTCGCCGTCGCGGATCGCGGTGGTGCGCAAAGCGAGCGTGTCGGTGCCCGATGTGGGCTCGGTGACGCCGAATGCCTGCAGCCGCAATTCGCCGCGCGCGATGCCGGGCAGATAGCGCGCTTTCTGTGCGGCGCTGCCGTGCCGGAGCAGCGTGCCCATGGTGTACATTTGCGCGTGACAGGCCGCACCGTTGCAGCCTGAAGCTTGGATTTCCTCCATGATGGCGGCGGCCGCGTTCATGTTCAGGCCGCTGCCGCCGAATTCCTCGGGGATGAGCGCGGCGAGAAAGCCGGCTTTGGTCAAAGCCGCAACGAATTTGTCCGGATAGGCGCGGTCGCGATCCAGCGCGCGCCAGTATTCGCCCGGAAAATCCGCGCACAGCGCGCGCACCGCTTCGCGGATCGGCGCGAGATCGGCGCTTTCCGTCACGGCCGCACCTCGGCGCGGCCGTTGTTGACGGCGATGACGTCGCGTTCGACCACGCGCGAGCGAAAGCTCACCACCGCGCCGTCGCGCCACATCTCGGTGCGCAAAGTCTCACCGGGAAAGACCGGCGCTGAAAAACGCGCGGCGAACCCAACGAGCCGCTTCGGATCATAAGCGCAGAAACTTTTCAGAACGGCGTGCGCGGCAGTGCCGAAGCTGCCGAGCCCGTGCATGATCGGGCGCGGATATCCGGCTTGTTTGGCAACGGCGGGTTCGGAGTGGATCGGATTGAGATCGCCGCTCAAGCGATAGATCAGCGCCGCCTCCGGCCGGGTCGCGAGGTCGCAGGCCGCATCGGGCGCGCGCGACGGAATTTCATGCGGAGCGGGCGCTTCACGTGGCGGACCGCCGAATCCGCCATCGCCGCGGCAGAACATCGTATGGGTCACCGTCGCAACGGGTTCGCCGGTCGCCTTATCGGCGATCTTGCGTTCGGAAAGGACCAGTGCGCCCTTACCGGCGCCCTTGTCGATCACCTCGACGATGCGCTGCCGGCCTATCACGGTGCCCGCTCCCGGCAGCGGCCGGTGCAGCGTGATGCCCTGCTCGCCGTTGACGACTTTGATCCAGTCGATGCCGGTGTCGCGATTGCGCGCCCAGAATCCCGGGTGGCCGAGGACGGTGCCCATGGTCGGCAGCACTTTGAGATTCTTTTCATAGACAAACGGCAATTCGTCCTCGTTCATCGGATCGTGACCAAATCCGATACCGAGTGCGTAGAGTATGCAGTCCCTCGCAGCGTAAGTTTGCTCCCTCGGCGGAATGTCGAGCGCCATCAGCTTGTCGTAGACGATAGCCATCACACCGGGTCCCAGGAAAACACGTCGCTCGAACGGTCGAGCGGCGTGAACGAAGCGCCGAACGCGCCCTTGAGCTGCGCGCCGATCTTTTCCGGCGTCCAGCCGTCGGAGCGATGCAGCGTGCGGATCGGGCGGTTCTGATTGAACAGATATATCTCGTTGTTGCGTACCGAAAAAATCTGGCCGCTGATGCCGGAGGCTTGGTCGGAGCCGAGATAGACGACGAGCGGCGCTATTTTCTCCGGCGTCATCTGACGAAAGGCCGCGACGCGCGCCTTCTCCTCGTCGGTCTCGGCCGGGATCGAATCGATCATGCGCGTCCAGGCAAAGGGCGCGATACAGTTCGAGCGCACGTTGAAGCGCGCCATGTCTAGTGCGATGCCGCGCGACAGGCCGACGATGCCCATCTTGGCCGCCATGTAATTGGCCTGGCCGAAATTGCCGACCAGGCCCGACGTCGATGTCATGTGCACGAAGCTGCCGGAGTTTTGCTCGCGAAAATGCCCGGCGCAGGCGCGGCTCATGGCGAAGCTGCCGTGCAGATGCACGTCGATCACGTCCGACCAATCGGACCAGCTCATGCGGTGAAAGATGCGGTCGCGCAATATACCGGCGTTGTTGACCAGGATATCGACCCGGCCGAAGGCTTCGAGCGCCGCCCGAACGATTTTCTCCGCATTGCCCGGCGTACTGATCGAATGCGTCGAAGCGACCGCCTCGCCTCCCGCTTTCTTGATCTCATCGACGACGGCCTGTGCCGGGCCGGCGTCGGCGCCGCCACCGTCAAGGCTTGCGCCGATATCGCAAACGACGACGCGGGCGCCCTCCTGCGCCATCAGAAGCGCGATGCCGCGCCCAATTCCGCGCCCCGCGCCGGTGACGATGGCGACCTTGCCGGCGACGATACTCGGCATTCGCCTAAGCCCCCCACACGTCGCGCGCGACCTCGCCGATCATCTTGAGCTTTGCCCATTCTTCGTCCTCGGCGAGGATATTGCCTTCCTCAGTCGAGGCGAACCCGCATTGCGGCGACAGACACAGCTGATCGAGGTCGGTGAATTTTGCGGCTTCTTCAATGCGGCGCTTGATCGCGTCCTTGCTTTCGAGCGTTCCGCTTTTTGTCGTGACCAAGCCCAGTACCGCCAAGCGGCCTTTCTGCAGCCGTTTGAGGGGTTCGAAGCCGCCGGCACGCGCGGTATCATATTCCATGAAATAGCCGTGCACCTTGATGCGGTCGAACAGCACCTCCTGCATCGCGTCGTAACCGCCGGATCCCATGAAGGTCGATTTGTAATTGCCGCGGCACAGATGCATCGTCACCGTCATGTCGGAGGGGATATCGGAAATCGCCGTGTTGATGAGATCGCCGTAAATCGTGCCGAGGGATTCCGGATCGTCGCCGCGGTCCTTCATCTGTTGGCGATACTTCGGATCGCACAGCATAGCGATGAAGACTTCATCGAGCTGCAGATAGCGGCAGCCGGCGTCGGCGAAGGCGCGCACGGCTTTCTTGTAGGCCGCGCCGAGGTCGGCAAAGAGCCTGTCGAGAGTCGGATAGATCGACTTGTCGATCGGCGTCGGGCTTGGTCGGCCGTAGAGCGCCGATGGCGCCGGAATGGTCATCTTCGGCGTCCGCGTCGTATTGGCTTTGAGAAATTTGAAATGCTCGATCATCGGATGGCTGGAGAAGTCGAGCTTGCCGGTGACCTTGACGCCTTCGTTGCGCGTCGTGACCGCGGCGAACGCGATGCCGGTGTCCATGACGTGCTTTTCGACGCCGTCGAGCCCCCACAGGAAGTCGAGATGCCACCAGGAACGGCGGAATTCGCCGTCGGTGACGGATTGCAACCCGACAGCTTCCTGCTTCTTGATGACATCGGTGATCGCGCTGTCCTCGGCCGCCTTGAGCTCGGCGGCGCCAATCGCACCTTTTGCGAACTTCTCGCGCGCGCTTTTGAGCGCGGCGGGCCGCAACAGGCTGCCGACATGATCGGCGCGGAACGGCGGCTTGGTTCGTTGACTCATCGTTTATCCCCAGACCTCGTTCGCGATTTCGACGATCATCCGCAGCTTCGCCCATTCTTCATCCTCGGCCAAAACATTGCCCTCCTCGGTCGAAGCAAAGCCGCATTGCGGCGACAGGCACAGCTGATCGAGCGGGACGAACTTTGCCGCCTCGTCGATGCGGCGCTTGATGGCCTCCTTCTTCTCCAAGGTTCCGCTCTTGCTGGTGACGAGCCCAAGCACGATCGACTTTCCTTTCGGCACGAAGCGCAACGGCTCGAAGCCGCCGGCGCGTTCGGTGTCATATTCCATGAAATAGCCGTGTACATTGATCGCGTTGAACAGAACCTCCGCCACCGGCTCATAGCCGCCGGACGCCACGAAGTTCGAACGAAAATTGCCGCGGCACAGATGCATGGTGATGGTCATATCGGCAGGAATGTCGGAGATCGCGGCGTTGATGATGCGGGCATAGGTGGCGGGCAGCGTATCGGGGTCATCGCCGCGATCAGTGACCAGTTTGCGCAGCGACGGATCGCACAAATAGGTCAGATTGACCTCGTCGAGCTGCAGATAGCGGCAGCCTGCATCGGCAAAAGCGCGCACGACCCTGCGATAGGACTGGCCGAGATCGCGATAAAAGTCGTCCATCACGGGATAGATCGATTCCGGCACGGCGTCACGGCCGTAGCGGAAATGCAGCGACGACGGCGACGGAATCGTCATCTTCGGCGTCCGCTTGGTGTGCGCCTGCAAGAACTTGAAATGCTCGATCATCGGATGCGGCTTGTAGCCCCCGAGCTTGCCGATGACGCGCAACAGCAGCGGCCGGGGCTGTGGGCCTGCATTCGAAAAACTGATTTTGCGCTCGCCGGCATAGGACTCCACGTTATCGAGCCGTTCGAGGAAATCGGTGTTCCACGAGATTCGCCGGTACTCGCCATCGGTGATCGATTTGAGTCCGACGGCTTCCTGCTTTTTGATCACGCCCTCGATCTCGCGATCCTCGATCTCCTCGAACGCCTCGGCGCCGAGTTCACCTCGGGCGCGCTTCTCCCGCGCCGCTTTGAGCGCTGCCGTGCGCAACAGGCTGCCGACATGATCGGCGCGGAACGGCGGCTTGGTTCGTTGCATGCTTAACCCCACACTTCGCTAGCTATTTCCACGATCATCGTAAGCTTGGCCCATTGCTCGTCCTCGGACAAAACATTGCCCTCTTCGGTCGAGGCGAAGCCGCATTGCGGCGACAGGCAGAGCTGATCGAGCGCGACGTATTTCGTCGCCTCGTCGATGCGGCGCTTGATTTCGTCCTTGCTTTCCAGTTTGCCGCTCTTGGACGTCACGAGGCCGAGCACCAATTGCTTCTTGCCCTTCGGAAAGAAGCGAAGCGGTCCAAACCCGCCCGCTCGGTCACTGTCATATTCGAGGAAATAGCCGTCGAGGCCGGTATTGCCCAGCAGCTGCTCGGCGACGAACTCGTAACCGCCCGAAGCAATGAAGGTGGAGCGGAAGTTGCCGCGGCACGAATGCATGGTGATCGCCATGTCGGCCGGTTTGCCCTCGAGCGCGGCGCTGGTCAGGCGGGCGTAGCGCTTCGGCAATGCGTCGGGATCATCGCCGCGCGCTTTCGACTGGGTCCGCTCATTCGGATCGCACATCATCGACCAGGCGGTGTCGTCGAGCTGCAGGTAGCGGCAGCCGGCATCGTAAAAGGCGCGGATGGCGCCGCGGTAGGCCTTGGCAAGATCGTCGAAGAAAGGATCAAGCTCGGGATAGACCTCCTTGCTGATCGCGGCGCGGCCTTGGCGGAAATGGAATGTCGACGGCGCCGGTATCGTCATTTTGGGCGTGACGCGCGCATGCGATTTAAGAAACTTGAAGTGATCGAGCATCGGGTGGCCGGAAAAGCCGATCTTGCCGTCAATCCTGATGGCCTCGGCTTTGGTTTGCACGCCGCGAAACTGGATCCCGTGGTCGGTGGTGTAGAACGTCACCCCGTCCAGCCCTCTGAAGAAATCGAAATGCCACCACGAGCGGCGAAACTCGCCGTCGGTCGCGAGCTTCAGTCCGATTTCTTCTTGTTTTTTGATCGCTTTCTCGATCTCGCGATCTTCGACCGCGCGTAACGCATCGGCGGAAATTTCATTGTGCTCGCGCTTTGCGCGCGCCTCCTTCAAGGCAACAGGCCGCAATAAACTGCCGACATGGTCGGCGCGAAATGGCGGCGTTGTTCGTTGCATCGACTTCCTCCCAACTTCTTTTAGGCCGGAATCGCTCGGTGTCGATTCCGGCTATTGCCGCGTCCCAATGCGCGATACAGAGTGGGCAAACACCGCGGTGGGCAACGTCGAATTCGATTTAGCAACGGCCGAGCGCGAGTGTAAATGCCGTTGCGCGCGAGGCGACCGCCACAGACACTCGCCCGGCGCATAACGACCGTCAGGAGACGAAAAATGTACCCCATGCTGCGGCTCTACGAAGACGTGCTGACAGACGGTGCAGAGGCATCGTGGCCAGCGCTGCCGCGCATGATCTTCGTCGTGCATGGCGCGGTCGAGAGCGCGGACGGCACGCTGCGTGACGAGGAGACGTTCAGCGGCGAAAAGGCGCTCAGGCTCAAGGCCGGCAGCAGCGGCGCGACGCTGTGGCGCTGGGAGCTTGCGACGGACGATGCCGCCGGCAACGCCGAGTCGAGGCGCGGCGTCGTTTCCCGGGAGAAGCTTGCGGCGCGGCTTGAGACGGTGCCGAAGGGCGCGCTGCTTTTGCGCGGCGACGGTGTCGCATTTCCCCCCGGCGGCTGCGCCTATCTGCACCGGCACCAAGGTCCGGGCATCCGGTGCGTCATCGAAGGCGGCATTCGCATCGACACTCACGGGCGCTCAACCTCATACGGTCCGGGCGGCGCGTGGTACGAGACCGGACCGGACGGCGTTTTTGCGCAAGCTGCGGACCGGCCGACGCGCTTCATTCGCGTCATGATCCTGCCGCAGGCCTATCTGGGAAAAAGCTCGATCGAATATCTCAATGAGCAAGACAAGACCAAGCCGAAGTCTCAAGCCTATAAAATCTATGTCGATATGCCGCTGGCATTACCGGCGGCGCACTGAAGTCTTCGCCGCCATAACAAAGCGTGGCCGTCCATGCGTATCCTGATCGCCGCCATCGGCCGGCTGAAACAAGGTCCCGAGCGCGAACTGGCCGCAGCCTATTGCAAGCGCGCGGAAGGGATCGGCCGCAATTTCGGCATTCGCGAAATCGAAATCGTCGAAATTCGCGAGAGCCGCGCCCACGACGTCGAACGGCGTCGCGTCGAGGAATTGATAGCCATCGCCAACATCATCCCGGAACAGGCGATCGTCGTGATCCTCGACGAGCGAGGCGAAAGCCTCGACAGCGCGGCACTCGCGGCGACATTGCGCAAATGGCGCGAAGAGGACCGTTCAGCGGTGTGCTTCATCATCGGCGGCGCCGACGGCTTGGCGCAAAACCTGCGGGACCGCGCCAAACTCAAGCTCGCATTCGGCACCGTGACATGGCCTCATCAACTCGTTCGCATTATGCTGCTCGAGCAGCTCTACCGCGCAGGAACGATCCTCACCGGACATCCCTATCACCGGACGTAAAAAAAGCCCCCGGCGCCACGTCCCCGTCTCGCGCATCACCGAATTGTGACGGGCAAGGGCGTCCGCTGTCTTATTCCGGTCTCACCCCGGCCCGTTTTGTGCTGTTTGTCTTGCGTTCCTGAGGTGCGCGTCTACCTTGAACCCGATGATTCTCCGACGCTCGAGCCGCACCGATCCGCGCCTTGTGCTCGGCTCGGTTTTGGCCTTTGTGCTGCCGATTGGCGTAGACCTCGGCGCAAATTCCATCGCATTTGCCCAAACTCCACCGAAGATCGCGCCCGCAGGACCTCCCGCCGCACAAAGTTCGACTACTCTGTCCGCGGCGGCGCCCGCGTCCGTTGCAGGCGACGCGATCGAGCAGCACGACAAGGAACTCGACGCCGCGCTCGCGCGCCAGCGCGACTCGATACAAAATCAAGCCAAGCTGCGGATCGAGATCGAGGCGCTGGGCCAGGACCGTCGCAAATTTAATCAAGACCTCATCAGCACTGCCGCGCGGGTCCGAAGCGTCGAAAACAATATCGATGCGACACGGACCCGCCTGGAGCCACTCGATGAAAAGGAGAAATTGTTTCGTCAATCGCTCGCCGAGCGCCGCGATGTAATTGTCGAAATACTCGCCGCCCTGCAACGCATCGGGCGGCAGCCGCCGCCTGCGCTCATGGTGCGGCCGGAGGATGCGCTGCAGGCCGTACGCACGGCAATCATGCTAGGCGCCGTGGTGCCGGAAATGCGCGCGCAGGCCGACGCGTTGGCCGGCGATCTGTCCGATCTGGTGCTCGTGCGCAAGGAGATCGTCAACGAACGCGACCGCCTCGCCGGAGATCTCGATCTACTCGGGCACGAGCAACTTCGGCTGACGCTGCTGATCGACGAACGACAGAAGAAGGAGGCCGTCGCGCAGCAGGCGCTGGACGCCGAGCAACAGCGTGCCGCGGACTTTGCGCACCAGGTCGACTCAATCAAGGATCTCATCGCCAAGCTCGAAGGCAGCCTCGATCCGGCCACCCGTGCGGCGCGCGATGCCGCCCGCACCATTGCCAATGACGCGACACAGCCGCAACTCGCCGCGCTGAGCGACCCCGGCCGCCTGGCCCCTGCGGTGGCCTTCGCCGACATGCGTGGACACCTGCATTTGCCGGTGAACGGCATGCCAATTCGCGAGTTTGGCGGTTCCGACGGCGTCGGCGGCACCCAAAAGGGCCTTTCCATCGCCGCCCCGGCCGGCGCCGAGATTATCGCCCCATGCGACGGTTGGGTGGTTTACGCCGGGCCATTTCGCAGCTATGGGCAACTCTTGATCCTGAATGCCGGCGGCGGGTATCATGTTCTCCTAGCGGGAATGGATCGGATTTCCGTCGATATCGGACAGTTCGTGCTAACCGGTGAGCCCGTAGCGATGATGGGCGGCGCATCGCAAGCGGCGGCAGCCGTCACGGCCGGGCCTAAACAGCCCGTACTCTATGTGGAGTTCCGCAAGGACGGCACTCCCATTGACCCCAGCCCTTGGTGGGCGACAAACGAAGGCGAAAAGGTTCGCGGATGATGCGCAAAACTTACCTGCTTTTCCTCGGTGCAGTGGCCGGCGCCGCGGTAGCGCTGCTAGTGACTCAGCCACACGCAATGCTGCTCGGCTCGGCCGCCCGGGCGGCCGCCTCGGACACCTATCAGCAGCTTAACCTGTTCGGCGATGTTTTCGAGCGCGTACGCGCCGACTACGTCGAGAAGCCCGACGACAAGATGCTCGTCGAATCGGCCATCAACGGCATGCTGTCCGGGCTCGATCCGCATTCGAGTTACATGGATCCGAAAAGCTTCCGCGATATGCAGGTGCAGACTCGCGGTGAATTCGGCGGGCTCGGCATCGAGGTCACCATGGAGGATGGCCTGGTGAAGGTGGTCGCGCCGATCGACGATACACCGGCGGCCAAGGCCGGCGTCATGGCCAACGACATCATCACCAAGCTTGATGATGAGGCGGTGCAGGGTCTCACCCTCAACCAAGCCGTCGACAAGATGCGCGGTCCGGTAAACTCCAAGATCAAACTCACCATCATGCGTAAAGGCGCCGACAAGCCGATCGAACTGACGATCATGCGCGACATCATCCGCGTGAAATCGGTGCGCTCGCATGCCGAAGGCGATGACGTCGGCTATATCCGCATCACGCAGTTCAACGAACAGACCACGGACGGCTTGAAGCAGGCGATCAACGATCTCAATAGCCAACTCGGCGCCGACAAGATCAAGGGCTATATCGTCGATCTGCGGAATAACCCGGGCGGTCTGCTCGATCAGGCGATTTCGGTTTCCGATACCTTCCTCGACAAGGGCGAGATCGTATCGACGCGAGGCCGCAATCCCGAAGAGACGCAGCGGTTCAATGCACGGCCCGGCGATATGACCCACGGCAAGCCGGTGATCGTACTGATCAACGGTGGTTCGGCTTCGGCGTCGGAGATCGTCGCCGGCGCGCTGCAGGACCACAAGCGCGCGACACTCATTGGCACGCGGTCGTTCGGCAAGGGATCGGTGCAGACCATCATTCCGCTCGGGGCCGGCAACGGCGCCCTGCGGCTGACTACGGCGCGCTACTACACGCCGTCGGGCCGCTCGATCCAGGCGCAGGGCATCAAGCCCGATATCGAGGTGATGCAGGACGTGCCGGACAAGCTGAAGGGCGAGACCGATACGGAAGGCGAAGCCTCACTCCGCGGCCACCTTGCGGCAACGGGCGCCGAGAAATCGGGCTCGCAGTCCTACGTGCCTCCGGACGAAAAGGACGACAAAGCGCTCCATATGGCGCTCGATCTGTTGCGCGGCACGGCAAGCAACACCGCCTTCCCGCCGAATCCGAAGGCTTCCGTTCCCAACTAAGGCAAGACACCTACGCCTGATACCGATTTCGGGGCGGCCTCAAGCCGCCCCGAATTTTTTGGATCCGGCCTTGCGGCGCTGTCCGGGGCGTTTCCGCCCTGATCGGAGGCCTTTGCCGGCCGTGATAAACTCTCCATCATGATTCGCGAGGCCATGATTCGCGCAGGAATGGCCCAAGGATTCATCGATGGCTATGGATGATCTGACTGCGCCGCTCGGCCGCGAGCCAAAAAAGCACCGGCGCGCAATTAAGATCCCGGTACCGCAAATCATCGCCGGAGCGCTCGCCGCGTTCCTCGGCCTGTTCGTCCTTTGGGCGGTCGTTGCGGACGATCCGTATGGCGGCGAACCGCTGGCTGTCGTGCCGGCAAATTTGCGGCTTGCGGCTAAAACATCTGACATTCCGGGGCCGCCGCAGCCGGCCGCCGGGGCGACCGCAGCCCTCCAGCAGCATGATGGGCAGGTCACACCTCCGGCATCGTCGCCGGCGTCTGATGCGCCGCCCAACACCACGACGGTCACAATCATCGACGGCAAAACCGGTGCGAAGCAGGAAGTTGTGGTTCCAGCGCCGGCGGGCGCCGCGGCGCCGACCCAGGCCGCCCCGACCACCCAAAAATTCGTCGAGATGACCCCGCACGGCGCCATCCCGAAAATAGCCGCCGACGGGACGCGTCCGGCGGACGCATTTGCACGCCCGGTGCAGCCGCTGCCCGGCAAGCCCGACGCCCCCCGCATCGCGCTCATCGTTGATGGTCTCGGCGTCAGCGCCAGCGCCACCGCCGACGCGATCGCCAAGCTGCCGGGCCAGGTGACGCTCGGTTTCGTTCCGTACGGCACCGACGTCGCTTCTCTGGCCGACCGCGCGCGCACAGCCGGCCACGAGATCTTGCTGCAAGTGCCGATGGAGCCGTTTCAATATCCGGACAACGATCCGGGCCCGCAGACGCTGCTCACCTCGCTCACGCCGGAGCAGAATATCGACCGGCTGCACTGGGTGATGAGTCGGTTCCAAGGCTATGTCGGCCTCGCCAACACGATGGGGGCGCGCTTTACCGCGTCCGAGACCTCGTTCGCCCCGATCCTGCGCGAGACCGCCAAGCGGGGATTGATTTTTGTCGACGACGGCTCGAACCCGAGGAGCGTCGCCGGCCGGATCGCCGGAGCCGATAATCTGCCATTCGCGCGGGCCGACGTCGTCATCGATGCGGTGCCGACGGCCGCCGAAATCGATCGGGCGCTGGGCCGCTTGGAAATGGTGGCCCGCGAACACAACATCGGCGTCGGCATCGCATCCGCGTTGCCGGTGTCGATCGATCAAATCGCCAAATGGGCGAAGGCGGCGGCAAGCCGTGGCTTGCTCCTGGTGCCGATCACCGCGGTGGCGATGAAGGGCAAGCAGACGACCGCAAGCGAATAGCGAATAGATTTGAATTGCAGCATTCGCTACTCGCCATTCGCAACTTCTCGAATTAGCATTGAAAATGCGCTTTGAAGATCTCCCCTATCGCCCCTGCGTCGGCGTCGCGCTCCTTAATCGCCGAGGCCTCGTCTTCATTGGCCGGCGCATCGACGGGCCCGAGCATATCGACCTTACGCATTTCTGGCAGATGCCGCAGGGCGGCATCGATCATGGCGAGGAACCCTGGCTGGCGGCCGTGCGGGAGCTGCGCGAAGAGACCAATATCCGCTCGGTCGAATGCGTCGGCGAGATCGCTGAATGGCTCCAATACGACATTCCGCGCGAAATCGTAGGCGAAGCCTGGAAAGGCAAATACCGCGGCCAGACGCAAAAGTGGTTCGCCATGCGCTTTACCGGCGCGGAGGACGAGATTGACGTCGCCAATCCTGACGGCGCGCCAGAACCTGAATTCAGCGGCTGGCGGTGGGAACCGCTGCAAAACGTCCCGGACCTCGTCGTGCCGTTCAAGCGCGAGGTCTATAACCGCGTGGTCCGTGAATTCCGGCATCTTGCGAATACGCCTTGATCTGTCACGCCCAAGCTCGACCGGGCGTCCTCGTGCCAAGGCGCAAGCGAGATGCGTTACGATGCCAAGGCCGTCTGCAACGACTTCAATTGCTCGAGGTGGCGCGCAAGCCTGTCGCGCTCGGCGTCGTCTTTGGAGTCGGCAATGTCTTCCTCGGCGTCTTTGATCTCGGTGGCGAGCACCGCCATATCGAAATCTCCGCGCGCAACCGCCCGGTCGGCAAGCACCGTCAGTCCCGCCGGGCTCACTTCGGCAAAACCGCCGATCACGACGACGGGCTCGCGCTGGCTGCCGCGGAAAATCGTGACGATGCCGGGCCGCAGTGTCGTCACCAGCGGCGCGTGGCCGGGCAGAATGCCCATGTCGCCTTCGCTGCCGGGCAGATCCACCTGATCGACGTCGCCCGAGAACAGCACGCTTTCGGGCGAGACGAATTCGAAATGGAGCGCGGCCATCGCTTACGCCTCGGCCGCGAGTTTCTTGCCCTTCTCGACCGCCTCCTCGATGGTGCCCACCATGTAGAAGGCGGCCTCCGGCAGGTGATCGTATTTGCCGTCGACCAGGTCCTTGAAGCCCTTGATCGTATCCTGCAAGTCGACCAATTTTCCCGGCGAGCCGGTGAAGACTTCGGCGACGAAGAATGGCTGTGATAGGAAGCGCTCGATCTTGCGCGCGCGCGCCACCGTGAGCTTGTCTTCTTCCGACAACTCGTCCATGCCGAGAATCGCGATGATGTCTTGCAGCGCCTTGTAGCGCTGCAAGATCTGCTGCACCCGGCGAGCGATCGCATAGTGCTCCTCGCCGACGATCATCGGCGACAGCATGCGCGAAGTTGAATCCAGCGGGTCGACCGCCGGATAAATGCCCTTGGCGGCGATGTCGCGCGACAACACCGTGGTCGCGTCGAGATGCGCGAACGAGGTGGCCGGCGCAGGATCGGTAAGGTCGTCGGCCGGGACGTAAATGGCCTGCACCGACGTTACCGAGCCCTTGTTCGTCGTGGTGATGCGCTCCTGCAACGCGCCCATATCGGTTGCCAGCGTCGGCTGGTAGCCGACTGCCGAGGGAATGCGGCCAAGCAACGCGGACACTTCGGAGCCGGCTTGGGTGAAGCGGAAGATATTGTCGACGAAGAACAGTACGTCCTGGCCCTGGTCGCGGAAATGCTCGGCGACCGTCAGCCCGGTCAGCCCGACGCGGGCACGGGCTCCGGGCGGTTCATTCATCTGGCCGTAGACCAGCGCGCATTTGGAGCCCTCCACCGAGCCCTTGTGCGGGTCCTTGTTGACGCCCGACTCGATCATCTCGTGATAGAGGTCGTTGCCCTCGCGGGTGCGCTCGCCGACCCCTGCAAACACCGAGTAGCCGCCGTGCGCCTTGGCGACGTTGTTGATCAGTTCCATGATCAGCACGGTTTTGCCGACGCCGGCGCCACCGAACAACCCGATCTTGCCGCCCTTGGCATAGGGCGCGAGCAGATCGACGACCTTGATGCCGGTGACAAGGATCGCGGCCTCGGTCGACTGGTCGGTATAGGCCGGCGCCTCCTGATGGATAGCCCGCACCGCCTCGCCCTTCACCGGGCCGGCCTCGTCGACCGGATCGCCGATCACGTTGATGATGCGTCCAAGAAGTCCCTGACCGACCGGAACCGAAATCGGCGCACCGGTATCCCTGACTTCCTGACCGCGCACCAGCCCCTCGCTGGTATCCATTGCGATCGTGCGCACGGTCGACTTGCCGAGATGCTGGGCGACTTCGAGCACCAGGCGATGTCCCTGGTTTTCGGTCTCGAGCGCATTGAGGATCGCCGGCAGGTGATCGTCGAAATGCACGTCGATGACGGCGCCGATGACCTGGGTGATACGTCCGATTGTGTTCGGCATGAAACGGTCCTTAGTTGTGTCGCCGCGCGCCATTCATCACAGCGCCTCGGCTCCGGAGATAATTTCGATAAGTTCTTTGGTGATCATCGCCTGACGTGTGCGATTATATCTGAGGGTCTGCCGCCTGATCATGTCGCCGGCGTTGCGCGTCGCATTGTCCATTGCCGACATCTGCGCGCCATAGAATGAGGCCGCGTTTTCGAGAAGCGCACGGAAGATCTGCACGGCAACGTTGCGCGGCAATAGTTCATGCAGAATGTCCTCGGCGTCCGGCTCGAACTCATAGGCAGCGCCGCCCAAGGCATCGGCCGCTTTTTCATCGAACACGGGCGGGACGATCTGTCGCGCGGTGGGGATCTGCGCGATCACCGAGCGGAAGCGCGAGTATAACAGCGTGCAGACGTCGAATTCGAACTTGTCGAACAGCGCCACGATCTTTTGTGCGATCGCTTCGGCATTCTCGAAACGCAACATGCGCACCGAGCGCAGATCGACCAATTCGACGATTTGCTGGGCATAGAGCCTGCGCAATTGATCGTACCCTTTGCGGCCGACGCAGAAGAATTTGACCTCTTTGCCCTCGGCCATCAAAGCGGCCGCGCGCTCCCGGGCCAACCGCACGATCGCGGTATTGAACGGGCCGCAGAGGCCGCGCTCGGCCGTGCAAACGAGGAGAAGATGTTTCTGGTCGCTGCCGGTCCCGCGCAGCAGCCGCGGCGCGGTGTCGGCGCCGGAGACCGATGCCGCGATATTGCCGAGCACCACATCCATGTGGCTCGCATAGGGCCGCGCCGCTTCGGCGGCAGCCTGCGCACGACGCAGTTTCGACGCCGCGACCATCTGCATGGCCTTGGTGATCTTCTGCGTCGCCTTGGTCGCGGCGATACGGTTGCGCAGGTCTTTGAGCGAGGGCATGCGAAGCTCTGTCTATTCCGAATCGCTCACGCGAAAGTCTTTACATAATCATCGACGACGCCCTTGAGCTTGCTCGCGGTTGCGTCGTCGAAGTCGCGCGATTCGCGGATCGTCGCGAGAATGTCGTCGTGCTGGCTGTGCAGTAGGCCGAGCAGACCGTCTTCGAAGGCACGCACGCGCTCGAGCGGCAGCGGGTCGAGATAGCCGTTGACGCCGGTGTAAATGACGCAGACCTGCTCCTCCATGCGCAGCGGCGAGAATTGCGGCTGCTTGAGCAATTCGGTGAGCCGCGAGCCGCGATTGAGGAGCCGCTGCGTAGTGGCGTCGAGGTCGGAGCCGAACTGCGCGAAGGCCGCCATTTCGCGGTATTGTGCAAGCTCGCCCTTGATGCGGCCGGCGACTTTCTTCATCGCCTTGGTCTGAGCGGCGGAGCCGACACGCGACACCGAGAGCCCCACGTTCACCGCCGGGCGGATGCCCTGATAGAACAGGTCGGTTTCAAGAAAGATCTGGCCGTCGGTGATGGAAATGACATTGGTCGGAATATACGCCGACACGTCGTTGGCCTGCGTTTCGATGATCGGCAGCGCGGTGAGCGAGCCCGCCTTGTAGTCGTCGTTCATCTTAGCTGCGCGTTCAAGCAGCCGTGAATGCAGGTAGAACACGTCACCGGGATACGCCTCGCGACCGGGAGGGCGCCGCAACAGCAATGACATCTGACGATACGCGACGGCTTGTTTGGAAAGATCGTCATAGATGATCACCGCGTGCATGCCGTTGTCGCGGAAATATTCACCCATGGCGCAGCCGGCGAACGGCGCCAGAAACTGCATCGGCGCCGGATCGGACGCCGTCGCCGCAACGACGATCGTATAATCGAGCGCGCCGTTTTCCTCCAACACCTTGACGAATTGCGCGACGGTCGAGCGCTTCTGCCCCACCGCGACATACACGCAGTAGAGTTTGATTTTCTCGTCGCCGGATTGGTTGAGCGATTTCTGGTTGAGGATAGTATCGAGCGCGATGGCGGTCTTGCCAGTCTGGCGATCGCCGATGATCAGTTCGCGCTGGCCGCGGCCGATCGGGATCAGCGCGTCGATCGCCTTAAGTCCCGTCGCCATCGGCTCGTGCACCGATTTGCGGGGAATGATGCCGGGCGCTTTGACGTCGACGCGCGATTTATGGTCGGACTTGATCGGCCCCTTGCCGTCGATCGGATCGCCGAGCGCGTCGACGACGCGGCCCAGCAATCCTTTGCCGACCGGCACCTCCACGATCGCCCGTGTGCGTTTGACGGTCTGGCCCTCCTTGATCTCGCGGTCGGTGCCAAAGATCACGATGCCGACATTGTCGCTTTCGAGATTGAGCGCCATGCCTTTGACGCCGCTTTCGAATTCGACCATCTCGCCGGCCTGCACGTTGTCGAGGCCGTAGACGCGCGCGATGCCGTCACCGACCGACAGTACCTGGCCGACTTCCGAGACTTCGGCTTCCTGGCCGAAGTTTTTAATCTGCTCTTTGAGTATTGCGGAGATTTCCGCGGCGCGGATATCCATTAGCGGGCCTCTTTCATGGCGTGCTTGATCGCGTTGAGCTTGGTGCGCAGCGACGTGTCGACCATGCGGCTACCGAGCTTGACCACGAGCCCGCCGATAATGGCGGGATCGATCTTGATATCGAGGTCGACATCCTTGCCGCTGACGGATTTGAGTGCGGCGCGCAGTGCCTCGACGTATTCGTCCTTTGGCTTTTCGGCGACGGTGATCTCGGCGGTCGCCTCGCCTTTGTGCTGAGCGACCAGTTCGCGGTAGCCCCGGACCATGTCGCGCACCGCGAACAGCCTGCGGTTGGCGGCCACCAACTTAAGAAATTGCGCCGCGATGCCGGCGATTCCGACGCGATCGAGCACCGCGGATAGCGCGTGCAGTTGCTCCTCGGTGGAAAATACCGGGCTGCGGACGAGACGATTAAGATCGGCGCTTTCGCCGACCAGCGCGTCGAAGCGCTCGAGATCCGCCTTCACCGCATCGATCGCATTCGTCTCTTGCGCGAGATCGAACAACGCGGTCGCGTAGCGGCCGGCCATGCCGGAAACGATGGGTTCTTCGCCTGACAAGATTTGCTGCTCGCTGCGCGTACTCGATTGGCGTTCTTTTGGAGCTTTTCCGCAAGACCCGCAACCGGCGCGAACGGTCGGCTCAAGCCATTGGGATTTAAGCGAAAATTTTATATTCGGGGACCCCGCGGGGTGCCCCGCCTGCGCCCTCCGAAAATCGCCGCGTTGCTAACACACGGATCAGCACGGTGCAACAACGCGGAACCGCGGCGAGCCCGGCGAGGTGTAAGTCCGGCGAGACCTCAGGGACCACCCGCCGCGTGCTGCCGGATCGCATCGAGAAATATCTCACCGTACTGCTTCAGCTTTGCCTCGCCCACGCCATGCACGGCGCCCATCTCGGCCACCGTCTTGGGCTTGATCCGGACCATATCGATGAGCGTCTTGTCGGCGAACACGACGTAGGCCGCGACATGCTGCGCCTTGGCAAGCTCGGACCGGCGCTTCCGCAGCGCCTCGAACAGTGCGGGGTCTCCCGGCGCGCCATCGGCAAGCGCGGCAGCATTGGCGGCGCCGCGCGCGGCTTTGCGCGTGGCCGGCTTGAGCGTGTCCTTGCGCAGCGTGATCTTGTCGGCGCCCTTGAGCACGCGGCGGCCAGCTGCGGTGACCGCCCAGGTGCCGTGACCGGCGATATCGAGCGCGACGATGCCGGCACCGTGGAGCTGGCGGAAGATCGAGCGCCATTCCTGCTTGCCGAACTCCTTACCGACGCCGAAGGTCGGCAGGCAATCGTGGCCGAACTTCCCTATCGCCTCGCTGTTTTCGCCTATCAACAGATTGGTCAGATGCTCAGTGCCGAAACGCTCGCCGGTGCGGACGATGGCGGAGAGCGCCTTCTGCGCGGCAATGGTGCCGTCGATCACTTCGGCGCCGTCGCAGCAGAAATCGCAATGGCCGCACGGCAGCGTGGTCTCGCCGAAATAAGCCAGCAGCGTCTGCCGACGGCAGCGCGGCGACTCGCAAAGCGAGACGAGTGCGTTGAGCCGTTGCCGGTCGACCCGCTTCTGCTCGTCGGGTGCGTCGGTCTCGTCGATCTGCATGCGGCGTAAGCGGATATCGCCCATGCCGTAGAGCGTCAGCGTGTCGGCGGGTAAGCCGTCGCGGCCGGCGCGACCGATTTCCTGATAATAACTTTCGATATTGGCCGGCATGTCGGCGTGAAGAACGAAGCGCACATCGGGTTTGTCGATGCCCATGCCGAAGGCCACGGTGGCGACCATGACGATTTCGTCTTCCTGCAAGAAAACGTCTTGATGCCGCGACCGCTCGGTCGGCTCCATGCCCGCGTGATAGGCCAGTGCCTCGATGCCGGCGTCGCGCAAAAATTCGGCCAATGCCTCGGTCTTTCGCCGCGAGCTGCAATACACGATGCCGCTCTGCCCGCGATGAGCCGTGACAAAATCGCCGACTTGCTTGCGGCCGCCGTTTTTTGCCGCCATCGCAAGCCGGAGGTTTGGCCGATCGAAGCCGTGGACGAAAACTGCCGGCGCGCGGCTGAAAAGCCTCGCCAAAATGTCCGCACGCGTGGCGGCATCGGCGGTCGCGGTGAACGCAACCGTTTGCACGCCGCCGAGCTCAGCTTGCGCCTTGCCGAGCGCCGCATATTCAGGACGGAAGTCGTGGCCCCATTGCGAGATGCAATGCGCTTCATCGACCGCAAGCAGCGTGACCTTGGCGCGCTTGAGGAGATCGAGCGTGTCCGGCCTGACCAGCCGCTCGGGCGCGACATAAACGAGACGCAGTTCGCCGCTCGCGATGCGGCCGAGCACGGCGCGGTTTTCGTCCGGATCGTTGGCGGAGTTGAGCGCCGCGGCCGCGACGCCGTAGCCGCGCAATTGCGCCACCTGATTGCGCATCAGCGCGATCAAAGGCGACACCACGACTGTTAGCCCGTCGCGAAGGAGCGCCGGAAGCTGATAGCAGAGCGACTTGCCGCTCCCAGTCGGCATGACCGCCAGCACGTCTCTGCCATCGAGTATGGCGGCAACGATGTCGCCTTGGCCGGGTCGGAACGCCGCGAAGCCGAAGGTTGTTCGAAGGATGCGCTGTGCCGCCGCGAGGTCCGACATATCTGCTCTCTAAAATACGTTCTATATTTGTTCTAGTCTAGCGGCAAGTACCAGATTCGGTTCAACAAGCACTGGGGATGGCCTTTCTTGCGCCGTGACAACTGCTGATGCACGCTGGCGCGCTACGCCGGGTTTTCTCCCATGTCTTCCGCCGCAAGCCGGGACGGCCAGCCCGTCGGCCGTCTTATCAAGCTCATGGCGCTGCTCTGGCTCGCCGGCGTCGCCATGCGCATGACTATTCTCGCCATGCCGCCGGTGATCCCGCTGGTGCACGAAGAATTGCATCTGTCGGAGACGCAGGTCGGGCTCTTGATCGGACTGCCGCTTGCGCTCTTCGCCATCGCCGCAATTCCGGGCTCGCTGCTGATCGCGCGGGTCGGCACGCGCGCGGCGGCCGTCATCGGCATGATCATCGCGGCGCTTGCCGGCGGCGCGCGCGGCGCCGCAGTCGACGTGTGGACGCTTTATGGCGCAGTTATCGCGACCGGCTTCGGCGTCGCCATCATGCAGCCCGGACTGCCGATGCTGGTCCGCGAATGGGTGCCCAGCCGCGTCGCGCTCGGCACCATCGCCTATACCAGCGGCATGCTGATGGGCACGCTCTTTGCGACGGGCCTGACTATTCCGATCATGCTGCCACTGGTCGGCGGCTCTTGGCGTCTCGATCTGTTTGCGTGGGCGGTGCCGGCGTTCCTGATCGCGCCGGTGTTTTTGCTATTGAGCCCGAAAGGCGACGGTCACTCCGCGATCGCAAAAAAAGTCGGCGGCCGTTGGTTGCCGAATTTCAGGGACCCGTTGGTCTGGCTGCTCGGTCTGACCTTCGGCAGCAACAACAGTCCGTTCTTCGGCACCAACGCATTTCTCGGCGATTACCTCGCCAGCCAAGGAAAGGCCGATCTGCTTGGCGCGGCTCTGGGCTGGCTCAATGGCGCGCAGATCGTTGCTCCCATAATCTTGCTGCTGCTGGCTAATCGGCTGCAGCGGCACGCCTGGCCGTTCTTGTTGTTCGGCCCGGTTCTGTTGGCGGCTTTTCTCGGACTCATCTTCGGGCATTCCACGCCGCTGATTCTACTTTGCGCCGCGCTAGTCGGCTTCACGACGGCAATTACGCTGACGGCGACGCTGGCTTTGCCACCGCTTTTATGTTTGCCCGCCGACCTGGCGCGCACATCCGCCGGGATGTTCACCATCAGCTACACCGCAGCAATCATCATCCCGACCATCAGCGGCGCGCTGTGGGACGCCACCGGCAGACCGTGGACAGCGTTTGTGCCACTGTGCCTTTGCGCCGCATCGCTGACAGTGTTTGGCACGGTAGCGACGCGTTATCCTCCCGCCACCGACGGTTGAGTGGAACGACGATCGGACCATGCTATCGGTGCGACCGAAAGGCGTGATTCTGCAATGACCTCGCGACCAAAAAAATTGCTGCGACAAAAGGCTGCCACGAAGCGCCGGATGCTGCCGGCTGAACGCATCGCCTATTCGCCGATCACCGAGCGCGCGCCGCTTAAGCTGCCGAATGGCGCCCGCATGGTCGTGTGGGTGATTGTCAATGTCGAGGAATGGGACGCGACCCAGACGATGCCGCGCACCGTGCTCACGCCTCCCGCCGGCGGCTCACCGATGCCCGACGTGCCCAATTGGGCGTGGCATGAATACGGCAACCGGGTCGGCTTTTGGCGGTTCATCAAGGTGTTCGACGAGTTCGCCATACCGGGCGTGATCGCCATCAATGGCTCGGCGCTCGCCACCTATCCGGCGATCGTGCAAGCCGCTATCGACCGTAAATGGGAATTCATCGGCCACGGCTTCACACAGCGCAATCTGCAGACAGTACCGAACGAACGCGCCGATATCCGCAAAGTCCGCGAGGTCATATTAAAAGCCACCGGCACGCCGCCGCGCGGCTGGCTCGGCCCCGGCCTCACGGAAACCTGGCAGACCCCCGACGTGCTGGTCGAGGAAGGCTACGATTACGTCGCCGATTGGGTTCTCGACGATCAGCCGGTGTGGCTGAAAACGCGGAGCAAGCCTATCCTCAACCTGCCTTACACGCAGGAATGCAACGACGTCGCCATGATGCTGATCCAGCATCACAAGGCCTCGGAATATTGCGAGCGCGCGCTCGATCAGTTCGAGCAGATTTATGCGGATTCGGCCGACTCGGCACGCATTATGGCGCTTTCGATGCATCCCTACATCATGGGTGCGCCGCATCGCCTGAAATACCTGCGCCGCGTGTTCGAGGTCATCCGTAAAAAGCCGGACGTGCTATTCTGGACCGGCGCACAGATCGCCGACTGGTATCTCGGCGCCGGGCCTAAAGCGCCGTAACATTGGCAGCCGTGACTCCTCCGTGAGAAATCCCGACTTCGCGCATGATGTTTCGGGTCGCACCGATGTCGGCGCGCGGCTGATGCTCGTCGTGTTGTGCTTCATCTGGGGCATTACCTGGCCGCTCATGCGGATCGCGCTCTACGAAATACCGCCGCTCAGTATGCGCACGATGACGGCGGCGCTCGGCGCGCTGACGCTCTACTTGGCGTGCCGCTTTCAAGGCCGCAGCTTGCGTCTGCCGAACGCGAAGTCGTGGGCGCATGTCACGATCGCGTCGCTTCTCAACATCGTTGCCTTCACTGTGTTCGGCTCTTTCGCGCAGCTCACCGCGGCGACATCGCGGGTCACGATCCTCGCTTACACAATGCCGATCTGGGCCGTCTTGCTGGCATGGCTGTTTCTCGGCGACCGTCCGAACCGCACCCAGGCGTTTGCGCTCGCGCTGTGCGCCAGCGGACTCGCCATCCTCATCTATCCGTTGGCGGAAACGAAAATTGCGCCCGGCATCTGGCTGGCGCTCCTGACCGGCGTGTGCTGGGCGGGCGGAACAGTTTATCTCAAGTGGGCGCAGATCAAGGCCGACCCGATGGGCGTCGCCAGTTGGCAGGTGACGATCGCTTTCCTGGTCACAGCGGCGTTTATGCTGATATTCGAGGGACGATTGCACGTCGCCGGCGCCAGCACCGTGGCACTCCTGTGCACCGCTTCCACCGGCTTCTTGGCCAACGGTGTAGCCTACGGACTATGGTTCGCGATCATTCGCCGTCTGCCTGCCGCGACGGCCTCGCTCGGCGTTCTCGGCAGTCCCGTGATCGGCGTTGTCGCGTCGATACTGATCTTGGGCGAGCATCCGACTGCCGCCGATCTTTGCGGATTCGCCCTGATCTTTGCCGCGTCCACCTGCGTCCTGCTGGCGCGGCCTGCAATCGCTAAGCCTTGATCTGCTGCGCCAATTCGGCGACACGCGCCGTCATCGCGCTTTGCGGGTCGGCCAGCAATTCGATGACGGTGAAGTGATTGGTGCCGGCGATCTCTTCGTAGCGGGTTTGCGCACCGGCCCGCCGCCACGCCTCCGCGAGGACCCGGCTCTGGCGCTTGAACTCACTCGATTTCGAGCCCGCCGACGACGGTATCGAAGATGCGGCCGGATTGCACCGACCAGAACACCGGCGAGACGTCCCGCGCCGTGGCGGCATCGAGCCGCAAATCCTGGTTTACGCTGATGCCGATGAGCGGCGTAAGGTCGAATACGCCGGAAATCGAATAGCCGGCCGGGGTGAGATCGGCCGGCGCCTTGGGATAGAGCGATGGCCAGTCGGTGGCGACCATCGCACTTGCAAGATGGCCGCCCGCTGAATGTCCATAGACCAACATGCGCCGACCGAACCGCTGCCACAGAAACGCGCAGGCGCGACGCATTTGCTCGATGATGTGCGCGACGCCGACGTTCGGGCAGAGATCGTAACCCACGACCGCGACCCCGATTCCGCGCGCATTCGGACCGCGCGCAACGTGACTGTAGAAAGACGGGTCGAGCGAACGCCACCAGCCGCCATGGATGAATACCGCAAGTGGCGCGGCCGCGCCCACCTGCGGCAGAAACAGATCGAAATATTGGCGCGGCGTATCGCCGTAGCTAAGGCCGAGTTCAGCGCGACCGCTCTTGAGCGCTTCGGCGCGAAACAGCTCGGCGTCGCGTGTCCAGCGGGCGAATATTTCCGGATGTTCCGGCACCCGCGCGCGATTGTTGTATTCGGTTTCGTAGTCGATATCGGCCACCGGCGCCTCCTGCGCATTACGGAGTGAGATTGCGGCAAGGCCGTTTCACGAGCAAGCGGCGGCATTTAGCGCATCGACAGGCGGCCGGAATTCTGCTAGGTGACCGCTATGAAAGTCGACGGCAAACCAATGCGGAGCATCTGGCTCGAGCCGGACGGCTGGTCGGTTGGCGTCATCGATCAGACGGCGCTGCCGCATCGGTTCGCCACGGCGCGGCTGTCGACGCGCGACGAGGCGGCCCATGCCATCCGGGCCATGCTGATCCGCGGCGCGCCGCTGATCGGCGCGACCGCGGCCTATGGGATATGCTTGGCGCTACGCGCGGATGCGTCCGATGAGGCGCTCGATCGCGCCTATGCGGCGTTGATCGCGACGCGGCCCACCGCAATAAATCTCAAATGGTCGCTCGACGAGATGATGGCGGCGGTGCGCAACCGGCCGCACGCCGAGCGGAGCGCCGCCGCCTATCGGCGTGCCGGCGAAATCTGCGAGGAAGACATCGCCATCAACACCGCAATTGGGCGCAACGGGCTGCCGCTGATCGAGGCCATCGCGCAACGCAAGAAGCCGGGCGAGCCGGTAAACGTACTCACCCATTGCAACGCCGGCTGGCTTGCGGCCGTCGACGTCGGCACTGCGACGGCGCCGATTTATTTGGCGCACGATAACGGCCTCGCGATTCATGTCTTCGCCGACGAAACGCGCCCACGCAACCAGGGCGCCTCGCTGACCGCGTGGGAACTCGGCCAGCACGGCGTGCCGCATACGGTGATCGCCGACAATACCGGCGGCCATCTGATGCAGCACGGACTTGTCGATATCGTGATTGTCGGCACCGATCGCGTCACCGCCAATGGCGACGTTTGTAACAAGATAGGAACCTATTTGAAGGCGCTCGCCGCGCGCGACAACAACGTGCCGTTCTATGTCGCGCTGCCGTCGCCGACCATCGACTTCACCGTCGCCGACGGCATCGCTGAGATTCCGATCGAGCAGCGTGGGGCCGACGAGGTGGCAACCATGACCGGGCGCGCCGCCGACGGCCGCATCGAAACCGTACGTGTCGTGCCCGAGCATTCGCCGGTGGCAAATTACGCCTTCGACGTGACGCCCGCGCGATTGGTGACGGGTCTCATCACCGAGCGGGGCGTGATCGCGGCATCGCGTACCGCCTTGGCGGGGGCTTTCCCGGACCGCTCCGGCGCGGCACAATGAGCGGCGTGATGTTTGCCCAGTTCGGAGTGCGTGGCGTGCGTAAGCTTGCGTGCCGGCCGCTGTCGAACCTGCCGCTGCCCGGAATTCTGGCCATGAGCCTTTCATCGCTTGCGTCTTCATTGCCGGTCGACGGCCGGCAATCGCAGACCGCGTTGGCCATCGCCCGCGGCACCGCGCGCTATCTCCATGCCCTCGGCTATTGCGTGATCTCTGAATTGCCGCTGCCGTCGGGCCGGCGCGCCGACCTGGTTGCGCTCGGCGGCGATGGTGAAATTATCATCGTCGAAATAAAATCCTCGGTGGCCGATTTCCGAGCCGACCAGAAATGGATGGACTATCGGCTGCACTGCGACCGGCTGTTCTTCGCCACCATCATGGACGTGCCTTGCGAGATATTTCCGCCGGACGCCGGACTCATCGTGGCCGATGCCTTCGGCGCCGCGATCGTGTGTGAGGCGCCCGAGCATCGCCTTCCCGCGGCGACCCGTAAATCGGTGATGCTGCGCTTTGCGCATGCGGCGGCGCTGCGCTTGCAGGCGCTGGCCGACCCGCAAGGGCCCTATGCCCAGGAAAGCTGAAGCAATTGCAATTCGAACGTGAGCGCTAGGCGGCGATGCGCGCTGCCTTGAGGCGTTCGAGAAAGTTACGCAGCATCACCAGATCGACCGGTTTTGGGATGCATTCCCAGATATCCAGGTTGAGCATGTCGGCGACCTTCACGGTCCTCTTGCAGGTTTCATCGTCGCAACCGGTGACGACGACGATTGGCGCAGTGCAGCCGAGAAGCGAAAGCTGGTGCAGAATCTCGCTGCCGGCATGATTACCAAGTGACAGATCGAGCGTTATGCCGTCGAAGACCGTTTCCCGCGCAAGCTTTGTGGCCTCGTCGTAACTTGCCGCGCCGGCCGGGAGATAGCCGGCCTTAGCCGCCGCGCGGCAGATAATCATGCGGTGGAGATTGTCGTCATCGATGACGAGAAGCCGCGGTGGCGCAGCGTGTACATCATCGGGGGCCGCCGAGCCCCCTTGGTCGGAAACAAACTGATTCGATTGTTCGAGCATCCAGATCCCGCGCGCAATCCCGGTTCTTGTTGCTCCGATTGGTAGCCGGTGCGCGCAAAATTCGACCTAATATATTGCGTAAAATTGTCGAGAATCCGGTTGCATTTTCTTACGGCAAAATAATGCGGTTAGTGCCACGTAAACGGAATTGAACAGTCGGCTAAGCCAATTATTTCGGCGCGCGCTTGGCGAGAATGCGCTGTAAGGTGCGGCGGTGCATATTGAGGCGCCGCGCGGTTTCCGAAACATTGCGGCCGCACAATTCGTAAATGCGCTGAATGTGCTCCCAGCGAACGCGATCCGCCGACATCGGGTTTTCCGGCGGCTCGATCTTCTTGTTGTCGAGCGCGAGCAGCGCCGCCGCCACGTCGTCGGCGTCGACCGGCTTGGCGAGATAATCGACCGCGCCCAATTTGACCGCATTCACCGCGGTGGCGATGTTGCCGTAGCCGGTGAGGATGATGGCGCGCGCTTCCGGCCGGCGTTTCTTCATGGCTGAAATAACGTCGAGCCCGTTGCCGTCGCCGAGTCGCATGTCGACCACGGCAAAGGCCGGAGCCGCCTTTTCGACCTGCAACAGGCCGTCGGCGACGGATTCGGCGGTCGTTACCGCAAAGCCGCGGCCCTCCATGGCGCGGGCGAGGCGTTGCAGGAAGGATTTGTCGTCTTCGACGATCAGAAGCGTCCGCTCCGTCGGGAGCGGGCCGGCTGCGGCATTGCTCATGGCAATTGTACTCCGTCAAAGCGAATGCGAAGCGCTTGATGACGACGACTCACACCGGGTTTCTCCGCAGTGTCATCATAAGTCACGCCGATTTAACAGGCCGCGTCAATCGGACCAATTGTCTTTATAACTAAGAGACCCGGACAGCCCGCTCAAGAGCAGGCAAAGCAACCGGCCGCTCGAAGTCCGAACGGCTCCACGTTACCGTTACCGTAGCGCCGTGAAGCGGCGGCGCCTGGTTAATAAGCGCAAGCGTGGCGCCGGACCGTTCCAATAGCGTCTTGGCGATGAAAAAACCCAAGCCCAGCCCGAATACGATGTCCTCATCGTCTTCCGGGCCGCGTTCGCCGGGCCTGCGGTGGGTGACATAGGGCGCACCGATGCGATCGACGACTTCGGGGGCAAAGCCCGGCCCGTCGTCGCTAATCGTGATGCCGACCTCGTCAGCCGTCCATCGTGCCAAGATCTCGACCCGGCTATGGGCGAAATCGACCGCATTCTCGATCAGGTTGCCGAGCCCGTATCGGATCGCCGGATTCCGCGCGCCGACCGGTTCCGCGGCGCGGTTGGGCGGCAATGTCACGGCGATCGAGACGCCGAAATTCCGGTGTGGCGCTACGGCCTCCTCGATGAGTGCCGACAGCGGCATGCGGTCGAACGGTTCGCCCGCGGGAAGCTCGGTGATCTTTGCCAGGATCTCGCGACAGCGCTGCGCCTGCTCTCGCAACAATTTCACGTCATCGGCATACGGCGAATTCGCTTCGAGCGCGCGTTCAATTTCGCGCACGACGACCGTGATTGTGGAAAGGGGCGTGCCGAGTTCGTGCGCTGCGGCGGCCGCGAGACCGTCGAGCTGAGACAGATGCTGCTCGCGTGCCAAAACCAGCTCGGTTGCCGCCAGCGCATCGGAAAGCTGGCGCGCCTCTTCCGCGACTTGCCACGTGTAGACGCCGATATAGCCGATCGCGAGCAGGATCGAGAGCCACACCCCGACCATATAGATTTCCGGCAGCTCAAGCGGATTCTCGGCATCCCACGGCAGATCGTAATGCAAGAACACCAATACGGTGGCGCAGAACATTGCGAACGTGCCGATCAGCAACGTCATGCGCGGCGGCAGCGCAGTCGCCGAAATCAGCACCGGGCCCAGCAGCAGGAAGGCGAACGGGTTTTCCAGGCCGCCGGTGAGGTAGAGCAGCGCTGCAAGTTCGGCGATGTCGAAGGCCATGAGCCACGCCGCCCGATCAGGCTCGAGCCATTGCGTCTGGTGAAAGCTTACGCGCAAGGCCACGTTGAGCAACACCGCCAGCGCAATCACCGCGAGGCAAGGCCAGATCGGAACTTCGAATTCGAGGCCGAAATGCACCACCAGCACCGCGGCAAGCTGTCCGAAAACGGCGAGCCAACGCAGGCGGATCAGGGTATCCAGCCGAACGTTGCGCGGGCGCTCGTAAGTCCGTGGCAAACCAAACATGTCGGCTAATGTAGCGAATGGCGAGCCATCCAAACAGGCTAGCGGCGGCCGTCCGGATGCGCGAGAATATAGACCGTCAAATCGTCTTGGGAGTGACCGCCATGGCCTATCAGCTTGACCAGTTCATCGCGGATTGCCGTTCCATCCTTTCGCGCGACCCGGGACCGAACGGCCGCGAGGAGGTACGCACGCATCTTGAGAAACTCCTGCAAAACCCGGCCTTTATCCGCCAGCATTGCGAGGAAGCGCCGCGCGGCTTGCACGTGCTTTACGAAGACCCCGAGCTTGGCTTTCAGGTTCTCGCTCATATCAACGACAAAGCCCGCGTCTCGCCGCCGCACGATCACGGCGAGTCGTGGGCCATCTATGGCCAAGCCACGCATTACACCGAGATGACCGAGTGGGAGCGTGAAGACGACGGCGGCGATTCGGATCACGCCAAGCTCAAGCCAGTGAAAAAGTACCGCCTCACCCCGGGCCATGCCGGCATTTATCAGGACGGCAAAATCCATTCGATCGACTATCCTGACAATTCACGCTTCGTCCGCGTCACCGGGACCAATCTCGATCAAATTCATCGCGTGCGTTTCGATCTGCAGACCGGCGAAGTCAAACGCATGTCGCCGCAGCAGGCGACGTGACGGCAGTCGTCAGCCCCACCGATCTTCGACGCATGCTCGGCGACGGCGCCGAGCTTGCGCTCGTCGACGTGCGCGAGGAGTTAACCTTTTCGCAAAGTCATCTGCTCCTGGCGCGTTCGGTGCCGCTGAGCCGGTTCGAATTGAAGTTCGCACAGCTGGTGCCGCGCCGCGCGACCCGCGTCGTGCTGTGTGACGATGGCGACGGGCACGCCGAGCGGGCTGCAGCGATACTGGCGCGGAACAGCTACACCGACGTGCGCATTCTTGCCGGCGGGGTGGCCGCCTGGGGAGCGGGCGGCTTCGAACTGTTCTCCGGCGTAAACGTGCCGAGCAAAGCGTTCGGCGAATATGTCGAGCACATCAACGGCACACCCAGTATCGCGGCCGGCGAACTCGAAGCGCTCCTGCGCGAGCGCGCCGACCTGGTCGTGCTCGACAGCCGGCCGTTCGATGAGTATGCGCGTGTATCGATCCCGACCGCCACCAACGTGCCTGGCGCGGAACTGGTCCTTCGCGCGCGCGAGATTGCGCCGTCGCCGCAGACGACGCTGGTCGTCAATTGCGCCGGCCGCACCCGCAGCATTATCGGCGCGCAGTCGCTGATCAATGCCGGCGTACCGAACAAGGTCGTGGCGCTCCGTAACGGCACGATGGGCTGGAGCCTTGCCGGCTATTCCTGCGACAGCGGAGAAAGCCGTCGCGCCCCGGCTGTCTCGTCAAAGACGCTCGAGTGGGCGCGAAGCGCGGCACAGCGGGTCTCGCAAAACTGCGGTGTCGAACGGATCGATCGTGCGAAGCTCGACGCATTGCGCGCCGACACCGAACGCACCCTTTACATTTTCGACGTGCGCGACCCCGCCGAATACGAAGCGGGCCACCTGCCCGGCGCGATCTCAGCGCCCGGCGGACAGCTCGTCCAGGCGACCGATCAATATGTCGGCACGCTTGGCGCGCGGATCGTGCTGGTCGACGATAAGGAGGTGCGCGCCGCCATGACCGCATCGTGGCTGCGGCAGATGGGCTTTGCCGCGGTGTTTGTATTCGCCGAGACGGGGACCGAAACCGGCGTGCCCGATATCCCAATTCTGCAAGACGACATCCGGCCGGACGCCGCCGTCGACTGTGCCGGGCTCAGCGCACTTCTGTCGCGTAACGCCGCCACCGTCGTCGATCTTTCGCTCAGCCGGAACTATCTCGCGCGACACATTCCCGGCGCGTGGTTCGCGATCAGAACCCGGCTCGCGGGCGCATTCGAAAAGATTCCGGTCCAGGCCACGCTGGTGCTGACCTCGGAGGATGGCGTTGTTGCGAGCCTCGCAGTGGCCGAAGCAGTTGAATTGCTCGGTAGCTCCGTTCGTTTTCTCAAAGGCGGCAACGCGGCATGGCAGGCGGCCGGGAATGTGTTTTCCGCCGAAGCCAAAATGGCCGACGACGTCGTCGATCAGTGGCGCAAGCCCTATGAACGCGGTGGCGACACCAAGGCAGCAATGGCCGAATACCTCGCTTGGGAAACCGATTTGCTACCGCGCATCGAGCGTGACGGCTCGTTGAAATTCTTCTGCATGGGCGGCTGAGATCGGCTGAATCAAGGATGCCAAGCGGCATCCACGCCGGCTGGCGGGCCGGCATCACGGCGTTCCGCATCGATCACCTTGAGCAGCGCTCGTAATACGTCCGGGACGCCGACGCCGCTGACCGCAGAAATCACCAACGGCTTTCTTTTCGCCACGCGCTGCAACGCCGTCACCTGACGTTTGATCTCGTCGGCGCTGAGCGCGTCGGCTTTGTTGAGCGCGACAATCTCCGGCTTGTCCGCGAGCCCCCCGCCATAGGCCAGGAGTTCGGCGCGCACCGTTCGATACGCCGCCCCGGCATCGCCTGCGGTTCCATCAACCAAGTGGAGAAGGACGCGGCAGCGCTCGACGTGGCCGAGGAAGCGGTCGCCGAGGCCAACGCCTTCGTGAGCGCCTTCGATCAGGCCGGGAATATCGGCCAGTACGAATTCGCGGCCGTCGGCGGTCACCACGCCAAGCTGCGGATGCAGCGTGGTGAAAGGATAGTCGGCGATCTTCGGTTTGGCGGCGCTCGTGGCGGCAAGCAACGTCGATTTTCCGGCGTTTGGCAGGCCGACGATGCCGGCATCGGCAATAAGCTTAAGCCGAAGCCTGATCGTGACTTCGCTGCCGCGCTGGCCGGGATTGGCGCGGCGCGGCGCTCGATTGGTCGAACTCTTAAAGTGCGCATTGCCAAAGCCGCCGTTGCCGCCGCGGATCAGTACCACGCGCTGTCCGATCTCCGTGAAATCGGCGAGCAGCGTCTCGCCGTCCTCCTCGTAAATTTGCGTGCCGACCGGCACTTTAAGCACGGCGTCGGCACCATTGCCGCCATGGCGGTCCTTGCCCATGCCCGCCCCGCCGTTCTTGGCCATGAAATGCTGCTGGTAGCGATAGTCGATCAGCGTGTTGAGGCCGTCGACGGCCTGCGCGACCACGTCGCCGCCCTTGCCGCCGTCGCCGCCATTCGGGCCGCCGAACTCGATAAACTTCTCACGCCGGAACGACACGCAGCCGTTGCCGCCGTCGCCCGAGCGGATATAAATCTTGGCCTCATCGAGGAACTTCATCGATCTACTTCGTAAAGCGCGGACAGTTGACAGACAATCGAGGATTGCCGCAATGACCGCGATCGCGTCCCTGATATAGTGTGAAACTTGGGATTAGGGCACCAGTACTTGCCGGATCGTTGCGGAGAGCGTTAAGCGTGTGGCGTGTTCTGAAGCTTGCGGCGCGGGCTACACTGTGGCGAACCACACCCGATCCGCCGCTTGTCGGGTTGCCGATCCTGATCGGCTTTGCCGTCGTGACGGCCCTTGTCCGCATCGCGCTGCAATTACTCGCGGCGGGCTCTTGGCACGCGTTCAATCCCTATGGGCTTAATGCGATCGTTGCTTGGATCGCGCTTGAACTTGCCGTCGCGGCGATGTTCGTGCGCCCCGACGGACGGGTCACTGCGCTTTCGGCGATGTTCGTTCTCTCAATTCTGGCGGATATCGTAACCGCGGGCCTCAAGCTTGGCGTCCCGTTTTTCGCGCCTGCGGTCGCGCAGGGCCCGCTGTGGACCGGCTCGATCGCAACCAGCGTCATTTACGCAGTCGCCGTCGCCTGGTGGGTCGGCGCCATGGCAAGTGTTGTTGGCAGCCTCGAGCCGCAATTGCGGCTCCGCCTCGTCGGCAGAGCAGCCGCCTTGTGGGTGGCGTTATTCGTCGCCAATGCGGTGGTGCCCCACGCGCCGGTGTTCCTGCCGCCCGATTTCGACGCCCGCGACGCCAATTGGTGGGAGTTCCTCAACGCGCTTGGACAAGAGAGCAACGGCAAGGCGCACGTCGCACCTGCGGAAATAACACGGATCGAGAATGCGCAACCCGCTCTGCTTCAAGCGGAAGTCGCTCGCCTTGCGCCGCCGCGCAAGGATTTGACCAACTTTTACGCGATCGGCATCGCCGGCTGGGGTGAACAGGACGTTTTCGTCAAGGAACTCGACGGCGGTCTAGAGACGATCGCAAGTATGCTGCCGATCAAGGACCGCACGGTCCGTCTAATCAATCGTCGCGACACGCTCGAAACCGTTCCGCTCGCCGATTTGCAGAATTTTCAAGCCGCCGCGCACGCCATCGGCGACGTCATGGACAAGGACAAGGATGTCCTCGTCTTGTTCATGACCTCGCACGGCGAGAGGACCGGTTTTGCACTGGAATTGCCTGGCTCCATGGCAGAGCTGACCCCGCAGCAAGTCGCCTCGACGCTTGACGGTGCCGGCATCAAGAACCGGGTGGTGATCGTTTCGGCCTGCTATTCCGGTATTTTCGTGCCGCCGCTGAAGAACGCCAACACCATCGTCATGACGGCTTCGGACGCCAAGAACACATCATTCGGCTGCGCTCCCGAACGCGACTGGACCTATTTCGGCGATGCGTTCTTCCGACAGAGCCTGCACCCCGGCACGGATTTCGAAAACGCGTTCGATCACGCCCGCATCCTGATCCAAGGTTGGGAACTGATGGACCACGCGCCGCCATCGAACCCGCAAGGCGAGTTCGGGCCGGCGCTGGTCGACAAGCTCGCGCCGTTCTTCGCTTCAGCGCAAAGCGTCGCGCAGTTTAAGTAATTGCGCGATTACGCTACCTCGCGCGCCCGCCCCCAAGCTTTGAGCGACGCCCACAAGCCGCGATCGAGCCGAAAGCGGTCGAGAGGCGCCGATGAATTGATGGCGCGGATGCGATAGAGACCGACCCCGGTCCATTGAAAACCGCATTTCTCGAGCACCCGCCGCGAGGCCGGATTGCTGACCCGCGCGCCGGCTTGCAACGTGTCATGGCCAAGTACGCCGAAAGCATGATCGATCGCCACGCGCACCGCCTCGGTGGCGTACCCGCGGCCCCAATAGCGCGCGCCCAGCCAATAGCCGATCTCGGGCGCGTTCTCACGCGCCTCGACACCGCAGCAGCCGATCAACTTGCCGTCACGGGTAATGACGAATGTCGCTTCGCCATCCCGCCGATTGACCGCCGCTACGAAGCGTTCGGCGTCGTCGACGCCATAGGGGTGCGGGATGCGCGCGGCATTTTCGGCGACGCGGCGGTCGCTGACGAGACGCACAATGGCGGTGATGTCGCCGCGCCGCGGCGCTCGCAATATCAGACGCTCGGTTTCGAAAACCGGAACGCTGCGCTCTTCCGGTTGCTGCGCGAGGACTTGCTTTATTGGTTGCGTTGCTAGAGTCATCGCCCGGGCTCCTGCAAAAAACCGAAAGGGGAGCCGGCATCCCGGTCTCCCCTGTTTCGGAGCCCATTCGGATCCGCCGGTTCAACTGGATGCCGGCGGAGTCATATGATCCACCAGTATTACTGGGCCGCGGCCTCGGTCATCGGAAGTACCGACACGAACACGCGACCTTTGGTTCTGGCGCGGAACTCGACCTTACCGTTGATCAACGCAAACAACGTGTGGTCCTTGCCGACGCCGACATTCCTGCCGGGATGCCATTTGGTGCCGCGCTGGCGCGCGATGATGTTCCCAGCGAGCACCTGCTCGCCGCCGAAAATCTTGAGCCCCAATCGCTGACCGGCCGAATCGCGGCCGTTGCGTGAGGATCCGCCTGCTTTCTTATGTGCCATTGCTGGCCTCCGAACTTCCTAGCGACTGGTTATACCGGATTCGTGACAAAATCATCACTCGTCCGCATCACTTCTTTTTGCCCTTTGTTGCCGGCTTCTTCGCTTTGGCCGGCGCCTTGGATTTTGGCTTTGCGGGCTTCTTTGCCGGGGCCTTGCGCGACGTGGCCGCGGTATCTTCCGATGCCTGCGCCGGGCTCTCCGACGCCGCGGCGGCGGTATCCGCCGCAGGCGCTGGCGTGCGTTTCGGCCTTGGCTGAACCGTCTTGCTCGGCTTGTTGCCGTCAGTGAGGATTTCGGTGATGCGAAGCAGCGTGAATTCCTGACGATGTCCGATCTTGCGCCGCGAGTTCTTGCGCCGCCGCTTCTTGAACGCGATGATTTTCGCGCCGCGGCCCTGTTCGAGCACTTGGGCCGCGACCGTGGCACCGGCGATGTTCGGAGCGCCCAATGTCACGCTGTCGCCGCCCACGACCAGTACCTCGCCGAATTCGACGATCTCGCCGAGCTCGCCCTTGACCTTGTCGACCTTGAGCACGTCCTCGGCCGCTACCCGGTATTGCTTTCCGCCCGTTTTGAAGACCGCGAACATCTTATGACTTCCTCGTGATCCCAGTGCTCGGATTGGCGTCCGGACCGGCTTCTTCCAGTCGATTCTGCTGATGGTTAGCGGACGACGGGCTTAATGCCGCATCGAACGCGCGCCGGCCGGCGCCGTTATGACGGCACGGTAAGTCCCTGTCAAGAAATGCAAAGCCCCCCGCTTTACCCCGATCGAAGACCGCCCTGGCGTTCACGTCAAATTGGTGACGTTTCCGCCACCGGCATGTTAAAGCGCAAAGCCAGGGCAAGGGCGAAGAGGCCGAACCAACGGGAGGAAACGGCCGATGACGATCGAGACGGCGAAAACATTCTCGCGCCGGACGATGCTCGCTGTCGCCCTTCCCGCGATTGCGGTAAGGGCCGCCTGGGCGCAAGACGCGACCGCAAACGACGGCGGCTATCCAAACCACCAGGTCACATTCATCGTACCCTTCGCGCCGGCCGGCGGCACCGACGTGCTGGCGCGGCTTCTCGCGGAGAAACTTGAGCAAGGGCTCGGCAAACCATTTGTCGTCGAGAATCGCCCGGGCGCCGGGACGGTGCTTGCCACCAACTTCGTCGCCAAATCGCCGGCCGACGGCTACACCATCATGATGGACGTGTCGTCGCTCGCGATCGACGTAACGCTCTACAAGTCGCTGCCTTACGATCCGGCCAAGGATCTCACGCTGGTTGCGCTCATAGCCAGAGTGCCGTTCGTGCTGGTCGTCAATCCGTCGCTGCCGGTGAACAGCGTCGAGGACCTCATCAAGCTCGCCAAGCAACGACCGCTGAGCTACGGCTCCGGCGGCATCGGCGCGTTTCACCATCTGGCCGCCGCGCTTTTCTGCAGCATGACCGGCATCAAAATGACGCATGTGCCCTATCGTGGCACGGCGCCAGCGCTCAACGATCTGCTCGGCGGCTATATTCAGCTGATGTTCAGCGATCTCGGTCCGGCGCTGCCGCTGATCGCTGCCGGAAAACTGCGCCCGCTTGCGGTGACGACCAAAGAACGTTTCGCGTCCCTGCCCGACGTACCTCCGCTCGCGGACGCCGGCGTACCCGGCTTCGATGCGGCCGCATGGCAAAGCGTGATCGCACCGGCGAAGACGCCACAACCCATCCTCGCCAAACTCAACTCCGAACTCAATGCCATCGTGGCCATGGATGACGTGCATACGCGCATGACCGATTTCGGCATGCTCCCGGTCGGGACCGGCTCGCTCGACGAGCTTCACCAATTTCTGCAGTCCGAAATCGTGCGCTGGGGCAAGGTCGTCGAGGAAGCCGGCATTGCGCGTTCTGAATGAGGTAGTTGCCGAGTGACGGATTTGTCGGCCGCGCCTGACGACATCGACCGCCGGCTCCCCGCCGGCGAGCAAATCTTTCTCGATCATGTCGGCCATTTTGTCCGCGACGGCGAAGCCGCAAGCCGCGCGCTCGAGCGCTGCGGCTTCGCGCCGACGCCGGTATCCATTCAGGTCAATTCCGAGCCGGCGGGCGACGCGCGCCCGACCGGGACGGGCAACGTGACTGCGATGTTGTCACGCGGTTATCTCGAAGTCTTGTTTAAGACCTCCGATACGCCGCTCAGCCGCGAGTTCGATGCCGCGCTGAACCACCACGCGGGGCTTCATCTCGCAGCCTTCGCGGTTACGGACGCGGCCCAGGCGCATCGACGGCTCGCGACTAGCGGCTTTCGCGTGCGCGGATTGGTGCACATGGAACGCCCGGTCGAGACGGTGGCGGGACCGGCCAAGGCCGCGTTCGACATTGCGCGGGTCGAGCCCGATGTAATGCCCGAGGGGCGCATTCAGATATTGACCCATCACACCGAGCAGGCGGTGTGGCAGGAGCGGTGGCTGGAGCATCCGAACAGCGCCTCAGGTCTCGTCGATCTGGTCGTCGCGGTCGCCGATGTCGAAGAAGCCGCGCAGCGGTTCGCGCGTTTCACCGGCCGCGTGGCGACGCGAACACCCGGCGGCGCGCTCATCCGCCTCGACCGGGGCGGCGTGTACCTCGTCACCCATGACCGGGTGACGGAGAGATTGCCGGAGGTGGCGATCACCAGGCTGCCCTTCATGGCCGGCTATGCGCTGCGCGTGCGGTCGCTCGCCGCAGCCGAGTTGGCGGTCGATCAGGCTGACCTTGAATGGCGCACGATCGAAAACGGAATAGTCGCAGCCTTTCCCGCCGAACTCGGCGAGGGCGCCTGGTTTTTTGTCGAGCAGGCCTCAGCGCTACCGTGGCGAAGGTGACAACCTACTCCGCCGGAATCTTGTCGCTCGCGGCCGGGACCACTTCCTTGACCGCGCCGCGCCAGCCAGTGTGGGTGAGATCGAACACCACACCGTCGGGGTCGCGAAATTTCGCCTCATAAAAGGACAAGCCTGAGGTCGGCCGGCCGGCGAGATAGGTGCCGCCCGCCTGCGTGACTTTCTTCTCCGCCTCGTCAAGATCGTCGACCCACATGCCGAAGTGGTACAGGCCGGGCTTTTCGTCGCCCTCGGTCTTGAGTAGCGCGACATTCATAACGCCGTCCGACATATAGATGCCGCGGCGCGCGGTGCCGGCGCGCGTCATGCCGAAGGCCCGCTCGAAGAATGTTGCGGCTTTCTCCGGGTCGGGAACGATGATCGCGATGTGGCGAAGTCTCGTAGCCATAGGCCGTCTCCATTGCTGTCGTCGGATGATCTGGTCCGCGATGGGGGATGGCGCAGCTTAATCAGCGGTGCGATATTTGCAACGTTTCGGCCTTTGCGCCTAACCACGAGGCAGAGAATTCCTTGCACACGCCGGTGAACATCGAAACATCCTGGCCGGACGCGATCTACGCGCACTTCCGCCGCGTCGACATTCGCCAAGTGGGTTACGTGCCGGACGCCGGCCATAGCCGGCTTATCACACTGTGCTGCGACGATCCGAACATCGCCGACGTGGTGCTGACGACCGAGGAAGAGGGCGTCGGGCTGGTGGCCGGCGCTGCGCTCGGCGGCCAGCGCGCAGCGCTCCTGATGCAGTCGAGCGGCGTCGGCAATTGCATCAACATGTTTTCGCTGTTGCGTAATTGCGGCTTCGGCTGCGTCGTTCTCGTCACCATGCGCGGCGAATTCGGCGAATTCAATCCGTGGCAGGTGCCGATGGGCGCGATCACCGAGGATGTGTTGCGGCTCTCGGGCTTTCTCACCTATCGGATCGACAGCGCCGATGCCGTCGACGAGATCGTCGGCGCCGGCTGCGACATGGCCTTCAACGGCAATCTTCAGGTCGCGATTCTGCTGTCGCAGCGGCTGATCGGCCCCAAAGTATGGACGCGGTGATGCTCGACCGGCGCGATTTCGTACGTCAGCTGTTGATCGATCGCGGCGATCTTCTGGTCGTTCCCGGGCTCGGCTCGGCGACCTACGACGTCGCCGCCGCCGGGGATCATCCGCTGAACTTCTACCTTTGGGGTGCGATGGGCGGCACCGCCATGATCGGCCTTGGCCTCGCTTTGGCGCGGCCGGACCGTCGCGTCGCCGTGCTCACCGGCGACGGCGACATGCTCATGGGGCTGGGCAGCCTCGCCACCATTGGCGTCAAGCAACCGAAAAATCTCGCGATCGTCGTGCTCGATAATGCCCATTACGGCGAAACCGGGATGCAGGCGAGCGCGACCAAGGCCGGCGTCGATCTCGTTGCCATCGCTCTGGCCTGCCGCTTCAAGCAGGCGAGCGCAATTTCGCGCATCGAAGAGACGGCGGACCTGCGCGCCCTGCTGCATGCGGGCGACGGTCCGATCCTCATCAGCGCGCGCATCAGGGACGAGGATGTGCCGCGCGTGCTGCCATTACGCGACGGCCATGCGATCAAGCAGCGGTTTATCGAAGCGCTGAACTCCCCCTGATGCCTCAGTCGGCCACATTCATACGCGACCCGGCTCCCACGGATGAAATGGCATGGCGAGATCTGTGGTCGCAATACAACACATTCTACGAAACAAGCATCCCAGAAGCCGTAACGGCGCGAACTTGGCGGCGGATTCTCGATCCGGCATCGCCGATCTTCGCGCGCCTCGCAATCGTTGGTGATGAGGTGGCTGGCTTCAGCGTCGGCGTGCTGCATGACAGCACTTGGACGATCGCGCCCGTCTGTTATCTGGAAGATCTGTTCGTCACGCCGAAATTTCGCGGACGCGGCTGCGGGCGGTTGTTGATTGCGGACCTGGCAGAGCGCGCTAGATCCATAGGCTGGTCCCGGCTTTATTGGCATACCCGCGCAGACAATCCGGCACGCCGCCTTTATGACGAATTCGCCAAGGCGGACGATTTCGTCAGGTACCGGCGTGCCTTCCCAGAGGTTCTTTAGAGCCGATGGCGGCGAAGTTCACATCGCCGCTTTCGCCGCGAGCTTCACCGCCTCAATGATTTCCGGATAGGCGGCGCAGCGGCAGAGATTTCCCGAAAAGTAATGCCGGATATCGTCGTCGCTGGGGTCGGGATGCTGTTTCAACAATTGATGCGCCATCATCACGAAGCCGGGCGTGCAAAAGCCGCATTGGAACGCGCCGGCGGCGATGAAAGCCTGTTGCACATTTGAGAGTGCGCCGCCGGCGTCGAGATGCTCGACGGTGGTGACGATCTTGCCGTCGACCCAGAGCGCAAAATAAAGGCACCCGGACACCGCCTTATCGTCGACCAGAACGGTACAACAGCCGCACAGTCCCTGGCCGCAGCTTTCGCGCGCGCCGAACAGATCGAATCGCTGCAACAGCTCGACCAGATTGTGGTGCGGTTCGATGGCGGTCGTGACCGCCTGGCCGTTGAGGGTGAAATTGATGGTGCGAGCGCTCATCATTCGTCCAATCATTCGTCGTCCAGCGGACGACCGTCTTTGGCGCGCAATGCGCGCAGCACCGCCTCGGCCGTGATCGGCAATTCCACGATGCGCACGCCGATGGCGTCGTGGATCGCGTTCGCGATCGCCGGCGACACGCCAAACGTACCCGACTCGCCAAGCCCCTTGGCGCCGAACGGCCCGGAATGCTGCTCGGCCGCAACGAGTTCGTTCTCCATCGGCGGAATATCGCCGATACCGGGGATTTTGTAATCGGCGAGCGATGCATTGGTGACCTGGCCGCCGTCGAGCTGCATCGCTTCGGACATCGTGAAGCCAAGCTGCATGACCGCGGCCCCGGACAATTGCGTGCGCGCCACGCCGGGATTGATCGGCTTGCCGCAATCGGCGGCGTTGATAAGGCGCAGGACGCGCACGTGCCCGGTCTCGGTGTCGACCTCGACTTCGGCGGCGGCGCCGCCGACCATCCAGAACGGCGTGACGTTGTCCGACAGCCCGGTCTGCAAATCGGGCGACTTGTAGCTCGGCACGTAACTCGCAGTTCCTATGATGTTGCCGGCCTGCATGCCATAACGTTTCTTGAATATTTCGGCCGGCGGATAATTGGTGCCTTCGGGAAGCCCGGCCTCGGTGGCGAGCGCCCGCAATTTAGCGCGCGCGTCCTCGGCCGCGAGCCGGATTGCAGTGCCCATATGGAAAAGTGACCGCGAGCCGAGCGTGCCCATGTCGTAGGGCGTCACGTCGGTATCCGGAGCGACGACGCGCACGTCCTCGGCCTTCACATCGAGCACTTCGCCGACGATCTGCGCGAAGGCCGTGTCGGAACCCTGCCCCATATCCACCGTGCTCTTATAGAGATAGATGCTGCCATCGGCGGAGACGTTGACGATTGCAACCGAAGTGGTCGGCGAGATCGAGGCCTTGAAGCCGATAGCGATGCCGCGGCCGCGGCGCATCGTGCCGACGCCGCGGTCGAAGGGCGCGCTCCAGCCGATGCGGCCGACCAGCACGTCGAGCACTTCGGCGATGGCGGCATCTTGCAGCACGGTGCCGCTCGCTTGCGGGCGGCCATTGCGCAAAAGATTCTTCCTGCGGAACTCGACCGGATCGATGCCGAGCTCGCGCGCGATCAGGTCGGTGTGGCTCTCGTAGGCCCAGACCAGCTGCGGAACCCCGAAACCGCGTAGCGCGCCGGCCGGCGTGCGATTGGTGTAGAGCGCGTAGGAATCGATGCTGACGTTCTCGATGTCGTACGGACCGGCCGCGGTAAAGCCGGACTTCTGCGTTACGCGCGGGCCGATATCGGCGTAAGCACCGCCGTTCCAGTACACCTCGCAGGAGCGCGCCGTCACGCGGCCCTCTTTGTCGACGCCGCTTTTGATGCGGAACGTCGTCGGGTGCTTGGTGATCATGTAGAACTGCTCTTCCATCGTCAGCGCGATCTTGACCGGACGGCGCACGAGCATCGAAAGCGCAGCGACCAGAGCTTCGAGCTTGACATAGACTTTGGAGCCGAAGCCGCCGCCGAGGTACGGAATCTTCACCCGGACCCGGTTTTCCGGCCAACCGAACAGCCGCGCGATTTCGATACGCACGAAGGACGGCGTCTGGTTCGACGTGTAGATCGTCAGCCGATCGTCGCCGGGCTCCGCGATCGCGACATGCGGTTCGAGCGGCAAATGCAGGCATTGCTGAGTCTTGAACGTATGCTCGATCACGCGAGCGGCGCTCGCGAAAGCTTTGTCGACGTCGCCGCGCCGCAAGTGATAGTCGAGCGCGACGTTGGTGCCTTTGCGGCCTTGCAGGTGCTTTAGATCGGCGAAAGTGCCGGCGGGCCGCAGCACGTCGTGGACAAGGGTGTCGGGCTGCATCGCCGCGACCTCGTCGTACACGGCCGGAAGCTCGTCATATTCGGCGGCGATCAGCTGCACCGCCTGATCGGCCACGTGCGGATCGCTCGCCAGCACGGCCGCGACCGGCTCGCCGACATAGCGCACCTTGTCGAGCGCGAGGATCGGCTGGTCGTGAAACGCCGGGCCGTAATAGGGTTCGGGGATCAGCTTGCGGATATCTTCGCCGGTAACGACGCGATGCACACCGGGAAGCTCCCGCGCCGCCTGTGTATCGATGCTGCGGATGCGTCCGTGCGGCACGGTTGAGCGAAACACCTTGCCGTAGAGCATGCCGGGCACACGCAGATTGTGCGTATAGTCGGCGCGCCCGGTGACCTTGGCACGCACTTCAAGACGCGGAATATTTCGTCCGACCTGGTTCATGGCGACACCTGTCGCGCGTTCTCGGCCAGAGCTTGCCGCAGCGCGCGCCGCACATAGACGCGCAGCAATTCGCGCTTATAGGCCGCCGAACCGTGGGCGTCGGCGAGAATAGAAGCTTCCGCGGCCGCGGCCTCCCCGGCGCGCTCGAGCACCGCATCGTTCGGCGCGGCGCCGTGCAGCAATTTCTCGGCGCTCGCCAGACGCGTGACCTTTTCGGTCGCGGCGCTGACCACGACAACCGGATCGTGCAGCGTTCCCTCGGCGAGCGCAAACGACACAGCGACGCCGAGCGCCGGCCAATCGTCCGCGGAGCGCGACGTGACTTTCATATAAGCGGACTTGCGCGCATTGAGCGGCGGCACCGTCACGGCGGTAATGAGTTCGTTCTTGTCCAGCACAGTTTCGTAATAGCCGGCGTAAAGCTTCTCCAGCGGCAATTCGCGCTCGCCCTTTGGACCGTGAATCGTCACGCGCGCGCCGAGCGCGGTCAGTACCGGCGGCAAATCCATGTGCGGGTCGCCATGAGCGAGCGCGCCACCGACGCGAGCGACATTGCGCACCCGCGGGTTCGACAGCCGGCGCAACGCGCGGGTGAGGACGGGCAGCCGGGCAGCAACGTTCGAATCGCGTTCGAGTTCGCTTAGCGTCGCCATGGCGCCGATCCGCAATTCGCTGGCGCCAGTCAGCCCGATGCGGGAATATTGCAGCTCGATGCGGTGCAGGCAAACGAGACGGCTCGGCTGGAACACGCCGGCCTTCATCATCAGCATCAATGCCGTGCCGCCGGCGACGGCGCGGATCGTGGGCTCTTCGGGGTCGAGCATCGCCACCGCCTCTTGCAGCGATGCCGGCTCCACCATTTCAAACGGAATCACGGAACGTTTCTCCCGGCGGCTTTACGTTGTCAGGCGCTTGCCGCGCTCAGCACATGATCGGCGATCTCGGCGCGTGTGCCGACCCAGACATCCGGCGACGCCATCGCCTGCTCGATGATCTTCTCATAAAAATATGCGCCGCGATGGTGGCCGAAGATATGAGCGTGGCTTGTGACGTCGATGATACGAAGCTCGTCGCTCCGCGCGCGGGCGATCTCGATCACCTCATTGTATGATTCAAGCATCATCCGCGGCGGGTGGCCGTATTTCATCGAAGGCATGTCATTGACGTCGTACGACAGCGGAATAGCGACAATCCGTTTATTGCCGTGGTTGATGACGTAAGGCAGATCGACGTTGAAGACATCGCCGTACCAGCGGTAGCCGGCGTCGGCGAGCAGTTTTGCCGTTGACGGATTCGAGGTGCCGCGCGGCGACAGCCAGCCGCGCACCGGCTTGCCTGAGGCCTGCGCAAGAAGCTCGGTGCAGCGGGTGATGTTTTTGCGTTCCTCCTCGTCCGAGAGCAGCGCCGGAACCACGTCCATCGCATAGGAGTGCGACAGCACTTCATGGCCGTTATCCGCGATCGCCTTGACGGTCGCCGGCGAGCGCTCGGCGATGACGGCGTTGGTCATGACACTCGCCTTGGCGCCGTGGCGCGCAAAGCCATCCATCAGCCGGTGGATACCCACCTCGACGCCATACGCGGCCCAGGAAATCGCCATGGTGTCGAGGACTCCGGCCGGCAGCGGATTGCCCATCGGGCTGATGCCGGGCGCCTTGCCGTCCGACCACGCTTCGAGACAGACGTTGAACACGACAGCGATACGCTTGCCGTTTGGCCAGTCCCAGTTCGGCTTGTTCTTCATTCACGGCTCCGGACGCAAAACTCGGTCGGTGCCAGTGTTAAATCACAGGAGGGTTCGCCGCGTCGAGGGACTCGGTCACGCGCTGCGGGCCTGCGGGCGCGGGCTCATGAGCCACGTGCCCGTGACGACCAAGAGCGCGAGCAGCGCCGGCGCGATGGCAAGCGTAAGACTGGCCGCGGCGACCGCGGCCGTGGCGGCCCAGCCGATCGAGGAAAACGCCTCGGCGAAAGTCGCCAAACGCGAGGAGACCTGGCGGCGGCGGAATTGGCTGCGTTTGGACTGGCTGCGGAACCAGAGCTGGATCGAGGTGGCCGCCGCCGCGGCGATGAAGATACCGGCGGTTGTGACCAGCGCGTGCCACGGCGAGGCGATGGCGAGCACCGCGACCAGCGGCGCAAAAACCATTGCGACGATGCCGAGCACGGCTTCGATCTTGGCCCGCACAATGAAGCGGCTCGGTACCGGAGCCGAAGCCACGAGATCGGGCGCGTCCTCACCCGAGATCGCAAGCCAGGCAAGACCGCCGGCAAGCTGGCCCGCCGCCATCACCAGCACCGGCACCAGCAACTGGTAGGCGCCATTGCCGTCATTGAAGCTGCGCCACAGCAGCACTGCCGGCGGGATGAGGTAAAGCATCTGCATCAGGGTCTGCGAGACCAGCCAAGGATCGCGGCGCAACAGGGTCCATTCCTTGGTCCGCAGCGCACGCCGCGGCGACATCGCCCGAAAGACCGTGGAGCGCCGAACCTGAATGACCGCAGACGCGTCCACGCCAGCCGCGGTGATGGCGTATTCGCCGAAGCGCGGCGCGACGACCGCGATGGTGGCCGCGAGCAGCGCTAGACTTGCGGCAAGCACGCTTAGAAGCGCCGTGACGTCGCCGAGGGCTGCGCGTGCCGGCCACCAGACAATACTCGTCACCTCGGGCAGGTGCGCAAGCAAGATTTGTGACTGCAGCACCGATATTCGTGAGACGGTGCCGTAGGACAAGATCGCCGCGATTTGCAGGCCGATGACGAAGGCGGCGCCGATCACGGCCGCGACAACCTGTGCAACAAATCGCGTACGTTTCGCACCGATGATCCGAAACAGCGCGACGCTGAAGCCGACCGCGAGCGCCGTCGCGGTGGCGCCCATGGCGGCAATCAGCCCGTAGGCGCCGAGCCAGCGCCAGCCGCCGCGAACGATCAAGATATTGATGAACGGCGCCGCGAGCGGCAGCGCCATCATTGCCATCGATACCGCCACCGTGGCGATACGCACCGCAAAGATTTTTTCCGTGGCCGCCGGCGAAGCTAGAATCAGATCGAGATCGGACCGCGAGTAGAAGGCGCGCGTCGTCGATTCCATCGCCTGAGATATCATCAGAAGCCAGGACAGCAGCACGCTTGCGGTGATGCCGACCAAAGTTGCCTTGTCGGGCATGGCGGCGGCATAGCGGCCGACCATCCAATAGGCGACGAAATGCATGAAAATGACGAAGATCGTGATGGCGATGACGGCGCGGCGCAGGCGCCTGCGCCGGCCGCCGCTCATCATCGCAACCCAGTCGCGCCAGGCGAGGCGCCACTCATGCCGGGCGAACCAGACGGCGCTGCCGGGGCTCGCAATCATGCCGCTTCGGCAGGCGCGGCGACGAGCGCGAGAAACGTATCTTCAAGGCTCGCGCTGTTGCTCGCGGCCGCGCCCGACGCTTGGCTTTTACCGGCCTTGAGCCGCAACTCTTCGAGCGTGCCCTCGGCAATGAGCTTGCCGTGGACGATGACGCCGATGCGGTCGGCCATGCGTTCGGCGACTTCAAGAATATGCGTGGTCATGATGACGGTGCCGCCGGCGCGAACGCGTTCGCGCAAAACGCTTTTTACCTCGCGGGCGGAACCGGCATCGAGCCCGGTCAGCGGCTCGTCGAGAATGATCAACTGCGGCTCGTGAATGAGCGCGCCGGCGAGCGCCACTTTTTGCCGCATGCCCTTGGAGAAACCCTCGCAGCGTTCTTCCGCATGCGGCGCGAGTTCGAGCCAATCCAGGAGTTCTTGCGCGCGCGGTCCGGCTAGCGCCGGCGCCAGGCTCCACAACCCGGCGACGAATTCGAGGTATTCTCGCGGCGTGAGCTTGTCGTAGATCATCGGCTCATCGGAGATCCAAGCCATCACCCGCTTTGCCGCCACCGGATCGGCGAGCGCATCGATGCCGTCGACGCGGATCGTGCCGGCGTCGGGCCGCAGCAAGCCCGCGATCATGCGCAGGGTCGTGGTCTTGCCGGCGCCGTTCGGGCCAAGCAACGCATAAAACTCGCCGCAGCGCACATGCAAGTTCAGCCCGTCGACCGCGGGCCGGTCGAAGCGCTTGGTAAGGTCAATAACTTCCAGGGCGAATGGCGGCGCGACATGCTGCATGCATCCGGAAGCTAATCGATGAAAGTTTCGGCCTCATGAATCGGACGCCTCGAATTTCGTGTGTCCATTCAAAGGGTAATGCGGTCTATCTGCTCAAGATCCGCCGCCGACAGCGCCCAGCCGACGGCGGCAATGTTCTGCTCGATCTGCTCCGGCTTGGTGGCGCCGGCGATGATACTGGCAATAAACGGCCGGCTGGCGAGCCAGCTCATGGCCAGTTCAAGAAGCGTATGGCCTTGCGCGGCGGCGAAGCCGTGCAGCGCCTCGACAATCCGCCAATTGCGCCCACTGAGCGCCCTGCCGACGTGACGGGCGCTCGTAGCAAGCCGGGAACCCGGCGGCAGCGGTGCGTTGTGTTGGTATTTTCCGGTCAGCAAGCCGCTCGCCAGCGGAAAGTAGGGAAGCAGCCCGAGACCACGCGCACACATGACAGCGACGCGATCTTGTTCAAGATCGCGGTCGAGCAAATTGTATTCGTCTTGGCATGAGACGAATGACGCGAGCCGGTATCGCTCCGCAGCGTGCTGCGCCTCTTCGATCTGTGCCGCCGAGAGATTGGAGCAGCCGATGAAGCGGACCTTGCCGGACTTCACCAAATCGTCCAACGCGCGCAGCGTTTCTTCGATCGGCGTTTTCGCGTCGGGCCGATGCAGCTGATAGAGATCGATCCAATCGGTGTTGAGCCGCCGCAAGCTTGCTTCGACCGCCTGCACGATGTGGCGGCGCGATGCCCCGCGAAGCGTGCCGGCGTCGTCCATCGGCAAACCGAATTTGGTCGCCAGAACGATGTCCTTGCGCCGAGCGCCGAGGACCTTACCCAAGATTTCCTCGGAGCCGCCCTTGTTGCCGTAGGCATCGGCGGTGTCGATCAACGTGATGCCGAGATCGAGCGCCTTGTCCAGAACGAGCCGCGAAGCGTCGTAACCGATGCGGCCGCCGAAATTGTTGGTACCAAGCCCGACGAGGGAAACCTCCGGACCCGACGCTCCGAGCTTGCGTTTTTGCATGCGCTTGGACCGCGCGCCGCCCGTTCAGCCGCTGACGTTGTAAGCGGCGAGCGCCGCCATGTTGACGAGCTGGGCGTCTTTCGCGGACAGCGGCACGATCTGCACCGAGCGATCGAGCCCGACAAGCATAGGGCCGATCACATTGGCGCCGCCAAGCTCCATCAGCATCTTGGTCGAGATCGACGCGGAATGAAACGCCGGCATGATCAGCACATTGGCGGGACCGGACAGGCGACAGAACGGATAGGCCTCGCGCAACTCCATGTTCAACGCCACGTCGGCGGCCATATCTCCATCGTACTCGAAATCGACATGGCGCTGATCCAACAGGCGCACCGCCTCCTGCACGCGGTCCGAACGCTCGCCCGCCGGATGGCCGAATGTCGAGAACGCGAGCAATGCAAGGCGAGGCTCGTAGCCGAGCGAGCGAGCGACGCGCGCCGCTTCAACCGCGATATCGGCGAGGTCGGACGCGGACGGCATTTCGGTCACTGCCGTGTCGGCGACCAGCACGGTGCGGCCGCGCGCCAGCACAAGCGAAACACCCATCACGCGGTGCCCGGGCTTTGGATCGATGCAGCGCCGTACGTCTTCAAGCGCGACGGAGAAATTGCGGGTGACGCCGGTGACCATGGCGTCGGCATCGCCAAGCGCCACCATGCAGGACGCGAAGTGGTTGCGGTCCTGATTCACCAAGCGCTGGCAGTCGCGTTGCAGAAAACCGTGACGCTGCAGCCGTTCGTAGAGATAAGCGGCATAGGCGGCATTGCGCGAAGACATCGCGGCGTTGATGATTTCGATATTGCCGCCAAGCTCGACGCCGAGCGTCTGCGCGGTCTCACGCACGGCCCGTTCGCGGCCGACCAGAAGCGCCGAACCCAATCCCTGGTGCACGAAGGTAGCCGCCGCGCGGATCACTTGTTCCTCTTCGCCCTCCGCGAAGACGACGCGCCGCGGCCGCCGGCGCAGCCGTTCGTACACCCCTTGCAACACGCCGGCGATCGGATCGAGACGGCTGCGCAATTGCTGCCGATAGGCGTCCATATCGGTGATCGGCTTCCGCGCAACTTTCGTGTCCATCGCCGCCTGTGCGACCGCCGGCGGAATGTCGGAAATCAGCCGCGGATCGAACGGCACCGGGATGATGTAGTCGGGTCCGTATTTCGGCCGCGCGCCATAGGCGGCGGCGACCTCGTCGGGAACGTCGGCGCGGGCGAGCGCGGCCAGCGCGTGCGCCGCCGCGATCTTCATTTCCATATTGATCGCGCGCGCGCGCACATCGAGGGCGCCGCGGAAGATGTAGGGAAAGCCGAGCACGTTGTTAATCTGGTTCGGATAGTCGGAGCGGCCGGTCGCCATGATGGCGTCCGTGCGCACCTCGGCCACTTCCTCCACCGTGATCTCAGGATCGGGATTCGCCATGGCGAAGATGATCGGCCGGTCCGCCATCGATTTCACCATGTCCTTTGTCACCGCACCCTTTGCCGAAAGACCGAAAAACACATCGGCGCCGGCCAGCGCATCGGCGAGCGTGCGCGCCTTGGTCTTGACCGCAAAACCCGATTTCCACTGATTCATGCCGTCGGTGCGGCCCTCGTAGATGACACCCTTGGTGTCGCAGAGGACGAGGTTTTCCGGGCGAAAGCCGATGGCGCGGAGAAGTTCCAGACAGGCGATGCCGGCGGCCCCGGCGCCGTTGCAAACGAGTTTGGTCGTTGCGACTTCGCGGCCGGTAAGTTCGAGGGCGTTGATCAGGCCGGCGGCGGCGATGATGGCGGTGCCATGCTGGTCGTCATGGAAAACCGGGATGTCGAGCAATTCGCGCAGTTTCTGCTCGATGATAAAGCACTCCGGCGCCTTGATGTCTTCGAGATTGATGCCGCCCCATCCCTTGCCGAGAAATTTGACGCAATTGATGAACTCGTCTGGATCTTCGGTAGAAACTTCAAGGTCGATGGAATCGATGTCGGCGAAGCGTTTGAACAGAACCGCTTTGCCTTCCATCACCGGTTTTGCCGCCAGCGCGCCGAGATTGCCAAGACCGAGAATGGCCGTGCCGTTGGTGATGACCGCGACGAAATTGCCTTTGGTCGTGTAGTCGAAGGCTTTGGCCTCATCCTCGGCGATGGCGAGGACCGGCACCGCGACGCCTGGCGAATAAGCCAGCGAGAGGTCGCGCTGCGTCGCCATCGGCTTGGTGGCGACCACTTCGAGCTTCCCCGGCCGGCCTTGGCTGTGAAACAGCAGCGCTTCTTGGTCGGTAAAGGTCGGCCGGTGCGATGGGCCGCCGTTTTTGGAAGCCATTTCAATTCCCTACTGGTGGTGCCGAGACAATCCGGGACGGGCGAACGGGACCTTATGAAACCAGCGGCTTGTGCTCAAGAGAGGGCCGGCGGGCGATTCCGCGGGTGGCGCCGCCGTGGTGAAAAAAGCGCCGCATTGAACAAGTGCGCGCGGCGGGGTAATGGCTGGCTCTCAGCGATCTACCCGCCGGTCCATCAGCATCGTCATGATCAGATTCCTGCTTCGTTTTATCGGTCTTTGCCTGCTTGCTACCGCGTTTGTGTTCTTGGTCTATGACGGGACCAAATCCATCGCCAATCATGACGTCATCTACACCAAGGTCGTCGATGTCTGGGCCATAATCGACCAGAACAGCCTGAATTCGGTCCAAAGCTGGCTGAAGGTGAAAGTCGCCTGGGCTTGGGACCCCTACCTGCAAAGAGTCTTCGATCTTCCGGCCTGGGTCGTCATCGGAATCGTCGCCACGATCCTGATCCTACTCGGCCGCAAAAAGAAGCCGCTCATCGGCTACGCGCGCGACTAAAATCGGTCACCCGTCGCGTCGGGAGGAGGAGCGAAATGCCGGGCTACGACTACATCATCGTCGGCGCCGGATCTGCGGGCTGCGTTTTGGCGAACCGGTTGAGCGAGGACACCGCCGCGAGCGTTCTCCTCATCGAGGCCGGCGGCCGCGATTGGCATCCTTACATTCACATTCCGCTCGGCATGGGCCGCATGCACGAGCACGGCATGTTCGACTGGGGCTACCGGACCGACCCCGAGCCGAACCTCAATAACCGGCGCATCGAGGCGATGCGCGGTAAAGTTTTGGGTGGCTCGTCCTCCATCAATGTCATGGCCTATACGCGCGGCAACCCCGGCGACTACGACCGCTGGGCGCAAAAGGGCGCGCGCGGCTGGTCCTATGCGGACGTGGTGCCCTACTTCCGGCGCTGCGAGACCTGGCAGGGCGGCGAAGACGCCTGGCGGGGTGGCACAGGGCCGCTCGGCACCGAATTCGCCAAGACCCAGGACGCACTTTACGACGCCTGGCTCACCGCCGCGAAAGCATCCGGTTATCCGCTCACGGCGGATTATAACGGCCAGCAGCAGGAAGGATTTGGCCGCGGCCAATTCACCATCCGCGGCGGCCGGCGCTCATCCTCCGCCAACGCCTTCCTCAAGCCGATCCGCGGGCGGACGAACCTCACCGTCGCGGTGAACGCACAGACAACGCGCATCACTCTTGATGGCACGCGCGCAACCGGCGTCGAATACGTCCAAGACGGTTCGACTCTGCGCGCCAGCGCGATGCGAGAAGTCATCCTTGCGGCCGGGGCTTTCAATACTCCGCAGCTGTTGATGCTGTCCGGCATCGGGCCCGCGGATCACTTGCGCGGCTACGGCATCACTGTCGCCGCGGACTTGCCGGTCGGCCGCAATCTTCAAGACCATCTCGGCGCCTACATGACTTACACAAGGCCGCGCCCAGGCACGTTCCACCGCGAGATGCGGTTCGACCGCATGGCGCTGAGCATGATCCGCGCCTACCTGTTCGGCAGCGGACCGGGCACGGTGGTGCCGGGTGGACTGCACGCCTTCATCAAGACGCGGCCGGAACTCGCGGTGCCCGATATCGAGTTCATGTTCCGCGGTACATCGCATGATCCTCATTTGTGGTTTCCGCTGATCCGTCCGGCCTTTCTCGACGGTTTCGGCATCCGTCCGACGCTGTTGCATCCCGACAGCCGCGGCGAGCTTTTGCTCGGTTCGCCGGATCCGCTCGCGCCGCCGCGCATCGTCTACCGCTTCTTCACTGCGCCGAACGACCTGCCGACGCTGCGCGAGGGATTTAAGCGGGCGCGCGAACTCGCCTTTCATAAAGCACTCGATCCCTATCGCGGCGAAGAAATCGGACCGGGGCTCAAGGTTAAAACCGACGACGAGATCGACGACTGGCTCAAGAAGGTGGTGATCACCGCGCATCATCCTTGCGGCACGTGCGCGATGGGCCCCGACGGCGCCCTCGACTCCGATCTGCGCGTGCGGGGCATCGAGCATTTGCGAGTTTGCGACGCGTCGGCAATGCCCGATCTCGTCTCCGCTCACATCAATGCCTGCGTGCTGATGATGGCCGAAAAGGCTGCCGACCTTATTCGCGGCCGGCCGCCGCTGCCGCAAGCGGAGGCGGCCTGACGTCAAGCCGCGTAAAGAGAATGCCCGTGCGACGCCTCGCTGCGATTTTGGCAATCGTCGCTGTTACGCTGGTGCTCGTCCCCTACGCGATCGCGCCATTTTACCGGTTTATCGACCCGGTTTCGATGCCGATGCTGTGGCGCTTTGCGACCGGCGCGCGGGTCGAACGGATCGTCGTTCCGCTTTCCCGAATCTCGCCGGCGCTGCGGCTCGCGGTGATCGCCGCCGAAGACGGCAGCTTCTGCCACAATCCCGGTATCGATCTCGGCGAGATACGCGAGGCCTTGGAACAGTCGAACGACAACATCGCCGAGTCCCGCGGCGCTTCCACCATCACACAGCAAATCGCGAAAAATCTGTTCCTCTGGCAGGGCCGCAGTTTTATCCGCAAGGCGCTCGAAATTCCGCTCGCGCTCTGGCTCAACCTGGTCTTGCCGAAGCGGCGGATTCTGGAAATCTATCTCAATCTCGCCGAATGGGGCCCTGACGGCGAGTTCGGCGCGGAGGCCGGCGCGCGCTGGGCGTTCGACAAATCGGCGCGCAATCTCACCGCCTATGAAGCCGCCGAACTCGCCGCGATCTTGCCGAATCCGGTGCTGCGCAGCGCTCAGACGCCAAGTGTCCTGGTTCGCAGGCTTGCCGGCATTTATGCCAGCCGCGCGGCCCATTTTAGCCAGCTCGATGCTTGCGTAAGAGGCCCCTAGCGTTGCCCCTAGCCTAGCAGCGATCATTCTTCTATAAGCCCGGCATTCCGAGCAAGGCGAGCTAGACAAGAGGAGAGCGTTCCCATGGCCGTTCCGAAAAGAAAGACCTCGCCGTCCAGGCGCGGCATGCGCCGGTCGGCCGATGCGCTGAAGGCTCCGACTTATGTCGAAGACAAGGATTCCGGCGAATTGCGCCGCCCGCACCACATCGATCTCAAGACCGGGATGTATCGCGGCCGGCAAGTCCTGACCAAGAAGGCGGAAGCCTGAGACTACAGCGCCGTCCGCCGGCCGCCGCTTTGCCATACGGTTTCGGACGAGAGAGCTATGTGACGAAAAGAGTCACGTCATGTTCGTGCTTGGCTTTCCGCTGCTTCTGGTTCCATTCGCCGTTTACAACATGATCGCCTTTCTCACGCCGGGCGTGAGCTGGACGGCGCCCGTGGCTACCGTACACATGATGTCGGGACGGGATTGGGTGCTGACCTGGGAGGACACGCTCCTCGCCTTCGCTATTTTTTTGCTCTGGATCGAAATAATCAAGTCGACCCGAATCGGGACGCGGGGCGTCATGGACCACATCCTGGCGATGGCGCTGTTCATCGTCATGCTGGTTGAATTTCTGTTGGTGCCGCAGGCCGCGACGTCGACGTTTTTTTTGCTGATGGCCATTGCCTTGGTCGACGTCCTCGCAGGCTTCATCGTCGGCATGCGCAGCGCGCAGCGCCAAGTCGAGATTGAAGGGCCCGAGCGGCCCTAAAGCGCCAGAACTCAGTGTCTTTGCGTCACAGCGAGCGGCAGACCGAGCGGCCCGGCGCTGTCGGCCATTGGCCGAGTGCGCGATAGGCCGCGGTCGCCTGTTGCGGTTCGGCCCGGCGGCGCGCGCGGGTCTGCGGCGCCTGCGCGGCTGTGGCGATCAGATGGGCAATGAAATCGGCATGCGCCCGTATATTCGCGCGCGGAGGTCCGCCGTCTCGGCCGATCGGTGCAAGCGGAACAAGCGCGTTGCGCAAGGGCGTCTCCTGTCCCGGAATGGGACGCTGCTGGCCTATGGCCCGAGGATCGCAAGCGGCGTGCCGGCGTACCGAAATATTTAAATTGTTGACGATACGGTGGCCGTGAACCCGCCGTCTGCCGGCGTCATCCGCGAACCGCACCAACTCCCCACGAGGCGACCGTGACCGAGAGCGGTCCACGCGATCAATTACCTCCCGGAAATTCCGGCGAGGCGGCGGCCGCGTCAGCGGGGCCCATCGCTCATCTCGAGGCCAGCCAAATCCTCGCCTCAGTGGGCGAGGTCGCTTACGACTGGCGCATCGGCACCGACGCGCTGCTCTGGAGCGGTAATGCTGCCCAAGTTCTTTTGTTCCGCGATATCGCGGCGGTTTCGAGCGGCCGCGCCTACGCGCAGCTTCTGGAGACCGAGAACGCGCAGGCCCGCTTCGATGCGGTCATGCAATCGGACAAACGCGACGACGGCCGTGGCGTCCCCTATCAGATCCAATATTGCATCCGTCCCGATCCCGCGTCCGAGACCAAGCTGTGGGTCGAGGATACCGGCCGCTGGTTTGCCGGCCCCGACGGCCGGCCGGCGCTGGCGCACGGCGTGTTGCGCGTCATCAATGAGCGGTATGAGCACGAGCGCCGGCTCACTTACCTCGCCCGTCACGACGGCCTCACCGGCGAATTGAACCGCCATCACCTGAGCGAAGTTCTCGAAGACACGATCGAAGAAGCTTTGCGCTTTCGCTCGTCGTGCGGATTTCTCTTGATCGCGATCGATAATCTGGCGCGCATCAATGAGTTGTACGGCTTCGACATCGCCGACCAGGTGATTGCTGCGGTGGCCAAGCGCCTGCGCAGCCGAAAGCGCGGCAAGGATACGCTCGGCCGCTTCTCCGGCAACAAATTCGGCCTGGTATTGTGCGACTGCACGCCCGACGACATGGCGATCGCCGGCGAGCGCATGCTCGCCGGGGTTCGCGACGAGATGATCTCGACCAGCGCCGGCCCGATATCGGTCACCGTCACCATCGGCGGAGTCACGGCGCCGCGTCATGCCCGCAGCGTCGCCGAAGTCCTCGCCCGCGCCCAGGAGAGTCTGGATACCGCCAAGGGCCGGCGCCGCGGCTCATTCCAAGCCTACCGGCCCAATATCGAACGCGAGGCCCTGCGCCGCGAAAACGCTCGCGCCACCGATGAGATCGTTGCCGCGCTCAATGATCGGCGCATCTTCCTAGCCTACGAGACCGTGGCCGCGGCAAGCGATCGGCAGCCCGCGTTCTACGAATGCCTGATGCGGATCCGACGGGCCGACGGCGGCCTGATCGCGGCAAACGACATTGTTCCGGTCGCGGAACGGCTCGGGCTGGTGCGCTTGCTTGATTTCCGCGTCCTTGAGCTCGTCATCGATGAGATGGCGGCGGCGCCCACCCTGCAGACGAGTTTCAACGTATCGCCGGCCTCAACCACCGATCCCGATTGGTGGTCGGGACTGGGCTCGCTGCTGCGCGGCCACGCCGGTGTCGCCGAACGTCTGATCGTCGAAATCACGGAAAGTGCGGCAATCCAGGACGTCGATGAGACCCGCGGTTTCGTTACGCGCGTCAAGGATCTCGGCTGCCGGATCGCGATCGATGATTTCGGCGCCGGCTACACGTCGTTCCGCAATCTGCGCAAACTCGGCGTCGATATCGTGAAAATCGACGGCGCCTTTGTGCAGCACATCATGCGCTCGGAGGACGATCGCGCCTTTGTCCGCACGCTGATCGACCTCGCCAAGCGGCTTAAACTTCAGACCGTCGCCGAATGGGTGCAGGACGAAGCGGCGGCGAAGACCCTGGAGGCGTGGGGCTGCGATTATCTGCAAGGCGCGCTTATCGGACTGGCGGCGACCGATCGGCCGTGGCTGGCAAGCCTCGCTGCGGCGATTTGAATTACGTCGATCTCAACGACAGCGCCGCGATCTATTCCGTCGCCGGGCCCTTTTCGGTCAGCCGGTCGACTTTGCGTTTCATATCATCGAGCTGACGCTTGAGATCGTCGATATCGCCCGATTTCGGCGGCGATTTTTCCGTCTCCACCGCAGCCTCCTCGCCGCCTTCGCGTCGTGCAAAAGGCGCGAACATGGTGAAGGCGCGCTCGAACATTTCCATGTTCCGCCGCACCTGCTCTTCGAGCGAGGTAAAGGCGCCGACCCCGAATGCTTGCGCCAACTGCTGACGGAACTTTTCCTGCTCGCGCGTCAGTGACTCGATGGAGACTTCCAAGTAGCGCGGCACCAGCATCTGCATGCTGTCGCCATAAAACCGGATCAGTTGGCGCAGGAAAGCGATCGGCAACAAATTCTGGCCTTCCTTGTTCTCCTGCTCGAAGATGATCTGGGTAAGCACCGACCGGGTAATCTCCTCGCCGGTCTTGGCGTCATAGACGACGAAATCCTCGCCGCTCTTGACCATGCCCGCGAGGTCTTCGAGCGTGACATAGGTGCTCGTTCCGGTGTTGTAGAGCCGCCGGTTGGCGTATTTCTTGATCGTGACCGGCTCTACGCTCTTGGTCGGGGTTTCAGTCATGTGTTGGAACCGTGCGATTATGCCGTCAAAATAGGCGGTTTCACGCGGCGCGGCTACTGTTTTGTGGCGACCGCACCGATAACGCCGCCCGGCACGCCCGGACATGCCAGCGATGCGGCCGCGAATTGCCCCTTTGCGCCTTGTCGAGGCCGGGTCGCGTCCTTATGACTTAAGGCAGTAATCCCGCGGCCAGCCCCGCGCCCGAAATAGCCCAACAGCCCGGAAGGAATTCCCCATGAAAGACGATGTCGTCATTGTCAGCGCGACACGCACGCCGGTCGGAGCATTCAACGGCGTATTCGCATCATTGCCCGCCCATGAACTTGGCAAGACGGCGATCAAGGCGGCGCTCGACCTTGCTGGCGTCGAGCCGGCCCGCGTCTCCGAGGTCATTATGGGGCAGATCCTGACCGCTGGGCAGGGCCAGAACCCGGCCCGCCAAGCCTCGATCGCGGCCGGTGTCCCGGTCGAAACCCCGGCCTGGGGCGTCAACCAACTCTGCGGCTCGGGATTGCGCACGGTTGCGCTGGGCTATCAAGGTATCGTCAATGGCGACAGCGAGATCGTGGTCGCCGGCGGCCAGGAATCCATGAGCGTCGCGCCGCACTGCGCGCATCTGCGCAGCGGCGTGAAGATGGGCAATTTCGAGATGATCGATACGATGATCAAGGACGGCCTTTGGGACGCCTTCAACGGCTATCACATGGGCAACACCGCGGAGAACGTGGCGCGCCAATGGCAGATCACGCGCCAGCAGCAGGACGAGTTCGCGGTCAAGTCGCAGAACAAGGCGGAAGCGGCGCAGAAGGCCGGCAAGTTCAAGGACGAGATTACGCCGGTGACCATCAAGAGCCGCAAGGGCGACATCGTCGTCGACGCCGATGAATATCCCAAGCACGGCACCACGCTCGAATCGATCGGCAAGCTACGGCCGGCTTTCGACAAGGACGGGACTGTCACCGCCGGCAATGCGTCGGGCATCAATGACGGCGCCGCCGCGGTCGTTTTGATGAAAGCCAGCGAAGCCGCCAAGCTCGGTAAGACGCCGCTTGCCCGTATCGTGTCGTGGGCGCAGGCCGGCGTTGATCCGAAGATCATGGGCACCGGGCCGATCCCGGCGTCGCGTGCCGCGCTGAAAAAGGCCGGTTGGAATGTCGGCGATCTCGATCTCGTCGAAGCCAACGAGGCCTTCGCCGCGCAGGCCTGTGCGGTGAACAAGGACCTCGGCTGGGATACCGGCAAGGTCAACGTCAATGGCGGCGCTATCGCCATCGGCCATCCGATCGGCGCCTCCGGCGCCCGCGTGCTGGTGACGCTGCTTCACGAGATGCAAAAGCGCAATGCGAAGAAGGGCCTTGCCACGCTGTGCATCGGCGGCGGCATGGGCATCGCGATGTGCGTGGAACGCTAAAGGCCGCGTCGGCAATTTGATTTACGTCATGGCCGGGCTTGTCCCGGCCATTTACGTCCTTAAGCTGTTGTCACAAAAAGGCGTGGACGGCCGGCACACGGCTTTGTCGGAATGACGCCGGATAAGGGAGGATATCATGCCCCGCGTTGCGTTGGTCACTGGGGGTACGCGCGGCATCGGCGCCGCCATCTGCAAGGCGCTCAAGGCGGCTGGTTATACGGTCGCCGCCAATTACGCCGGCAATGACGAAGCGGCGCAAAGCTTCAAGGCCGAAACCGGCATCAACGTCTACAAGTGGGACGTCTCGTCCTTCGATGCCTGCGCCGCCGGCGTCAAGCAGGTCGAGGCTGAGCTCGGACCGATCGAGGTGCTGGTCAACAATGCCGGCATCACGCGCGACTCTCAGCTGCACCGCATGAAGCTCGAGCAATGGACGGCGGTGATCAATACCAATCTCGGCTCGCTGTTCAACATGTGCCGCAACGTGATCGAGGGCATGCGTGAACGAAAATTCGGCCGCATCGTAAATATCTCCTCGATCAACGGCCAAAAGGGACAATTCGGCCAAGTGAACTATTCGGCCTCTAAAGCGGGCGAAATCGGCTTCACCAAAGCGCTGGCACAGGAGGGCGCGCGCGTCGGCGTGACCGTTAACGCCATCTGCCCCGGCTACATCGCAACCGACATGGTCAAGGCGATGTCGCAGGAAGTACTGCAAAAAAGCGTGCTGCCGCAAATTCCGATCGGCCGGCTCGGCGAGCCGGAAGAAGTCGCTCGCTGCGTGGTGTTCCTCGCCTCCGACGATGCCGGCTTGATCACCGGCTCGACCCTGACGGCCAATGGCGGGCAATATTTCGCCTAGCCACAATCAACCTATATAATCCGAAGCGTTGCAACGCTTCGGAACAGCATGGCGCCAGCACCTCAACCGCTTATCGAACGGCGGCGCGAGCAGATGTTTCCCGATCTCGATCCATTGGAGATCGAGCGCATGCGCCGGTTCGGCGAATGCCGCACCTTCGCGTCGGGCGAAAAGCTCTTTACCGCTGGAGAAATCGCGCCCGGCCTCATTCTCATCATCGCCGGCCACGTCGACATAACCCAGAGCGATCAAGCAGGTCGTCGCACGCTGATCGTCTCGCACGGCCCCGGCCAATTCATGGGCGAACTCGCCCAACTGGCGGGGCGGCCCTCGCTTGCCGACGCCACTGCGCAAGAGCCGGTGGACGCGTTGATCATTCCGTCCGACCGGCTTCGCGCGCTGCTGATCGCCGAAGCCGAGCTCGGGGAGCGGATCATGCGCGCGCTGATCCTTCGCCGTGTCGGCCTATTGGAGTTGGGCGGAGGCGGGCCCGTCATCGTCGGCCGCGCGGAAAACAGCGACGTGCTTCGCCTGCAAGGTTTTCTGCGCCGCAACGGCCACCCGCTTCAATTGCTTAATCCGGAAACCGACACCGAGGCGAAAGCCCTCATTGAGCGCTTTCACGTCGATCCGGGACAGCTGCCCATCGTGCTCTGTCCGGGCGGACAGTTGCTGCGCAATCCCGGCGAGGATGAGCTTGCGCGCTGCCTCGGGCTGGTGCGGGCGATCGACCCCAATCGCCTCTATGACGTTGCCGTGGTTGGTGCCGGGCCAGCCGGACTTGCCACCGCGGTTTATGCCGCGTCGGAGGGCCTCTCCGTTCTCGTGCTCGATTGCCGCGCGTTCGGCGGTCAGGCCGGCGCTTCGGCGCGGATTGAAAATTACCTGGGCTTTCCAACCGGAATTACCGGCATCGCGTTGATGGCGCGCGCCTACAATCAAGCGCAAAAATTCGGCGCCGAAATGGCGATCCCGGATGAAGTCAGCGCGCTTTCGGAGCAAAACGGCATAGCCAGCGGCTTCGTTCTGCATTTGCACAATGGCGAGGAGGTCAGAACCCGCTCGGTCGTCATCGCCAGCGGCGCGCGCTATCGCCGTCTCGCGGTGGAGAACCTTCACGAGTTCGAGGGGTCGAGCGTGCATTACTGGGCGACGCCGCTCGAAGCGAGGCTATGCGCCAGTCAGGAAGTCGCACTCGTCGGCGCCGGCAATTCTGCGGGACAAGCCGCGGTCTTCCTCGCCGGCCAAGGCGTCAAGGTGCGAATGTTGGTGCGCCGACCGGATCTCGCCGAGACCATGTCGCGCTATCTCGTGGACCGCATCGAAAGTCTCGCCAATGTCGAGGTCGAGGGCGGCTGCGCTGTGAGCGGACTTGAAGGCAGTAACGGCATGCTGGAAGCGGTGCGCTGGCGCCACGGCGCGAGCGGCGAAGAAGTACGGCGTCCGATCAGCCACTTGTTTTTGTTTATTGGTGCGGAACCGAACACCGATTGGCTCGCAAGTTCCGGGGTCAAGCTCGACGGCAAGGGCTTCGCACTGACCGGTGAAGATGCCGGCAGCGATCGTCATCCCTTGGAGACCAGCCGCCGCGGCGTCTTCGCCATTGGCGACGTACGTTCGAGGTCGATCAAGCGCGTCGCCGCCGCGGTCGGCGAAGGGGCGCAGGTCGTGGCGGCGCTGCATTCCTACTTGGCCGCGACCACGGGCCATGCCGCTATGGCGACCATCCCGGTGGCGCCAACTCAAAGCCGCTGAAATCGAAGCCCGGCGCAACCGTGCAGCCGCAGAGCGTCCAGTCGCCGAGGCTTTGCGCTGCCTGCCAGGCATGCGCCGGCACGACAGCCTGTGGCCCTTCGTCGGCGGCAAGATCGCAGCCAAGCTTCAAGTGCTCGACGCGTCCCGGTCCCTGCGCGATTTCGAGCGCCAGCGGCGCGCCGGCATACCAATGCCAGACTTCGACCGCGTCGATACGGTGCCAGTGCGAGCGTTCGCCGCGCCTCAGCAAAAAATAAATGGCGGTCGATGCGGCGCGGCCGTCGATCTGACGCACATCGCGGAATGTTTCGCGAAAATACCCACCCTCCGGATGCGGCTTAAGATCAAGAAGCCGGATCACATCCTGCGCGGTGAGGCGATCGGTCAAAACCGGTTCTTGCGATCGCGAATTTCGGCAAACACCTTCCAGGCCGGACCGCTGGCCAACCCAACCGACTTCGCCACCTCGGGGAGGTCCGCGCGCAGAAACGGATTGTCCGCTTTCTCGGCGCCGATCGTCGTTGGGATCGTCGGCTTGCCTGCCGCCAAAAGCTTCGCCACTTCCTCGGCACGCGCCGCAAGCGCCTTGTTGTTCGGCTCGATGGTCTTGGCGAAACGAATATTGGCCGCGGTATATTCGTGGCCGCAATAAAACTGTGTATCGTCGGGCAGCGCGCGCAATTTCAAGAGCGAATGCCACATCATCTCGGGAGTGCCTTCGATGACGCGGCCGCAGCCGATCGAGAACAAAGTGTCGCCGACAAAGGCGAGCTTGTCCGCCGGGAAGAAATACGAAATGTGACCGGCGGTATGGCCGGGAGTCTCGATGACGCGTGCTTCGAGCGAACCAACGCGCACTTTGTCGCCCTCGCCCACGGTTTCATCGACATGCGCTATGCGCTGCGCCTCGCCGCGCGGGGCGACGACGCGGCATTTGTGCCGCGCCTTGAGTTCGCCGACGCCGGCGGTGTGATCGTTGTGGTGATGAGTCACCAGGATATCGGTCAGGCGCCACCCGGTTTTTTTCAGCGCGGCCTCGACCGGAGCCGCTTCCGGCGCGTCGATCGACGCGGTGGCGCCGCTCTCCGGGTCGTGGATCAGCACGCCGAAATTATCCTTCAGGCAGGGGAACAGATAGGTCTGAGCCGGCATGTCTCACCATCATTCCGGGGCGCGGGCGTTTCCAGCGAACCCGGATTCCATGATCACAGTAGTTCAAAAGTAGGCGCTCCGAACCATTAACCGCAAGGTCAGAGGTTACCGATTCGGGGCTCGTGCTGTCAGCGCGCCCCGGAATGACGTGCTATTTTGTCGCCATGGATGTCGTCGACTTGCGAAATTTCTATGCCCAGCACCTGGGCGTCGTGGCACGCCGCTTCGTCGGCCGCGGCATCCGTGCGCGCTGGACCGACACCCGTTCGCTGCGCGTCCTGGGTGTCGGCTATGCGACGCCCTATCTCGGTCTGTTCCGCGAGGAAGCCGAGCGCTGCCTCGCTCTGATGCCGGCGGCACAGGGCGTCGTGCGTTGGCCCTCAACGCGGCCGGCGCTGGCGGCGCTGGTCGAGGAAGATGAGTTGCCGCTGACCGATTCCGCGGTCGATCGCGTTTTGCTCGTGCACGCGCTCGAAATGTCGTCCGACCCGGCCGAGTTGTTGCGCGAAGCCTGGCGGGTGCTGGCCGCCGGAGGACGGCTCATGGCCGTGGTGCCCAATCGGCGCGGACTGTGGGCACGCATGGATACGACGCCGTTCGGTCAAGGCCGGCCCTATTCGCGCTCGCAAATCACGCAGCTTCTGCGCGACACCTGGTTCACGCCGACCGGTTGGGGCGAGGCGCTCTATGTGCCGCCAATTCCCCGCGGCTGGTTTCTGCGCTCGGCCGTCGCCTGGGAACGCACCGGCGCGACGCTCTCGGCGCCGTTCGCCGGCGTGCATATCGTCGAGGCGACCAAGCAGGTCTATCGCGCGATCCCGGCGCGGCGCGAAAAGCGGCGACTCGTTCCGGCGCTGCAGCCGGTGCTGGCGCCCTCGTCGGGCGCGGCGGCGATGCGGCGACAGACGCTCGGCGGCGATTAAACCGGCCAGGATTCGGCGGTGACGGACGCGGCGTCGGCGCCGACATAGTCGACGAGGCTGGTTTGCCGATCGCGCTCGAGCGAGGCGAGCAGCGTATCCTTGATCTCGGCGACAAGCGTAAGTCCGCGGAAGACCAGTCCTGAATAGACCTGAATGAGGCTTGCTCCGGCGCGGATTTTGCCGAGCGCGCTTTCTCCCGAGTCGATGCCGCCCGCGCCGATCAGCGGGAACACGCCTTCGACGCGCACAAAGGTCTCAGCCAGCATCCGGTTCGCCAGCGGCAGGAGCGGCCGGCCCGACAATCCGCCGGCTTCTTTGGCCTTGTCGACGTCTTGCAGGCTTTTCGGCCGTGTCACGGTCGTATTGCCGACGATCATACCGTCGACCCGCCGCGAACGCGCTATGCCGACGACATCGTCGAGATCGGGCAGCGTAAGATCGGGCGCGATCTTGAGCAGCACCGGCGTCGGCCCGGCATTCGGCGCCACCCGTTCGCGCGCGTCGATGACGCGCGCCAACAGATCATCAAGCACGGCGGCCTGCTGCATGTTGCGCAAGCCGGGCGTGTTGGGCGACGAGATGTTGACCGTGACGTAGCTCGCGACCGTGGCGAAACGCTCGATCAATTGCACATAATCCGCAATACGGTCGGGCGTATCTTTGTTGGCGCCGACATTGATGCCGACGATGCCTCCACGCCACCCTTCGCCGCTTGCGGGGGAGGGTAGCGTCGGTGCGGCGCGCGCGGCAAGTCGGCGAAGCACCGCATTGGCGCCCTGCGAATTAAAGCCGAGCCGATTGATCACGCCCGCATCGGTATCGAGCCGAAATAAGCGCGGTCGCGGATTGCCGGGCTGCGGCAACGGCGTGATGGTGCCCACTTCGACAAAGCCGAAGCCGACCCGCAGTAGCGCATCCGGCACTTCGGCGTTCTTGTCGAAGCCGGCGGCAATCCCGACCGGATTTGGAAAATTAAGCCCAAACACCCGCATCGCCAGCCGCTTGTCGTCGCGAGAAGCCGGCGGCAGCGGCGCGAATTTCAACATCCTGATCGCCAGACCATGGGCGTCTTCGGGCTCGAGCGCACGCAAAAACGGTCTTGCCAAGCGATCAAACAGTCCGATCACGGCGTGAGCTCCGGCAGGGCACGCCGTCCATCGACCTCATCGGGCAACTGGCGCGCCCAGCGAACCGCAGCAACCGGCAGTGCACCGTAAAGGTGCGGGAACAGATCGCCGCCGCGCGAATATTCCCACTTCAGCGCCGCGCCAAGTGCGTCTTCATCGACCGCTACCAGCATCAGATCGGTCTGCCCCACAAAATGCTTTGCCGCGGTTTCGGCGACTTGCGCCCCGTTCGAGAAGTGGATGAAGCCGTCGCGCCTGTCGACGTCCGATCCGCGATAAACCCCGGTGTGCCGGGCCTCATCCCAAGCCGCGCGTTCGCAGATTTTGTAGATCGTCGTCACGTGCGCCCTTGGCGACCTCTTTTCGGCGCGCGACCCTATCGGCCCTTGAGCATCCAGGCAATAATTCCTATCATTCCGGCCCTCTGTAGGGGTAGGGATGCTGACGCACGCGCAGGTCTGGTCGGCCATCGATCGCCTCGCCGCGCGCGCGGGATTGTCCGCGTCGGGGCTCGCCCGGCGGGCCGGACTCGATCCGACGACTTTCAACAAATCAAAGCGCATCACACCGCAGGGCCGCGCGCGCTGGCCGTCGACCGAGTTGATCGCCAAGGCCTTGGCCGCCACCGGCACGCCGCTCGACACTTTCGTCGCGCTGACCGAGCCGGCCGGCGGCGCCGCGGCGCGGGCGGTGCCGCTCCTCGGTTTCGCCGAGGCAGGTGCCGGCGGTTATTTCGACGACGGCGGCTTCCCGGCCGGCGAAGGCTGGGATGAGATCGCGTTCCCGGCTGTCACCGACGAGCACGCTTATGCACTCGAAGTCTCGGGCCAGTCCATGGAGCCGGCGTACCGCGACGGCGACGTCATCCTGGTATCGCCGTTGGCGGCGATCCGCCGCGGTGACCGCGTCGTGGTGCGGACCAAGGACGGCGAGGTGCTGGCAAAAGAGCTCAAGCGCAAGACGGCGAAATCGATCGAGCTGAAATCGCTCAACGCCCAGCATGCCGACCGCACACTCGCTACTTCCGATGTGCTGTGGATCGCGCGGATTTTGTGGGCGAGCCAGTAATCACGCTGAGCGCGCCAGCGCACCGTCGATCATATCGATGGTATTTTTGATGCCGTAGACCGCGACGAACGAGCCAAAGCGGGGGCCGCGCTCCTGGCCGAGCAACACCTGGTAGAGCATGTTGAACCAGTCGAGCGAAACGCCCGGCTTGCCGTCCTTGCCCTTCTTCTTCGCATCGAGAAACGGCTCGCGCCGTCCGACCTCATAGACGACATCTTGGATGGCTTCCGCCGTAGCGTCGGCCGGAAGTTGCGACAGGGCATCGCGCAGGTCGGTCAGCGCGGCGCGTTCGCCCGCGCTCGGCTCACGGAAATTCTTCGTCGGCGCGACAAAATCGCGATAGTAATTGATCGCGTAGTCGACCAGCGCCGCCAAGCGCGGATGACTTTGCCGCGTCACGCCCGGCCGGTAGCGGCCGATAAAACCCCACAGCGTCTCGGCGTTGGCGGCGTTCGACGCGGTGACAAGCGAGAGCAGCATCGCGAAGGGCACCGGATTGTCGGGCTCTGGCGGCTCCCCGCCATGAATATGCCAGACCGGATTGCCCAGCCGTTCCTTGGCGGCCTGCCGCGGGTAAGCGTCGAGAAATTGCAGATAGTCGTCGACGTGCCGCGGGATGACGTCGAAATAGAGCCGCTTCGCCGCCTTGGGCTCGCGATACATGAACAGCGACAGGCTCTCCGGGCTGGCGTAGCGCAGCCATTCGTCGATGGTCAGCCCATTGCCCTTCGACTTTGAGATTTTCTGTCCATTCTCATCGAGGAAGAGCTCGTAGTTGAACCCTTCCGGCGGCGCGCCGCCCAGCACGCGGCAGATTTCGCCGGACAGCTTGACCGAGTTGATCAAATCCTTGCCGGCCATCTCGTAGTCGACGCCGAGCGCGACCCAGCGCATCGCCCAATCCGGCTTCCATTGCAGCTTGCAGCGCCCGCCGGTGACCGGCGTGGTGACGCGCTCACCGCCGTTTTCATAAGTAATCGTCCCGGCCTTGGCATCGTGCGCGACGACCGGCACCTGCAAGACGATGCCGGTCTTGGCATCGATCGGCAGGAACGGCGAATAGGTTTGCGCGCGCTCTTCGCGCAGCGACGGCAGCATGACCGCCATCACCTGTTCGAAATGCGCAAGCACCGTGAGCAGCGCGGCGTCGAAGCGCCCCGACCGGTAACAGGCCGTCGACGACATGAACTCGTAATCGAAGCCGAACTGATCGAGAAAAGCGCGCAGGCGCGCATTGTTGTGTTCGGCGAAACTCGGATGCGTGCCGAACGGATCAGGCACTTGGGTGAGCGGCTTGCCGAGATGCTGCGCGATCATCTCCTTGTTCGGAACGTTGTCGGGTACCTTGCGCAGCCCGTCCATGTCGTCGGAAAACGCGATCAGCCGCGTCTTGATCTTGTCGTCGGTCAGCACGCGAAAGGCATGGCGCACCATCGTCGTGCGCGCCACCTCCCCGAACGTGCCGATATGCGGCAGGCCGGACGGCCCATAGCCGGTCTCGAAAATCACCTCGTCCTTCGGCCGACGCTCGAGCCGCGCGACGATCTTGCGCGCCTCCTCGAACGGCCAGGCGTGCGACAGTTCGGCGACGTCCCGGAGCGAAGCGATTGGGGCCTCTGCAGTCGTCATCTAAGCGTACTTTCGTCGCCGGTCGCGCGCGATATAGCGTCAAACGCCGCCACTTCAAAACGGACTGATCGGAAAATAGCGCAGCCACAGGTCGGTGTAGCTGCCTTTCTCCCATTGCCGGAACAGCGCCCAGTTCAAGGCCTGCCGCAACAGATCGTTGCCCCGCTTGACGGCAATGCCGACGCCTTCGCCGAAGTAGCGGCTATCCAGATAAGGCCCGCCGCGGAAAGCGCAGCAGCCGGCCGAACTCGGTCCCATTGAGCCAGAACGCCAGTGAAATTCCGTCGCCGAACAAGAGGTCGACGTCCTTGTTCCGGAGCGCTTCGCGCGCCGCTTCGTCATTGGCGTATGGCTTCACCTCGGCTTCCGTGAACATCTCCTTGAGGAACGCTTCGTGTGCCGTGCCGGCGACGACCGCGATCTTCTTACCCTCGACGAGTTCGGGCTCAACGTCGCGGATCGGGCTGTCGGCGCGGGCGACGAAACGCGCCGGCGTGCGATAATAGGGATCGGTGAAATCGGCGCGCTGGCGCGCCTCCGCGGTGGGTGCAATCGAGGCAATCACCGCGTCACCCTGATTGGTGTTGAGTGCACCGAGCAATAAGTCGAAACGGCGCGCCTGAATTGTGCAAGTGGTTTTGATCTCGTCGCACAGCAGCCGCGCCAGATCGACGTTGAACCCGGCCGGATTACCGTCCGCTCCGGCATAATCGAACGGCGGGTAGCCGAGGTCGGTCAGAAACCGGATCGATTGGATGCGCGACAGATCGGGCCGTTCGGGACGTCGGCGCGGATCCCAGAACCCGGGCACTGCCGCGCCGCGCGGCAGCGCCACACCATCCTGAGCCCAGGCCGGGCACGCGCATGGATTAGCGGCAAGGACCGCGCAGATCAGAGCCGCGAGCACGAGCGGGAGCCCGCGACGCGCGAAGATTTTTGATATTGCCATTCTAGATGGTATGAGCCACGATCTTGTCGCTTGCATGTCTCGTTACAGGTCTTGGCCCGCTTAGCGGGGGCGCAAGGAAAAGTCGAGGCGGGCGGCGCTGGGCGTTGCGCTTGGGGGCCCAACGGTGGCGATCGGTGGCGTTGCAGGGGCGGCGGTTCGCCGCACCAAAGCGGAAAATTGGCCGACGGGCGGAGTGTTGCGGGCCATCGTCCCGCAAATCCGCCACGGCCCATTGGGGACGCGTCAAGAAAGTTGCCCGGAAATCGATTGTATTCGTCATCTGCTGCCCGCCCGCATCGTTGCCGCCGCGGAACGCCGCGCTGCATCGATCGGCGTCGGCGCGGAGCGGGTGCTGATTTGCGCCGACGCCATCACCGAGGAGGCCTACCTCACGGCGCTGGCGACATCTCTCGCCACCTCTTACGAGCGGTTTGACGGTATTTCGCGGAGCGATTGCCCGCTCGATGACGATCGGCTGATCGAGGCGGCGGCGGCCGGATTGCTGCCGCTACGGCAGGGCCGCGGCCTGGTCTGGATCGTCGCTCCCCGCGGCCTGACCGCGCGCCGGCTTGCCGACCCGTGTCGGGAACGACCGGGATGGCTCCGCTCGTTCCGTCTGACGTCCGAGGACCGGCTCCGGCATTTTGTCGCCCGCCATACGCAGCGCGCGCTCGGCAAGCGCGCCGCAGACAGTCTTCGCCTGAGCCGGCCATTGCTCTCAAACGCGCCCCGCGCGCATGGCATGCGTGCCCTTACGACAATTACGCTGGCGATGACGGTATTCGCCTTTTTCGTGCTGGCGCCCCTCCCCGTAATCGAGGGATTGAGCGGTCTGTGCTGCGTGCTGTTTTTGGCCGCCGCAATCTTGAGGCTGTTGAGCGCCTGCTTCAGCGACGCGGCCGCGCAATGCCCCGATTATCATATCGACGATACCAAACTGCCGATCTACACGATCATCTGCGCGCTTTATGGCGAGGCGTCAGTTGTCGGCGATCTGGCCGCCGCAATCCGCGCGCTCGATTATCCCGGTATTATGGCGCAAACGCCACAAGAATTTCGGAGCTATCCCCGCCTAAATTCGGCGCATGGCCGAAATCCGCACCGTCACAACGCTGGTCAAGAAGCGGGATGAAATCCGCGCCTCGATCCGCATGTACGAGACCAAGATCGCGCAAGCCCGTTCCGACCTGTCGCATGTAACTGCCGTGCTGCGGCTGTTCGAGGTATCGGGACGCGGTCAAGACCTAGCCCGCTACATGGACAGCTATCGGCTATTCAAACGCGGCGAGCCTTGGGCTATCTGCGCCAAGGCGCTCGCCACCGGCCCGCTCAGCACCAAGGAGCTGGCCCTGGAATTGATGAAGGCCAAAGGCATGGATTTAAAAGATGCCGTCCTAGCCAAGACCCTAGGGCACCGGCTCATTCATTCGCTGCGGATGCAAGAACAGCGGGCCCGGGTGAAGCGAGACGGGAAGCGACACGGCGTAAGTGTGTGGCGGTTGCCGTAGCAGTCATTTTTACGAGCAGCGAAAAGCGGCTCGTTGCGACGTGGCCCTTTCGGATTCAGTCCGAATCTCCGATACTTACACATCCCTTCCCAAATTCTTCCCCGTAATCCCCACATTTAGTGGTTGATTCGAGAATTTATACTAAAGCTTGACGCACGCGAGCGCGTTGCCTTAGCGTCGCTATTGCTTCGCAGAATCGCAAAGCAGCACCCCCGCCGGATAAGGGCGGGGGTGAGTAGAGCGGCGGTGCCGGGGATAGCTCAAGAGCAGAGCGTCGGCCTGGTAAGTCGGAGACTCCCGTGCAACTCGGGACCCCGGTACTCGTCGTTTGGGCACGTAGCTCAGTGGAAAGAGCGGGGGTTTCGTAACCCTCAGGTCGCAGGTCCGATTCCTGCCGTGCCCACCTTTCGGAAACTGGCCTCTTCTCTTTCCAGGAAGGGGCCTTTTTTATTCCAGCGAATTCTGCGCGCGGCGCAAGGCGATTCGCTTATTCGACACGGATTGTACAACAATGGAGTTACATTGCAATTCCATTGTTAGAACCATGGCTAAATCCGGGAAATCCCCACAATTTAGTATTTCGCTCCCGGTGGAGGCCATTGAATATATTGAGAAAATATTGGTCCCATACGGATTATACGGAAAGAAGAGAGCCACGATTTGCCGTACTTTGATCTTTGGCAAAGCTTTCGGAACTAGCGCCCCCGCCTGGTGCTATAACGGCAAGATGCCGCTGCCAGTACCCGCTGAAATCCACTGACGCCTTTTGCGCCATCGCCAGACCCGCTAGGCGGCTCACCTGATCGCCATTGGAGACGCGGCGGTTATCCTCCCGCCATGACGCCTCTTGTGCGTAGCGGAGCAAATATGCGCCAGCGATGTGGTGATGGTGGCCGATCTCGGCGCGGCGCATGCGGCTGAAAAATTCTTCCGCCCAATTCGTGCAAGCGCCGTCGAGCGAATATGCCTCTTGATGGTTGATGCGCTTAACCTCGTAACGCTTGTGCAGCTCTTCCCATGACGCGGCCTCGTCCGCATTCATGATCGTGCCCTTGGCGACGTGAGCGCGAAGGAAGGCCATCGCCTTGGCTTCCGACTTGAACACGGCCGGGACCGAATTGCCGCCACGCTCGCGAACCACGACCACGACCTTGCGCTTGCCGTTTTGGTTGCGAACTAGGCGACGGTCGCGGCGGTTCTCACGGAAATTCGCGGGCTTGATGTAGCCGCCGAAATAGCCGCCATCCACTTCCGCGATCTTGCCCTCGCCACCGACCACGCGGCCCTTCAATTCGGCCGCCATGGCTTCGCGGAGTTTGTGCAGCAGCACGAAAGCGCACTTGTATGACACGTTCAAATCGCGCGAGCAGGGCCAGCGCCGACTTGCCTTTGACCTCATTGCAAAAGATCGCGATGGCCGCGAGATAGCAGCGCAGCGGTAGCTTGTGGCTGGCGAACAACGTGCCGGATGTGATCGAGAAGTCCTTGCCGCAAGCCCGGCAGCGGAACCGGGGCGCGCCCTTCAAGCGCCGGCAATCGTAAGCATCGATCCCGCCGCAGTGCGGGCATACCGGCTCGCCCTCCGTATCGGCCCAACGGATACGGCGGAACGTCGTTTCCGCCTGCTCGTCCTTCATGGTGAAAACGGCCGCCAGTGAAAGGCTTTTGGCGGCTGCGGAAAGGAGGAAATGTTGGGCCATCTGCATACCTATCGTTTATGGAAGCTATCATATCCGATAGGCATTGCCTGTCAAGCACAAACTATCGTATGTGATAGCCCTCAAATGTGATAGGAGGGCTGCATGATTATAGCCTCTGAGGAGGAATGGGCCGAACGGGCAGCAGCGTTCGTAAAGCACAAGCTACAGGAATGCGAGGTAACGTATGCCGAGCTGGCAAAGCGGCTCAAAAAGCATGGTTTCAAGGCCGAAACTGAGGCCAGCGTCACCAATAAGCTCAAGCGAGGAACGTTCCCGGCAACGTGGTTTCTGGCGGTGCTTGCGGCTCTGGAACAGGATGGCGTCGCGCTAGACGAAATTTAATGACTGGCAGCGGGGGCGGCGGGTGGTGGCGCAGCGGTAGGCGGCATCATTACGGGAATACCCTGCACGGAGGATGTTAAGAGCTTGCCTCCCACCGTCGTTATATCATCGAGTTTCTTTATCTGGTCGGGCTCAATTCCGGATGGGACCACGGCGAAATCATATTCGACCATGTTTGTTTGATTGGGCGTAAACCGCATAGTTTTGTGGTTGAGCGCAAGAAGTCCAAGTATCGGCCCCGTAATTGTGTAAAGCGAACTTTTTGCCAAAAAAGTATCGGTCATTCGATCCACATCGCCGTACAGCGTATGAACAATGAGAAGTTTATCCGCCGGAAAAGCTCGACGTGAAATTCGTCCTCGAGGCCGACGACCCTGCGACGCGCAACGCCATCCTCCGCCTCAATCTCGGCCCGCCATTCGAGATCATCGTTGCGCCGCCACTTGGCCCGCGCACCAAGCCAAAGGCGCTCAACGTCGCGCTGCCGGCAGCGCGCGGCGCCTACACGGTCGTCTATGACGCCGAGGATTCGCCCGAGCCCGATCAGCTTCGTCGCGCGCTCGATGCATTTCACCAGGGCGGCAACCGGCTCGCTTGCGTGCAAGCTAGCCTCACCATCGACAACACCGCCGATAACTGGCTCGCGGCCATGTTCACGGCCAATTATGCCGGCCAGTTCGACGTTTTCCTCCGCGGTCTCGCTGCGTTGCATTTGCCGTTTCCGCTGGGCGGCTCATCGAACCATTTTCGCACCGCGGCGCTACGCAATGCCGGAGGCTGGGATCCTTACAATGTCACCGAGGATGCCGATCTCGGCATTCGTCTTCACCGTCTCGGCTATCGAGCGGCGGCTATATCGTCGGCAACCTACGAGGAAGCGCCGGCGCGCCTGGGGCCTTGGCTCAAGCAGCGCGCGCGCTGGTACAAGGGCTGGATGCAAACCTGGTTGGTGCATATGCGTCGCCCCAATCGATTATTGCGAGAGCTTAGTCCCGCCGGCGCGATTGCCTTTCAAATATTCTTTGCCGCCAACGTGCTCGCGGCCCTGATCCATCCGCTGTTCATGGCAGGACTTGGCTTCACGCTGTACGCGCTGCCGACGCCGTGGGCGAGCACAGTCTTGGAAAACGCGGCGCCGATCTTCGCGACAAGCCTAATCTCCGGCTATGCCTCGACAATTCTGCTCGACCTGATCGGCTTGCGACGGCGCCGGCTGCTCGGCGTTGCTTGGGTGCTCGTCTTGACGCCGCTGCACTGGTTTCTGCTCTCGATCGCTGCGTGGCGCGGACTGTTTGAGCTGATCTATGCGCCGCAACGATGGGGAAAAACCGAGCATGGACTGGCGCGAACATCGCGCGCCGCCGGATCGCGGGGTTGCGGATCGAAGCCTCACCAAACGGCCGATGACTCGTGGCAAAAACAGGTCAATAAACCGCGCCTGGAACCGCTCGTCGGCCGGGCGCGTTCGCCGTCCGTCGCAACGATCGGTCCCGCCGCGCCTATCGCGCCGATGAAGATCATACAGACAGCGCGCGGCACCCTACTCGCCCGCTAAACAGGCGAGCCTTTTACATATAGCGACGCAAATCGGCGGCCTCCGCCTCCGGCGTGCGGTCCATGCTGAATGGCGCAACGAAATGGCCGTCTTTGTCCATCAAATAGACCATCGCGGTGTGGTCCATTGTGTAGTCGCCGTTTTCGAGCGGGACTTTCTTGGCATAGACGCGATATTCCTTGATCGCGGCATTGATCTGGGCCTGATCGCCGGTCAGCCCGCGCAAATGCAGATCGAAGTTCGACATATAATCCTGCATAACCTTCGGCGTGTCGCGCTCCGGATCGACGGTGATGAACAACGCACCGACGCGATTGGCGTCGGGTCCGAGCGCCTTCATCATTTGCGACATGTCGAACAAAGTAGTCGGACAGATGTCCGGGCAATGCGTGAAGCCGAAGAACACCAGGAACGGGCGCCCCTTCATCTGCGCGTCGGTGAAGGGCTTGCCATTCTGGTCTTCGAGATCGAGCGGGCCGCCGATGGCGGCAACCGCCTGCCCGATCGGCGAGAAGCCATGCCCGGTGACGAGAAGAATAGTGCCAAAGATCAGGAAAAGCCCGCAAAGAAACGCGGCCAGCAACAGCATGACACGCGACGCTTGGGCGTTGGGTTTGGCGCTCATCGGTCTAACCCAGTCAGCCGAAACACGCCGAAAATCCGGTGCGGATCGTCTCGAAAAAGACCGTAGTTCCGTAATGCGCCCAGAGTAGGACGGTGCCGATCAGCGTCAGCGCGACGACGGCGCCGAGCGCCAGCGCCGGCGCAGACATACGTGGGTGGGCAGCGATGTCGGGCATGGCTCGTATTCCGACGCTTTAGATAAGCCGGAACTCGGCCGCCGACAACGGCATCGCCCGCCTTTGCCAACACAGCCGCGCCGAGCGCCGCGTTGCCCTTGGGCTTACTGGCAGGTGCGATACAGGGCGGACAGCTCTCTACCGCGCAGCGTTAGGAGCTGCGGGGTTAGCCCGCCATGCCGATCGATCCAGGATCGGATTTGCGGCGGATAATACCGCATGACGAGGCGGCTGCCGCGGCGCGTCGGCACCAGCGAGCGCGACACGTCGTCGTAGTAGGATGCCGCATGGAAGCCCAGCACCGCGCGATGGGTGACGCAAATCCTATTCCGCGGGATAATGCCCGTCAGCAAAGTGCAGGCCGAGAGGCAGGGCCCGTCGATGACCACACGCTGGCCGGATTCGCGCACCTCACGGAACTTTTGGATGTATGAGGAAACCTCGCCGCCTGGATCGCTGACGATGCGAACATCGGCTGATGCCGCACAGGTCACCAACGCCGACGCCAGCGCGCCGGCCAAAACCGCCTGCCATTTCATGGAGTAACCTCTCCCCGCTCAATCGCCCGTGATATCTCCCCGCATTGTGGCAAGAGTTCGAGGATTCCCCGTCTTTATGCTGATTACGATCGTCCCCCGCGGCGCGTACGCCCGCGCAAAGGAATGCTATAAGAGGGCAGGGATGCCCCGGAAGCGGTAAAAGCGTTCACCGTTCAGCAAAAACACTGCGAAAGAGTGCTCACACATGGATACGTCAGTCGCGCGCAAAACACCCCACCAGTCCAATGTTCCCGATTTCGCCACGGCCTATTACCTGCTCGAAGGTTTGAACGAGATCGGCATCGACTATCTGTTTTGCAATTTTGGAACCGATCACGCCCCGATCATCGATGAGATGGCGCATCGACGCCGACGCGGCGATGTGATGCCCGGCGTGGTGCGCTGCCCGCACGAGAACACAGCGGCGCACATGGCGGCCGGCTATGCGCTGGTCACCGGCCGCGGCCAAGGCGTGCTGGTCCACGTCGACGTCGGCACCGCCAACACCGCAAACGCCATGCACAACCTGTTCCGCAGCCGGCTGCCTGTCCTCCTGATGGCCGGCAAGGCTCCCTATACGGCGAACGATGAGCTGATCGGCTCGCGCGACACCTACGTGCATTTCGTGCAGGAACCGTTCGACCAGGCGAGCCTGGTGCGGCCTTATCTGAAATGGGAGTGGACACTGCCCTCGGGTGTGGTCGTCAAAGAGGCGCTGCGGCGGGCCTCCTCGATCATGCAGAGCGAGCCGCGCGGCCCGGTATATTTGATGATGCAGCGCGAGACGCTGACGCAGCATTGGAAGGCCGACGAAATCCGGCGATATTCCGCCGATCATTTTGCCGCAACGTCGGGCGGCGGCGCCGATCCGAAGCTGGCGGCAAGCCTCGCCGCCAAGCTTTTGACGGCGCAAAATCCGATCCTGATCACCGGGTATGCCGGACGTCATGCGCACGCGTCGCGCGCGATTGACGAGCTCGCGCAATTTGCCGGCATCGCCGTCTACGAAGCGAACATGACCAACAATATTTCGCACGACAGCCCGTGCTTCGTCGGCTTCTCGCCGGACAAAGCTATTCCGGAGGCCGATGTCGGACTTCTCGTCGACGTCGACGTGCCGTGGTTCCCGAGCGCCGTGCAAGCGAACGAAGAAACGTTTTGGGCGCACATCGATATCGATATTCTCAAACCCGGCTCGCCGATGTGGACCTTCCCGGGCAATATCCGCATGCAAGGCGACAGCGGGCATATCCTCGATCAGGTGCTGCAAGAACTGAAAGCAAAAGCGACGCCGCGCTTCAAGGAAGCGGCGGCGGCGCGGATGACGCGCATTAAAGCCGCACGCGATGAGCGCATCGCCCGCGCCGCCAAGATGGCCGCGGATAAGGGCAAAACCGGTGCGATCAATCCGCATTATCTGATGGCGGAATTAGGCAAGCTCCTTGATGACGAAGACATGATCTTCAACGAAGGCGTGACCAACGCTGCCGCCGTGCTCATGCAGATCCCGCGCCGCGTGCCTAACACGACGGTGCGCGCCGGCGGCGGCGGTCTCGGCTGGTCGGGCGGTACGGCGCTCGGCGCCAAGCTTGCGGCGCCGGACCGGCTCGCGGTGCAGATTTGCGGCGATGGCGGCTTCTATTTCGGCAACCCCGCATCGGTGCTCGCGGTCTCGCAGCAATACAAGCTGCCGATCTTGTCCATCGTGATGGACAATTCCGGCTGGAACGCGGTGAAGCAATCGACGCTACGCGTGTTTCCCGAGGGCGAGGCCAAGACCACCAACTCGTTCGAGGCGGAGCTTGCCCCCAACGTTCATTTCGCCAAGATCGGCGAGGCGTTCGGAGCCCATTCCGAAGAAGTCAGCGATCCGGCCGAGGTACCGGCCGCGCTGGCGCGTTGTGTCCAGGAAGTCCGCGGCGGCCGCGCGGCGCTGCTGCACGTCCGCGTGACGAAGCTCTAAAGAACGCCGGACATTTGCGATAGCTAACCCCGCTCGTTCCCGCTTACGCGGCAACGAGCGGGGTTAGGTCGTTCGATGTCCGGTTCACGGGCTCGCGTGATTGATGAATTTTTCCGGCGGCCTTTCGCCCCATTGCGACCTGAGCGCTTCATCGGCGGCAATGAGATGCGAGCCGTTGGCGAGGTTGAGCCGATCGCTGTCGGCCCAGTGCTCGTGGACGCGTCCCCAAGGATCGGCCCAGTAGTCGTAGACTTGGCTGCCAAGCACGTGGCGGCCGATGCCCCACATGTGCTCGTAGCTGCCGAACCCTTTGAGATAGTCGTGGCCCATGCAGACATCGTCGATGTCGGGAACCTCGAATGAGAGATGGTTCAAGCCGGTCTTCTCATGACGGAGGCAAAAGAAGACATGGTGGTCGACATAGGTGTCGCCGCGATCGCAGCGATTGAACGATCCGATCAAATTGTCCTTGCTCTCGACGTAGACGTCGTCCGAGCAGATCATCCCCAACGCCTCACGGAACCAATCGACCGTTTCGCGGAACCGCGGCGTCATTAGCACGCCGTGGCCGATGCGCTTGACGTGCGCCGGCCCCCTGGGCAGCCGCATCAATTCGCCGGCGCGCGCAGTCGGCGCTTCGCCGGTGTTGAGCTTTTGCCGTTTGACCGGAATTTCACCCACCGGCGCGATGCCGCACACGACCTCGATCTGATAGCCGTTCGGCTCGGTCAGCCGCACGCGTTTGCCGCCGCCGGGTTCGTCGATATTTTCGACGCCCGAGGCGCCGGGCGCCTTGGCGAGCCGCTTTAAGTCGTCTTCGCTGTCGACGTAATAGGCGATGCCGACGAATTTCGGATCGCCCTTCTCCGTGACATGGATGTGGTGATTGGGATCGGTGCCGCGCATGTACAGCGCGGTATTGGTGCGCTCCGTCCGGCGCAGACCGAACCGCGTGAGGAACTCTTCCGCGACATCGAGATCGGGCGACCGAAGGCGCCCATAGGCGATGTCCGTCACCTTGGCCCAGGACATATCATTACTCCCTCAAATGGATCTTAGCGCGGGATCCATGCCCGCACGGCTGCCGTACTGTGCCACGATCGATGCGGCGTCGGCAACGCTCGGCTCAGGCGTGATAGTCGGCCGCCACGGTCGCATCGACCTGCTTGCCGCCCATCGCATTGAACAGGGGCGTCAGAACGATTGCGACGATGAGGTTGAGCACCACGGTATAGAGCGCGGTATAGCCGGGGAAAGTATGGCCGGCGAAGGCGAGCGGATAGTTGGGCGTCAGATTCGCCGCGATGAACATCCAGATGCCGGTGCCGGTTCCCACGGCCCAGCCGACGAGCAGCGCCCAATCGTTGAACCATCGGGTGTAGACGCCGAGCAGTACCGACGGCAGCGTCTGGATGATCAGGATGCCGCCGAGCAGTTGCAGGTAGATGGCAAATTGGGTCGGCACGAAAATGATGAAAATGAGCGCGCCCAATTTCACGATTAGCGAAACCCATTTCGCCATCTGCGCTTCCTGCTTGTCGGTCGGATTCTTGTTGATGAACTCGCGATGGATGTTGCGGGTATAAAGATTGGCTGCGGCGATCGACATGATCGCCGCCGGCACCAGCGCACCGATGCCGACAGCCGCGAAGGCGATGCCGACAAACCACGACGGAAAACTATGCAGTATTAGCGCCGGCACCGCGAAATTGTTGCCGAACTGCTTAAAGCCGGCGGCAAATTCCGGCATTGTGCCGACTCCGGCCGCGATGGCGAAGAAGCCGACCAACGCCAACAGACCGAGCATGAAGGAATAGCCCGGCAGCATCGCGGCATTGCGGCGGATGGCGTGGCCGCTGTTGGCCGCCAAGATGCCGGTGATAGAATGCGGGTAGAGGAATAGCGCCAGCGCCGACCCGAGCGCGAGCGTGGCATAGACGCCGTAGACGCCGGTGGTGTTGGCGCCGGGAACCGCCAGCAATAATTTCGCCGGAGGCACCGCAGCGAAGATTTTACCAAATCCGCCCAGCTCGATTGGCACGACGATCACGGCGGCAATGGCCGTCGTGTAGATCAGAATATCCTTGACGATGGCGATCGACGCCGGCGCCCGCAATCCGCTCGAATAAGTGAAGGCGGCGAGAACGACGAAGGCGATAATCAGCGGCAGATCTGCGCCCAAGCCGGTGCCCGAGACGCCCATTGCGCCGATAACAACCTGCAAGCCGACAAGTTGCAAGGCGATGTACGGCATGGTCGCGACGATGCCGGTGATTGTCACCGCAAGCGCGAGCCAGCGATTGCCGAAGCGGCCGCGCACAAAATCGGCCGGAGTGATGTAGTTGTGCTTGTGGCAGACATGCCAGAGTCGCGGAAAGACCAGGAACAGGATCGGATAGATCATAATGGTGTACGGCACCGCGAAGAACGCGATGGCGCCGGCGCCGAAGGCAAGCGCGGGAACGGCAATGAAGGTATAGGCCGTGTAGAGGTCGCCGCCGACCAGGAACCAGGTGACGACGGTGCCGAAACGCCGACCCCCCAGCCCCCATTCATGCAGTTGATCGAGGTCGCCCTTGCGCCATTGCGCGGCGGCAAATCCGAGCCACGTAATGAAGCCGAACAGCGCCACGAAGATGATGAGAGCGGTCCAGTTTATATCCTGCACGGCATGCCTCCCCAGGCTTTGCTTTTTTGTTGCCGATCCCCCGCGCCATATCGCGCGGGCGTCGCGCGACCTTCAGGCGCTAAGCCTCGGTCGCGAAGTAGACGATCGCGGTCAAGATTGCGGCGATGATGACCCACAGCATCTGATACCAATAGAAGAACGGTATGCCGGCCCACGACGGCTCGACCGAATTGTAAAACGGCGGCCACAGCACCGCGACGAATTGAACAACCAAGAGCAGGTACCACCAGCTCCAGCCACGACGTTCGGTTTGCGGGTCCATGGTTTTCCTCTCCCCCAAACGAGCCATTCGAGACTCTTGTCGGCCACGATAGCCCCTGCGGCACGCTGATCAAGAAAAAAGTCGAAGCAACCGGCCCAGCAGATCCCGTTAGTGCGGCACTGCAACATCGGAGGGCTGGAGCGGGCGATGGGAATCGAACCCACGACATACAGCTTGGGAAGCTGTCGTTCTACCACTGAACTACGCCCGCGCCTGAACCAGCATAACGAAGCCCCGCGGCGTGCGGCAAGGGCGCGACCTAGCGGCTCGGCATTGCGACGGCGAATGATATTCAGGAGGAATTCTGGGCCGGGTCGCCTTATCCGCCGCGCACGATTGTCGAGGTAAGCCGTCTCGATCAGGACGACATCGTGGAGGTGGAAGGAACATTCGTTTGCCCGGCGAAAGCCGACAGTTAATGGGCTTACGCGGCCGGATCGGCGGCGGCGCACGCACGGATATCACGCGGACGTCTTCTCAGTTCCGGTCTTGGCGGACTTGGTGCAGGCTTATTCAGCGGCAATGGCGTGGGCGGGCGGCGATGTCAGGGCGGCGAGGCATTTGGTCAGAGCTTCGCCCTCCGGATCCACCAGCGCCGCGGTGCGGGCGCTGGCGATCGCGTCGACGGCCTGTCGCACCGGTATGCCGCCGGCGAGCGCCGGCGCGATTACTTGCGCGACGATCAGCCGGTAATTGTCGCTGCCGCGCTTGTGAGTATCGCCGTAGCCTTTGATGAGACTGGCGCATTCGGCGATCTCGATCGCCAGCTCGGCTGACAGCGGCGCGGCTTGTGCAATGAGAGAAAGCCACGCCTCGATCGCGCGCTGCTCCTCCCGGAAGCGAAAGGTTTTGCGGCGAAAACGGCGCAGGCTGGCGAGGACATAAAAGCGCAGAAAGCCTGAAATCGACGCGGTGTTGATCGCCATGCCCCAGTGCGCGCGGCCGAGCGCCGGATGACGTTCGCCTAAGCCAAGGACAAAACGCGCGAGCCAGCGCGGCAGAATCGAGCAAAATTCGTCGATCCCCGGTTTGAGAAATTCGGTGACCGTGAAAGTTTGCTCCGGCTTGACGCCAAGTTCCTGCGCAATACGATCAAAGCGCGACGGATCGATTTTGGCCTGGGCCACGCGGATGACGTCCTCGTACGACATGCGCACCGCGAGATGCCGCGCCGTTGCGGCAAGGAGCCGTCCGCCGCCGCCTGCCTTCGCATCCGCGTCGGGGATTGGCTTGAGACGATCCAGATAAAGCCGCGCGTAGGCGAGATCCTGGTAAGCTGCGAGCCGGCGCACGCCTTCGGTCATAAACGCGCGCGCCGCCTCGGGCATATCCGCGATTTCGCGTTCAAGATCGGCGAGCGAAGCAGCCGCCGCTCGCTGACGCTTGAGTGGCTCGGCGTGCCGGCGCGAGCCGGCCTGCGCGGCAGCGAAGCCGGCGCGGAAGCCGCTCAGATTGATCTCGACTGCCTTGCCGTCGGCGCGGATCGCCGCCTCGAATGCTTCGGCGGGGATCGGCAGCGCGCCGGCCCCCGCGATGGCACCGAGCATCGCCGCATTGATCATCGCGCCGCTCTCGCGCGCAATCGCTTCGAGGTCGAGCAGCAGTGTTTTTTGCGAATTCTTTTCGATCGCGGCAACGAGCCGGTCTTGATCGTAGCGTCCGTCGGCCATCGCCATCTTTTCGACGACGAGATAGGAGCGGCTGGTCGAGGCAATCGTCGTGGTACGGTCTGGCGTGACGAAACCGCCGGCAATGGCACGGCCGGCCTCCATCAATTCGCTTGCCACCACGACATCGACGTCGCCGACGCCCGGCGCCAGCGCCAGGATCGGGCGCCGATCGGAGGCGGACAACCGCGTCGGCACGAATTCGATGTGATAGGTGGTCGCCCCAGTGCGCTGCGCGACGCCGGGGATCGAGGTCGATTGGACCGGGAAACCTTGGCTTGCCGCGGCGGCGACAATCCAGTCGGTGAGCACGCCGCCGCCTTCGCCGCCAAGCGCGGCGATCAGGACGGTCAACGGCCGGATCTTTGTTTGTTGCTGGAGAGCCGCCGCCGGGTGCTTTTCCTGCCTCGCTTGCGGAGCCTGGTTTCGCCTCTGTTGCGGGGCAGAATGAGGAAGGGGGCTTGAATACGCGGCACGATCCGGATTGAGCCAACCGATCGCGGTGCGCCGTACCCGGCTCAACGTGCGATCCCACCAATTCGGATTGCTGATGACATCGGCGCGATAGAACGACGGGCAGAGCACGGCCGCGTGGGCGACTTCGCCGCACAGCCCGCAGCCGACGCAGCTTTCGATCACGGTCGCCACCGGATCCGAGCGCAGCGGATCGGGATTGGGCTTGACCGTCAGCGACGGACATCCGGAAAGTCGGATGCAGGAATGATCGCCGGTGCAAATATCGTCGTCGACGCCGTAGCGTGTTTTCACCACGCGTTCACCGCGTTTGAGCTTATCCGAATCTTCCGCGCGGATGCGACGCTGACGCACCAGCATGCATTCGCCGTCGGCGACGATCACTTTGAGCCCGCGCTCGGCGGTGCGCATGGCCTCCTTCAGCGTGTCCGCCATTTTTGCGACGCTGTAGGTTCGCACCTTGCGCAACCACTTGACGCCGAGCGAGCGCAACGTCTTCTCGATGCTGATGCCGGTTGGTGTGCCGCTGCGGTTGGCGGTGCTTGACGGCAGATATTGCTGGCCGGTGGCGGAGGCGTAGCCGTTTTGCATCACGATCAGAACACCATCGCCCTTGTTGAACATGCTCGAGGCGACGCCGGTGATGAGACCGTTGTGCCAGAATCCGCCGTCGCCCATGATCGAGATTGGGCGCCTGGTCATGTTCGGGCCGACGGCGGCCGCGCTTGCCAGCGACATGCCGTAGCCGAGGATCGAATTGCCGAGCGAGAACGGCGCAAATGTCGCAAACGAATGGCAGCCGATGTCGGCGCTGATATGGGTCGGGCCGATCTCGCGCTGCACAAGCTTGATGGCGGCGAACACCGGCCGCTCCGGACAGCCGGTACAGAAATTCGGCGGTCGCGGCGGGATGTCGCCGACGGTCGCTGCCATGTCCGCCTTATGCGCGAGCATTTCCTCGGCACGCGCAGCGGCGGCTGCGGTGTCGATGCCGGCCGGGCGGGTCTCGGAGAGAAACGCCGCTATGCCGCGAATGAAGGCTTCGGAGGTGTAGTCGCCGCTGCGCGGCAGGCAGCCCTTGCCGAGCACCCGGGTCTGGATATCCGCGCCGCGCAACACGACATTGATTTGTTGCTCGACATAGTCCGGCGAGCCTTCCTCGACCACGAGCACGGCGCGCTTGCCGGCGCAGAAGTCCTTCACGTCCTCCGGCACCAGCGGATAGGCGACATTGAGCACATAGATCGGAATGCGCGAGACGCCGTAGAGGTCGGCAAGATCGAGCCGCGCCAGAGCGCGAAGCAGCCCGTTGGTGAGGCCGCCGAGCACGATGATGCCGATCTCGCCGATCTCGCCGGGGATCAGCTCGTTGAGCTTTTGCTCGCGGATGAATTTTTGCGCAGCCGGCAAACGCTGCTCGATTTTCAGCCGTTCCTGCGTGAAGATGACCGGAGGATGCGCGAGCCGGCCGTATTCGAATCGCGGCGGACCGTCGAGCTGGTGCCTGCCGCTGTACGCGCCGCTTTTATTGTCCTTGGCGATAAATTCGCCGGTGACATGGCAGGCGCGCACGCGCAGATCCAGCATCACCGGAGCATGGCTCGCCTCGGAAAGCTCGAATCCCTTCTCGACCATGCGCACGATGGTCGGCAGATCGGGACGCGGGTCGAGGAGCCAGATCGAGGATTTCAGGGCATAAGCATAGGAGCGCTCCTGAATGACGCTCGCGCCTTCACCGTAGTCCTCGCCGAGCACAATCAGCGCGCCGCCGATGACGCCGGGCGAGGCCAGATTCGATAGCGCGTCGGCCGCGACATTGGTGCCGACGATCGACTTCCACGTCACCGCGCCGCGCAGCGGATAATTGATCGAGGCGCCGAGCATGGCCGCCGCCGCGGCTTCGTTGGTACAAGTCTCGACGTGCACGCCGAGTTCGGCCAACAGGTCCTCGGCATCCACCATGACATCGAGCAGATGCGATACCGGCGCGCCCTGGTAGCCGCCGACGTAACTGACCCCCGATTGCAGCAGCGCCTTGGTGACGGCGAGGATGCCCTCGCCGCGAAAGGTCTGGCCGGCGCCAAGCCGCAGCGCATCCACTTCTTTCTTGAACGAGCGTTCCATCCGCGCTTCCGAGCCGTCGATTGACGGTCACCTATATCCGCTTTTGCAGAACCCTGCCAAACGCGCGGTCCTGCCCGCGCCAAACATGGCGCAACAGGCCTTGGTGCGGCTCGCCGGGTTGGCTAGGGTGCGGCCAAAGCGGTGCCTGAGGGAGGCGCCCGAGATGCGTAGGCGTAGATGGACGGCAAGGGTCAGATCGTCGTCGAGCGGGTGAACCACACCTACCGCCCGCCACGCGGGCGCACCGTGCTCGCTTTGTCCGACATATCGCTCGAAGTGCGGCCGCGCGAGTTTCTCGCGCTGCTGGGCCCTTCGGGCTGCGGAAAGTCGACGCTGCTTTATCTCGTTGGCGGCTTCCTGCCGACCGAGGCCGGCCGCATCTTGGTCGAGGGTAAGCCGGTCACGGCGCCCGGCCCCGATCGCGGCATCGTGTTCCAGCATTTTGCGCTGTTTCCGTGGAAGACGGTGCGCACCAATATTCTTTACGGTCTGGAACGCCAGGGCTTGCCGCGCCCGGAGCGCGAAAAGCGGGCGCAGGCCTTTATCGATCTTGTCGGCTTGAACGGATTTGAGGAGAGCTATCCGTCGCAACTCTCCGGCGGCATGAAACAGCGCACCGCGATCGCACGCACGCTCGCCTTCGATCCCAGCATATTGCTGATGGATGAGCCGTTCGGCGCACTCGACGCGCAGACGCGATTGCTGATGCAGACGGAACTCCTCAACATCTGGAAGCGCACGCCCAAGACGGTGATCTTCGTCACTCACGACGTGCAGGAGGCAGTTTATCTCGCCGAACGCGTCGCGGTGATGTCGGCGCGGCCGGGGCGCATCAAGAAAATCGTCGAGACCAAATTTGGCGCCCGCGATCCGAGCATCCTGCGCAGCAAGGAATTCGTGGAAAAGGTCGATGAAATATGGAATCTAGTGCGCGACGAGGCGATCAAGGCCCAAGAAACGAAAGCAAGCTGACGAAAGCAAGCTGACCAAAGCAACCTAACCAAGGCGAGTTGGCGAAGGCTGTTTGATGCAAGGGATGACGCAGACTGGCTTCCGTTATCTGCCGCTCGTGCTCTTGGCGCTCGGCTGGGAGGCCGTGGCGCGGCTCAACATCATCGACAGCCAAGCGCTGCCACCGCTCACTCATATTGCAACCGCATGGGTCGACCTCGTCCGCGACGGCGAACTCGTCGATAACGGGGCGTCCTCACTCTATCGCGGCTCGATGGGGCTTCTCTTGGCCGTCGTAGTTGGCGGCAGCTTGGGAATTTTGATGGCGCGCTGGCGGCTATTGGACGTCTTCGTCAACCCGCTGGTCGAGCTGTTCTATCCGCTGCCGAAATCGGCGCTCATCCCGGTGACCGTGCTGTGGCTCGGTTTCGGCGACGGCTCGAAGATTCTTCTCATCTTCCTTGGCTGCATGATCCCGGTCACCATCGGCGCTTACAATGGCGCGCGCGGCAGCGATCAGGCACTGGTCTGGTCGGCGCGCAGCATGGGCGCAAACCGGCTGCGCCTGCTGTGGGACGTGGTCGTGCCCAGCGCGCTGCCGGAATTGCTCAATGGCATCCGCACCGCGCTCGCCCTCGCGTTCATTTTGCTGGTGAGTTCCGAACTGATCGTGTCGCAGCAGGGGTTCGGCTATCTGATCGGCTATCTCGGCTCGACCGGCGCTTACGAAGGCATGTACGCGGTGGTGCTCACGGTTGCGTTCCTCGGCTTCGCCGCGGATCGTCTCTATCAGCTTCTCATGCAATGGTTGCTGCAGTGGCGGGAATAGAAAGCACAGCCTCGCTGTCGGCTGCGGAAGCCGACGTCACGCGCGACGCAGCGCGACGCCTCGACGTTGTCTTCCGCGGCGGCGCCGGCGTTTTTTCCGTCCTGGTGTTGTTGATCGCCTGGGAGGTTTTCGCCCGCAGCGGCCGGGTGACGGCATTCATGCTGCCGCCGTTTTCTGCCGTCGCCGAGCGCATCTATAGCGACGCCGCCAGCGGCGATCTTTGGATCAATCTCGGGCTGACGCTTTATCGGGCGATGGCCGGCTTCGTCATTGCCGCGGTCGGCGGCATCGCGCTCGGCGCTTTGATGTCGCGCAACCGGCTCATACGCTGGTTCTTCGATCCGATCATCTCGGTCGGCTTCCCGATGCCGAAAATCGCGTTTCTGCCGGTCATCATCTTATGGCTCGGCCTCTATGACGTCTCGAAAATCTCCATCGTCGTGTTCGACGCCATTTTCCCGGTGGTGACCGCGACGCTGGCCGGCATCGCTAGCGTCGACAAAGAGCTGATCTGGTCGGCACTCAATATGGGCGCGAGCGAGCGCGAGGTGATGTGGCAGATCAAGCTGCCGGCGGCTCTGCCGCAAATCCTGACCGGGCTGCAAGTGGCGCTGCCGATCTCGCTCATCGTCGCGATCATCGCCGAGATGGTCATGGGCGGCTACGGGCTCGGCGGCGCCATGATGAGCGCTTCGCGGTTCGCCAATTCGCGCGGCGTATTCGCCGGCATCGTCGAGATCGCGATCGTCGGCTATGCCTTGATCAAGGCCATGGCGGTCCTCCGCCGCCGTCTCTTGGTGTGGCACCAGGAGACGGCTGAGCACGGCTAGCCGCATTCGACGACGGTGCGGCAAGCGGCAGGCTTGCGTCGGATCGCCGTTTACGCCCACAATTGTGTCGCCGCGCGGATGCGCCGGTGATTTTACCGACCAAGTCGCAACTTTTGGGGAGATGAATGATAATACGTGGCAAAATCGGGCTGGCGAGCTTCGCGTTGCTTATGCTCGGCATTGGCCTCGCGCACGCCGATCCGCTGCAAATTCGCGGCGCCTGGGTGGCGCCGATCGCGAACTGGTTTTCAATGTGGCTGCAAAAGAAGGATCTCGCCCGCCATTTCGGTCAATCCTACACATTCGAGGCGACGCATTACGCGGGCACCCCGCCGATGATTACGGCCATCGCCAATAACGAGCTGGAAATCGCCGATCTCGCCTATTCCACGCTGCCGATCGCCATCGTGAATGCGGGTATCGACGACATTCGCGTGATCGCCGACGAGTTTCAGGACGGTGTTCCCGGCTATCGCGATGACGAATTTGAGGTGCTTGCCGACGGCCCGATCAAGAAGGTCGAAGATCTCAAGGGCAAAATCGTCGCGACCAACGCCGTCGGCAGCGGCGTCGACGTCGCGATGCGCGCCATGCTGCACAAGCACGGGCTTGAGGCCAATCGCGACTATACTGTGATCGAGGCGCCGTTTCCCGCCATGAAAGCGATGCTGGCGGAGAAGAAAGTGGATCTAATCCCGGCGGTACTGCCGTTCTCGCTCGACCCCGAGCTGAAAAAGATCGCGCATCCACTGTTCACGGTTCACGATGCGATAGGCGTATCCCAGTTCATAGTCTGGACCGCCCGCAAGCCGTTCATCGACGCGCACCGCGCCGCGCTGGTCGACTTTCTGGAAGATACGATGCGCATCGAGCGCTGGTATCTCGACCCAAAAAATCATGATGCGGCCGCACAGATCGCTTCACAGCTGACAAAGCAGCCGCCGGAACGCTTCAGCTGGCTGTACACCAAGAGCGACTATTATCGCGATCCCAACATGATGCCGAATCTCGATGCGCTGCAAAAGAACGTCGACATGACGAAGGATCTCGGCTTCGTCAAAGCAAGCTTCGACGTCAAGGCGCATTCCGATCTCAGCCTGATCGAAGAGGCGGCAAAGCGGCTGCAGTAATACTTCTAAGAACGAGGCTCCGATCAACGGGGCCCACTTCACCTTGGGAGGGAATGATGCGTACCATGACACGTGCGGTGACGCTTGCGTGGGCCGGCCTTGGCTGTTTGGCCGTCGTCTTAGGTTTTACGGAAATCGTTCGGGCCGACCCGGTGCAAATCCGCGAAGCCTGGGTCGCGCCGGGCAATTGGTCGTCGATCTGGCTGCAGAAGAAGGATCTCGCCAAGCATTTCGGCCAGTCCTATGTGCTGGATCCGGTGCATTATGTCGGCACCCCGCCGATGATCACCGCGCTCGCCAACAATCAGGTTGAAATCACCAACCTCGCTTATTCGACCCTGGGCATTGCCATCGAGAACGCCGGGCTCGACGACCTGCGCATCGTTTCCGACGAATTCCAGGATGGCGTCCCCGGCTACTATTCACAAGAGTATATGGTGCTCAAAGACGGCCCGATCCATAAGATCGAGGATCTCAAAGGCAAAGTCGTCGCCACAAATGCCGAAGGCAGCGCCGTCGACGTCGCCATGAAAGCGATGCTGCACAAGCATGGTCTCGAGCCCAATCGCGACTACACCGTCGTCGAGGCGCCGTTCCCCGCCATGAAATCGATGCTGGCGGAAAAGAAGGTTGACCTCATCCCCGCGGTGCTGCCGTTTTCCTACGATCCCGAACTACAGAAAATCGCGCGCGATCTGTTCGTGCAACGCGATGCGGTCGGCGTCACCGACATGATCGTGTGGACCGCTCGCAAACCGTTCATCGACGCGCATCGCCCCGCGCTGGTGGATTTTTTCGAAGACACTTTGCGCATCACGCACTGGTACGAGGATCCGGCGAACCACGAGGCGGCGATGCAAATCCTCGGTGATTTGGTCAAGCGGCCGCCAGCGATCTTCAGTTGGGCGTTCACCAAGAAGGACTGTTATCACGATCCCAATCTGATGCCGAACCTCGACGCGCTGCAGAAGAACGTCGACATGACCAAGGAGCTCGGTTTCATCAAGTCGAGCTTCGACGTTAAAAAATATTCCGATCTCAGCATTATCGAGGAGGCGGCAAAGCGCCTGCAATAAAATCGTGAAAAGTAGTGCGCGGCGGGCGTCAATCGCGGCGCCCGTTGCGTTTAGCCGACCAAGACATTTTTGAACTGCCAGGGATCGCGCTTGTCGATATCTTCCTTGAATAGACCCGGGCGATCTGTGATCGGCGTCCAATCGGTGTAGGCGCCGATCACCGGCCCGAGATAGGGCGTCTGCACTTCCAGGCAGCGGCGGAAATCCATCTCGTCGGCTTCGACAATCCCGGCCTTCGGATGCTCGATCGCCCACACCATGCCGGCGAGCACAGCTGAGGTGACCTGGAGGCCGGTGGCGTTCTGATAAGGCGCGATGTCGCGAGTTTCGTCGATCGAAAGCTGCGAGCCGTACCAGTAGGCGTTCTTCTTGTGGCCGTAGAGCAGCACGCCGAGCTCGTCGATGCCGTCGGCGATCTCGTGCTCGTCCAGAATGTGGATGGCCGGCTGCCGTTTGCCGGCCTGGCCGAACAGCTCGTGCAGCGACAGCACCGCGTCGTTGCATGGATGGTACGCATAGTGACAGGTCGGCCGGTACACAGTTTTGCGGCCGTCACGCAGCGTGAAGTAATCCGCGATCGAGATCGACTCGTTATGCGTGACCAGGAAGCCATATTGCGCCTTTGCCGTCGGCGTCCACGAGCGCACGCGCGTGTTGGCGCCGGGCTGGGTCAGGTAGATGGCCGCCTGGCAGCCGGTCTTATGCTTAAAGCCGTTTTTCGGCAGCCGCTTTTCGTGCGTGCCCCAGCCGAGCTCGGCCGGCTGCATGCCTTCCGACAGAAAGCCTTCGACCGACCAAGTATTGACGAAAACTTCGATCGGTTTCGGCTTGATGGCGCGCTGGGTGTCGCGCTCGGCGATGTGGATGCCTTTGACGCCAGCCTTTTTGGCGAGCTTGGCCCAGTCCGCGCGCGTCTTCGGCTCCGTGAATTTCAGTCCGAGGTCGCCGGCGACGTTCAGGAGCGCCTGCTTGACGAACCATGACACCATGCCGGGATTGGCGCCGCAGCACGAGACCGCCGTGGTGCCGCCGGGACTTTTGCGGCGCGCTGCAAGCACGGTCTCGCGCAGCGCATAGTTCGAGCGGGCTTCCGGACCGAGCTTGGAATCGAAGTAGAATCCCGCCCACGGCTCGACCACGGTGTCGATGTAAAGGGCGCCGATCTCGCGGCAGAATTCCATGAGGTCGAGCGAGGATGTATCGACCGACAGGTTGACGCAAAAGCCCTGGCCGCCGCCGTCGGTGAGCAGCGGGCCCAAGAGCTTGCGGTAGTTATCGCGCGTGACCGCCTGGTGGATGAAGCGGATGCCGCGATCGTCCAACAGCTTGCGATCCTTGTCCTCGGGATCAATGACCACGAAACGGGATTTGTCGTAATTGAAATGACGCTCGATTAACGGCAGCGTGCCTTTGCCGATCGAGCCGAAACCGATCATGACAATTGGGCCGGTGATGCGCGCGTGAACGGGCCATTCGGTCATATTCCAAGCCTCCAACGACAACATTGGGGTGATATCCGCAGCAATGCGGAAACGGAAGGGACGCCACGGATTTTGTCCGCGGCGTCCCCGATTTTCTGTTGTTTCCCGGCTAGGCCGCGCGCCCTCGACGGCCTTGAGCGCGTTCGGCGCGCCGGACTTGGGCCCCGTCCTGCGCCGCGTCCTGCACCATCTCCTGCGCCACCAGCGCGGCGAGGTCGGGTGCGGGCGCAAGCCGGCCGGTAGCGCCGATCAGTCCGCGCGCGCCGTCGAGTGCGCCGGGCTTAAGCTCAAGCGCCAGGAGCCGGTCGCGGTCGTAGCGCCCGGGCATCCACAGGCCGCCGGTCGACGCCGCGGAAAAGCCGAAGCGGCCGTAATACGGGGCCTCGCCGACCAGAAGAATCGCGCCATGGCCGGCGAGACGCGCCCGCGCGATCGCGCGGCGGACGAGCGTCGTGCCGATGCCGCGATTGCGATGGGCCGGATGAACGGCCAAAGGCCCGAGCAGCACGGCGGTCCGCCCCGGCCCGGCGGTGACATTCCATAGCCGGACAGTGCCGACGAGACGGCCGTGCTCAACCGCGACCAGCGATAGTCCGTCCGTCGCCAGCCGTCCTTCGCGCAACCGTTCGGAAGCCTTGGCGAAACGCGCCGGGCCGTAGGCTTGGTCGAGCAAGGCCTCGCGCGCGGCGACGTCGGCGATCTTCTCTTCCCGGATGGTCACCATGATCCGCTCCTATCGATCTGTTGCGCTCCGGCGCTCGCCGAAGCGAGCGCCGGAGCAAGAGGGGTCAGATGTGGAAGGTTCGCAGCGGGTGAAAGCCGTTGAAGGCCACCGCTGCGTAGGTCGCGGTATAGGCGCCGGTGCCTTCGATCAGGACCTTGTCGCCGATCTCGAGGCTGATCGGCAGATCGTATGGCCGCTTCTCGTAGAGCACGTCGGCGCTGTCGCAGGTCGGGCCTGCAATCACGCACGGTCCGACCTCATCGCCGTCCCGCGGGGTGCGGATCGGGTAACGGATCGACTCGCCCATGGTTTCGGCTAAGCCGCCGAATTTGCCGATGTCGAGATAGACCCAACGCACGTGGTCATGCTCGCTCTTGTTCGAGACCAGCACGACTTCGGCCTCGATCACACCGGCATTGCCGACCATGCCGCGGCCCGGCTCGATGATCGTCTCCGGAATGGCGTTGCCGAAGTGCTTGCGCAGCGCCCGGAAGATGGAGCGGCCATAAGCCTCCACCGCCGGCACATCGCGCAGATACTTGGTCGGAAACCCACCGCCGAGATTGACCATCGTGAGATTGATGCCGCGGTCGGCGCAGGCGCGAAAGATCGCCGACGCCGACTTCAGCGCTTCGTCCCAGGCCGCGGTGCGCCGCTGCTGCGAGCCGACGTGAAACGATACGCCGGCCGGCTCCAGCCCGAGCTTGTGCGCGTGCTCCAGCACCTCGACCGTCATATCCGGATCGCAGCCGAACTTCCGCGACAGCGGCCATTCCGCGCCGGCGCAGCCGAACAGGAAGCGGCAGAAGACCTTGGCGCCGGGCGCGGCGCGGCTGATCTTCTCCACCTCGGCCTTGCAGTCGACCGCGAACAAGCGGACGCCAAGCGCATAGGCGCGCGCAATGTCGCGTTCTTTCTTGATCGTATTGCCGAAGGAGATGCGCTCGGCCGTGGCGCCGGCGGCGAGCACCATCTCGATCTCGGCGACCGAGGCGGTGTCGAAGCAGGAGCCAAGCGAAACCAGAAGCGACAAGAGTTCGGGCGCCGGGTTCGCCTTCACGGCATAGAACACCCGGCTGTCCGGCAAGGCCTTGGCAAAGGCACGATAGTTGTCGCGCACGACATCGAGATCGACGACGAGACAGGGACCATCGTCCAGCCCTTCGTCACGGCGGCGGCGCAGAAAGTCGCGGATGCGCTCGGTCATTGGAGTCGCTCCTTCATCCAGGTTCAAGGGAGCCAAGCGGCAAATCGCCGTTGGCCCAGCGTTGATGTTCGGGCGACCGAGCTTGCGCGCAGTCGACCGGCGTCAACGGCTGAAGCGCTCGGCGCCTGCCGTGCGTTGGGGACACGGTGCAGGCGCGCGGCTGTTCAGCCGATGTGCTGCCTTGGATTGGAGCGGGAGAACCCGTTCCGCACGGCCGGCAAGATGGACAAGCCTCTTCGGTGCTGACCTTTGGACGGCCAACCAAAAAAGCCCGCTCCGTCGTTGCTTTAAGCCGCGTCCCCCGTTGAGCGCGGGGTGCGCCGGTTTCGCCTCCGGCTGCCGATCACGTAGTAAGGTTCTTAACTTTGCGAACCTCAGGCGACTGTCCGGCCTCTTGTCCGGATGCCTACCGATCGACACACGGCCACAGGCACGTGCGAATTTGGGCGAGCGGCACATAAGCGTATCGCAAACGCATTGCAAGAAAATTCGTCACGCGCCGCGAATTTTTTCCGGCAGCGTCGCTCGAGCGCGGGCCGTGCTCGCCGCTTTCACTCCTCGCGCGGTATGCGATAGTGCGCGCGTCTTGTCCTGAAGCTTCATCGAGAGGTGCGCGATGCCTTCCCTGCCGATCACTTTCGCCTGCGGCCTCTACGACCGCATGCTGGCGCTGCAAACCGGCGATATCAAACCTGACGGCATCGACCTCAACTTCATCGCCATCGACAATCCGCGCGAAATTTTCGATCGCATGTCGAACCGGCTGGAATTCGGCGCCTGCGAAATGTCGAGCTCCGAATTCGTCAGCCGCTACGCGGCGAAAAAGCTGCCCTTCGTGGCGCTGCCGGTGTTCGCCTCGCGCGTCTTTCGCCACGGCTTTATCGTCGTTAACCGAAAGTTTATCACCTCGGCCAAGGACCTCGCCGGCAAGCGCATCGGCGTGCCGCTCTACACCCAAACGGCGGCAATCTTCGTTCGCGGCCTGATGCAACACGATCTTGGCGTCGATCTTTCAACCATCGAGTGGGTCCAGGGCGCGGTCAACGAACCTGGCGCCTACGGCAATCCCTCGGTGATGCCGCTCCTCAAGCCGATCAAGATCACGCCGAACCAAAGCGGCAAGTCCTTAAGCGATCTCCTCGCCGCCGGAGAAATCCACGCCATCATCGGCTCGAACATGCCGCGGGCGCTCAAGCGCCATCCCGACGTGGTACGGCTGTTTCCCGACTACCGGGCGCGCGAGAAAGACTACTACCGCCGCACCAAGATATTCCCGATCATGCACCTGGTCGTGATCCGCAACGACATCTACGAGCGCCATCCCTTCGTCGCCACCAGCCTGTACAACGCCTTCTGCGCCGCCAAGGATTTAGCGCGAGAGAAAATGCGCTTTCCCGGCACACTCCGCTACATGCTGCCGTGGCTGCCCGACGACATCGAAGAGATCGACGAGTTGTTCGGGGGCGATTGCTGGCCCTACGGCGTCGAGCCGAACCGGCAGACGCTTGAAGCGCTGGTCACCTATATGGTCGAGCAGGGTCTGATCGCGGAGCCCATTCCGATCGAGAAGCTGTTCGTGCCGACGTTTGGCTGAAGGAGGGCTCGATGAAGCGCTCGCTGATGGCGGCAATCGGTTTCTGTATCCTATGCGGTGCGTGGCCGGCCATCGCCGCCGACTATGCCCCGCTCGACTGCACCAAAGCGAAGTCCGCCGCCGAAATCACGATTTGCAAGACTTACGCGCTGGGTCAGGCGGAGGCGCGGATGACAACGCTCTACAGCGTTGCAACTTCGTTGGTGGCCATGGGCCAGCGCGGCGACATCCAGGACACGCAGGTCGAATTTCTCAAGGCCCGCGACGGCTGCGGACGCAACGTCGCCTGCTTGATCAAAGCCTATAGCAGGCGCACCGACCAGTTGAACAAGGTCATCGCCGTGATCGCCTCGCGCGGCCCCTGCTGAGAGGTTTCTTGGATTTCCGGCCGGATTTTCGAGATTTCGCTTGAGGCGGCAGTCCACCGGCTTTCTGCAATCGCGTCGTCCAATATTCCCATGCCCGCGCCATCGGCCGCGGCTGCAGCTGGCGCGGCTCGGCGCGCTGCCGCTCGGCGGCGTTCAAAGCGCCGATTTTGCCGATCATCATCGAGCGCAGTTGGATTTCCGCATTGGCGTGCGAATAGACGGTGCGGAAGACCAGCTCACGCAGCGTCCGGCCGGCGACGGTCGCGCCGTGGCGCGCCATCAGCACCATCCAATTCGGACCGAGCGCTCGCGCCAGCGAACGGCCCTCCTCCGGCTTGACGACCATGAGATCGGTGTCGCCGAACTCATCGCGGCTGTCCCACATCGGCACCACTTGGCCCATGACCGGACCCATGTGAAAAACCGGCTCGAGCGCAATCCCGGTGACGCAGAACGGCAGCACCGCATGCGAATGGTGATGGCACACGGCGTTCACATCCGGCCGCGCCTGGTAGATGCCGCCGTGAATCACCCGTTCGCCGTACATTTCGCCCTTGGGCGGCGTCACCGGTTCGGAATCGAGCGTGAATTCGAGCAAGTCTGACGGTTCGATCAATTCCGGGCTGCGCGACCGCGCCAGCAGATAACGGCTTGGATCATCCGGATGGCGCACGCTGACATGCCCGAAGCCGTCGAGCACGCCCTCATGGGCGATGATGCGATTGGCCAGCGCAAGCTCATAGCGTACATCGTCGAGTGACATGGTCATTTACACCGCCTTTAAATGCGCATCCTTGCGCTTGAATAGTTCGTCGTCGGCATAGCCCATGGTCTCCGGCTTGCCGCGTCCGAGCATCACTTGGAAATAGACAGGCGCAAGCGAGTTGTTCTGGTAGCCATGGATGACGCCGGCCGGACACGAGATGCATTCCCACCGGCCAAGCCGGGTCGTCAGCCGCTTGCCGTTTTCGTCCTCGACGAAGACGTCGAGATAACCGTCGAGCACGAAAAAGCATTCCTCGACTTCGTGGGTGTGCGCGGCGTTGCCCTGGCCGGGCTCGACATACATGACCGAAAGCGTGAAGTTGCCGGCCGGGATCACCGTCGGGTCGCCGTGCTTGCCGGAGCCGCCGGCGCCGATGAAACGGTGCTGGGCGCGCTTAAAACCTTCGATCCTGGCATCCTCGAAGGCCGCCCAGTCCGGCGTCTTTTCTTTGAACCGGCCGACGTACCTTTTCCTGATGTCTTCGATCGGAACGCCTTCGAGCTCCTTCGGACGCGGGTGCCGTGCAACGGTCATGACTGGCTACTCCTGCTATGAATTGGTGTACCTGCCTGCATCGCGTAACGCGCGCTCGACCATGACGCCGATCAGCGTTTTGCGATAGGCGCCGCTGGCGTGGATATCGTCGGATGGATCGACGGCGGCAGACGCGGCAGCTTCGGCCCTGCCGAGCGCCGTCTCGTCAAGCTCATTGCCTTCGAGTACGCGCTCCACTGTGGCAAGACGCAGCGGACGATCGGCGACGCCGATCGCGCCGACGCGGATATTGCGAACATTTTTCTTGCTGTCCGCGTCGAAAAACAACGCGGCGCCTGCCAGTGCGAAGTCACCGCGGCGGCGGGCAAACTCCCGGAAACCGAAACGGCGCTGCTGCGGCCAAGCCGGAAAGCGAATTTCGGTAATAATCTCGTCCGAATGCAACGCGGTCGTCAGCGGCCCGCGAAAGAAATCCTTAGCCTCGATGACGCGCTCGCCGGCTTTGCCGACAACGGCGATCTCGGCCTCGCAGGTGACGGCGATACCGGGCAGTTCGGCGGCGGGATCGGCGTGCGCCAGACTGCCGCCGACGGTGCCGCGATTGCGGATTTGATAATGCGCAACGTGTTCGACAGCCTTCACCAGCAGCGGATGGGCTTTCGACAGGCCGGCATGTTCGAGAATGTCGCGCCAGCGCACCATGGCGCCGAGCGTGACGGCGTAGCCGGCGATCTTGATCTGCCGCAGCTCTGAAAGTTTGCGCAGATCGACCAACAACGCCGGCCCGGCGACGCGAAACGCCAGCATCGGCACCAGCGACTGGCCGCCGGCCAGCAGCTTCGCCTCGCCGTCGTGCGCTGCCAGCAGCGCAACAGTTTCGGAGATGCTCGTCGGGCAGGCATATTCGAAGGGCGGCAGTTTCATGAATTTCATGCCCGCTGTATGCGCGTGGAACCGCAGAAACAGCCGCTAATTCAAGTATTTCGTAACATCCGGCCGGTCGCAGGGTCAACCGCGTGTCGTTTCGATAAAATTGCTGATAGGATTTCTCAAAAGGGGCGCCCGCGATTGAGCGCCCGCCCAGAATCGTTCCAAGACCGCTCCACGAGTGGAGGAAACCGATGCTGAAGAAAACGCCGCGCCAAGCGAACAATGGAAAGAACGGCAAAAACGGAAATAAAGCTCCGCGCGTCAGCGAACTGCCGAAGATCACCATTCAGACCGACACGCGCGAGATCCTCGCCCACGCGACCAAGGAGGCGCGGTCGGAGAATTATTTCATCGTCGATGTCGATGCCCATGTCACCGAGACAGCGTTCTGGTCGGAAGTCGTCGACCGCATGGACAGCGACGTCTATCGGCAGATGGCGCGCGCATTCAAGGATCGCGGCGCTGCGCCGGGCCTGATCAATGCGACGCCGGGATTTCTCCATCAGGACGTGTTCGGCCGCATCCCGCATCAGCAGCGCTTGGCCGAAGCGGTGCCGGGCGGGCGCACCCACGCGCAGGTGACGCTGGTCCAACGCGCCATGGATTCGATGGGCATCGACTACATGGTGGTGTTCCCCACCCCGATGCTGGTGCTCGGCATGCATCCGCAAATCGAGATGGAGGTGGTAATCGGCAATGCCTTCAATAAATGGCTAGCCGAGGAAATCCTGCCCCAGGATCACCGTATCAAGGCGATGCTCTATCTGCCGTTCAATCATCCCGAGGAGAGCCTCAAGGCGGTCGAGCGATACGCCGACAATCCGAGCGTCATCGGTTTCTCGGTCACCTCGACGCGCTTCCGCGCCGTCAATCATGACAGCTATATGCCGCTGTATTCCGCGATCCAGGCCACCGGAAAGCCGCTCGCTTTCCATTCCGGTTTCCATTGGGGCGACCAGTCGATGCAGCAGTGCAACCGCTTCATCTCCATGCACTCGATCTCGTTCGTCTATTACAACATCATCCATCTCACCAATTGGATCATCAACGGCCTGCCGGAGCGATTCCCGAAGCTTAAGGTGCTGTGGATCGAGAGCGGGCTCGCCTGGGTGCCGTTCCTGATGCAGCGGCTCGATTCCGAATACATGATGCGGTCATCGGAGGCGCCGCTCTTGAAGCGGCGGCCGAGCGAATACATCCAAGAGATGTACTTCACCAGCCAGCCGCTCGAACGCTCCAACATGGCGCTCACCGAAGCGACCTTCAAAGCGATCAAGGCGGAAACCCAGCTTCTATTCGCGTCGGATTGGCCGCATTGGGATTTCGACCTGCCGAGCTCGATCACGACGCTGCCGTTCCTCGACGAGCAGGCTAAGCGCAACATTTTGGGCTTTAACGCCGCCCGATTGTTCAAGCTCGACGTTCCGAAGCACAAGCTGATCAAACCCAAGACGAAGAAGCCCCCGGCGGTCCGCGTGCCGGTTACGGCGTAAGCCGCGGTGCGCAAGGTGAAAGCAGTCCGTCGCGCCGGCAAGCCAAGCCGCAAATCCGCGCGCCGCAGCGCCGATCCGACGGACTTCTGCGCCATCGCGCGCGACGCGCTCAAACGCGGCGAGCCGGACGCGATTTCCGACAAGACACTGCAACAGGTGCTCACCGCCGCGGTGAAGGTCTATGCCGCAAAAGTGGAGCAGCGCGGCCATGACGTCGCGCCCTTTGCGAACGGCGCGGTGACGGCAACCGAAACGGTCGTGACCGCCTGCGGACTCATCCGCGCGGCCGACCTCAACATGTTCGACGTGGCGATCTGGTTTCATCGCCCGCCGGGAATTGAATAGGAGACTGCAATGGACGAGATCGCGCTTGGCCGGCTGAGCGATATTGCGGATGGCGACTATCGGGTTTTCGCCGTGGACAGTATCGAAGTCGGCATCTTTCGCACCGGCAGCAAAGTACTGGCTTACGAAAACGTCTGCCCGCATGCCGGTGGCCCGGTCTGCCAGGGCAAGATCTTCAATCAAGTCGAGGAAGTAATCACGCCGGACAAGAAGAGCGCCGGCCTGCGGTTCGGCAAGCAGCGCCACATCGTCTGCCCGTGGCACGGCTATGAATTCGATCTGGCGACCGGATGCCATCCCGGCGACCCCTCGGTGCGGCTCACCCCGGTGCCGGTCGCCGTTCGCGACGGCCAGATTTACGTCAGCGTCAGAGATTAAGCCGGCATTTCGCCGAGCAGCTGATCGGCAAGCTTTTCCGCCACCATGATGGTCGGAATATTGGTGTTGCCGCGCGGTATGGTCGGCATGATCGAGGCGTCGATGACGCGTAGTCCGGAGATGCCGTGGACGCGGCCCGCCGGATCGGTCACCGCCTGACGATCGTCCACGGCGCCCATTCGGCAGGTTCCGACCGGATGGAAAGTGCCGGCGACGTTTTCGCGGATGTGATCGGCCAGCGCCGCATCATCCTCGACCAGAGCGGCGAGATCGACGCGGCGGTCGGCCAAGGTCGCAAAGATCGGCGCGGCAAGCGGCGGCACGGTGTCGATGAGCGCCGCGATGGCCGCACTCTTGATCTTGTTCGACGTGGTGATCCGATTAAGCCGCCGCAGCCGGTCGGTGAATTTCACCGGAAACGTCAGCGTCGTGACGGCGCGCACGGCGTCATGGGCCAAAATCTCGACACTCCGCCGGAAGCCTTGCATGAAGCGCTTGAGGTCGAGTTCGTGGCCGGTGAAATTGAACTCCACGCGCGGATAGGTCGCCGGATCGGCTGCGACCAGCGAAACGCAGCCGCGCGCCATCGGCTTGAGCAGCGACGGCGCCAGATTGGCGACTTGGTGGCCAAGCGGGCTCCATGACGTTTTGCACTGCACATTAAGATACATGTCGGCGGGAGGCGCGCCGGGGAGGCCCGAGGAATAACGAAATGCCGTCATCGGATGCGGCCGGATCCTCGCGGCCTGCCGAGCACCGAGCTTTTGCAAAAGGCCTATAAAGACGATCGCGTGATTGGAAAGGTTTCCGCCGACGCCCGGTAGGTCGGAGCGCACCGCGATGCCGAGGTCACGCAGCGCCGCCGCCGGTCCGAGCCCGGCACGCATAAGAAAGGCCGGAGAATGAATCCCGCCGAGCGCGACGATGATGTTGGAACCGTGAAACTTCTTGGTCTCGCCGCCAATCGTGGCCGTGACGGCGGTCGCGCGGCGGCCGTCAAATGACAACCCGGTAGCCAAAGCATTGGTGAGGATGCGGAGATTGCCGCGGCGGCGGACGTCGGCGGTGAGATAGCAGATCGCCGCCGAGGCGCGCTTTTCCGGCCAGTTGCTCATGGGCACGGCGCCATAACCGTCGCGGAAATCGGCGTTCATATCGGCAACGAACGGAATCTGACGATCCTCGGCAAAAGCATGCACCGCCTTCGCCAACGGCGGCCAATCCGCTTGCTTGGTGCGGCGGATCGGTACCGGCCCGTCCTTGCCGTGCGCCGCACCGCCAAAATCCCAATCGTTTTCGATCTTGCGATAATAAGGCAGTACGTCGTCCCAGCCCCAACCTTCAGCGCCAAGCGCTTGCCACTCGGCGTAATCGTCGGGCGTGCCGCGATAAGCCACCATTCCCATCACGGACGAGCCGCCACCGATGACGCGGCCTTGGGAAAATCCGACCGGCGGCGAATTGTCCTTGCGCCGCCAATGCACTTTAAGGTCGGGCCAGAAATAGGCGTCGTTGTAATAGGAGCGCGGATAGGAATCGAGGACGTCCGCCGGCTCCGCGCCGGGCGCGGCATCGCGGCCGGCTTCGAGAAGAAGAACCCGCGTCGCCGAACGCGCCGACAAACGGTTTGCGAGCACGCAGCCTGCGGCGCCGGCGCCGACGATGATGATGTCGAAAGTGTCCGTCATTTCAATTCCCGGTTTCCAACGAGGCAAGCCCAGCGCGGCACCGCGGGCCCTCGATGGTTTGCGTTCCATTGAACATTGCCGCGGCATGCTTTACTGGAACGGCGGCCGGCGCAAGCCGCGTCGGCCGGTTGCCAAAGCCCAGAGAACCGACCATGACCAAGACGCTCCACGGCGTGATCGCTGCGGTCGCAACCGCGATCGACGAGAAGAGCGAGCCTGACTGCGGACGCTCGACGGCGTTGGCCCGCTTCCTGCTCGATACCGGCTGCGACGGGCTCAACGTTCTCGGCACCACCGGCGAAGCGACTTCATTCTCTCTCGACCAGCGGCGGCGTGTAATGACCGCCTATGCCGGGTCCGGGCTGCCACTCGACCGGATGATGGTCGGCACCGGAGCTGCCGCGTTGGCCGATGCCATCGCGCTGACCAAGCATGCCGCCGAGCTTGGCTTCGCCGGTGCGCTGGTGCTGCCGCCATTTTATTACAAGGGCGTGCACGACGACGGTCTCGTCGCCTATATCGACGCGATCCTGGCGGCGACCGCAGCCCGGCCGGTACCGATCTACCTCTACCATTTCCCGGCGCAATCCGGCCTGCCCTGGCATGTCGCGCTGATCCGCCGCCTGCTCGATACGTTCGGCGAACGCATTGTCGGGCTCAAAGATTCCTCCGGCGACATGGCGTTCGCCCGCGAGGCGGCGGGCATCATGCCGCGCTTTAAGGTTTTCCCCTCAACCGAAGCCGCGCTGCCGGAAGCTCGATCCGGCACCTTCGCCGGCTGTATTTCCGCGACCGCCAATCTCAATGCCGACCTGTGCGCGCGAGCCTATCGCGCGGGCGATGCGGCGGCGCTCGCCGAAGCGGTCGCGATCCGCAAACTGTTCGACGGCAAGCCGCTCGTCCCCGGCGTAAAGGCGCTCCTCGCCCACATTCACGGCGATCCGCAATGGGCACGGGTCGAACCGCCGCTCTCGGCGTTCCCGTCGACCGACCGCGCGGCCGTGGTTGCGAGTTACGACGCATTCCGGGCCAAACGGGTCGCCTAGGCGATCAGGCCGCAACTCCGGGGCTCGACCCCTGGTTTTCGGGACGGACCATGCCCATTAATGAGTGGTGGCGTTGACGCTGCGGCTGCGCGCCCCTATAAGCCCCGCTCTTGCTCACAAAAGTGTACGTTCGATAGTCCATGGCCAATACAAAGTCCGCCAAGAAGGCCGCCCGCCAAATCGCGCGCCGCACCGTCGTCAATAAAGCGCGGCGCTCGCACGTCCGCTCGGCCGTGCGCAAGATCGAGGAAGCGCTGGCCTCCGGTGACCGCACGCGTGCGCTGGCCGCCATGGCGGAAGCCGAGCCGGCGCTCATTCGCGCAGCGCAAAAGGGCATCGTGCACCGCAATGCAGCGCGCCGGAAAGTCTCGCGGCTCGCCCAGCGCGTCGCAAAGCTCGGCAAAAAATAGTTTTTCGGCCGTCTGTTCGAAAAATTTCGCCGATCTGGGCAATCCGATAGTGGAATGCCATCAGGCTGTTGCATTATTGTCACGTCAATTCATAAAGATCGTCGCAAGAGTATTCTGGCGCGTTTGTCACGCCGCGAACGTACCAATTTTATTTGCTCCGGAAACCCTGTCCGCGGGCTACCCCATAAAACTGTCCAGAATAATCCAAGACCAATGAATGACTTATTGGACAGACGCGCGATAGGACTTTGAGTCGGCGCGATTCCAATCGCACCCGATTTTGTTTGGTCCGGCGCACGATTTGCAACATGACGGGCCGATTACGGCTTCTGCCAAATCGCAAATCACTCGTTGAGTCAATGATTTGTGTGCGCCTTTGCGGCAGAGGGCGACGCAGTTTGTTGCCGGCGCATCTAAAAGTGCAATATTGACGAGGCTTTTTGCAGTTGCGGGCCGCAAAACGCGTGCTAGTTTTTAGCTCCCTTCGGTTTCGAAGGTCTTCAACAAGTCGGTCTTAGCGATGACTCATCGGGGTATGGGTGCGGGTGAGTTGTGTCCAGTCGCGTGCGTTCCGACCTTGTCGTGGCCCTGAGTTAGTGAGCGGCGAGCGTAGCGTTGGTGTCCGCCGATATTGTGGAATACGCAGATAAACGCATCGCAGCCGCGCTGCACGAAGAGCCAGTGATAACCATCGAATCTGGGAGCGATGGAGGTGGGGGCATGATGACGACAATCCGCGATCCGCGTTTCGCCGTGAGCAGGAGTTGGTATTGGCCTAGAGCCGCGTCCAGCCGCTGCGCGTAACTCCGCATTCCGTAGGCGCCCGCGCTTGTCGCGTACAGCCTACATCCTTCGATAAGTGAGTTGCGTCTCGGCAATGTCGGGCCGTGTGGGATCGACTCCCACAACGTGCCCGGTAATCTCCTCCGAAGAAAAAGCAGACCGATATGACGAGCACGGATCAGGAGCGCTGGCGGCGAGTGAAGGAGCGGCTGCGTTCCGAACTCGGCGACGATGTGTTCACCAGTTGGTTCGGGCGTATGGAACTCGAAACGGCGGACCAAGGCCTGCTGCGGCTCTCGGTGCCGACGCGTTTCCTGCGCAATTGGATCCAGTCCCACTACAGCGAGCGCGTGCTGGCCAAGTGGCAGGAGGAAGAGCCCAACGTCACCCGCATGGAATTGAGCGTGCGCTCGGCCACGATCAAACTGCCCGCACTCAAACCCAAACCGCCGGAGCCGCTTGTTCCCTCGCGCGAGGGGCGTGACGGGGCAGCGGTCAACGGCGACATGCGCGGCAGCGTGCCGTTCATGACCGTGCACGAAGCGCTCGGCGGTTCTCCGCTCGATCCGCGTCTCACATTCGAGACTTTCATCGTTGGCCGCTCCAACACGCTTGCGCACGCCGCGGCCAAACAAGTCGCCACCAGCCGGCGCGGCGAACCGCTGATGTTCAATCCGCTCTACACGCACGCCGCCGTCGGGCTCGGCAAAACCCATTTGCTGCAGGCCATTACCTGGACCGGCAACAATGGCGGCGACCGCAAAATGCTCTATCTGACGGCCGAGAGATTTATGTACGGCTTTGTCTCGGCGCTGCGCACCCAGACCACGCTCGCGTTCAAAGAAGCGGTGCGCGCTATCGATGTGCTTGTGATCGACGATTTGCAGTTCCTGCAGGGCCGCTCGACGCAAGCCGAGTTCTGCCACACGCTTAATGCGCTCATCGATGCCGGCCGCCAGGTCATAATCGCCAGCGATCGGCCGCCGGCCGATCTCGAAAGCCTCGACGATCGGGTGCGCTCGCGGCTCGCCGGCGGCCTCGTCGTGGAGATTGGCTCGCTCGGAGAGGAACTGCGGCTCGAAATCCTCAAGAACCGTGTCGCCGCCGCCCGTAGCCATCACCCCGGGTTCGAAGTGCCGGCACCGGTGCTGGCCTTTATCGCCAAATCGGTCACGCATAACGGCCGCGACCTCGAAGGCGCCGTCAATCGCTTGCTGGCCCACAGCAAGCTCACCGGCCAGCCGGTGACGCTGGAAATGGCCGAGCGCGAAATGCGCGACCTGATCCGCCCGGCTGAGCCGAAACGGGTTCGGATCGAGGATATTCAGCGGATCGTGGCGCGCCAGTACAATGTCAGCCGCGCCGACCTGTTATCGTCACGGCGGACGGCTAATGTCGTCCGCCCCCGCCAGGTCGCCATGTATTTGGCTAAGGTTTTGACGCTGCGCTCGCTGCCGGAAATCGGCCGCCGCTTCGGCGGGCGCGATCACACCACGGTCCTGCACGCGGTGCGCAAAATCGAGAACCTGGCTGGCAACGACAGCGCATTCGCGGAGGAGATCGAGGCGCTCAAACGCCAGCTTCAGGATTAAGCCTCCCAAAGGAGGCCCCCGAAACCTGTGAAAAGATTAGGAAAAAAGCCGGGTCGGCCACAGACCGGCCTTGCCGAAACCGCCGCACCACGCCACTTTTGTTGTCCGCCCGTTCAACGGATCTCGCGATGAAGGTTACGGTCGAGCGTTCCGAGTTGCTCAAATCGCTGGGCCACGTCCACCGCGTGGTTGAGCGCCGCAATACCATTCCGATTCTCGCCAATGTGCTCTTGAACGCCGACCGCGCGAAGCTTTCGCTAAAGGCCACAGACCTCGATGTCGAAGTGACCGACGCGATAGCCGCCGAGGTCGGACCCGGCGGATCGACCACGGTGCCGGCTCATATGTTCTTCGACATCGTGCGCAAATTGCCCGAGGGTGCGCAGATCGTTCTGGAATCCTCCGGCGACCGCGCAGCGCTCTCGATCCGCGCCGGGCGTTCGCGCTTCACGCTGCAGACGCTTCCGGAAAGTGACTTTCCCGATCTCGCGCCGGGTGAGATGACGCACAAGTTCACACTAAAGGCCGTCGATCTCAAGCGGCTCATCGACAAGACTCAGTTCGCCATTTCGACCGAGGAGACGCGCTACTATCTCAACGGCATCTACTTGCATGCGGCCGGCGCGGCCAAGGCGCAAACCTTGCGCGCGGTCGCGACCGACGGCCATCGCCTCGCGCAGATGGAACTGGAGCTCCCCAACGGCGCAGCCGGCATGCCGGGCGTGATTGTGCCGCGCAAGACTGTCGGTGAGGTGCAACGGCTTATGGAGGACGGCGAGACGGAAGTCGCCATCGAGCTGTCACCGGGCAAAATCCGCTTTACCATCGGCCAGACCATCCTGACCTCGAAGCTGATCGACGGCACGTTCCCCGATTATGGGCGCGTCATCCCGCTCGCCAACGACAAGGAGCTGGTCGTCGACAAAAAGGAATTCGAGGCGGCGGTCGACCGCGTCTCGACGGTTTCGAGCGAACGCGGCCGCGCCGTCAAATTGTCGGTCACCGCCGGAAAATTGCTGCTGTCGGTGACCAATCCCGATTCCGGCAGCGCCAATGAGGAGCTCGAGGTCGAATACGAGGCCGACCCGATCGACATCGGCTTCAACTCGCGCTACCTGCTGGATATCGCCGCGCAAATCGAGAGCGAGGCCGCCGTGCTGAAACTCGCCGACCCCGGCTCGCCGACACTGATCCAGGACAAGGACCCGCGTGGCGCTCTCTATGTGCTGATGCCGATGCGGGTTTGACAGCGATCGGGCATCGGCAATCAGGTATCGGGAAATTCACGACCCTTGATTCGTGATGCCTGAACGCCGATTCCTGATCGCCGATGCTGCTTCGCCTGACGCTCAACAATTTCCGCAACTACCGCACCGCTTCGCTCGAAGCCGGTGCAAAAACGATCGTGCTGGTGGGCCCGAACGGCGCCGGCAAAACCAATCTGATCGAGGCGATTTCGTTCTTCGCGCCCGGCCGCGGCCTGCGCCGTGCCACGCTCGACGAGGTGGCGTTCAGCGAGGGCGATGGCTCATGGGCGGTCGCCGCCGAGATCGAGGGCGCGCTAGGACTCGCGACCTTGGGCACCGGGATCGAGCGGCCGCTCGAGGACGGCAGCGTAATCCAGCGCAAATGCCGGATCGACCGGGAGCCGGTCGGCTCCGCTGCGGCGTTCGCCGACCATATACGCGTGGTCTGGCTCATTCCGGCGATGGACGCGCTGTTCACCGGCGCTCCATCGGAGCGGCGGCGTTTTCTCGATCGGCTGGTGCTCGCGGTCGACGCTGAGCACGCGAGCCGCGTCGCCGCACTCGATCGGTCGCTGCGTTCGCGCAACCGGCTGTTGGAGGAAACGCGGCCGGACGCGCACTGGCTCGACGCCGTCGAACATGAGACCGCCGAACTTGCCGTCGCGGTCGCCGGATTGCGGGTGGAGACGGTGCGTCGGCTCGACGCCGTTCTGGCGAAGCGCAAGGGCGCGGCCTTTCCGGCGGCGGAAATCGCGCTCGATGGCTGGATGGAACAGCTCATCGCAGACCATCCCGCCGCCGAAATCGAGGAGCGCTATCGCGCCGTCCTCCGTGACAATCGAGCCCGCGACGCGGCTGCGGGGCGTACGCTCGATGGTCCGCACTTAACCGATCTCAAGGTCGTCTATGCGGAGAAAGGCATCGCCGGCGCTGAAGCTTCGACCGGCGAACAGAAGGCGCTGCTGATCGGGCTCGTGCTCGCGCACGCCCGCTTGATTGCGGAGATGACCGGCTTCTCGCCGATACTTTTGCTCGACGAAGTCGTGGCGCATCTCGATCCGGCGCGGCGGCGCGCGCTCCATGGTGAGCTCGCGCAACTCGGCGGCCAGGTCTGGATGACCGGCGCCGATCCGGCGCTGTTCGCCGAGATCGATGCCGGCGCCGCGATCGTCGACGTTAGTTCCGGGCGGCTGCGATCAAAATCGGCAAAGCTTTGACGATTTTCCGACCGAACGAGTTCCATTCTTTGCTTTGCATTTGAGGCCATCTAGCAGTCTGCGGGGAACAAGCGTGCGCCAAGCCTCTTAACCCCTAGGAGCAGGAAATGTCCGATATCTAACACAGGCCAAATAACAATGCCGGAACAGGCAGAAGACTTGATTGTTCGGAACCTCATCGAAGCCCTCGAACGGTTGCGCGAGGATTTGGATCGTATGGAACTTTGGACCGCCACGCTCGGCACCTTCCACCATCCGATTCCGGACTATCGGCCCGCTGACCAGCATCTCCTCAGGCCTCTGGCCAAAGCCAAGTCACGCCGCCCGGAGCTGTGAACACCAGCGACGCTCGACGCGCAAATTAAGGAGCCCGAAGCGTTGACCGGTGCGGCCGTTCGGCGGCCAAATCGAGGCCCAATTCGACACCTCTCGAAACCTTGAAAAACCGCGATTTGACAATATCTTAATCGCGTTCTTTTTGCTGTGTACGCGACTCCGTTTTCGTGTACTGATTTCACGCTCGCATTTTGCAGTCGATTCGAGAGCTTCCCGCATGGCCGAACCCGTCCGCAAACAGAGCCCCGCACCTTCCGATTACGACGCGGAATTGATCAAGGTGCTCAAGGGGCTCGATGCCGTGCGCAAGCGGCCGGGCATGTATATCGGCGATACCGACGACGGCTCCGGGCTGCATCACATGGTCTACGAGGTCGTCGACAATGCGATCGACGAGGCGCTCGCCGGCTTCGCCAAGGAAGTTCTGGTAAGGCTCAATCCCGACGGCTCGTGCACCGTGCGCGACGACGGCCGCGGCATTCCGACCGACATCCACAAGGGCGAAGGCGTGTCGGCCGCCGAGGTCATCATGACCCAGCTCCACGCCGGCGGAAAATTCGATCAGAACTCCTACAAAGTCTCGGGCGGCTTGCATGGCGTCGGCGTCTCCGTGGTCAATGCGCTGTCGAGCTGGTTGAAGCTGACCATTTGGCGCGACGGGCAGGAACATTTCATGGAATTCGCCGACGGCGATGCGGTCGCCCCGCTCGCTGTCGTTGCCGCCGCGCGCGACAAGCGCGGCACCGAGGTGACGTTCCTGCCGTCAACGAAGACCTTCACGATGACGGAGTTCGATTTCGCAACCCTGGAACACCGGCTGCGCGAACTGGCATTCCTCAATTCCGGCGTCACTATCGTGCTCTCCGACATGCGCCACGCCGTCGAGCACCGCGAGGAGATGCGCTACGAGGGTGGCGTCGAAGCCTTCGTCAAATATCTCGACCGTAACAAGACGCCGCTGGTGCCACAGCCGATCGTCATCGAGGCCGAACGCGACGGCGTCGCCGTTGAATGCGCGCTGTGGTGGAACGACGGTTATCACGAGACCGTGCTGTGCTTCACCAACAACATCCCGCAGCGCGACGGCGGCACCCATTTGGCGGGTTTCCGCGGCGCGCTGACGCGCCAGGTTACCGGCTACGCCGAATCCGGCGGCGTAGCGCGCAAGGAAAAGGTCGCGCTCACCGGCGATGACTGCCGCGAAGGCCTGACCGCCGTGCTCTCCATCAAAGTGCCCGACCCGAAATTTTCCTCGCAGACCAAGGATAAGCTGGTGTCCTCGGAAGTGCGCCCGGCGGTCGAAGGCGCCGTTAACGACTTGCTCAAGGCCTGGTTCGAGGAACACCCTGCAGAAGCCAAGATCGTCGTCGGCAAAGTGATCCAGGCCGCCGCCGCCCGCGAGGCGGCGCGCAAAGCCCGCGAAATGACGCGCAAGAGCGCGCTCGGCGTCACCTCGCTGCCCGGCAAGCTCGCCGATTGCCAGGAAAAAGATCCGGCGAAATCCGAACTGTTCATCGTCGAGGGCGACAGCGCAGGCGGCAGCGCCAAACAGGGCCGCAATCGTGAATTCCAGGCCGTCCTGCCGTTGCGCGGCAAAATCCTCAACGTCGAACGCGCGCGCATGGACAAGATGCTGTCATCCGAGCAGATCGGCACTTTGATCACCGCGCTCGGCGCCGGCATCGGTGCCGACGAATTCGCCATCGACAAGCTGCGCTACCACAAGATCATCATCATGACCGACGCCGACGTCGACGGCGCCCACATCCGCACGCTCTTGCTGACCTTCTTCTATCGGCAGATGCGGGAAATCATCGATCGCGGCTATCTCTACATCGCCCAGCCGCCGCTTTATAAAATCGCGCGCGGCAAGTCCGAGCAATACCTCAAGGACGAGCACGCGCTCGAGGATTATTTGATCGACACGGGCATCGAGGACGCCGTATTGCGGCTGTCGTCCGGAGAAGTGCTCGCGGGCAACGACCTGCGCAAGCTGGTCGAGGACGCGCGCCAGATCCGCAATCTGCTGCGCAGCCTGCACAGCCGATACAATCGTCAGGTCGTGGAGCAAGCGGCAATCTTGAGCGTGCTCAATCGCGACATTTACGGCGACCCGCAGAAGGCAATGGCCGCGGTCCCCTATATCGCCAAGCGGCTCGACGCGCTGTCGGAGGAGACAGAACGCGGCTGGCAGGGCCAATTCACCGAAGGCGCGGGCTTCCAATTCGAGCGCACCGTGCGCGGCGTCAAAGAGGTCGCCGTAATCGACCAAGCGCTGCTCGGCTCCGCCGATGCGCGCAAGCTCGACGAGTTTGCTCCCTCGCTGCAAAAGGTCTTCCCGCGGCCGACGCCGCCGGCGATGCTACGGCGCAAGGACGAGGAAACCGCCATCCACGGGCCGGTCGGCCTGTTCGAGGCAGTCACCGCAGCTGGAAGGAAGGGCGTGGCGCTGCAGCGCTACAAAGGCCTTGGCGAGATGAACCCCTCGCAACTGTGGGAAACCACGCTCGACACCAACGCCCGCACGATGTTGCAAGTCAGCGTCAAAGAGATCGATGAAGCGAATACGATCTTCGACGAGCTGATGGGCGATAAAGTCGAACCGCGCCGGGTGTTTATCGAAGCGCACGCGCTCACTGCAAGTGTCGATGTGTAAGCGGCGATTGCACGATTAGGGCAGGCTTGCGAATTTTCGTGCTCCGCCGAGCGGCGTCCCGCCGCATAGTCGATTCCGAGCGCAAACACCGAATGACCGTTCATGCGACCGAGCCTTGTCTTCGCAATCATTTGGATTGGCTGGATCGTCAGCTGGATCGCCGCCTCATTCTGGACCGCCCGCACTGAGAAACGCGCCGCGACTTGGCGCCAATGGGCGTCTCGAGCCCTGCTCCTCATCGGCGCGCTTCTGCTGCTGCATTCGGCGCGGCGAATTCTCGACGAGCCGCGGCTGTGGCATGTCGGGCACACCGGCGGTTATGCGCTCGCCGGCCTGACCTTGGCGGGCATCCTGTTCGCCTGGTGGGCGCGCATCCATCTCGGCCGGCTGTGGTCGAGCGCGATCACGCGCAAGGAGGACCATCGTGTGGTGGATAGCGGGCCCTATGCTTTCGTGCGCCACCCGATTTATACGGGATTGATCGCGGCCATCTTCGCGACGGCGGCGGCGCAGGCAATGATCACCGGGCTCATCGGCGCCGCGCTGGTCGCAATCGGATTATGGCTCAAGGCGCGCGTCGAGGAGCGCTTCCTGACGGCCGAACTCGGGGCGGATGCTTATGAGGCTTACCGCCGCCGCGTCCCCATGCTGGTGCCGTTCGCACCGCACGGCTAGCGGGTCCGATTGCCGCCCCGTATTATCGTCCAGACGTGATCGTGCCGCGTTCCGTCAGCACGATCCATTGGCCGTCCTGGCGCTTGATCGAGTCGATGCGGCCGACGCCGGGAAGCGTACTGCCCTCGCCGACATCGAACATGCCGCCGTAGCGGCTTTCAACCAAGGCGCGGCCACCCTCTACGTCCTGCACGATCCAATCCTGCAAAACCCTGTCAGCGATTTTCGGTGCTGCGGCCGGCGCTGTCGGCGCGGCTGAAGCGGTCGTAATCGAGCCCGTGGTCTCGATTGAGGCCGCGGTGGAGCGTTGGTCGAGTTTATCGAGACGGTCCGAAAGCTTCGCCAACTGGCTCGTGGTGCTGCGGGTCGTGCTGTCGAGATTGGTCTTGATGGCGGAGAGCTCGGCAAGCTCGAGCTTTGTCTGCCGCAGGGCATCGGTCGTCGTCGGCACGCTCGAGGCCGGCGCGGCCGGCGATAGGAACCGCACCATCCCGGAGCCCGACACCGATCCCACAAATGAGCCGAACGCGGCGGCGAATGCGACCGAGCCTGCGAGCAGAAGGAAGCGCGAGGACTGCGCGCGCGACGCGGGGGCGGCGGTCTGAGCCGCGGCATCGCTCACCGGCTCATCGATTGTTTCGTCTTCGCCGGCACCGAGCTTGGGCGCCACGACCATCGGCAAATTGCTACTCACGGCTTTACTCCCGTCCGCATTGGCGGCGCCGAAACGCGCCTTCTCGTTGTCGTCGGCGCTGTCGTCCGGGTTCTCGGCCATATTCGCATCTCCGGAATTAGGGTTGACCAGTCGTTAACCACGTTTGGTTAGCAATTGGTTACCCGAGCGCCGGCGCCATCCGTCTTCGCGACGGGGGGCGGAAAGTTTTAGTCGGCCAGCCCGTTCTCGCGCGCGAGATCTTGAAGCGACGTTTCCGGGCGCGCCCCGATGTGCTGGATCACTTCGGCGGCGGCCAACGCGCCAAGCCTGCCGCAGGTTCGGTCGTCGGCGCCGCGCGCCAGGCCGGACAGGAATCCGGCGGCGAACAGGTCCCCTGCCCCGGTCGTATCCACCACGCGGTCGACCGGAAACGCCGACACCGCCTCGGCGCCGTCCGGACCGACAACGAGGCAACCTTTCTCACCGCGCGTCACTACAGCGACGTCGATATCGGCGCGGAGCGCCGAGATGGCGGCGTTGAAATCCGAGCTCTGATAGAGGCTGTGCAATTCGGCCTCGTTGGCGAAAATGAGATCCACCGTGCGCGAGCGCATCAGCTGCAAAAACTCATCGCGCCAGCGGTCGACGCAGAAGGCGTCCGACAACGACAGTGCGACTTTGCGCCCGGCTTGGTGCGCGATCTTTGCCGCCTTGAGGAAAGCCTCCTTGGCGTGCTGCGGATCCCACAAATAGCCTTCGAGATAGAGCACGGCGCTCGCCGTGACCGCCGCGGCGTCGATATCGGCGGGATGCAGGTCCTGCGCGGCGCCGAGGTAAGTATTCATGGTGCGCTCGCCGTCGGGCGTCACCAGCACGTAACAGCGCCCAGTCGAGGGGCCGGCGACGGCCGGCTTGGACGTGAAAGTCACGCCCGCGGCGCGAATATCGTGGCTATAGGCGCGGCCGAGCAGATCGTCTTTGATCTTGCCGATGAAGGCGGTGCGCGCGCCAAGTGAAGCAAGGCCGACGATGGTGTTCGCCGCCGACCCGCCGGACGTTTCGACCGCCGGACCCATCGCGTCATAGATCGCTTGTGCCCGCGCCTCATCGATCAACGCCATGGCGCCCTTGCGCATGCCTTGGGCGAGCAAAAAAACCTCCTCGGCGCGGGCGATGACGTCGACGATTGCATTGCCAATGCCGAGGACGTCGTAACGGGCTGAAGTCATGCGGAAGTCACGCTGAAGTAGGGCCAATCTCGCGGCGGGAGGCGCACTATAGCGGCCGCCTCTTGCACGGCAAGCCGACCCCGTGGCAATGGGACGGCAATTCGGCGCCGGCGGAGAAGACACATGGCATTTGCGGAACGGGTGTTTTCCGGCGTCCAGCCGACTGGCAACCTGCACCTCGGCAACTATCTCGGCGCCATCAAGCGCTTTGTCGATTTGCAGGACCGCTACGACTGCATCTATTGCGTCGTCGATCTGCACGCGATCACGGTGTGGCAGGAGCCGACCGAGCTGCCGCATACCATTCGCGAGGTTACCGCGGCCTTCATCGCCTGCGGTATCGATCCGAAAAAACACATCGTATTCAACCAGAGCCAGGTCGCCGAGCACGCCGAGCTTGCTTGGGTGTTCAATTGCGTCGCCCGGCTCGGCTGGCTGAACCGCATGACCCAATTCAAGGAGAAAGCCGGCAAGGATCGCGAGAACGCGTCGGTCGGCCTCTACGCTTATCCGACGCTGATGGCGGCCGATATTCTGGTCTATCGCGCGACCCACGTGCCCGTCGGCGAAGATCAGAAACAGCATTTGGAATTGTCGCGCGACATCGCGCAGAAATTCAACAACGACTTCGCGCAATCGATCCAGCAAAAGGGCTACGGCGACGCTTTGTTTCCGCTGCCGGAGCCGGTAATCACCGGCGAGGCGACGCGCGTCATGTCCTTGCGTGACGGCACCAAAAAGATGTCGAAATCGGATCCATCCGACCAGTCGCGCATCAATCTCACTGACGATGCCGATGCGATTGCTCTAAAGATCCGTCGTGCCAAGACCGACCCGGAGCCGCTGCCGAGCGACGAGAAAGGCCTTACCGCGCGTCCCGAGGCCGACAACCTGGTCGGCATCTATGCCGCGCTCGCCGACAGCACTCGCGCCGGCGTGCTGGCGCAATTCGGCAATGCGCAATTCTCTACGTTTAAAACGGCGCTGACCGATCTTGCCGTCGCCAAGCTCGGCCCGATCGGCGCGGAGATGAAGCGGCTGCTCAATGACCCGGTCACCATCGACGCCATCCTGGCGGACGGTGCGGCGCGAGCGCAACAAATCGCACGTCAGACCATGAATGCCGTTAAGGACGTCGTCGGCTTCGTCCGGTCGTAATTGGGCAGGTCCGGCCTTGAACTTCCAAGGGAATTCGCCACGTATTATGATGGATCGAGATGAGTCACGGCGCCGCCGATCTGGTAGGCTGCAGGTGACGGAGGACGCGACATGTTCATCCAGACTGAAGCAACGCCGAATCCGGCGACACTGAAATTCTTGCCCGGACAGCCGGTGCTTGAAAACGGCACGCTGGACCTACGCGAGGCCGAGCAAGCGGCACAGTCGCCGCTTGCCGAACGGTTGTTCGAGATTGCCGGCGTGAGCGGGGTGTTCTTCGGCTCCGATTTCATCACCGTGACCAAGAATGCCGGCGAGTGGCAGCAGCTCAAGCCGATGATCCTGGGCGCCATCATGGAACACTACATGTCCGGCGCGCCGCTGGTGAATGCCGGCAGCCCGGAGCAAACCGATGGCGACGAATTCTTCGACGCCGCCGACGCCGAGACCGTGGCCACGATCAAGGAACTGATCGAAACGCGGGTACGGCCGGCGGTCGCCAATGACGGCGGCGACATCACTTTCCGTGGTTTCAAGGACGGCGTCGTCTATCTCAACATGAAGGGCGCCTGCTCGGGCTGCCCGTCGTCGACGGCGACGCTGCGTCACGGCATCCAGAATTTGCTGCGTCATTTCATCCCGGATGTCACCGAAGTCCGGCCCATGTGACGCGTCAGGTGATCTACCGATCCGGCGCACGGCGCCGGCATCGGCACGATTGTGATCCTCCATGCGCGTGCTCGCCATTGATACGGCGCTGGCGGCCTGCTCCGCCGCGGTGCTCGACACGGCCTATGGCGGCATCGTCGCGAGCGAGAGCGTGCCCATGGTCCGCGGCCATGCCGAAGCGCTGGTCCCGCTCATTGCCCGGGTGATGAAAGTGGCCGGGCTGACGTTTACCGATCTCGACCGCGTGGTGGTGACGACGGGACCCGGCAGCTTCACCGGTCTGCGGGTCGGCATAGCGGCCGCGCGCGGGTTTGGGCTCGCAACCGGCTTGCCGGTCGTCGGCGTGTCGACGCTGTCCGCCTATGCGGCCCCCTATCTCGGCGTTGACGACAAAAATCCGGTCATTGTCACCATCGACGCGCGGCATGAGCACGCCTACTTGCAGGTTTTCGGTCCCGGTGGGCGAACGCTCGTTGCGCCGCGGCTCGCACCACTGAGCGAAGCTGCGCGCGTGGCGGCCGACGCGCCCGCCCGTATCGTCGGCTCGGCAGCCCGAGCAGTTGCCGACCGAATGTCCGCGACCGATCCCGTTCCTGTGACCGTCGACGGACGGGACGCGCCCGATATCGAGTGGGTCGCGCAGATCGGCGCCGTCGTGCCCGAAGCTAGCGCCCCGGCGAAGCCGCTATATCTGCGAGCGGCGGATGCGCAGCCGCAAAACGCAGCTTCCCTGCCGCGCCGATGATGAACTTCGTCGCTCGCCTGTTCGCCCGCGGTAAGCCTGCCCTCTCCGAAGCGCGCCCGGCGGATGCCGCGGCGATTGCCGCCGTGCACGGCGCGTCGTTTAAACGCGGCTGGGGCGAAGACGAAATCTACCGGCTGTTGATCGAGAACAACGTTGTCGCGCACCGCGCCATGAGCGGCGCCAGATTGATCGGTTTCATCCTGGCGCGGCGCGCCGCCGGTGAAGCCGAAATTCTGTCGGTTGCCATTGCGCCGGCATGGCGCGGCCGGGCGCTGGCGCGGCCGTTGCTCGATCTGCATCTGCGGCGCTTGGCCGGCCTCGGCGTGCGCTCGGTTTTTCTCGAGGTTGGCGAGCGCAATGCGCCCGCCGCCCGGCTTTACCGGCGCGCCGGATTCCGCGAGGTGGGGCGGCGTCAGGGCTATTACGAAGGCGGCGCAACGGCGCTGGTGCTGCGCCGCGACCTCGGCTGACGCGGCACGCGTAATCCACTAGGATAACAAACAGACCCGAAAAATCGGGCCGCACGGGAGGGGACCGCCATGACGGCCACGCGACGTTTGCGCGGCGCGCTTTCGCATGCACTGACAATTGTGCTGGTGCTCGGCTTTGGTGTCGGCTCGGCACTCGCGCAAAACACCGGCTTTCCGGACCGGCCGATCAAGATGATTGTCGGGTTTGCGGCGGGCGGCAGCACCGACGTCGCCGCCAGAATCGTGGCGCAGGGGATGTCGGGGGTTCTCGGCCAGTCGGTTCTGGTCGAGAACCGCGCCGGCGCCAGCGGCCTGATCGCCGCCGAGGACGTCGCGAAATCGCCGCCCGACGGTTACACGCTGATGATGGCCAGCCAGACCGTGCTCGCGGTCGCGCCGCGCCTTTATCGCAAGGCGACGGTCGATCCGATCCGCGATTTTGCGCCCGTGGCCTATTGCGGAGCGTCCCCGCTGGTGCTCGTCGTCAACCCGTCATTCCCGGCGCACACCACGGCCGAAGTGATCGCCATGGCCAAGGCTCAACCGGGCAAGATCATTTTCGGTACCGGCGGCGCGGGCACGACTCCGCACATCGCGTCGGAGATGTTTCAATACGCAGCCGGCATCAAGATGACTCACGTGCCCTACCGCGGCGAAGCGGGAGCGATCAACGATCTCGTCGCCGGGCAAATTCCGGCAATGTTCGCCAACCTTTCCGCGATCATGGGCCAAATTAGAGCCGGCACGGTACGCGCCATCGCGGTGACGAGCCCACAGCGCTCGCCGCTGGCGCCCGACGTCCCGACTGTCGCGGAAACGCTGCCGGGATTTGCCGCCGAGACCTGGTTCGGCCTCATTGCGCCGGCCGGAGCACCGCACGACGTTATCGCCAAGCTCAACGCCGCGGCGCTGCAAGCTCTGGCCAGCGCAGACACCAAAAAGCGCTACGCCGATCTCGGCATGACCAACAGCGGCGCAGGCGGCACGACGCCCGATCAACTTGATGCCTATATGAAATCCGAGGTCGCCAAATGGGCGAAAGTCATCAAGGACGCCAATATCCAGCCGATGGACTGAGTATTTCCCTTTTGTCCGGAATCCCGGTATTAGATGAGCGTTGCGCGGTAGCCTCGCCACGGCGCGAAGGAAGCGGAATTCACGAGCTTACATAGGGACTTAAGGCTCGACTGCACCCGGCATGAACGGACCCCGCAAGCTCTACGTCAAATCGTTCGGTTGCCAGATGAACGCTTACGATTCGCGTCGTATGGCGGATACTTTGGCGCCGGAAGGCTACGTCGAGACCGCCTCCGCCGCCGACGCCGATCTCATCATCCTCAATACCTGCCATATTCGTGAGAAGGCTGCGGAGAAGGTCTATTCGGAGCTCGGCCGCGTCCGCCGCATGAAAGAAGCGGCGGCCGCCGAAGGCCGCCGCCTCGTCGTCGCGGTCGCCGGCTGCGTCGCGCAGGCCGAGGGCGAAGAGATCATCCGCCGCCAGCCGGCCGTCGATCTGGTGTTCGGTCCGCAGAGCTATCACCGGCTGCCCGAACTGCTGACGCGCGCCACGCGCGACGGCAAGGCGGTCGAGACCGAGTTTCTGGCCGGCGATAAATTCGATCACCTGGCGGCGCCGAGTCTGGCAGCAACGCGAGCCCGTGGCGTCAGCGCTTTTGTCACCGTGCAGGAGGGCTGCGACAAATTCTGCACCTTCTGCGTCGTGCCCTACACGCGTGGCGCCGAAATCTCGCGCCCGGTGCAGAAAATTCTCGTCGAAATCGAACATCTGGCGGCAGCCGGCGTGCGTGAGGTGACGCTGATCGGCCAGAACGTCAACGCCTATCACGGCGAAGGGCCGGATGGACGGCCGTGGTCGCTGGCGCAGCTTCTCTATCATCTGGCGCAGGTCAGCGGCATCGGCCGGCTGCGCTACACGACCAGTCATCCGCGTGACATGGGCGATGACCTATTAGCGGCGCATCGCGATTTGCATAAGCTCATGCCGCAGCTGCATTTGCCGATCCAATCGGGTTCTGATCGCATTCTTGCGGCGATGAACCGCCGCCACAGCTGCGCAGACTATCTCGATATCGTGCGACGCCTGCGCGACGCACGGCCCGATCTCGCGCTCACGAGCGATTTCATCGTCGGCTTTCCCGGCGAAAGCGAAAGCGATTTTGCCGCCACGCTCGGCTTGATCGATGAGATCGGTTTTTCTGGCGCATTCTCTTTCAAATATTCGCCGCGGCCCGGAACACCCGGCGCCGATATGGATAATCAGGTCGACGAGGAAATTAAGTCGGAGCGCTTGCAGCGCCTGCAACGCGCGATCGACCGCAATCAGGCCGCGTTCAATCGCCGCTGTCTCGGCCGCAGCTTCAGCGTGCTGTTCGAACGGGCCGGCCGCCACGCCGGACAGCTGGTTGGCCGATCGCCCTATCTCCAGCCTGTGCAGGTCACCGCGCCCGTCTCGCTGATTGGCGAGATCGCCGCGGTGACGATCACCGAAATCGCTAGCAACAGCCTATTCGGCGCGCTTGCGCCGAACGCCCCGCAAATATTCGCATCGGAGCCCGCCTTGCTTCCCGCAGGAGCCTGACTTGGCAGCAAATGAAACGGATCAGTCGGTATTCGTCGCGCCGAATAATGCGACGCAGGTCGCCCTCACCTTCGACGACAACCGCCTCGCCTCGAGCTTGTTCGGGCAGTACGGCCAAAATCTTGCATTGATCGAGCGCCGGCTCGGCGTCGTCGCCAATTCGCGCGGCAACAGCCTCACCATCGAGGGTAGCCGCGATGCCTGCGATCAGGCCCGCCGCGTGCTCGAAAGCCTTTACGAGCGGCTCAAGCGCGGCGATGAACTCGTTCAGGGCGACGTTGACGGCACCATCCGGCTCGCATTGTCGCAGGGTTCACTGTTCGATTTCGATCCCGCGGCACGGGAGAACTACGAGGAAATCAATCTGCGCAAGCGCCGCGTCCGCGCCCGCACCGCGGCGCAGGACGCCTATATCCGCGCGCTTAAGCGCCACGCGCTGGTGTTCTCAACCGGCCCGGCCGGGACCGGCAAGACCTGGCTTGCGGTAGCGCACGCCGTGCAACTGTTCGAACGCAAGGAAGTCGATCGCATCGTATTGTCGCGGCCGGCGGTGGAGGCGGGCGAGCGGCTCGGCTTTCTGCCCGGCGACATGCGCGAGAAAGTTGATCCCTATCTGCGGCCGATCTACGACGCGCTCTACGACCTGATGGATGCGCGCATTGTCGAGCGCGCATTGCAGACCACCGAGATCGAGATCGCACCGCTCGCCTTTATGCGCGGCCGCACGTTGTCGAATGCAGCCATCATTCTCGACGAGGCGCAAAACACGACCGCGATGCAGATGAAAATGCTGCTCACCCGGCTTGGCGAGAACAGCCGGATGGTGGTGACCGGCGACCCGAGCCAGGTCGATTTGCCGCCGGGTCAAACGTCGGGCCTTGCCGATGCGGTGCGGCTCCTCGAAGGCGTCGAAGGCATCGGCTATGTCAGCTTTACCGCAGCGGACGTTATCCGCCACGAACTCGTCGCGCGCATCGTCGCAGCCTATGATCGGGAAGCGGCGAAGAAGCGCGAGCGCCGGGAATGACGCGCGCGGCGCACACCGCGCTGGCGATCGACGTACTTGTCGCGAGCGACCGGTGGAAAGACGCCGAAAAGTTGGAATCGATCGTACGGAGTGCAGTCACACGAGCGGCAACCACGCTGTCAACAAGGGGAACGGAGCTTGCTATCGTTCTGACCGATGATTCGGCAATTCGCGAGCTTAACCGGGACTGGCGGGGCGTCGATGCGGCCACGAATGTGCTGTCATTCCCGACGAAAAATGCGGCGGGCAAGCATCTCGGCGACATTATCCTTGCCTTTGAGACCATCGCCCGGGAGGCCCGCTCCGAACGTAAACCGCTTGCCCATCACCTCGCCCACCTTGCCGTGCACGGTTTCCTGCATTTGGTCGGTTACGATCACGAACGACCCAAAGAGGCGCTGGCGATGGAACAAGTCGAGCGCGAAATTCTCCGCCAGCTCGCGATCCCGGATCCATATCGGCCAAGACCGCCAAGGCATAAGCGGCCGGTTAAACGCGGAACCACACACGCCGCAAAACTTCCGCAAAAATCCTGAGATTCAACTTCAAGTCTTCCAACACCACGTCTGATGGCGAAATCGTCGATGGCTTTATCCCCTCAATCCGCCGAACCGGCCGAGAACGCACACGCCGGGCTTCCGATGGTGGCGGCGGAACCAGGCGAGCCCCCGGAAGGCTGGCTGACGCGTGTCATGCGCATCCTGTTTGGTTGGAAGGCGGCCTCGACGCGCGCGGATCTGGAACTTGTCCTCACCGGCGAGCAGCCGCAATCGGGTTTTTCGCCCGAAGAGGCCGCGATGCTGAAGAATATCCTCGGCCTGCGGGAAACCCGGATCGAGCGCATCATGGTGCCGCGCGCTGATATCGTCGCCGTGCAGCAAGACATCGCACTTGGCGATCTGGTCAAAGTCTTCGAGGTCGCCGGACATTCGCGGCTCGTGGTCTTTAACGACACGCTCGACGATCCGACCGGCATGGTCCACATCCGCGATCTGATCGCGTTCATGGCGGCGCGTGCCGCGCAACAGCCGACCGGCGCCGAGCGGGGTGAGCAGGCCCACGCCAGCGGTCTCGATTTTGCGAATATCGATCTTTCGCTGCCGCTGACATCGGCGAAAATCGTCCGCGAGATTCTCTACGCGCCGCCGTCTATGCCGGCGCTCGATCTGCTCGCCAAGATGCAGGCAACGCGCATTCACCTCTCGCTCGTCATCGACGAATACGGCGGCAGCGATGGGTTGGTATCGATCGAGGATTTGGTCGAACTCATTGTCGGCGATATCGCAGACGAGCATGACGAGTATGAGGGTCCGGCGGTCACGCGGCAGAACGACGGCTCGTTCCTGGCCGCCGGCCGCGCCAGCCTTGACGACGTCCGCGCCGCGATTGGCGAGGAGTTCAATGTCGGCGAGGTTGCGCATGAGGTCGACACGCTCGGCGGCTATCTTGTCACCAAAGCCGGACATGTGCCGGTGCGCGGTGAGCTCGTACCGGGACCGGAACCGTTCGAGGCCGAGGTGCTGGACGCCGACCCGCGCCGAGTCAAGCGGGTGCGGATCTACCTCCGCAAGGACCGTCGTCCTGCCACCGCGCGCGAATTCCCTGGGCTATCAAAAACTCCGCCAGTCCGAGCGGCAGCCCCGCGCGACGAAACCAATCGGCCGAACCCGAACACGTCGCGGGCATCGTGAAGCGGCTGATTCACGCCATCGTGCTGTCCTGGGGCTGGCGGCGCCGGATAATCGCGCTCGCGGCCGGCGCACTTTCGGCGCTGGCGATGGCGCCGTTCGACGCCTGGCCAATCTTGTTTCTGACTTTCCCGACCTTGGTCTGGCTGATCGACGGCACCGGAGTGGGTCGCTGGAACGGAGTGACTGCTGCGGCGGTGACTGGTTGGTGGTTCGGCTTCGGCTACTTCCTCGCCGGTCTCTATTGGATCGGTTACGCTTTTCTGGTCGACGCCCCGACCTTCGGTTGGCTGCTGCCGATTGCGGTCATCGGCCTGCCGGCGGTGCTGGCCGTCTACACCGCGCTCGGTGTCGCGCTGGCGCGCATGCTGTGGGCCCGCGGCGCGATACGCATCATAGCTTTGGGCGTAACGCTGACGGCTTCGGAATGGTTGCGCGGCCACCTATTCACCGGTTTTCCCTGGAGCGCCTTCGGCTATGCACTGACCGCGCCACTGGCTTTGGCACAAGCCGCTTCGGTATTCGGCATTTGGGGCCTTACTTTCATCGCCGTTATCGTATTCGCCAGCCCCGCGACACTCAGCGACGACCCCAGCGAGATCCGACGCCCATGGCTGCCACTTGCCCTTGGCATCGCAGTCCTCGCCGCGCTTGGTGGATTCGGTGCCTGGCGGCTCGCTCGCACGCCGACGCGGCTGGTCGATGGTGTGCATTTGCGCATTATGCAGCCGAACTTGCAGCAGGACGTGCGCTTCAATTACGCGGCCAAACAGGAGGTGATGGATCGCTATGTCGCCCTGTCCAGCCGCGCGTCGAGCGCGCAATCGCAAGGCATGAGCGGCACGACGCAACTGATCTGGCCGGAATCGCCGTTTCCGTTTTTTCTAACTCGCGAAGCCGCCGCGCTCGCGCAGATCACCAATTTGTTGCCGCAAGGTTCGGTGCTGATCACCGGCGCCATCCGGCTCGCCGACCCGGACAATCCCGCGCAATCCGGAGTTTACAATTCGATCTACGTTATTGATCACGCCGGTTCGATCGCCGCTGTCTACGACAAAGTCCACCTCGTTCCGTTCGGCGAATATTTGCCGTTCGAGCACCTTCTCGAACGGCTCGGCCTGGAGGAACTGACGCAGCAACGCGGTGGATTCCTCGCGGGCGACCGCCACCGGCTCATCGCCGTTCCGGGCGCTCCGATTGCGCTGCCGCTGATCTGTTACGAGGTCATTTTCCCGGGCGAGGTGATGCCGCAGGGCAAGCGGCCCGGCTGGATCGTCAACGTGACCAACGACGGCTGGTTCGGCGTTTCTACCGGACCGTATCAGCATTTTCAGCAAGCGCGCGTGACCGCTATCGAGCTTGGCCTGCCGTTGGCGCGCGCGGCCAATACCGGCATATCAGCCGTCGTGGATCCGGTAGGCCGGATAATCAACTCGTTGCCGCTGGCAGCCGAGGGCGTGCTTGACGCGCCGTTGCCGCGAGCGATCGCCGCGCCGGTTTACGCTCGCGTCGGCGATGCACCCACCTTCATCGTCGTTCTAATCGCGTTTATCGCCGTCGTGCGCCGGCGGCTGCGAACGCAAATGGTATAAATCTGATCGCGGCCGACCAACTTGTATGGCTAACAAAGATCGTGAACAGGTTGCAGAAGGGCGCAAAAATAGTCCTCGTAACGACCTACGGCTGTTCGCCGCCATCCGCACGCAACTGAGACGCGCAACAGATGTGTAATGCGACGTTATTCGGGGTGGCAGCTATGCGCGGTTCTGCTCATTCAATGAGAATGCAACAAATTCAATAGAATCTTGTACATGCCGCTCGTTACAAAAAGTGGTTTCGAGTGTGACAGATTTGTTTTCTATTGCTATGCCTTTTGCGATAAAGGACGGGTCACAGGAGTTGAGTTGAGATGGCCATGTTAGCTAAGAAGGCGCCGAATCCGACCGACAAGCATGTCGGTAGCCGCGTACGCATGCGCCGCATGATGCTTGGCATGAGCCAGGAAAAGCTCGGAGACGCGCTCGATCTCACCTTCCAACAAGTGCAGAAGTACGAGAAGGGCACCAACCGGATCGGGGCCAGCCGGCTGCAACAGATCTCGCACATCCTCCAAGTCCCCGTTTCATTCTTCTTCGAAGGCGCCCCAAGCGCGGTGACCTCGGGCAAGCACGAGGGAATGGGCGAGGCGCCGTCGCCGGCTTACGTGTCCGACTTTCTCGCCACCTCGGACGGCTTGGCGCTGACGAAGGCGTTCATGCGCATCGATGATTCAAAACTGCGCCGGCGTATTGTCGACCTCGTCGAACAGATCGCCGGCCGCGACAAGCGCTAAGGGAAACCTCGCTTTCCATGGGCGGCGTAGAAAGCTTGCTCGATCCGGCTCAGGTAATCGCCCACCTTTAGCCCACATCTTGACCGCGCAGGGGTACACTGCAACAACCACGTGGTTTCGCGCGGCCTAAGCTGCGCGCGGGCCAGCCGAAGGCCTGTGACTTCAAGGCCGGTAATGAGGGGAGTGTTTCGCCGTGCGACGCGCCAACTATCTATTCACAAGCGAGTCCGTGTCGGAGGGTCATCCCGACAAGGTCTGCGATCAAATTTCCGACGCCGTACTCGACGCGTTTATCGAGAATGACGTCAAGCTCGGCATTGCCGACGAGAGCGCGGTCAACACGCGCCTCGGCTGCGAGACCATGTGTACGACCAATAAGATCATCGTTGCGGGTGAAGGCCGCGGCCAGGCGCCGCTGTTTCACAAACACGGTGAAAAGGCGGTGATCAATCGTGAGATGATCGCCGACATTGCGCGCAATGTGGTCAAGGACATCGGTTACGATCAAGACGGCTTCTCTTATTACGGCGCCGACGTCGAGGTGCTGCTGCACGGCCAATCTCCCGACATCGCCATGGGCGTCGATGCCAAGAAGAAGAAAAGCGGCGAGCAGGAAGGCGCCGGCGACCAGGGCATGATGTTCGGTTTTGCCTGCACCGAGAGCGAAGTCTACGAGAAGGGCTCGTTCATGCCGGCGCCGATCTATTTCGCGCACAAGATCCTGAAAGTGCTGTCGGAGAAGCGCCGCTCGGGCGCCTTATTCGATCTACAGCCCGACGCCAAAAGCCAGGTGACCGTAAAGTATGTCGAGGGCGAACCGGTCGGCTGCACCAAAGTGGTGGTCTCGACACAACACAACGCGCAGACCCGCAACGGCAAGAAATACTCTCCGGGCATGATCCGCGACATGATCGAGGACACGGTCGCCGCGGCGCTGCCGGGCGGTTGGATGCCGAAGAAGTCGAGTGATTTCCTGGTCAATCCCACCGGCAATTTCGTCATCGGCGGCCCCGACGGCGATTGCGGTCTCACCGGCAGAAAGATCATCGTCGATACCTACGGCGGCTATGCACCGCATGGCGGCGGCGCATTCTCGGGCAAGGATCCGACCAAGGTCGATCGCTCGGCCGCCTATGCCGCACGCTACCTCGCTAAGAACGTGGTGGCCGCCGGGCTCGCGGAGCGCTGCACCATCCAAATCGCCTATGCGATCGGCGTCGCCGACCCGATGTCGCTTCTGGTCGACACGCATGGCACCGGCAAGGTGGAAGAAGCAAAATTGCAAAAGCTTTTGCCGGAGCTGTTTCCGCTGCGGCCGACCAATATCCGGCGTACACTTAAGCTCAGTCGGCCGATCTATCGTCGCACGGCCGCTTACGGCCATTTCGGCCGCGCGCCCGACAAAGACGGCGGCTTTTCCTGGGAACGCACGGACCTTGCCGACGCGCTCAAGCGCGCGCTGCGGTAAGGCGGCAATCGTTCGCGAAGGCGGGCAATTCAGCGACGCCGCGCGGCCAATGGGGCACGGCCGTGCATCTTCATCGCGACCGGTGTTTACTGGACGCTCCGCTTTGCGGAGCACGACGGTGGTAGAACGCCAGGCCATCCAACCCCGCGCGTTTTTCGGACGGCGCAAGGGTCATAAGCTGCGCCCGAACCAGGCGCGGCTGTTTGCGACGTTGTTGCCGGAGCTGGCGCTCAATCTCTCCAATCCCGCTCCGGCCGAACTCGGCGAGCTGTTTCCGAGCCCCGTCGCCAATGTCGATCTCGAAATCGGCTTTGGCGGCGGCGAAGCGATGATCGCTCGTGCGCAGGACGAGCCACGGACCGGCTTTATCGGCGTCGAACCGTTCGTCAACGGCATGGCCAAGGCGCTCGCCGGGATCGAAAGCAATGGGCTACGTAATGTGCGTCTGCATTTCGATGACGCCATCGGCTTGATCGCGTGGCTTCCTGATAGTTCATTGGCGCGCATCGACCTCATTCACCCCGATCCCTGGCCGAAGCGGCGGCATTGGAAACGCCGTTTCGTTCAAGATGACATGATTGCGCAACTGGCCCGCATCTTGCGGCCGCAGGGCGAATTCCGTTTCGTGACCGATATTGCCGATTATGCCAGCTGGACGCTGCAGCGATTTATCCGATCGCATGCTTTCGCGTGGACCGCAGAATGCGCCGACGACTGGCGCAGACCGTGGCCCGGTTTCGCGGGAACGCGCTATCACGCCAAGGCCGCGCGCGAAGAACGCGCCTCGTGTTTTCTGATCTTCCGGAGAATCTAAACGATCGCCCGGTGCCGGCTATCGATATTGCTGGTTTTGCCGCACCTGCCAGAACCTCACCACACGCTGGGCGGTGGAAGCCGACAGCCGGTCATAATTGGCGAAAGCGGAATCGACGCCCAAACTTGACGGCGGCTTGCCGTCGGGACGTATCGTGATGACGGCCTTCACCGTCGGCCAGGTCATGCCGGCCGCCTTGCATAGGATCAGGACGGGATCGGGCCGTTCGCCGGCCATCAGCCGGCCAGCAACGTTGATCGGCACTTTGGAAAGTGCGGCAAGGGCAACGACCGTCTCATCGTATTTGCCATCGCCGGCAAACGCGGCCAACGCCGCCTCGTTCATGCGGCCAGCCCGATGCAGGCTCAAGACCACGCGCTGCGCGGCTCGGTAATCGCGCGGGCCAACGCGTGCGCCGACCTCGTGCGAGACTTTCTCCAAGACGCGGCGAATTTCCGCCTTCTGTTTCGGCGTCGCCGAGGCAAGCAGCCGCTTCTGCACGACCGCGGTGGCTCGCGTCAGCAATTCGCGGAACAGCTGCGGCGGAATATCGGGCCGCAGTCCGACCTTCTCGGCAAGAATTCCGTCGTTCTCGGCGCGCTTGACCAGACGAAAAAAGCCCGTTTCGGAAATACGCGCGCCGCGATTGTCGGCGAGGCTGCGCGCCACCTCGCGATCGCCGCGCCGCACCAGCACGTCGGTGACCGCCTCGCCGAGCGCCTGCCGCGTGGCTATGGCGTGCAGATGGGCCTGACTCTTGGTCTTGGCGACATCGACGAGATCGGCCTCGGCCAAGCGCGGCGCCAAGTTGAGCACCGGACCGGCAACCGCGATATCGTCGTCATCGGCCAGGATGCGCAGAACCTTGACCGGCGCGTTGCTGACCGTCGCAAGGCAATGGGAGAGTTCGGCGCGCGCCTTGGTCTCGATTTCCTCGATGAGCAGCGCGAAGACATCATCAAACAGGTCGACGTGGGCGTCGCTGTAGCTCTTCGCGCCGTCAAGAAATAACGTCGTAACGCGCCGCAATGCTTCGGCGCGCTTTTGCCGCGAACCACGCTGGAGAACGTCTTCGAGTTCTGGAATCAGCGAAAGGGCGGCACCCATTCAGGCACCAGTCATCAATGGTCGGGGATCGGTATGAGGCCCTTTTCGGCCTCGTCTTATTTATTGATTAGCGGCTACTGATTACCGATCCCTGAACTGCCCTTGCAACCGCACGGCAAACCGCTATATTTGCCGCATCCGTCATGGATACCTCATAACGGTCGGATGATCCGAGCGGTTTTGAGAGTGGGTTCCCCTGGGACCCGCTCTTTTTTATTACCTGAGGCCAGACGGCGTTTTGCAGTCCACGTTTGGGATGAATGGCCGAACAGTATGGACGATAGGCCGACGAGTGTTTCGCTTGAGGGTTTTACCGACGAGCCGCAACTCATCATTGAGCCCGGTCGGGCGGCGCGCGTTGCCGCTTTGGCCGACCCGGTGCTGGCCGCACTGGGTTATCGGCTTGTTCGGGTGCGCATATCCGGCTCTGCCGGCTGTACCGTCCAAATCATGGCCGAGCGGCCGGACGGCACCATGACGATAGAAGATTGCGAAGCCGCGTCGCGGGCCTTGTCGCCCGTGCTTGATGTCACCGATCCGATCGAAGGCGCTTATCAGCTGGAGATTTCATCGCCCGGCATCGACCGGCCGCTGGTGCGGCGCTCGGATTTTGATCGCTATGCCGGCCAGGTCGCTCAGGTTGAGATGCAGGCGCCGATCGATGGCCGCCGGCGATTTCGCGGCGAGCTCGCCGGAACCGAAGGCGAGTGTGCCCGCATCCGCCGCAGTGACGCTGCGGTAAACGAGAACTCCGACGTTTTGCTGCGGATCGAAGACATGATGGAAGCCAAGCTTGTTCTCACCGACGCGCTCGTTTCCGAAGCGCTGCGCAGGAGCAAGCACAACCAACGTAAGGGAGACTAACCGATGGCGACCGTAAGCGCCAACAAACTCGAACTATTACAGATCGCCGAGGCGGTCGCCCGTGAAAAGGGGATTGACCGGAGCATCGTGCTCGGCGCCATGGAAGACGCCATCGCCAAGGCCGCACGCTCCCGTTACGGCAGCGAGACTGAAGTCCGCGCCGAGATCGATCCGAAAAGCGGCGAGCTTCACCTGTCGCGTCACATGCTGGTGGTCGACACCGTCGAAAACTCGGCGACTCAAATCAGCCTCGACGATGCCCGCCGCCGCCATCCCGCCGCTCAGATTGGCGACACCATCGCCGATCCGCTGCCGCCGCTCGAATACGGGCGAATTGCCGCGCAATCGGCGAAGCAAGTGATCGTGCAGAAAGTGCGCGAGGCCGAGCGCGACCGGCAATATGACGAGTACAAGGATCGCATCGGCGACATCGTCAACGGCATCGTGAAACGCGTCGAGTACGGCAACGTCGTGGTCGATCTCGGACGCGGCGAGGCGATCGTGCGGCGCGACGAAATGCTGCCGCGCGAAGTGTTCCGCAACGGCGATCGCATCCGCGCGTATATCTACGACGTCCGGCGCGAGCAGCGCGGGCCGCAAATTTTCCTGTCCCGCACGCACCCGCAATTCATGTCGAAATTGTTCGCGCAGGAAGTGCCGGAAATCTACGACGGCATCGTCGAGGTCAAAGCAGTGGCGCGCGATCCGGGCTCACGCGCCAAGATCGCCGTGGTGTCGCGCGATTCTTCAGTCGATCCGGTCGGCGCCTGCGTCGGCATGCGCGGCTCGCGCGTGCAGGCCGTGGTCAACGAATTGCAAGGCGAGAAAATCGACATCATTCCATGGTCGCACGATATCGCGACTTTCGTCGTCAACGCGCTGGCGCCCGCCGAAGTCGCCAAGGTCGTGCTCGACGAAGAACGCGAGCGCATCGAGGTGGTGGTCCCCGACCAGCAGCTCTCGCTCGCCATCGGCCGGCGCGGGCAGAACGTGCGCCTCGCCTCGCAGCTGACGGGCTGGGACATCGACATCCTGACCGAACAGGAAGAATCCGAGCGCCGCCAAGCGGAATTCGAGAACCGTACCCGCATGTTCATCGATACGCTTAACGTCGATGAGGTGATCGGACAGTTGCTGGCGTCGGAAGGCTTTAATTCGGTGGAGGAGCTGGCGATGGTCGACACCAAGGAAATCGCCGGCATCGAAGGTTTTGACGAAGATACCGCCGCCGAATTGCAGACCCGTGCGCGCGAATACCTCGATAAGATCGAGGCCGAGCTCGACGCCAAGCGCACAGAGCTTGGCGTCGAAGACGCGCTCAAGGACATCGAGGGCGTCACCACGGCAATGCTGGTGCGGTTCGGCGAGAACGGTATCAAGACCGTCGAGGATCTGGCCGGTTGCGCCACCGACGATCTGGCCGGCTGGACCGAACGCAAGGACGGCGAAGCGGTCCGTCAGGCGGGCATTCTCGACGGCTTCGAACTGTCGCGCGAGGAGGCCGAAGGAATCATCATGCAGGCACGGCTCAAGGTCGGCTGGGTCAGCGAAGCCGATCTTGCACCGCCGCCCGCCGCTGAAGAGACCCCCGCCATCGCGGCGCAGCCCTAAAGGGAGCGTTATCTCAAGCATGACCGCTCAAGCGACCGAGATCGAGCTGGACCGCGGACCGCGTGACCGCGGCGTCGAACGCATGTGCGCCGCAACGCGCACGGTGCGGCCGGTTTCGGATTTGATCCGGTTCGTCATCGGACCGGAAGGCGACGCGGTTCCGGACCTCAAGCACAAGCTGCCGGGACGCGGTGTTTGGGTGACGGCAACGCAAGACGCCCTTGACGAAGCGATCAAGCGCAAAGTGTTCGGCCGCAGCTTCAAGCGGGACGTTCGCCTTCCGGCCGACTTGGTGGCCCGCACGGAACGGCTGCTTGCCCGATCGGCCTTCGATGCGCTGGCGATTGCCGGCAAAGCGTCGCTGGTCGTCACCGGCTTTGCCAAAGTCGAGGCGGCACTGACGCATGAGCGCGTCATCGCCCTCCTGCATGCAACCGAGGCCGCGGCCGATGGGGTTCGCAAGCTCGATGCCGCCCTGCGCCGCAGCCCGCAGGCGGATTTGATCCCTGTGATCCGGATCCTGACCTCGGCGCAATTGGATTTGGCACTGGGCCGCCCAAATGTGATACATGCAGCCCTGCTAGCCGGGTCATCGAGTGACACTTTTTTGGTGCGTTTGCGGCGCTTGGAACGGTTCCGGACCGGCAGTTTGGGCCAAAAGCCCGGCAATGCCGTACCAAACTGAGCCGGGCGCGAATATCGACGGGTATGGAACTGGATACGAATGACTGAGACGACCAAAAACAGCGGCGACAAACTGAGCGTTGCCCCAACCAAGACGTTGACGCTAAAGCGCGGCGGCGTCGAACAGGGCGTGGTGCGCCAGAGCTTCAGTCACGGTCGCAGCAAGGCGGTCGTGGTCGAGAAGGTAAAACGCCGCATTGCCGGCCCGGGCGAGGCGAAGGTGGAACCCGTTGCCGCGCCTGACCGCAGCGCTGCGCCCAAGCGCCCCGGCGCTCCGGTCAAAGCGCCGGCGGCCGCCACGGTGCCTACGCCTTCCGCTCCCGCCGCTTCGCCGAAAGCTTCCGGCGTCGTGCTGCGCACGCTCACCGATGACGAGCGTAACGCCCGCGCTCACGCACTTGCCGATGCGCGGTTGCGCGAAACCGAAGAGCGTGGGCGGGCCGAGGAAGAAGCCCGCGTTCGCCGCGGCCGCGAAGAATCCGACCGCGCCGAACGTGCGGCGGCGGAAGCCCGCAAACTCAATGAAGAAGTCCGCCGCAAACACGACGAGGAAACCAAACGCAAGGCCGACGAGGTCGCCAAAAAGCGCTTCGGCGCCGATGTGACGACCGCCGCCAAGCCCGGCGCACGGCCGGCGCTCGAAGCCGATGAGGATGAAGCCCCCCGTGCCGCCCGCCGCGGCGGAGGCGCCCCGGCACGGCCGGCGGCAGCGCCCAAGCCGACACGCAACATCGGCGAAAAGCGCCGCGGACGCCTCACCGTGGTGACCGCGCTTTCCGCCGACGAGGTGCGCGAGCGCTCGGTCGCCTCGTTCCGTCGCCGCGTGCAACGCATGACTGGCCACCGCGACGAGCCGAAAGAAAAAATTGCTCGGGAAGTGACGATCCCGGAGACGATTACGATCCAGGAACTGGCCAACCGCATGGCCGAACGCGCAGTCGACGTGATCCGCATCCTCATGCAGCAGGGCCACATGGCGAAGATCACCGATACGATCGACGCCGATACCGCCCAACTCATCGCCGAAGAGCTCGGCCATACCGTGCGGCGCGTCGCCGAATTGGACGTCGAAGAGGGCATGTTCGATACCCCGGACAGCCCCGAAAGCCTGCAGCCGCGCGCGCCTGTGGTCACCATTATGGGCCATGTCGATCACGGCAAAACCTCGCTGCTCGACGCCATTCGCTCGACCGAGGTCGCAGCTGGCGAAGCCGGCGGCATCACCCAGCATATCGGCGCTTACCAGGTGACCTCACCGTCCGGCGGCCGCATCACGTTCATCGATACGCCGGGCCATGCCGCGTTCACCGCGATGCGCGCCCGCGGCGCCAAGATCACCGATATCGTCGTGCTCGTGGTCGCGGCCGATGACGGCGTCATGCCGCAGACGGTCGAAGCGATCCATCATGCCAAGGCGGCGAAGGTGCCGATCATCGTCGCCATCAACAAAATCGACAAGTCGGATGCCAAGCCGGAACGCGTGCGCACCGAATTGCTGCAGCATGAAATCCAGGTCGAAATCACTCGGCGGCGACGTGCTCGAGCTCGAAGTCTCGGCCAAGGCGAAGACCAATCTCGACAAGCTTCTCGACATGATCGCCCTCCAAGCGGAGGTGCTCGAGCTTAGGGCCAACCCGCACCGTCCGGCGGAAGGCACTGTGATCGAGGCGCGGCTTGATCGCGGCCGCGGTCCCGTCGCGACCGTTCTCGTTCAGCGTGGCACGCTCAAACCCGGCGACATCGTCGTCGCCGGCTCGGAATGGGGCCGCGTGCGCGCACTGATGTCGGATACCGGTCATTCCGTCGTCGCGGCCGGACCTTCGATGCCGGTCGAGGTTTTGGGCTTCAATGGCACGCCGGAGGCGGGCGACCGGCTCGCCGTCGTCGATACCGAAGCTCGCGCCCGCGAGATCGCCGATTATCGCGACCGCCAGAAACGCGAAAAACTGGCGGCCCGCCAGACCGGCATGCGCGGCTCGCTCGAGCAGATGATGAGTCAGCTCAAGACCAGCGGCCTCAAAGAGTTTCCGCTGATCATCAAGGGCGACGTGCAAGGCTCGATCGAAGCGATCGTCGGCGCGCTGGAAAAGCTTTCCACGGAGGAGGTGGCAGCGCGCATCATCTTCGCCGGCGCGGGAGGCATCACTGAATCCGACATCACGTTGGCCGAGGCCTCGGGCGCGGCCCTTATCGGCTTCAACGTCCGCGCCCACAAAGAGGCGCGCGAGGCCGCCGAACAGGCCGGCATCGAAATTCGCTACTACGACATCATCTATAACCTGGTCGACGACGTGAAAAAGGCGATGTCGGGTCTGCTCGCGCCGACTTTGCGCGAAACCATGCTCGGCAATGCCGTCGTTCTCGAAGTTTTCAAGGTGTCGAAAGTCGGCAATGTCGCCGGCTGTCGCGTCACCGACGGTACGGTCGAGCGCGGCGCCAATGTGCGGCTCATTCGCGACAACGTGGTCGTCCATCAGGGCAAGCTTTCGCAGCTCAAACGCTTCAAGGATGACGCGCGCGAAGTCGCCGCCGGTCAGGAATGCGGCATGGCATTCGAGAACTATCACGACATGAAGGCCGGCGACGTCATCGAGTGCTACCGAGTGGAGAGCGTGCAGCGAACGCTGTGAGTTCAATGCTCACGTTCGTGCGCACCCGCGTCGTCATTGCCGAATTTGGCGCGGCAATTTCGGTGATGAAAACACTGCATATGGAAGCGAGATGCGCTGGCCGAGCCGGCGTATGATGGCAATATCACGATGGCACGTCAGCAACAGCGCGATAGCTCTCCCGGCGGCTCACAGCGTCAGCTCCGCGTCGGCGAATTGATCCGGCACGAGCTCGCCGGGATGCTCGCGCGCGGCGATATCCACGATCCGGTCGTCGAAGCGCACATGATTACCGTTCCCGAAGTGCGCATGAGCCCGGATTTGCGGCTCGCCACGATTTACATCATGCCGCTCGGCGGCCGCGACGAAAAAGAAGTCCTTGATGCATTCGATCGCAACAAACGCTATGTCCGCGGCGTGATCGCGCGGCGCGTGAACCTGAAATTTGCGCCCGACATTCGATTTCGGATCGACGAGCGGTTCGACGAGGCGGAGCGGATCGAGAAGCTTTTGCGAACGCCCGTCGTCCAGCGCGACCTGAGCAACAAGGACTTGGGTGGCGATAAGTCGGGCGGCGAAAAGTTGGGCGAGAACCTGGGCAGCGAGAAAGAAGAATAATGAACCCGCTAGAAACCGCGGCCCATGCCGACGCGCCCGCCCAAGGCGGCAGCGAACAGGCGCAAGCAAGGCAAAAGAAACCAAAGCGCGACGTGCATGGTTGGGTCGTGCTCGACAAGCCGGTCGGCATGACGTCGACGCACGCGGTCTCAGTCATCAAGCACCTGTATGCGGCGAAGCGGGCCGGGCACGCCGGCACGCTCGACCCCTTGGCCTCGGGATGCCTGCCGATCGCACTGGGTGAAGCGACCAAGACCGTGCCGTTCGTGGTCGATGGCCGCAAGATGTATCTATTTACCATTCGCTGGGGCGAGGAGCGCGACACCGACGACGCCGAGGGCCGGGTCGTGGCGACCAGCGAACTGCGCCCCGATGCGGCGGCGCTAGGCGCGCTGTTACCGCGCTTTACCGGCGCCATCCAGCAGGTGCCGCCGCGGTTTTCCGCCATAAAGATCGACGGCGAGCGCGCTTACGACCTCGCCCGGGATGGCGAGACGGTCGAACTGGCGCCCCGCACGGTGGCGATCCACCGGCTCGAATTGGTCGAAATGCCCGATCCCGATCATGCCGTTCTGGCGGCCGAATGCGGCAAAGGCACCTATGTGCGCTCGTTAGCCCGGGATTTGGGCCGGGCGCTCGGCGCGCTAGGCCACGTTTCGGCGCTTCGCCGCAGCCGGGTCGGCCCATTCGGCGAGGGCGACATGATACCCCTGGAACAGATCGAGGCTTTGTGCCATAGAGCGGCCGCCGGTGAGGGACACCTCGCCGATACGCTTCTGCCGATCGAGACCGCGCTGGACGACATCCCGGCGCTGGCCGTGAGCCCGGCAGACGCGGCGAGGCTCGCTAGGGGCCAAGCCGTATTGTTGCGCGGACGGGACGCCTCCATCTTCCGCGGCATGGCCCAGGTCGCTTCTGGCGGCCAGCTATTGGCCATTGCCGAGGTTGAGCGCGGCGAAATTGTTCCCCGACGCGTGTTTAATTTAACCGGCATCGCTGGTCGTGCCGCAAGACAAAGAGGTTAATGACGATGTCGATAACGACCGCGCGTAAGGCGGAAGTGATTAAGACGTACGCCGTCAAATCCGGCGATACCGGCTCGCCCGAAGTCCAGGTTGCACTGCTCTCGGAGCGGATCAACAACCTGACGGGCCACTTCCAGACACATGTCAAAGACAACCATTCGCGGCGCGGCTTGCTCAAGCTCGTGTCGCAACGTCGCCAGATTCTCGATTATCTTCGGCGCACGGACGATGGGCGTTACAAGGAGTTGATCGAACGGCTGGGTATTCGCCGCTGAACGTTTCCGCGCGGGAGAACCCGCGCGTCTGTTGGTGGAGCGCACGATGCGTCCGCCTTTGCCCGGCAGCAGAGCTGCCGATCCGTGGAATGGGCCGTTGCCTGTTCATATCTAAAAGGAAGGTCCGAAGGCCATGGCAGGATCGCCAGTCGCTGTTGAGGCATTGCAGCATTGCTGCGCCGACAGCGTCTTGCCGTCTTGCTTATGGCTTTCGCACTTTCGCGAAAACCATGAGAGACAATCGCAATGTTCAATATTCATAAGGTCCAACTTGACTGGGGTGGCCGTAATCTAACGCTGGAAACCGGCAGAATAGCGCGTCAAGCCGACGGAGCCGTGCTCGCGACTTATGGCGAGACCAGTGTGCTTGCCGCCGTCGTTGCCGCCAAGGAGCCGAAGGCAGGCATCGATTTCCTTCCGCTCACCGTCAACTACACGGAGAAATATTACGCGGCCGGCCGGATTCCCGGCGGCTATTTCAAGCGCGAACGCGGTCCGACCGAAAAGGACACGCTGACGTCGCGCCTGATCGATCGCCCGGTTCGGCCGCTGTTCGCCGAAGGCTGGCGCTGCGACACCCAGGTCACCGTGACCGTGCTGTCGCACGATCAGGAGAACGATCCCGACATCGTCGCGATGGTCGCGGCCTCGGCGGCACTCACGCTTTCGGGCGCGCCGTTCATGGGTCCGATCGGCGCCGCCCGCGTCGCCTTCATCAACAACGAATACGTGCTCAACCCGTCGCTCGATGAGATGCCGGAAAGTCAACTCGACCTCGTCGTCGCCGGCACCCAAGACGCCGTCATGATGGTGGAATCGGAGGCGAAAGAGCTGTCCGAAGACATCATGCTGGGCGCGGTAATGTTCGGGCACCGGCATTTCCAGCCGGTGATCGAGGCCATCATCAAGCTCGCGGAAAAGGCCGCCAAGGAACCGCGCGACCTGGCGACCAACGACAATAAAGCGCTCGAGAAGGAAATTCTGGAGCTCGCCGAGAAGGATCTGCGCGCCGCCTATTCGATCGTACGCAAACAGGATCGCCAGGACGCCGTCGCCGCGGTGAAGCAAAAGGTGATGGAGAAGTTTTTCCCGGAAGGCGCCGAACCGAAATACGACAAGGCCGCGGTGGCCGGCGTATTCAAGGAGCTCGAAGCCAAGATCGTACGCTGGAACATTCTTGACACCGGCAAGCGCATCGACGGCCGCGACGTAAAGACCGTTCGGCAGATCGTGGCGGAAGTCGGCGTGCTGCCGCGTACCCACGGCTCGGCGCTGTTCACCCGCGGCGAGACCCAGGCTTTGGTGGTCGCCACGCTCGGCACCTCCGAAGACGAGCAGTTCATCGACGCGCTGCAGGGAACGTATAAGGAAACGTTCCTGCTGCACTACAACTTTCCCCACTATTCGGTGGGCGAAACCGGCCGCACCGGCGCGCCCGGCCGGCGCGAAATCGGTCACGGCAAGCTCGCCTGGCGCGCGATCCATCCGATGCTGCCGTCGAAGGAAGAGTTCCCCTACACCATCCGCGTTGTCTCCGAGATCACCGAGTTCGAACGGTTCGTCGTCGATGGCGACGGTGTGCGGCTCGTCGCTGGCGCTGATGGATGCCGGTGTACCACTCAAGCGGCCGACCGCCGGCATCGCCATGGGCCTCATTCTCGAAGACAAGCGCTATGCCGTGCTCTCCGACATTCTTGGCGACGAAGACCATCTCGGCGACATGGATTTTAAGGTCGCCGGCACCGAAGGCGGCGTCACCTCGTTGCAAATGGACATCAAGATCGCCGGCATTACCGAGGAGATCATGAAAGTCGCTTTGGCCCAGGCCAAAGACGGCCGCTTGCATATCCTTGGCGAAATGTCGAAAGCATTGACCGCCGCGCGCGCCGAACTCGGCGAATACGCCCCGCGCATCGAGTCCTTCAAGATCCCTGTCGACAAGATCCGCGAAGTGATCGGTTCGGGCGGCAAGGTGATCCGCGAGATCGTCGAAAAGACCGGCGCCAAGATCAACGTCGAGGACGACGGTACGGTCAAGGTCGCCTCCGCTGACGCGGAGTCGATCAAGGCGGCAATCAATTGGATCAAGTCGATCGCGTCCGAACCGGAAGTCGGTCACATCTACGAGGGCACCGTGGTCAAGGTGATGGACTTCGGCGCTTTCGTGAATTTCTTCGGCGCCAAGGACGGCCTTGTCCATATCAGCCAGCTGGCGCCGCGCCGGGTGCAGAAGACGGGCGACGTCGTCAAGGAAGGCGACAAGGTGAAGGTGAAACTCCTCGGTTTCGACGAGCGCGGCAAGGTGCGGCTGTCGATGAAAGTCGTCGATCAGCAAACCGGCGAGGACCTCGAAGCCAAACAGAAGGCGGAAGGCGAGCAACCGCGCGACGCTGCAGCAGGCGAATAGTCGCTGTGCTTTGCGGACGTTTTTGAACGGGCGGCCCTGGAGGCCGCCCGTATTCATTTCACTCCATCACCGGAACTTGGGCGACACGAGCTGATGGGCGCCGAAACACCATCAGCAACGGAAGCACGGCCAGCGTCGCAATCATCAGGAACTTGTAGTCGTCGATATAGGCGATGATCTGCGCTTGCTCGGTAATGACCGCATCAAGAGCGGTGCGGCCGGCGGCTGTCATTGGATCCCAGAAATGGGCCACCGCCGGATTGTCGAAGCCGTGGTTCACCGCCGTCACATTCGCAGCGATATCGGCGTGGTTTACTTGAGTGTTGCGGATCAATAGCGCATTGACCACCGAAATGCCGACGCTCGAGCCGATATTGCGGAACAGGCTGTAAAGGCCGGCACCCTCGGTCCGCGCTTGCGCCGGCAGCGTCGATAATGTCGCCGCGCTAAGCGGCACGAACAAAAATCCAAGTCCGAAGCCCTGCACCATCGTGACCGCGATAATCGACCCTTGCGACACGTCCGGCGTCCAGCCTGTCATTTGGTAGAATGACCACGCCGTCAGGCCGAGCCCAATGCCGAGCAAAATTCGGGTGTCGACGCGGCCAACCATGCGTCCGACAATCAGCATTGAAGCCATGGTTCCGACGCCGCGCGGTCCCATGATGAGACCTGCGGTGACGACCGGGTAGTTCATCAACTCCTGCAAATAGGGCGGCTGCAACGCCATCGAGGCGTAATAGGTCAGGCCGATGATCACGACGAACAGCATACCTGCCGTAAAATTGCGGTCGCGGAACATCGATGGTTTGACGAATGGATTTTTCGACGTGAAGATGTGGACGATGAACAGATAGAATGCCGAGGCGGCGACGATCGCTTCGATGATGATTTCGCCCGAACTGAACCAATCCTTCTGCTCGCCGCGATCGAGCATGATTTGCAGTGCGCCGAGCGTGATGCTCAAGGTGCCGAAGCCGAACCAATCGAGCTTGCTGACTTGATCGCGCGGCGATTCCGGCAAGAACAGCATGATGCCGAGAAAGTCGAGAATTCCGATCGGCAGATTGATGTAGAACACGTAGCGCCAGCTGTAATACTCGGTCAGCCAGCCACCGAGAACCGGACCCAGCACCGGTCCGATCATGACACCGACGCCGAATAGCGCCATGGCAAAGCCCTGGCGTTCCCGGGGATAAGTGCCAAACAACACGGATTGAGACAGTGGCACCAATGCAGCGCCAAAGGCGCCCTGCATGACGCGGAATAAGACGATCTGATCCAGCGACTGAGCCATGCCGCATAGCATCGACGCCAGCGTAAAGCCGCCAATGGAAACGAGGAAGAGCCGCTTGATTCCGAATCTTCCGGCGAGAAAGCCGGTTGGCGGCGTCATGATAGCGGCGGCCACGATATAGGAGGTCAGCACCCAATCGATTTGGTCCTGACTGGCGGAGACGCTGCCTTGCATATAGGGCAGTGCGACGTTGGCGATGGTTGTGTCGAGCGCCTGCATGAGCGTGGCAAGGATCACGCAAAGCGTGATCATGCCGCGATTGGCGCCTTCGGCTTTTTCCATGGCGGTCACCAGCCAAATGGATTCGGCAAGCCTCGCGCATGACCGGTATCGACGTCGACCACGGCGCTCATGCCGGCGCGCAGCGGCGGCTTATCCTTTTCCGTGGCGTCGACGCGCACCCGCATCGGTACGCGCTGGACGACCTTCACCCAATTGCCGCTGGTGTTTTGCGCTGGCAATAAGGAAAATTCCTGTGCGGCGGCCGGGCTGATGCTATCGACAGTGCCGCGCCAGGCTACGTCGGGATAGGCGTCGACCGTGACGGTAACCGGCTGGCCGGGCCGCACATAGGCGAGCTCGGTCTCTTTTGGATTGGCCTCTATCCAGGCGTGATCCGTGTCGACCAGATAGAAAGCCGTCGTCGAGGCAGCGAGATATTTTCCGGGAGCGATCGCCGAAACATCGGTGACCAGGCCGGCGAACGGCGCAACGATGACCGTGTGATCGAGCTGCCGTTGAGCCTCGTCGACCTGCGCTCGGGCCTGCAGAAATTGCGGATGCTGTTCGACCGGAATGTCGGCATTGCCGCCCAGCCGTGCCAATTGCACTTGCGTTTGCTGCCGCAAGGATTCGAGCTTGCTCTTATCTGTGTCGAGCGTCGACTGCGCCTGATCGTACACGGCCTGGGAGACGGTGCCGCTGTGCAGCAGCGCGGCGTCCCGAGCATAGTTGGTTTCATCCAGAACGACCTGCGCTTGCTCGGCGGCGACATCGCTCAGCATGCGCTTGTAATCCTGCTTCATGGCATCGATGGACAGTGCCGTTTGGGCCAGATTGGCTTTGGCGTTGTCGAGAGCGATCTGATATTGGCGGGGATCGAGCCGGTACAGCACCTGGCCGGCACGGACGCGCTCGTTGTCCGTAACGTCGACCACTTGAACGATGCCGGCGACGTCGGTCGAGACGGCGACTTTCTGGGTATCCACATAGGCGTCATCGGTCGACATCACCTCGCCGCCGGTGGCGTACCAGTAGATGCCAGCGAGGAGGACGAGCGGCAGAACCCCAAAAAGACCCCAGCGGAGTCCACGGCGGCGATCCAGCTTGGGCGTCTTGTTCTTGCCGGCAGCTGCCCGCAAATCCGTCGGGCGGGAGGCCGGTACGGCCGTCGGCGCCTCGCGCACGTCCGGTGCTTCGCCGCGTTCGGGATCGATGGATTTAAGCGCGCGCTCAACCATAGCGCTGTTCCGCCGCTGTGCCGGGAGCCGCCTTGTTCTGGATCGCGTGGCGGAGGTTTTCTTTGATGACGGCAAGCTGCGCGACCATCCGTTCGACGCTCTCGCGCTCGACACCGGCGAGCGCCGTCGCCATCAGTTCGTCGCCGAGGTCGCCAAGCCGCTCGAGCATCGGACGGGCCGCGGCCGTAAGGTAGAGCCGCTTGGCGCGGCGGTCATTCGGGTCTGAGCGGCGTTCGATCAGACCGGCCTGGCAAAGCCGATCGAGAAGCCGCGTTAGCGAAATGGGCTGGAGGTCGAGCATTTCGGCGAGTTCGGATTGCTTCAGTCCCTCGAACCGGTCGACCCGGACCAGGACGACCCACTGCGCGCGGGTCATCCCGAGCTGGCTCGCCTTGTGATCCGCGTAGGTGCGGAGCATCCGAGCTACGTCATTGAGTGAAAAGGCAAATTCTCTGTTGAGCGAGCGCGGGAGCATGTCAGCCTGCCTGAATTACGACACGCTTAATATGAGCTAGCTTATTAAATTACAGAATAGAAAATGCTGCAGAGCTGCTCTGCGACGGCAGCAATGCGACCGCGGCTAAGCGAGGCCGAGCTCGGCGAAAGCGGTCAGGTGATGGTCGGCGGATTCCGCCGCAAAGCAACAGAATACGACACGGGACATATCGCGCGGCGCAGCGCCAAGCTCCGAGGCGACGGTTCCGACCGCGATGCGAGCGGCAAGGTCCGGCGGAAATCCGTAGACGCCGGTCGAAATCGCCGAGAACGCGATCGACGCCAGGCGGCGGGTAGCGGCAAGATCGAGCGCCGCGCGGTAACAGGAGCCCAGCAACTCTTCCTCGCCGGCGCCGCCGCCCTGCCAGACCGGACCGACGGCGTGGATGACATGCTTCGCCGGCAACAGGTAGCCGCGCGTGATCTTGGCTGTTCCGGTTTCACAGCCGCCAAGCCGCGCACATTCCGCGCGCAAATCCGCCCCCGCGGCACGATGGATCGCACCGTCGACGCCGCCGCCGCCGAGCAGGCTGCGGTTTGCTGCATTGACGATGGCGTCGACCTGAAGCGTCGTGATGTCGGCGACGCAGATTTCGAGCCGGACGGCGCCGATTTCGACGGCGAGCAAAGGCGCGTTGATCATAGCGAACAGGCTATCACGCCCACTCGGCCTGCGCCTCCGCCTGCAGATCGACCGTCGACTTGACGCCGATATCGTCGAAATGCTCGTCGAGAAACCGCCGAGCCGCGCGCTTGCCGCTGACATGTAGCATGTCGAAAAAATCGTAATCGGTCGAAAGTTTGCTGAAGGCGTCGAAGTGGGTGCCGAAGCGGTCGAGCACGATGCGATGGACGTTGATGCGCCGGTATTGCCCGGGCCCGGTGCCGCGCGGCAGCTTGCCTTGATCGATCAAGCGGGCGACGAAGTCGATGGCGCGATATTCGCCGATCAGCGAGGAGTTGAAGGTAATTTCGTTGATGCGGTTCATGATCTCGCTGGACGACGTCGGCGTCGCCTGCCGCACCAACGGATTGATCTGTACCACCAGGACGTCCTCGGTCGTGGTGGTGCGGAAAAACGGAAAGATGACCGGATTACCGAGATAGCCGCCGTCCCAATAGGGCACGCCGTCGATTTCGACGGCGCGAAAAATCGTTGGCAGACAAGCGGACGCCATGACAGCTTCCGCCGTGATTTTCTCGCGCGGAAAGATGCGCACCCGTCCGGTCTGCACATTGGTCGCCGAGATGAACAGCTGCAAATCTTCGCTCGCGCGCAGCTTGTCGAAATCGACGAAACGGTCGATCAAATCCTTAAGCGGGTTGATATTGAGCGGATTGGCGTCATAGGGCGAAAAATAATGCGACATCGCATCGAACCACGCCTGCACCGGCGTGCCTTCGAGCGGTGTGAACGACAAGAGCCGCTCCATCACCGCCCGCTGCAGCACCGGCAGATTGCCGGTGCTCGACGCGGAGCGCCAGAAATCGGCGAGGCGCTTTTGCGCCTCTTCGCGCCCGCCGCGCACGAGCCCGTCGGCCACCATCACGGCATTGACCGCGCCGGCGGAGGTACCGGAAATGCCCTCGATCGACAGCCGCTCGTCGCTCAAAAGCTGTTCGAGCACGCCCCAGGTAAATGCGCCGTGCGCGCCGCCGCCCTGCAGCGCGAGATTGATGCGCTTGATTTTTGGCACAGCCGCTTTCGTCGCCGCGCGCCCGGGCAACAGCGCGTTGAGGATATTACTCATGCATTCGTTATTCGGCCGTCCAGCCGCCGTCGATCGAAAGATTGGCGCCGGTAATGGCCTTCGCCCCATCCGAACAGAGATAGACGGCGAGGTCGGCGACTTCGTCGACGGTCACGAATTCCTTGGTCGGCTGCGCCGCCAGGATCACGTCGCGTTTGACTTGCTCCTCCGTCATGCCGCGCGCCTTGGCGGTGTCGGGGATCTGCTTCTCGACCAGCGGCGTCCACACATAGCCGGGGCTGATGCAGTTGCAGGTGATGCCGAAGGTGGCGACTTCAAGGGCGACGGTTTTGGAGAGGCCGGCGAGCCCATGCTTGGCGGACACATAGGCGCACTTGAAAGGCGAAGCGACCAGCGAATGCGCCGAAGCGGTATTGATGATGCGGCCCCATTTGCGCGACTTCATGCCGGGCACCGCGGCGCGAATGGCGTGGAAAGCCGCCGACAGATTGATGCTGATGATCTGGTCCCATTTCTCGATTGGAAAATCCTCGATCGGCGAAACGAACTGAATCCCGGCATTGTTAACGAGCACATCGAGCGAGCCGAAGGTTTTCTCGCTGGTGTGCACCATGTCGGCGATCTCGGCGGGCTTGCTCATATCGGCGCCGGAATAGACCGCTTTGACCTGAAAATCCTTCTCGATGCCGGCGCGCTCTTTTTCGATCGCCGCCGTGTCGCCAAAGCCGTTAATCGTGATGTTGGCGCCCTGCGCCGCCAGAGCGCGAGCAATGGCGAGACCGATGCCCGAGGTCGAACCGGTCACCAGCGCGGACTTTCCTTTCAACATGACAACCCCCAATTCAGGAGCGGCGCCCCGGCACAAGAACGCCCAGAAGAGTGCCTAGATCGTGAGCCGCCGGGAATGTGGGGTGCTTCGTGTTGCGGCGCAACATAAAAATCGGGGAGCGCGTCACGTTTTCGCGAGCCTCGGCAATCCGCTACATTCCAGCCGACATGGCAGATTGATCTCCGAAGCCGTGGGATTAGGTGCTGAGAATGACCAGGCAATGACGAATATGCCGCGTGCGATCTTTCCAGCGCCGGACCACGACCACGAACGCTGCGCCAGCGCGGCGATTGCGCATGCGGAGGCCCAATGCGCCGAGCGCGCGCAGCGCCTCACACCGATGCGCCGTCTGGTCTTGCAGGCGCTGTTGGCGAGCCACAAACCGCTCGGCGCTTACGAAATCATCGAGCGATTGGGACACAAGAACCGTCCAGCGCCGATCACCATCTATCGCGCGCTCGATTTCCTTTGCGAGAACGGCCTCGTCCATCGCATCGAGAGTTGAAACGCATTCGTCGCTTGCGTGCACAATCATCGCGGCGATGACCTCGTTGTCTTTTTGATCTGCGAGAGCTGCGGCACGGTCGGCGAGGCGCCCGGCGGCGCCGCCGCCGAAGCGCTCAAGGCATCGTCGCGCGCCGCGGGGTTTTCTCCGAGAAGCCCGCTGATCGAAATCGCCGGCATTTGCTCGCATTGCCGTGAACGATGATGTCGCGGAATTGAAACGCGCGGCTGCACCAGCCTCGCCGTCGTCCCGCCCGCTCGATGCAATCGCGGTCGCGGTGACGATCGGACTGTGTCTGAGCTGGGGTTTCAATAACGTCGCGATCAAGCTCGCGATCCACGATATCCCGCCACTGACGCAGTCCGCGGCACGCTCGGTGATCGCGGCAGTGCTGGTCGGTTTATGGACGCAGGCGCGTGGCGTCCCTCTGTTCCGGCGCGATGGCACGCTCCGCGCCGGGCTCTTGGCGGGCTTACTCTTTGCGCTCGAGTTCCTGCTGATTTATCGCGGCCTCGTTTGGACCACGGTAACGCGCGGCACGCTGTTTCTCTATCTGGCGCCGTTTTTCGTGGTCATCGGCTCGCGCTGGGTCGTGCCGGGCGACCATTTCCATCTTTCCCAGTGGCTTGGCCTGCTTTTATCCTTCGTCGGCATTGCCATTGCCTTCGGCCTGCCGACGCCTGCAACCAGTCCACACCAGGTGCTGGGCGACATCATGCTGGTCTGCGCCGCCTTGGCCTGGGCGGCGACGACGCTGGTGATCAAGGTCAGTCCGTTAAATCGGATCAACGCTGAGAAAACCCTGCTCTACCAGCTCGTCGTCTCGGCGCCGCTCCTCGCCGGCGGCGCCGTCCTGTTCGGCGAGCACATCGATGCGATGCCTTCAGCCGTTGCACTTGGCGCCCTTGCCTATCAGACCGTCTGGGTCGTGAGCGTCACTTTCGCGGTCTGGTTCGCGCTTGTGGTGCGGTATTCGGCCGCGCGGTTATCGGTATTCACCTTCCTAGCCCCGCTTTTTGGGGTAGCGGCCGGTCACGTTGTGCTGAACGAGCCGCTGACGCTGGCTTTTGCTCTGGCCGTCGTGCTGGTGGCGGGAGGCCTCCTCCTCGTCAACCGGCCCCAATGACGCTATATGCTGGGGGTCTGACCGGTGTGGCTTTTTGCGAGTTACGCGGGTTATCAGCCCAATGACCGTCCCGTAAGGACTTCGACATGATGGAATTTTCCGGCCCGGCCGAGAGGCACCGAAGCGTTGCCGTGAAGGTCGGCAATGTGACCGTCGGCGGCGGCGCGCCCGTAGTGGTGCAGTCGATGACCAATACCGATACTGCCGACGCCGCGGGGACCGCCAAACAGGTGGCTGCGCTCGCGCGCGCGGGTTCGGAAATCGTGCGCATTACGGTGGACCGCGACGAGGCGGCCGCCGCCGTTCCGCACATCAAGGAGCAGCTTCTTAAGATGAATGTCGACGTGCCGATCGTCGGCGACTTCCACTATATCGGCCACAAGCTCCTGGCCGATCACCCCGCCTGCGCCGAGGCGCTCGATAAATATCGCATCAATCCGGGCAATGTCGGCTTTAAGGAAAAGAAGGACCGGCAATTCGGGGCCATCGTCGAAACCGCCATCCGCCACAACAAGCCGGTGCGCATCGGCGCCAATTGGGGATCGCTCGACCAGGAATTGCTCACCCATCTGATGGACCAAAACGCGCGGTCGAACCACCCGGTCGATGCGCGCGACGTGACGCGCGAAGCCATGGTGCAGTCGGCGCTGCTGTCCGCCGAGCGCGCGGAAGAAATCGGCCTGCCGCGCTCGAAGATAATCCTTTCGGCCAAAGTATCGGCGGTGCAGGATTTGATCGGGGTCTACAGCGAATTGGCGCGGCGCTGCGACTATGCGCTCCATCTCGGCCTCACCGAGGCCGGCATGGGCTCGAAGGGCATTGTTGCTTCATCGGCCGCGATGGGCGTGCTCTTGCAGCTCGGCATCGGCGACACCATCCGCGTCTCGCTCACGCCCGAGCCGAACGGCGACCGCACGTTGGAAGTCAAGGTCGCGCAGGAATTGCTGCAGACCGTGGGTTTGCGCATCTTCGTGCCGCTGGTCGCGGCCTGCCCCGGCTGCGGCCGCACCACCTCGACAACCTTTCAGGAGCTGGCGGCAAGCATTCAAAATTTCATTCGCGACTCAATGCCGGAATGGAAGACGCGCTATCCCGGCGTCGAGGGCCTCAACGTCGCGGTCATGGGCTGTATCGTCAACGGCCCGGGTAAGTTGAAGCACGCCGATATCGGGATTTCACTGCCGGGCACCGGCGAGCAACCGACGGCGCCTGTCTTTATCGACGGCAAGAAGGCCATGACACTGCGTGGTCCGACGGTTTCCGCCGACTTTCAAAAGATCGTCGTCGACTACATCGAGCGACGCTTTGGGACGGGCAGAGCAGGCCGAACGGCGGCGGAATAGCCCTACTCCGGCGGCCAAGACGTGCAGCGATATTTTCAGGCCCCCAAGCCCTGGGCTGGGGATAATTGGTTGCCAAATAAGCACAGCTACAAGGAATTTTGCGCGTCCGCGCGTCGAACGCTCGACAGCCCCCGCCAGCTCGTTCAACATACGTTAACCATACTGCGCCGGTTTTTGGGCACGATGGTGTGGAGGGGAGCTACCATAATGAAGCGGTTCATCTTCGCTGCGCTGGCCCTGGTTTTTGCGCTTGGGCTTCAGCCGCAGGCTGCACGGGCTCAGGATAACAATTGGAATACGTTCTGGACGTGGCTGACGCGCGGCCAGGATCCGCGTTTGTTTTGGGGTGGCGCAGCGGTCGGCGCGGGTACCGACGTTGCCGGCTATTACCTGGCCAAGAAGCACGGCTACCCTGCGCATCGCCCAATGTCGATTGGGACCGCCTACGCCGTTACGACATACGCCTGCGCCGTGGTCTATCCGTTCGTCGGAACCATTGTCCTTAATCGGCCGCTCACTCCGCGCGAGATGTATGACGGCGTCGGCGACTGCATCGTGCCCATCATCGGCGGCTATATCGTTGACGCGATGTTGCCTCATGATGCCTGGACTGACGGTACGCCGCCGAAGCCCGTGTGGCATCACCACAAATAGCGCACTCTCAATCGCGATTTGAAAAAAGCCGGCCGCAGCGCCGGCTTTTTGCTGCGGCAAATTCCGATCCAGTCTACGTTTACAAGACGTAGCTCACGGCGTTGGAGGCCGGAATGAACACGCGCGAGGTAAGCGCTGCTGCGACGTCTGGCGTGCTCAGTGGCGGTCTGATTATCGGCGCCATCAAGACAAGCGGGATCAAATACGTCCTGTCGGTGCCGGACATCACCACCAGTAGCGGATTGCTGGCACCAATTGCGCAAGACAAGGATCTTCGACTCATTCGCGTCTGCAAGGAAGACGAATGTATCGGCATCGCTTCCGCTCTCTCCTATTGCGACGAGCGCGCGCTGATCCTGATCCAGCACACCGGATTTCTTGACTCGATCAATGCCATCCGCGGCGTGGCCGTCGAGTACAAGCAGCCGATCTGCATGATGGTCGGATTGCTGCAGCACGATCCGCAATTGGCGCCGCGCGCATCGCCGCGCTACGGCGTCCGCATCATGGAGCCCATCCTGGACGACATGGGCATCGCGCATCACCTCATCAGCATCGACGCCGACGTGGCGAAAATCCAACCGGCGATCGACCGGGCCTACGCCGAATCGGCGCCGGTTGCATTTCTGATCGGGCGGAGCCCCACATGATGAAGCGCGACGAATGTTTCCGGGTTCTCGCTCGTCACATCACCGATCAAGCGGTGGTCGCCACCTATAGCTCGGCGGTGGATTGGGTCGAGATCGCTCCCCGCGTCCTCAACTATACGTCGATCGGCGCGATGGGCCTCGACTCCTCGCACGGGCTCGGTCTGGCGCTGGGCCGGCCGGACAAACGCGTCGTTGTCCTGCAAGGCGACGGCTCGCTCCTGATGAATCTTGGCAGCTTGGTCACGATCGCGGCGGTCGCGCCGAAGAACCTCGTTCATCTGGTTGCGCAGAATGAAACCTATGAGGCCAATGGCAGCCATCCGATCCCGTCGCCGAAAGTGGATTTCGCCGGGCTTGCTCGGGCTGCAGGTTACGCCGCGGTTTACGATTTCGCCGATCTCGGCATTTTCACGCAGCAGGTCGCGCATGTGCTCGAACAGGACGGGCCGGTCTTCGCCACGCTCCATATCGAGCCGTCAAAGCCGCTAACCTACGATTATCCGAGTCTCTACGATCCGGCCAAACGCAAGGCATTCAAGGCCGCCTGGCGGGCGCGCGGTGGCTAGATCAATTTTCAGCGTTGGCGCTTAGCGCTTTTTTTCGAGCCGGCGCAGCACTTCATCGAGCTGATCGAGGCTGCGATAACGGATGCTCAGCGTGCCGCCGCGGCCGCGATCGTCGATGCTCACCACCAAGCCAAGCGCGTCGGATATCCGCTTTTCGAGCGCGACCAGGTTCGCGTTCTTTTCCGCCCTGGCGAGCGATTTGCGGCCGTTGGCGCCAGCTTTTGCGCCCTTGCCTCCGACCTCGCGCGCCAGCGCTTCGACTTGGCGAACATTGAGGCCGCGGTTGACGATTTCCTCCGCCAGCTCTTCCGCGTTCGGCTGACCGACCAATGTTCGTGCATGGCCGGCGGAAAGCTTGCCGGCGTGAATGTAGGCCTTCACCGGATCCGGCAGTTTGAGAAGCCGTAACGTGTTGGCGACATAGCTGCGGCTCTTGCCAATGGTCTTTGCGATTTCGTCCTGGCTATTGCCGAACTCGTCCATCAGCGCGCGATAGCCGTCCGCTTCTTCGAGCGGATTGAGATCGGCGCGCTGGACGTTCTCGATAATCGCGAGTTGCAGCGCTTCGGCGTCGGTCGCTTCGATGATAACGACGGGGACTTCGTGCAAGCCGGCGCGCTGCGCCGCGCGCCAGCGGCGCTCGCCGGCGATGATTTCGTAAGCATCGACTGCGCCGCGCACCGGGCGCGCGATGATCGGTTGGATGATGCCGCGCTCGCGCAGCGAAACGACGAGTTCGTCGAGTTCGGCATTGGAGAAAGTGTGCCGCGGATTCCGCGCATTCGGCCGCAACGAACCGGTCGGCACCCGCCGCTGCCCGCGCGGCCGTTCGACCGAAGAACTTTCCCCGGCTACCTCGCCGATCAACGCGGCAAGGCCGCGCCCCAGTCGCGATCGCGTCGCATCTTCCGCCATCGCCGTCGTCCCTAGACCCTCAGTCACGTAACTGGCCTCACACGGCACATAGTTCTTTCTCTCGTTGGATGATTTCGGTGGCGAGCCGCAAATAGGCTTCGCTACCGCTGCATTTGAGATCGTAGACCAGAACGGGCTTGCCGTAGGACGGCGCTTCGGAGACTCGCACGTTGCGCGGAATGACGGTGTCGTAGACCTTCGGTCCCAGGAATTCGCGCACGTCTGCGACGACCTGTCCCGACAGATTGTTGCGCGCGTCAAACATCGTCAGCACGACGCCGTGGATCGTGAGATCAGGGTTGAGCTGCTCGCGCACCGACTCCACCGTCTTCAGCAATTGTGACAAGCCCTCGAGCGCGAAGAACTCGCATTGCAGCGGCACCAGAATGGCGTTGGCCGCCGCCATGGCGTTGATGGTCAGAAGATTGAGCGACGGCGGACAATCGACCAGCACATAGGTGAATTTGGTGCCGCCGATCGTGTTCAGCGGGTTGAGCGCGCTGCGCAGCCGGTACGCGCGATCACGCGCCTGTCCGATCTCGAGTTCGAGCCCGGAGAGATCGAGGGTCGATGGCGCCAAGTGAAGACGAGGAACTGCCGTCGGGACGATAGCGTCGCGGAGCGCCGCCTCCCCGGTCAGCACGTCGTAGGTCGAGTAACGCCGGTTGCGGCGATCGATGCCGAGACCGGTCGACGCATTGCCCTGCGGGTCGAGGTCGAGGATCAAGACATCTTCGCCGATCGCGGCGAGCGCGGTGCCGAGATTGATCGCCGTCGTCGTTTTGCCGACCCCGCCTTTCTGGTTGGCGACAGCAAGGACGCGAGGCGGCTTTGCTGTCAGGGCTGCGGCAAAGGCAGCATGAGAAGATTGTTCGGGAGCGTCGATCATCGCAGCAATGTCCAAAGTTTAGGGCGCAATACAGCTTATAGTTGTGTCCAGGTTGTAATTAGAGTTGCGGTTCCAAGTTGCGGACCACCACGATTTGGGCCTTTGGATCGGTCCGACTCGGCACCAAACTTGATTGAATCTTCCAACATTTAGCGGCTTGGGTCAATTCAGCAGCAACATCTTGTCCCTTGGGAAACAGGCCTATCGCGGCTCTTTTCAACAGCGGATATGCCTCAGCCAACAGTTTAGTGAGTGGCGCCAAGGCGCGTGCGGTCACCGCATCAATTTGGGTCGGAGCGTGTCTGACGAAGTCAGCGATCCGCTCAGCGTGGACTACCGCCGGCGCACCGGTGACCTGCGCCGCTTCGCGCAAAAATGCGGCCTTCTTCAGCGTACTCTCAACGAGATGCACCTGAGCGCCAGGGGTGTCTGCGAGCGCACAAGCGAGCGCCAAGCCGGGAAAGCCGCCCCCGGAGCCAAGGTCGACCCAAATCCGCGCGCGGGGCGCCAGCGGCAGGAGCTGCAAGGAGTCGGCGACGTGGCGGGTCCAGACGATCGGCTCGGTCGAAGATGCAATGAGATTGGTGTGCTGCTGCCATTGCATGAGAAGCACAACAAAGCGGTCGAGACGGGCCGCTGTTTCACGTGAAACAGGCGTGAGCTTAAGCGCGCGAGCGCGATCGGCGGTAAGATCAGGCGGCGCCACTTGCGGACTTATCAGCGGCCGTGCTCGCCGGCCGGCGATGCTGCCGGCGCACATGCGCCGCAAGAAGCATCAATGCGGCAGGCGTGATGCCATCGAGGCGTCCGGCATGTCCGATGGTCCGCGGCCGATGGGATTGCAGCTTGTGGCGAACCTCGTTCGACAGGCCGGACACGGCGGCGTAATCGACATCGTCAGCGAGTACGAGACTTTCGTCGCGGCGATAAGACTCGACGTCGGCGGCTTGCCGGCTGAGATAGACGTCGTATTTCGCGTCGATTTCGAGCTGCTGTGCGATCTTCGGATCGAGCTCGCCAAAGGCCGGCCAAATTCGCGCCAGATCGCCAATGGCGATATCCGGGTACGACAGCACCTCAAAGGCAGAGCGCCGCTGGCCATCCTTGCGCAGCGAAAGGCCATGCCGCGCAGCTTCGCTTGGTGTGACCGCGAGCGCCCGCGCCATCGTCCTTGCCGCATCGAGCGAGGCCATTTTGGCTTGATGCTTTTGCGCACGCTCCGGGCCCACGCAGCCGAGCCCAATACCCCTGCCCGTCAGCCGGTGATCGGCGTTATCGGCGCGGAGCGTCAATCGGTACTCGGCGCGCGATGTGAACATGCGGTACGGCTCGCTCACCCCGCGGGTGACCAAATCGTCGATCATGACGCCGAGATAGCCTTCAGCACGATCGAACAGGATCGGCGCGGCATCGCCCGCCCGCGCCGCTGCATTAAGGCCGGCGACCAAGCCCTGCGCGGCGGCCTCTTCGTAGCCGGTAGTGCCGTTGATCTGACCCGCTAGGAACAGTCCCGGCAGGCGTTTTGTCTCCAGCGATGGCGTCAGTTCGCGAGGATCCACATGGTCGTATTCGATGGCGTAGCCGGGCCGAACGATGCGCGCCCGCTCTAGTCCGGGAATGGAGGCCACGAGCGCGGCCTGCACGTCCTCCGGCAGTGAGGTCGAGATGCCATTGGGGTAGACGGTCGTGTCGTCGAGGCCCTCCGGCTCAAGAAAGATTTGATGGCCATCGCGTTCGCCGAACCGCGTGATTTTGTCTTCGATGGACGGGCAATAGCGCGGGCCGCGGCTCTTGATCTGCCCGGAATACATCGGCGAACGATGCACGTTGGCGCGAATGATATCGTGGCTCGCCGGTATGGTGCGGGTGATCCCGCACTGAATCTGCCGATTGCCGATGCGCTCGGTGAGCACGGAGAATGGCTCCGGCGGATCATCCCCCGGCTGCATCTCCAGCACCGTCCAGTCGATCGTGTCGCCGTCGAGCCGCGGCGGCGTACCGGTCTTGAGTTGCCCGAGCGCAAAGCCGGCGCGCTCAAGCGTGCGGGACAAACCGAGCGCCGGCGCCTCACCGACGCGGCCGGCCGGGATCTGGCGCTCGCCGATATGGATGAGGCCGCGCAGAAAGGTGCCCGTGGTCAACACCACCGCTGCGCTCCCGAATTCCCGGCCGTCGGCAAGCCGAACAGCCTCGACGCCATTCAGCTGCCCATCGGTGAGAAGGATGTCGTCGACCTCCCCTTCAATGACGGTCAGATTCGCGGTTTGCCGCATCTCCTGCTGCATCGCCGCGGCGTAAAGCTTGCGATCGGCCTGGGCGCGCGGGCCGCGTACGGCGGGCCCTTTGCGCCGATTAAGAACACGGAATTGGATTCCGGCGGCATCCGCGACGCGGCCCATCAGCCCATCCAGCGCATCAACTTCGCGCACCAAATGGCCCTTGCCAAGTCCGCCGATCGAGGGATTGCACGACATGGCGCCAATGGTCGCTAAGCGTTGGGTGATCAGCGCCGTCCGGGCGCCCATCCGCGCCGCGGCGGCGGCCGCCTCGCAACCGGCATGGCCACCACCGACAACGATCACATCGAAGCGGGCGTCCATCGGACTCTCCAAAGCTCGCGCCGTTCTACCGAACGCAAAACAACCGGTCAAAAAGCCGTCGGCGCCGGCCGTTTCACGTGAAACAACCTGGAACAGCGCGTTAACGAATCATTTACCAATACAAAATTCGCGAAAGATCACGTCCAAAACGTCCTCGACATCGACCCGGCCGGTCAGCCGCCCAAGCGCTGTCGCTGCTGCGCGTAATTCCTCGGCGACGAGTTCTTCATGCTCGCCGGATTTCGCCGCCTCGGCCAATGCCCGATCAATCGCCGCTACCGTCTCGTCAAGCAAATGGCGATGGCGAGCACGGGTTACGACGCTCGCCTCGATCGTCGAAAAATATTCTTTGGCAAAGCCGGCCAGTTGTTCGACGAGGGGATCGATTCCATCGCCATTAGCTGCCGATATCGAACAATTGAATTGATATTCATCTTTTACTTGCGCCCTGCCCGCTGCTCGGCACGGCTTAACGAGATCGATCTTGTTTTCGACCCGCCAAACCGTTGATGCCTGTATCGCCCGTGCCTGCTCGCTGATTAGGTCTCCGGCCGATCCGTCAATGACCCATAACACCAAATCAGCGGCGGCCGCACGCTCGCGGGCGCGGCGCACACCCTCCTGCTCGACCGGTTCGTCGCCGTCGCGAATGCCCGCGGTATCGAGCAGCGTCACCGGAAAACCCCCGAGATCGAGATGCACTTCGAGCACGTCCCGCGTCGTGCCGGCATAAGGCGAAACGATCGCGGCATCGCGCCGCGCCAGCCGATTGAACAGCGTTGATTTGCCGGCGTTCGGTGGACCGGCAATGGCAACGACGAGACCCCCCCGTAAGCGCTCCCCGTGCCTGCCACCAGCCAGCGCCGCCGCAATCTCGCTGCGCAATTGCTGCGCAGCATGAACCGCGGGACCGATCAAATTCTCCGGCACATCGGCTTCGTCGGGAAAGTCGATGCGCGCCTCAACCAACGCCAGCGCTTGGATGAGCCGCGCGCGCCACGCCTCGGCGCGATCGCCGATCAACCCCTTGAGTTGGCGAAAAGCCTGGCGCCGCTGCGCCGGCGTTTCCGCGGCAATCAGATCGGCAAGACCTTCGACCGCCGTGAGATCGAGCCGGCCGTTTTCAAAAGCGCGCCGCGTGAACTCGCCCGGCTCGGCCGGACGGCAGCCATCGACATCTCCCAATGCCTCGAGCACCGCGGCCACCACCGCATATCCGCCGTGCAGCTGCAGCTCCGCGACGTCCTCGCCGGTCTCGCTGCGCGGCGCCGGGAACCACAGCGCGAGCGCTTCATCGATCCCCTCGCCCGTTCGCGGATCGCACACACGAACAAGTGCGGCCTTGCGCGCCTCCGGCACGCGGCCAATGAGCCTTTCCAACGCGGCGCGCGCGCTCGAGCCCGAGATGCGCACCACCGCAATCGCCGCCGGCGGTCGGCCGGAGGAGAGGGCGAAAATGGTGGTCGGCAGTCGATTGGGCATGGCGTCCGGCTCGGTACAATTGCTGTGCGCTTCAGCGCTTCGTCCTACGCGGGCTACTTGCTACGGTGCGCCCATGTCAACGTCAGCGCCAGCATCCGCAACTCATCAGAATCGCCTCGCCAGCGAGACGAGTCCGTATCTCCTTCAGCACAAGAATAACCCGGTCGATTGGTGGCCATGGGGCCCCGAAGCGCTGGCCGAGGCAAAGCAGACCCACAAACCGATCTTGCTCTCGGTCGGCTATGCGGCGTGCCACTGGTGCCACGTGATGGCGCACGAGAGTTTCGAGGACGCCGCCACCGCCGGCGTCATGAACGAGCTCTTCGTCAACATCAAAGTCGACCGCGAGGAGCGGCCGGACATCGACCAGATCTACATGGCGGCGCTGCATCACCTTGGCGAGCACGGCGGCTGGCCGCTGACGATGTTTCTGACGCCCGCCGGCGAGCCGATCTGGGGCGGCACATATTTTCCCAACAGTTCACGCTACGGCAAACCGGCCTTCGTCGATGTGCTGCGCGAGATCGCGCGGCTGTTCCGTGACGAGCCGGGCAAGATCGAGCAAAACCGCGCGGCGCTGATGGAACGGCTGGCCACGGCGGCGCGGCCTGCCGGCACTGCAACCATCGGGCTCAGCGAGCTCGACAGCGCCGCCCGGCAGCTCGCCGCCATCATCGATCCGGTCAATGGCGGCACGCGCGGCGCGCCGAAGTTTCCGCAAGCCGCTCTGTTCGAGCTCCTTTGGCGCGCCGGATTGCGCACCGGCGAGGCGCGCAATTTCGCCGCCGTCGAGATCACCCTCGACCACATCTGCGAGGGCGGCATTTACGATCATCTCGGCGGTGGTTTTTCGCGCTACTCGGTGGATGAGCGCTGGCTCGTACCGCATTTCGAAAAAATGCTCTACGACAACGCGCAGCTCCTCGAGCTTTTGGCGATCGCGTTTCAGCGCAACAGCAAGCCGCTTTACCGGCGGCGCGCCGAGGAAACCGTTGCCTGGCTCAAGCGTGAAATGACGACCGAGGAGGGGGCGTTCTCGGCTTCGCTCGATGCCGATTCTGAAGGCGAAGAGGGCAAATTCTACGTCTGGTCCTACGATGAGGTGATCCGGCGGCTCGGCGTCGAGGACGGCGAGTTTTTCGCGCGCCACTACGACGTCACACCGACGGGCAATTTCGAGGGCCTCAACATCCTCAATCGCCTCAAGCCGCAGCCACGCAGCGACGCCGACGAGGCCCGGCTTGCCGCGTTGCGGGAAAAACTCCTCGCCGCGCGGGAAAGCCGCGTGCGCCCGGGCCTCGACGACAAGGTGCTGGCCGACTGGAACGGCCTGATGATCGCCGCGCTCGTCAACGCCGGATTATTATTCGACGAGCCGTCATGGATCGACATGGCGGAACGCGCTTTCGGCTTCATCGCGAGGGCAATGTCCCGCGGCGACCGACTCGGTCATTCGTGGCGCGACGGCAAACTCAAATTCCCCGGCCTCGCGTCCGATTTCGCCGCCATGATCCGCGCCGCGTTGGCGCTCTATGAAGCGAGCGGGCAGCGCGACTATCTCGATCGGGCGCATGATTGGCAGCGCGCGCTCGACCGCGACTATGCCAACGACGAGACAGGAACCTACTATCTCACCGCGGCCGATGCGGAAGGACTGGTGATCCGTCCCGCCTCAACGGCCGACGAGGCGACACCCAATCACAATGCGGTCGCGGCGCAGAATCTCATCCGGCTCGCAGTTTTGGCGGGCGATGACCGCTGGCGCGAGAAAGCCGACCGGATGATCGCTGCCATCGCGCCATTCGCGGCGCAAAATCTCTACATGCATATGGCGCTTCTTAATGCGGTCGATCTGCGCCTGCGGGCCGCCCAGATCGTGGTGACGGGCGAGGGGCCGCGCGCCCAGGCCCTGCTCGCCGCCGCGCGCCGCTTGCCGCCGCTCGACAGCATCGTTCTTCATACCGCTTCGGCGGACACGCTGCCTGCCGCGCATCCGGCGCGCCAAAAGATCGCAGCCGCTCTTGAGCCGCAGGCCTTCGTCTGCGTTGGTGAAACGTGCTCGCTGCCGGTTCGCGATCCGGCCGGCCTCATTGCCGCCATCGACGCGGTGCGACATTCTTGAGGATCCGATCCATCCAGGCGCGTTTTGTGCTTTATCGGACTTGGGGCAGAGCAAGGAGAACGAATCATGCGACAAGAAATCCGGCTTGGCCTCTTCCTGGCGGCCGCCATGACAGCGCTGTCGTCGACCGGCGCGCGGGCCGACCAGTGGTGCGGCTATGCCACCCACAAAGACGCCGTGATCCAATGCGGCTATACGACGGCGTCCGACTGCGAAAACGCCGTGGGCAAGGGCGGCATGTGCTTCGTCGACCCGGACCTTGCGCTTAATACCAAGGCCGCCGCGCCGGCGCACAATGCGAGGATTTTCCGCGCAATCGAACGCTAACGGCGGCGCGGCAGAACTACGTATTCATCGAGTCGAAGAACTCGCTGTTGTTCTTGGTGTTGCGCAGCTTGTCGAGCAGGAAGTCGATGGCGTCCATGGTGCCCATCGGATTGAGGATGCGGCGGAGCACGTACATCTTCTTGAGCTGATCTGGCGGCACCAGGAGTTCTTCCTTGCGGGTGCCGGACCGGGTGATGTCCATGGCCGGGAAGGTGCGCTTGTCGGCCACCTTGCGGTCGAGGATCAGTTCCGAATTGCCGGTGCCCTTGAACTCTTCGAAAATCACTTCGTCCATGCGGCTGCCGGTATCGATCAGCGCGGTGGCGATGATAGTCAGCGAGCCGCCTTCTTCGATATTGCGCGCGGCGCCGAAGAAGCGCTTCGGCCGTTGCAACGCATTGGCGTCGACGCCGCCGGTCAGCACCTTGCCCGAAGAGGGCACCACGGTATTGTAGGCGCGGCCGAGACGGGTGATCGAATTGAGCAGGATGACTACGTCGCGGCCGTGTTCGACCAAGCGCTTGGCCTTCTCGATCACCATTTCCGCAACTTGGACGTGGCGCACCGCAGGCTCGTCGAAGGTCGAGGAAACCACCTCGCCCTTCACCGAACGCTGCATGTCGGTGACTTCCTCCGGCCGCTCGTCGATCAACAGCACGATCAGATAGCATTCCGGGTGATTGTGCGTGATCGAGTGCGCGATGTTTTGCAGGAGCACGGTCTTGCCGGTGCGCGGCGGCGACACGATCAGCGCGCGCTGGCCCTTGCCGACCGGCGCGACGATATCGATGACCCGCGCCGAGAGGTCCTTTTTGGTCGGATCCTCAAATTCCATCTTCAGCCACTCGTCCGGATAGAGCGGCGTCAGGTTGTCGAAGTTGACTTTGTGGCGCGCCTTTTCGGGGTCCTCGAAATTGAGCGAGTTGACCTTGAGCAGCGCGAAATAGCGCTCGCCCTCCTTGGGGCTGCGAATGTGGCCGTCGATCGTGTCGCCGGTACGCAAGCCGAAGCGGCGGATCTGCGAGGGCGAGACGTAGATGTCGTCGGGGCCGGGCAGGTAGTTCGCTTCCGGCGATCGCAGAAAGCCGAAGCCGTCCGGCAGCACCTCGACGACGCCTTCACCGACGATGTCGGTCTCGCGAGCCGAAAGCTGTTTAAGGATTCCGAACATCAGCTCCTGCTTGCGCATGGTGCTGGCGTTTTCGACCTCAAGTTCTTCCGCGAAGGAGACAAGCTCCGCCGGAGTCTTGGTTTTTAGTTCTTGGAGTTTCATTTCCCGCATAGAATGTCCTATGGAAATCAGGCCAGCGGTGGAATCGAAATTGCGGCGTCGCTGGCGGAAGGAAGATCGCAGGTCTTGGGCTGTAAGGGGCTTGGGGGCCCCGGACCCGATGCACTGGCGGCTCCAAATCCACTGGAGCCAATACGCAACTGCATCCGCCTACGTTGGGTGGGATGGGCTGAAGATAAGAAAAGACTGGTCTTCAGGCAAGTGCCGCGATGAACTTTGCACTAGCAACGCGTAAAGATCAGAACGGTTTCACCACCGCAAGAATAACGATGGCGATCATCAGGATCGTCGGTACTTCATTGATAATCCTATAGAATCTCTGGGAACGACGATTGGCATCGGCGGCAAAATCCCTCACCCAGCGGGCGAAAAATCCATGCAGCCCCGACAGTGCGAGAACGAGCACAAGTTTCGTCCCCAACCAGCCCGATGCGAACCAGCCGTAGCGAGAATCAGGCCCGTGCCAGGCAAGCCACAGCCCCAACGCCCAGGTCGCGATCATCGCCGGATTGATGATGGCCCGCAGCAAGCGGCGCTCCATCACCTTGAACGTTTCCGACTGTACCGAGCCCTTCTCGGCCGCGCAGTGGTAAACGAACAGCCGCGGCAAATAGAGCATTCCCGCCATCCAGGCGATGACGGCAATGATGTGGAATGCCTTGATCCACGCGTACATCGTCGTCTTCGATCTCCATTCGCAGAGCGAGTCAGTCCTTAGCGGAAATCACGCACGCGCGCGATCAATCGCTCGACATGCGCGATCGGCGTCTCCGGCAGTACGCCATGGCCGAGGTTGAAGATGAACGGGCCGGCAGCGAATGCCTCCAGGGTCGCATCGATGGCATGATCGAGCGCCGCGCCGCCGACCAGCAGCGCGAGCGGATCGAGATTACCCTGCACCGGCCGCGCTTTCTGAATCCGGTCGCGCGCGAAGCTAAGCTCGATCATCCAGTCGAGCCCCACCGCATCGACGGGAACACCCGCAAGATAAGCGCTGAGCTTGGTGCCGGCGCCGCGCGGAAAGCCGATGATCTTGGCGCCGGGAACGCTGTTGCGAACCATGGCGACGATTCGCGCGCACGGCTCAATGCACCACTTGCGAAATTCGTCCGGCGGCAGCACTCCCGCCCAGGTGTCGAAAATCTGCACCGCATCGACACCGGCGTTAAATTGCCGGATCAGATAACTCGCCGAAGCCTCAATCAAGATTTCGATCAACTGGCCAAATGCGTCCGGATGTCGATAGGCAAACTGACGTGCCGGATGCTGATCGACGCTTCCGCTGCCGGCAACCATGTAGGTCGCGACCGTCCACGGCGCGCCGCAAAAGCCAAGCAGTGTAACAGCAGGCGACAGGTCGCGTTTGACCAGTTCAATCGTTTCATAAACCGGCGCAAGTCTCGCGTGATCGATTTCACGCTTTAGCTGCGCCAATGCCGACGGCTCTCTGAGCGGATCGAGTCGCGGTCCTTGGCCCTCCTCGAACGTCACATACTGACCAAGCGCGTGCGGCACGACCAAGATATCGGAAAAAAGGATTGCAGCATCGAAGCCGAACCGACGCATCGGCTGCATCGTCACTTCCGCGGCTAATTTCGGGTTGAAGCATAGATCGAGGAAACTATCGGTCTTGCCACGAATTGCCCGATATTCGGGAAGATATCTTCCCGCCTGGCGCATAAGCCAGATTGGCGGAATAGAAATTCGTTCGCCCGTGAGAACGCGAATAAGAGGTTTGATCACAGAGTTGTCCGGCACGCTCTAATCCCGACTAAAATAGAGTCTTAGAGTCTGTTGTAGTATTTAATCGGTTGATTAGACTCATACATCTGCTTTCACATTCCATACATGCCTTACGCACATATCCTCGTGATTATGTTGTCCTGTGCATCGCGTTGAATCGGAAGAGTTGTCGCTGGCCTGCAGTCGCTTTTTCGCAGCGTCACGGTATTCATCCACATATTACCGCTACCCGGCGGTACGCTTGTTATTTAGCCCCCGGACGGCAGGGGTGTGGACGGCGCGGGCAGTTACGCGCCTATAGCGCTTGCACCCCAAGGAAAGCCGTGGCCTTCTCCACAGTCATCGACAGGTTGTCCTTTCGAATCCGATCGATTCCATGGCGCCCGCGGCAGGCTATTTTCACCTTCACCTGATCTCCGACGCGACCGGCGAGACCTTGATCACGGTCGCTCGGGCGGCTGCCGCGCAATATACGAAGGTGATGCCGGTCGAGCATATGCATCCGCTGGTGCGAACCCAGCGGCAGCTCGATCGGGTGCTGGCCGAAATCGAGGAATCGCCCGGCATTATTCTGTACACGCTGCTTGAGCAGAACCTGGTCGAACGGCTGGAAGCGAAGTGCCGCGAACTCGGCCTGCCATGCCTGTCGATCCTGGGGCCCGTGCTGCACCTGTTCCAGGCCTATCTCGGCGCGGAATCGACCCACAAAGTCGGCGCGCAACATACGCTCAACGCCGAATATTTCCGCCGCATCGACGCGCTCAACTACACGATGCTGCACGATGATGGCCAGCAGACCGACGATCTCGAAGAAGCCGAGGTCGTGCTGGTCGGTGTGTCGCGGACGTCGAAAACGCCGACCTCGATTTATCTCGCTAATCGCGGGGTGAAGACGGCGAACGTGCCGCTGGTGCCAGGCGTGCCGTTGCCGGCGCAGGTTGAGCGATTAAGTCATCCTTTAATCGTCGGCTTGACTGCGACACCGGAGCGGATCGTGCAAATCCGGCAAAATCGGCTGCTGGGACTCAAAGTGCATCGTGAAGACGACCAGTATATCGATCGCCAGGCCGTGGCCGAGGAAGTGGCCGCCTCGCGCCGGCTTTGCGCCAAGCATAACTGGCCGTTGATTGACGTGACCCGGCGTTCGATCGAAGAAACCGCTGCTGCGGTCCTCGCGCATCTCGCCGAGCGTCGCCGGCAGCGGGTGTCGTGAGCGCCGCCGATGCCGCTGTGGCTTGCCGAGAAGCCGCTCGTGCTGGCCTCGCGGAGCAAGGCTCGTCAGATGCTGCTGACGGCTGCAGGTGTTGCGGCGGAAGTGCGTCCGGCCGATCTCGATGAACGAAGCTTGGAGGCCGGTGCTTCGTCGCCGGCGCCCGGCGCGGTTGCCGCACATCTCGCGCGCGCGAAAGCTTCCGCTGTGGCTTGGCTCTGGCCCGGCCGCCTCACGCTTGGCGCCGATCAGACGCTCGCGCTCGGCGCCGAGCGTTTCGCCAAGCCGGTCGATCGGACGGCCGCGCGCCGGCAGCTGCGTGCGCTGCGCGGCCAAGCGCATGAACTTCATTCGGCCATTGCCTTTGTGAAAGACGGGACCGTGCTATTCGAACATATCGGGGTCGCGCGGCTGACCATGCGCGCGTTTTCGGATGAGTTCCTCGATGCTTATCTCGACGCCGCCGGTACCGCGGCAACGGCGAGCGTCGGCGGTTACCAGATTGAAGGTCTCGGCGTTCAATTGTTTGAGCATGTGGAAGGCGACTACTTCACGGTACTGGGATTGCCGCTGATGCAGGCGTTGGACTTTCTAAGGCAAATCGGTTGTCTGGCGCGATGAGCGGCGAGGGACCATTCGTTCTCTGCCTGACCGGCTCACTTGGCATGGGCAAATCGACGGCGGCCAAATTCTTTGCCGCTGCCGGCGTGCCGATCCATGATTCAGACGCCGTCGTGCACGCGCTCTACGAGGGCGAAGCCGCGCCTTTGATCGAGCAAGCGTTTCCGGGCTCGACCACGGCCGGCAAGGTCGACCGCTCCAAGCTCGCCGCGATGGTGCTGAACGACAACGCTGCGCTCGGCCGGCTCGAGGCCATCGTCCATCCGCTGGTTTTTGCTGCGCGGGAAAAATTCCTCGCCGAGGCGCGTGCCCGCGGCGCACCCGTGGTGCTCCTCGATGTGCCGCTGCTTTTCGAAACCGGAACGCAAAGCCGCTGCGACGCCGTCGTCGTGGTCTCGGCGCCGGCCGAAGTCCAGCGCGGGCGCGCTCTCGAGCGGCCCGGTATGACGGAGGAGAAATTCGGCGCTATCTTGCGAAAGCAGATGCCCGACGCGGAAAAACGCCGTCGCGCCGATTTCATCCTCGATAGTTCACAGAGTTTCGATCACACTCGGGCGCAGATTCGCGACATTTTGCAAAGCGTTGCTAAAATGCCGCGACGGCAACGCTGATTCGGGCCGAACAGAGAATTCAATGCGCGAGATCGTTTTTGACACGGAGACCACCGGGCTCGATCCCTTGCAGGGGGATCGCTTGGTCGAAATCGGCTGCATCGAGCTCGCGAATCGCTTTCCGACTGGCAAGACCTTTCATTGTTACTTCAATCCCGAACGCGATATGCCGGAGCAGGCCTTTAGGATTCACGGCCTGAGCATTGAATTCCTCAAGGATAAACCGCTGTTCGTCCACAAAGCGGAAGAGCTCATCGCATTTCTCGGCGACGCCCAGCTTGTCGCGCATAATGCGATGTTCGATCTTGGCTTCCTCAACGCCGAATTGGAACGCGCCGGCCGCGCTGCGTTGAGCCGCGAGCGGATCGTTGACACGCTTCTCATCGCGCGCCGCAAGCATCCCGGCGGCGCGAACCGGCTTGATGATCTCTGCCTGCGCTATGCGATCGACAACTCGCGGCGCACTAAGCACGGCGCGCTGCTCGACGCCGAGTTGCTGGCCGAAGTCTATGTGGAGTTGATCGGCGCGCGCCAAGCGCAGCTTGTTCTTTCGCAAGCCGCAACGCCCGTATTCGCCGATGGCGAGCCTATCGTGCAGCGCGAACGACCGGCGCCGCTTGCCGTACGACTGACGGCGGAGGGGCGCGCGGCCCATCGCCGCTTTATCGCCGGCCTTGGCGACAGTGCCATCTGGCGCGATTACGTCAGCCTAGATTAAGCGGCGATCCTGGCGGCGAGGGTTGCGCGGCGGCCAAGCGCTGGCGGTAGAGCGCCACGAAATCAATCGGCTCCAGCAAAAGCGGCGGAAAACCGCCATTGCGGGTCGCCGTGGCTACGATTTCGCGCGCGAACGGAAATATCAGGCGCGGGCACTCGATCATCACCGTCGGCTGCACACTCTCCGGTGGCACGTTGAGAATGCGGAAAACTCCGGCATAGAGCAGCTCGAAGCCGAACAGCAGCATGCCCTGAGATTCGGCTTTGCCGTCCAGGCGGAGCGTCACTTCGACGTCGGTCTCGGTCAGCGGCGCAGCATCGACGCCGATATTGATGTTGATGTTCGGTTGCTGCGCGCTCGGCGCCAGGGAGCGAGGCGCATTGGGGTTTTCGAATGAAAAATCCTTGACGTATTGCGTGAGTATGCCGATCTGCGGCATCGGCATTTGCGGCATTTCCGTCTGCGGCGCGGGGCCGCCATTGGTCGCTGACATCCTTTTCTCCGGCTGTGCGCTGCGGCTTGGCTAACATAGGGGAGGGGGGTGAACAATGCCGACCGTGCCGCCTCGGCGAGGCGATTTTGGCTCGGTACCAGCGCCGCTTTCGCCGGGTTTGCCTAAAAGGGTGTCACGCAACGGCTGCTTCCATTATTGGCGCGGCGGGTGTGATCGTTTAATCTTTCCTGCCGCACGCTTTATTCACGATCAGCGGCCTCTGGATGGCTACCATTGCGTCCCTACATAGTGCAGGGGGAGCCGGGTTTCCGCCCACGGCTGATCGGTTCGAACCGCCCTTGGAACGCTGTGTTCCGCCCGCCGCTAGCGCTGCCGAAAGAATGCCCGACGTGTTCGACATTTACACCATCATCTTCCTGGCGCTGGCAGTATTCATATTCCTGCGCCTGCGCAGCGTTTTGGGCCAGCGGACCGGTCGCGAACGGCCGCCCTATGATCCCTATTCGGCGCGCGATGCCGTACGCAGCCCGACAACCGATAAGGTGGTGACTTTGCCGCCGCGTCCGGTCGAAACACCGCCCCGTCCGGCCGAAACACCGCAGCGGACGGTCGAAGCCGCGCAGCCTCCGGCCGAGCGCTGGAAGGACATTGCCGAGAGCGGATCGGCCGTCGCTGCAGGCTTGGATGCGATTGCGGCCGCCGACTCCGGTTTTGACGCAAAACATTTCATCACCGGCGCCCGCGCCGCATATGAGATGATCGTGACTGCGTTTGCCGGCGGAGACCGTCGGCAGTTGCGCAGTCTGTTGTCACGTGAAGTGTTCGACGGTTTCGATGCCGCAATCACGGAGCGCGAACGCCGCAGCGAGACCCTCGAAACGCGTTTCGTTTCAATCGACGCTTCGACCATTACCGCGGCCGAACTGCGCAATCGCTCGACGGCCCAGATCACGCTCCGCTTCATTTCGAAGCTGGTTTCCGCGACGCGCGACCGCGCCGGCACCGTGATCGACGGCAACGCTGAAAAGGTCACCGACGTCACTGACGTGTGGACCTTTGCGCGCGATATTGGGTCGCGCGATCCCAACTGGAAAGTGGTCGCAACCGAAGCCGGGCAATGAGGCCGACAATGTGGTCGCTGTCGGCTTCCGGCCGGAGCTTGCGGTGGTTCATTCTGCTTCTGGCCGTCATCGGCATCCCTGTAACGGCCTACGGCCAAGAGCGCGCGCCGATCGTATTTCCGAACACGCAATATGAACCCGTCGACTGGGCGGATCTCGACGGCTGGGACATCGACGATCATGCTGCGGCCTTCGCCGCGTTCCTGACCAGTTGCCGTACCCTCGACACCAAACATCGCCGGGAGCGCGAATCGACGGCAATTCCGCTGGCGCTCAAGGACATTTGCGAGCGCGCGCGGGAAGCCATCCCGCTCGACGAGGACGGCGCGCGAAAGTTCTTCGAGGATAATTTCCGGCCCATCCGCATCAACAGGCTCGGCGACAGCAACGGTTTTCTTACCGGCTATTACGAGCCCATTATCGCCGGCTCGCGCGTGCCGACCGGCGACTTTACGGCGCCGCTCTATCGCCGGCCGCCAAATCTCGTCGTCTCCGGATGGCGCAAGCTTGGCAAAGACGCGTTTCCGAGCAAGGGCGCGCTGGTCGGCCGCCGCTTCGGCCGCCGTAAGATCGTGCCGTATTACACGCGCGCCGAAATCGAGGATGGCGCGCTCGACGGTTGGCACCTGGAAATCTGTTACCTGCACGATCAGGTCGACGTGCTATTCGCGCAGATCCAAGGTTCGGCCCGCATCAGGCTGGAAGACGGCACCATCCTACGCGTCAATTACGATTCGCATAATGGCTGGCCCTACACGCCGGTCGGCCGCATTCTTGTCGACGATAAAATCATGACCAAGGATCAGGTGTCGATGCAAAGCATCCGCGCCTGGATGGAAGCCAATCCGGATCAAGCCAAGGAAGTGCGTCGCGAAAACAAATCCTACGTCTTCTTCCGCATCACGGATCTGGCCACCGAAGATGAAGCGGTCGGCGGCGAGGGCGTGGAGCTTATGCCCGGCCGCTCGATCGCGATCGATCGCGCGCTGCATGCCTACGGCACGCCGTTCTTCATCGAGGCCGTCTTGCCGATCGCCGATCAAAAGGCGGAGACAAAATTCGATCGTCTCGTCATCGCGCAAGACACCGGTTCGGCCATCGTCGGACCGGCGCGCGCCGACATTTATTTCGGCGCCGGCACCGAAGCCGCGCGCATTGCCGGCCGCATCAAGAATACCGGCGAGTTTATCATGCTGCTGCCGCGCGAGCTCGATCCGGTGGAGGCGGGACGGGACACGCCGTTGCCGCCGCAGCGTCCAAGCACGTTCAGCAGCCTAAGCCTCAGCACCATGGTCGACCCCACGGCGGTCGATCCGACGGCGGAGGAAGCTCCGTCACCTGAAGCCAATCCGGCTGCAGCGCCGAAAGTGAATGCCAGGAAGCGGCGAAAACAATGAGCCGTCGCCGTCATTTGAGCGATGAGGAGCACGCACTATGGCTCGGTATCACCGGCTCCCTCAAGCCGTTGCGGAAAGCTAAGGCAGCGGCCGAGCCAAACGCCGTTGCCCGCGAAGAAGTCCGCCCGCCGTCGCGACCGATCGCGCCGCATAAGCCGCCGCCGCCGGCCAAGTCGCTTCCGCTGGCGCCTTTCGAGCGCCGGCTTAAGCAGCGCGTCGCGCGCGGCCGCGACGCCATCGACGCCCGCATCGATCTGCACGGCATGACGCAGCGGCAAGCGCATGCCGCGCTACTTTCCTTCCTGCGCCAGGCCCAGGCGGACGGCGCCAAGGTTGCGCTTGTCGTCACCGGCAAAGGCGACAGCAATGCTGCGCACGGTCCGAGCGAGCGCGGCGTGCTGCGGCGGCAAGTACCGATGTGGCTCGTGCTGCCGGAATTCCGCCACTTCGTCGTCGGCTTTGACGAGGCTTCTATGAGTCACGGCGGACAAGGCGCGCTTTACGTGCGCTTGCGCCGCGCCCGGTAACATCTTGCATTAACCTTAACGCTTGGAATGCCACACTAGCTGCAAGAATTGGTCAATTTCGTCTGCGACAAACGGCTTTTGCAGTGCCGCGCCGTTGTTCGCAGGAGTTCTCATGTCCGACAATCTCGCCGTGCCGATGAAGTCCGCAGCGACGCGAGGCGGCGCCGACGATACGCGCGTCCTCGCCCAGGTTGAGAAATGGATGGCGGTGATCCGTGAGTTCAAGCAAGAGCAAACAAAGAACTAGATCTGTGCTCTAATCGATTTTGATGCCCGCCGTTTTGATCACGGCGCTCCATCGCGCCGCGTCGGCCTGCAACCACTTGCGAAGCTCTTCCGGCGACGAGCCCTGCGCCGTGTAGGCATTGCGCGCAAGCTTGTCCTTGATTGCCGGCGTCGCCAACGCTGCGATGATGTCCTCGCTCATTTTGTTTATGATTTCGGCCGGCGTTTTGGCCGGCAAGAATACGCCCTGCCACGAATCAACCGTGTAACCCGGCACCCCCGACTCGGCAATCGTCGGTACTTCGGGTTCCGCGGCGGAACGCTCGGCGCCCGTCGTCGCCAGCACCCGCACCTGGCCTGATCGCGAATAGGTCAGCAATTCGCCGCTGCCGAAAAAACAATCGATGCGGCCGGGGATGAGATCGATGAAGGCCGGCGCCGCGCCGCGATATGGCACGTGCGTCAGCTTGATGTCGGCCATTTGCAGGAAATACTCCTCGGCGAGGTGCGGCCCGCTGCCGGTGCCGGGAGAGCCTATGCTGCGCTTGCCCGGATGCGCCTTCGCGTCGGCAATAAACTCCATGACCGTCTTGGCCGGCGATGTATTCGGCACGAACATGAAAAACGGAAATTTGGCGGTGAGCGAAACGGGCGCCAGATCGGTAATCGGATTGTAGCTGAGCGAACGATAGAGCGCGGCGTTCGCCGCCAGCGATGAAGTGCCGTACAACGCCGTATAGCCGTCCGGATCGGCGTGCGCGACGAATTCGTTGCCGATATTTGTCCCGCCGCCGGCCTTGTTCTCGACGACGACGTCCTGACCCAGTTTCTTCGATAACGGGTCGGCCAGGATGCGGGCGACACTGTCGGTTGGTCCGCCCGCCGCGATCGGCACAATCATATGGACCGGCCGATTGGGCCATGCGCCGGCCGACGTCTGCGCGCGCGCTCGCGCGAATAAATTCGACGCGAGCGTCGACGCGGCGGAAAGCGCAATTACACGGCGACGCGTAAGCATGGCCGGCCCCGGCTAGACAAGAAAAGCTTAGCCGCAATTGTGCGACCCCGCCATGCGGTTACAACGCGTCATAATGACCGCGCGCAGGCGGCCGCCGCTACAGGATAAACCGGCTTAAATCCGCGTTCTTGGCGAGGTCGCCGACGTGCTTTTGGACATAGGCGGCGTCGATCTTCACCGTCTCGCCGGAACGGTCGGGCGCGCCGAACGACACCTCGTCGAGCACCCGTTCCATCACGGTCTGCAGCCGGCGAGCGCCGATATTCTCGACGCTGGAATTCACCGCCACCGCTATATCGGCGACCGCATCGATAGAATCCTCGGTGAATTCGAGGGTCACGCCTTCGGTGGCCATCAGTGCGATATATTGCTTGATCAGCGAGGCCTCGGGTTCGGTGAGGATGCGCCGCATATCGTCGCGTGTGAGCGGCTTGAGCTCGACGCGGATCGGCAGCCGTCCTTGCAGCTCCGGCAACAGGTCGGATGGCTTCGATATGTGGAAGGCGCCCGAGGCGATGAACAGGATGTGGTCGGTCTTCACCGCGCCATGCTTGGTGGCAACCGTGGTGCCTTCGATCAGCGGCAATAGATCGCGCTGCACGCCTTCGCGCGAAACGTCGGCGCCGACACGGCCCTCGCGCACGCAGATCTTGTCGATCTCGTCGAGGAACACGATGCCGTTGTTCTCGACCACCTTGATCGCTTCCTGCGTCAATTGATCGGTATCGAGCAGTTTGTCGGATTCCTCGTTGATCAGGATGTCGTGGGAATCCTGCACCGTGACGCGTCGCGTCTTGGTGCGGCCACCGCCGAGTTTGCCGAAAATGTCGCCGATCGAGATCGCGCCCATCTGCGCACCCGGCATGCCGGGAATGTCGAACAGCGGCATGCCGCCGCCCGCGGCCTGCACTTCGATCTCGATTTCCTTGTCGTTGAGCTCCCCGGCGCGAAGCTTCTTGCGGAATGCCTCCTTGGTCGACGCGCTGGCATTGGCGCCGACCAGCGCATCGAGCACGCGATCTTCGGCGGCCTGCTGCGCGCGCGCCTGGACGTCCTTGCGTTTCTTTTCGCGCGTCAAGGCAATGGCGATCTCGACCAGATCGCGCACGATTTGCTCGACGTCGCGGCCGACATAACCGACCTCGGTGAATTTCGTCGCCTCAATCTTGAGGAACGGCGCGCCCGCGAGTTTCGCGAGCCGCCGCGAGATCTCGGTCTTGCCGACGCCGGTCGGGCCGATCATCAGAATGTTTTTCGGCAGCACTTCTTCGCGCAGCCGGTCGTCGAGCTGCAACCGGCGCCAGCGGTTGCGCAGCGCTATCGCAACCGCGCGCTTGGCGTCGGTCTGGCCGACGATGAAGCGGTCGAGCTCGGAGACGATTTCGCGGGGAGAAAAGTCGGTCACGCTTGCAACGTCTCCACGGTGACATTGCGGTTGGTATAGACGCAGATCTCGGCTGCGATATCGAGCGAACGGCGCACGATCGCTTCGGCGTCGAGCGGCCCGTCGGCGAGCGCGCGCGCGGCGGCAAGCGCGTAATTGCCGCCGGAGCCGATGCCGACGATGCCGGCTTCGGGCTCCAAGACGTCGCCGGTGCCGGTGAGCACCAGCGACACGTCCTTGTCGGCGACGATCATCATGGCTTCCAGCCGCCGCAAGAACCGGTCGGTGCGCCAATCCTTGGCGAGTTCGACCGCGGCGCGAGTGAGCTGGCCCGGATATTGTTCGAGCTTGGATTCCAGCCGCTCGAATAGCGTGAAAGCGTCGGCGGTGGCGCCGGCAAAGCCGCCGATGACATCGCCGCCGCCGAGCCGGCGGACCTTCTTGGCATTGGCCTTGATAATGGTCTGGCCGATCGAAACCTGGCCGTCGCCGCCGACCGCGACCAGCCCAGCCTTGCGGACGGTCAGGATGGTGGTGCCATGCCAGATTTTGTCGAGCGACGGGCCGGATTGGCCGGTTTCGGGGTATGACATGCGCTGGAAAACCTATGGACCAAGCATGATCTAGGAGTTGGCCGCCGGCAATGCAAATGCACCGCGCGGCAGTGGCGGGTCGGACCAAGCCCTGATAAAAGGCCCGCAATTCCCGTGCGGAGAGCGCGATGCGCAAGGCGCAAGATGCGTAAAGGTTCGGTCAAGCGGACTACCAAGGAAACCAGCGTCGAGGTCGCGGTCGATCTCGACGGCGAAGGCCGCGCGTCGATTGCGACCGGCATCGGGTTTCTCGATCACATGCTCGATCTCTTGGCGCGGCATTCCCGCATCGACATCGACGTGCAGGCCAAGGGCGATCTGCACATCGATCATCACCACACCACCGAGGACGTCGGCATCGCGCTCGGCCAGGCGTTAAAGCAGGCGCTCGGCGAAATGAAGGGCATCACCCGCTACGCCGACGTGCACCTGCCGATGGACGAGGCGCTCACCCGCGTGGCGATCGATATCTCCGGCCGGCCGTTCCTGGTGTTCAAGGTCGAGTTCGTGCGCGCCAAGATCGGGCCGTTCGACACCGAGCTCATTCAGGAATGGTTTCAGGCGTTCGCCGTGAACGCCGCGGTGACGCTGCACGTCGCCACTCTGTACGGCACCAACGACCATCATATCGCCGAATCCTGCTTCAAGGGTCTGGCGCGGGCGCTGCGTATCGCCGTGGCCATCGATCCGCGGTCCGCCAACGAGGTGCCGTCGACCAAGGGCACGCTGAGCGCATGATTCGCAAAAGCGGGAACCGGTTCTCCGCAAAGATCATGCACCAATAAAATATTCTGAAAGACGAAGTCGATGTCTGTCTACACCGTCCATGAACCGCCGCTGCGGGCCGCCGATGCATTGGCCGAGCCCGAGCGCTTTATCTTCGTGCGCGATGGATTTTACTGGTGGGCATTCCTGCTCACGCCGTTCTGGATGTTGCGCCACCGCCTTTGGTTGGTGTTCGTGGTCTATCTTGTCGTCACGGCGGCGCTCGATGCTACGCTGCACATTCTGGGCGCATCCGCTTTCGTGATCACGTTGGTCGGCGTCCTGATCTCGCTGTTGGCCGGGTTCGAGGCGAGCGCGCTGCGGCGCTTCACGCTCAGACGCCGGCGCTGGACAAACGTCGGGATCGTCAGCGGCGACGATCTCGAAGACGCCGAACTGCGGTTCTTCGACAGCTGGGTGCGAAACCCGACCGCCCGGACCGTCACGCCGCCGTCCGCTTTGGTGCCGCCCGCTGCTGGCCTGTCCGAACCGTCCGGCGTGATCGGCCTCTTCCCCGAGCCGGGAGTGCAGCGGTGAGCGTCGCCATCGTCGATTACGGCTCCGGCAATTTGCATTCGGCCGCGAAGGCGTTCGAACGCGCGGCTCATGAAGCCGGCCTGGAGCAGCCGATCGTTGTGACCAGCGATCCGGCTATGGTGGCGCGCGCCGATCGCGTGGTGCTGCCGGGGGTCGGCGCCTTCGCCGATTGCCGGCGCGGACTCGACGCGGTTGCCGGAATGGTCGAGGCGCTCGACGACGCGGTGCGCCGCAAGGGGCGGCCGTTCTTCGGCATTTGCGTCGGCATGCAACTACTCGCCGAACGCGGCCGCGAATACGAAGTTACGGAAGGCCTCGGTTGGATCTCGGGCGAGGTCGATCGCATCACGCCGAGCGATCCGAGCCTGAAAATTCCGCATATGGGCTGGAACACGCTCAACGTGACGCGCCCACACAAGCTGATCGACGGCCTTTCGCTCGGATCGCAAGGCCGGCACGCCTACTTCGTGCATTCGTATCAGCTCAATCCGGCGCAACAGGCCGATCTCATCGCGGCGGCCGACTACGGCGGCTCGGTGACTGCGATCGTCGGCCGCGACAATATCGTCGGTACGCAGTTTCATCCCGAGAAGAGTCAGAAACTCGGGCTGGCGCTGATCGCGAATTTTCTGCAGTGGAAGCCGTGATTCTCTTTCCCGCCATCGATCTGAAGAACGGCGACGCCGTGCGCCTGCGGCAGGGCGACATGGCGCAGGCGACGGTGTTCAACCGCGATCCGGCGGCGCAGGCGGAAGCGTTCGAGCGGCAGGGTTTTACCTATCTGCACATCGTCGATCTCGACGGCGCCTTCGCCGGCAAGTCGATGAATGCGCACGCCGTCGAGCGGATTCTCGCTGCGGTGAAAATTCCAGTGCAGCTCGGCGGCGGCATCCGCGACCGCGCGACGGTCGAGGCGTGGCTCGGCAAGGGGGTCGCGCGCGTCATCATCGGCACCGCGGCGGTGCGCGAACCGGCGCTGGTCAGGGACGCGGCGGGCGCTCATCCCGGGCGCGTGGCGGTCGGGCTCGACGCGCGCGACGGCAAAGTGGCGATTGAGGGCTGGGCGGCGACCTCGGAGCTTGCCGTGCTCGATATCGCGCGCCGCTTCGAGGACGCCGGAGTCGCGGCCATTATCTTCACCGATGTGGCGCGCGACGGCATGCTCGAGGGCCTCAATCTCGATGCGACGATCGCGCTTGCCGAACAGGTCTCAATTCCGGTTATTGCTTCGGGCGGGTTCGCTTCGCTCGATGACGTGCGCGCTTTGCTGAAACCGCGCGCGCAAAAACTGCAAGGCGCCATCATCGGCCGCGCGCTCTATGACGGCCGGCTCGATGCGGCAGCCGCGCTGGCGCTGCTGCGCGGCGCGCGGGCTACGGCCTGACATGTTTAAGGTCCGCGTTATTCCCTGCCTCGACGTGAAGGACGGCCGCGTCGTCAAAGGCATCAATTTCATCAACCTGCGCGATGCCGGCGATCCGGTCGCGGCCGCGATCGCCTACGACGATGCCGGCGCCGACGAGCTCACATTCCTCGACATCACCGCGAGCCACGAAAACCGCGGCATCATGCTCGACGTGGTGCGGCGTACCGCGGAAGCCTGTTTCATGCCGCTTACCGTCGGCGGCGGCGTCCGCAGCATCGCCGACATCCGCACGCTGTTGGCGTCCGGCGCCGACAAAGTCTCGATCAATACCGCGGCGGTGTCGCGCCGCGAATTCGTGAAAGAGGCGGCGGAAAAATTCGGCGACCAGTGCATCGTGGTTGCGATCGACGCCAAGAAAGTATCGCAGCCGGCCGAGCCGGGGCGCTGGGAAATCTTCACCCATGGCGGCCGCAGCCCCACCGGTATCGACGCCGTCGGCTACGCGCGCGAAGTGACGGCGCTCGGGGCCGGCGAAATCCTGCTCACCTCGATGGATCGCGACGGCACCCGGCATGGCTACGATATCGAACTAACACGCGCCGTCGCCGACGCGGTATCGGTGCCGGTCATCGCCTCGGGCGGCGTCGGCAATCTCGATCACCTGGTTGCCGGCATCCGCGACGGCCATGCCACGGCCGTGCTGGCCGCCTCGATTTTCCATTTTGGCGAGTATTCCGTGCGCCAGGCGAAAGAGCACATGGCAAAGGCCGGCCTGGCCGTGCGGCTCGATCCTTGATCCGGATTGTTGAATGACTAGAGAAAATTTCCGGCAGAGGTGATAAGGAACAAACTATGCCGACGTTTACACTCCATGACCTCGAACGGCGCGTGAAAGAACGCGCGCGGGAGAGTGCTGACGTCTCGTATACCCGCAAATTGCTCGACCGCGGCATCATCCATTGCGCCAAAAAACTCGGCGAGGAAGCCGTCGAAGCGGCCGTCGCGGCGGTCGGCGAAGACAAGAACCGCATGATCGGGGAAGCCGCCGACGTGCTCTATCACCTGTTGGTCGTGCTCCATGTCCGCGGCGTCACGCTTAAGGAAGTCGAAGCCGAGCTCGGCGCGCGAACGCGCCAATCGGGCCTCGACGAAAAAGCCGCGCGCAAGGGCGGCTGAGGTCTATTCGAATGGAGCAGCGCACCGAAGCGAACGTTTCGCCCTACCGCGTATTCTCGCGCACCGAATGGGCGACGCTCCGCGAGGACACGCCGATGACGCTCGAGCCTGCCGAGGTCGCCCGGCTGCGCTCGATGCACGACCGGCTCGATATGTCGGAGGTTGCGGAAATTTACCTGCCGCTGTCGCGGCTGCTCTCGCTCTATGTGGCGGCGACGCAAAATCTGTTTCGCGCGCAGCAAGGCTTTCTCGGTACCGAAGACGCCAAGATGCCTTACATCATCGGGGTCGGCGGCTCGGTCGCGGCCGGCAAGTCGACCACGGCGCGCGTGCTGCAGGCGTTGCTCGCCCGCTGGCCGAACGTGCCCAAGGTCGATCTCATCACGACCGACGGCTTCCTTTATCCCAATGCGGTGCTCGACCGCGAAGGCCTGATGGAAAAAAAGGGCTTTCCGGAGAGCTATGACCTGCCGGCTTTATTGCGCTTTCTCTCCGACATCAAAGCTGGCGCCCGGCCGGTGCGCGCACCGGTCTATTCGCATTTGATCTACGACGTCATCCCCAATCAATGGATCGAGATCGACCGGCCGGAGATCCTGATCGTCGAGGGGCTCAATGTGCTGCAGGCCGGACGCTTGCCGAAGGACGGCAACGCCGTGCCCTTCGTCTCGGACTTTTTCGACTTCTCGATCTATCTCGACGCCGAGGAGGACGTGCTGCTGTCGTGGTATGTCAGCCGCTTCCTGACGTTGCGCGGCACCGCCTTCGCCGATCCGAAGTCCTACTTTCATCGCTACGCGCGCTTCTCCGATAAGGAGGCCGTAGCCACTGCGACGTCGATCTGGAACCGCATCAATCTCGTCAATCTGCACGAGAACATTTTGCCGACCCGGCCGCGCGCCGATCTGGTTCTGAAGAAGGGCGAAAGCCACCGGGTCGAAGAAGTGGCGCTGCGCAGATTGTAGAGCATGATCCGGAAAAGCGGGAACCGGTTCTGCGAAAAGATCGTGCTCCAAAAATGCGTTACGCCGCGAATGCGGCTGCGTCGGCTGTCACCAGCGCATTGGCCAGCCGGTCGCGGTCGAGCGGCTTGACCAAAAAGCCGTCCATGCCGGCGGCAAGGCTTTCCTCGCGATCTTCGGCGGAGGCATTTGCGGTCAACGCGATGATCCGCGTGCGCGGGCTATCGTCCTCGGCTTCGAACAAGCGAATCCGGCGGGTGGCTTCGAGACCGTCCATTCCCGGCATGTGCAGATCCATCAGCACGCGATCGAACGGCACGCCGGCGGCGCGCGCGGCGAGCCAGCATTCGATGGCCGCGCTGCCGCTGCCGGCCATGGTCGGGCGGTGGCCAAGCTTGACCAGAAGCGCGCGGACAAGAAGCGCGTTGATCTCGTTGTCCTCGGCGACCAGAACCGAAAGGCCGCCGGCGGCAGGCGCCGGGCCCGGCGTCTCCGCGGGCTCGACAGCGACGCCATGATCGAACGCATCGTCGGCCGCGAAGCGTGCCGCGAGCGAGACGGCGCGGACCGGTTTGATCAAATAGCCGGTGAAGCCGGCTTCCTTCAGGCTTGCGAGTTCGTTGCGCAGGGCCGGCGTGACCAGCACGATCCGCCGCGGAATTGCCGTCGTCAGGCGCGCCAGCGCCGCGCTGGCGGTGCTGCCGAGCGCGTGATCGACCAGCACCGCGCTCCATGGTTGCTCGGGCAGCAGCGCCGCGGCCACCGCCTCGTCGGGAACGATCGTCGTACGCGCCCCCCAGCGCTGCAGGCGCCGCGCCAGCAATGACGCCTCGACGGCGGCCGGCGCGACGATAAGAATGTCGTTCCCGGAAAGGTCGGGGACGGCCATCGGCCGCTCGTCGGCGTCGCCGGCGCGGGGCAGCGGAACGGTGACGCGAAATGTCGAACCTCGGCCTTGATCGCTCTCGATGGCGATTGCGCCTCCCATGCGCTCGACGATGCGTTTGGAGATGGTGAGACCAAGGCCGATGCCGTCGAATTTGCGCGTCGAACCCACGTCGGCCTGTTCGAATTCGAGGAATACGCGGGTGTGATCTTCCGGCGCGATACCGATGCCGGTGTCGCGCACCGCGACGTGGATTTCATCCGGTTGCGTGCCGGGCTCGACGATGATCGAAACACCGCCGGTTTCGGTGAATTTGATCGCGTTGCCGACGAGATTGAAAATCACTTGGCGCAACCGCGCCGCATCGCCGACCAGGCGCGACGGCAAGCGCTCGTCGACGTAACCGCAGATCTCGAGTCCCTTGGTCTGCGCCCGCGGCCCTAAAAGCTCGACCGCCTCTTCGATAAAAGCGGCAAGCACGAATGGCCGTGGCGCGAGATCGAATCGTCCCGCCTCGATCTTCGCCAAATCGAGCAATTCCTCGATGAACGACACCAAAGTGCCGCCGGATGTCTTCATCGCTTTGAGATAAGTCGCCTGGTCCGGAGCCAGCGGCGTGTCGCCGAGCAGATCGGCCATGCCGAGGATGCCGTTCAGCGGCGTGCGGATCTCGTGCGAGACCATCGCCAGGAAGCGCGACTTGGCGCGGTTCGCCGCTTCCGCTTGATCGCGGGCGCCGGCCAGCGCCCGTTCGGCGATGACGCGGTCGGTGACGTCGCGGCCGACGCTTTGCATTTCGCTGCCGCCGTCGGAGCGCACGGTGACTTCGCGCCATGCGATCCAGCGCGCACCGTCCGGTGTCGCGATTTTTTGGTCGTACACTCGCGTGCCGTCCGGAAGGAGCGTCGTCTCGCCTTGCTCCTCCACGGCAAGCGCGAAGCTGGCGCCTATCAGACCCTCACGGGCGCCTCCCGCAAGCGTGCAGAACGCATCGTTGGCGTAGGTGATCGCGCCATTACCGTCGCGCCGCACGATGACGTCGCCTTGCGCCTCGAAAAAGCTTTTGGCGCGCTCCTGGGTTTCCTTGAACTCCCAATGGCGGTCTTCCGCTTCGTCCAGACGCGCCTCAAGACCGCGTAGTTCGGCTTTCATCTGACGGATGCGCGACAGCATGATGCCCATGCCGCCGCAGGCCGCGCCGAACAGAGCAGCGACGCCGATTGCGAACGAGTTCGGGTCGTAATGCGCGCCGGGGGCTGTCGCGCCGGACAGAAAGCCGAATGCGACCGCAAACGACATCGATGTGACGACAAGTGCGCGAATGACGAGCGAGAACAGCCGGCGGGTGAGGATCGCGGGCTTTCCGAAACTGGAGCGACTCCGCATGGTCCCTGTCCCCGCTCGGCACGGCGCGGCTTGCTCGGTCGCAAGCCGCGTTTAGGGCCGGTTTATCGATGTGGCGACCGGGATTTTGGCCGAGGAACCTTGCATATTGCTTGCGCCAGGGCGGCGGTTCGAAGGCGATCGGATGCGATTGGAGGAAGGGTTGATGCTTTGTTAATATGCAGCGGCCTCAATCCATTTGAGGCTTAATGTTTGGCGCTTCGATCGAAGCGGCGGCCGGAGAAATTGGATGGACAAAGTTGTGAGTTCAAAGCGCGCGCGCGCGAAATTCGGCGGATCGAGCGGGTCCGAGCGTCCGGCGCGAGCGGAGGCCGAGGCCGCGGTGCGCACGCTCATCCGCTGGGCCGGTGACGACCCGGACCGCGAGGGCCTGCGCGCCACGCCGGCCCGTGTCGTTCGCGCCTATGAGGAATGGTTTTCCGGTTACGGCGACGATCCGCGCGAATACCTTAAGCGCACCTTCGAAGAGACCGGCGGCTACGACGAAGTGGTGGTGCTGCGCGACATCCGCTTCGAGTCGCATTGCGAGCACCATCTCGCGCCGATCATCGGCCGCGTGCATATCGGCTATCTGCCGCGCAACCGCGTCGTCGGCATCTCCAAATTGGCGCGATTGGTGGAAGTTTTCGCGCGGCGTCTGCAGATTCAGGAAAAGATGACGGCGGAAATCGCGTCTTGTCTCGACGCCGTGCTCAAGCCGCACGGCGTCGCCGTGGTCACCGAAGCGACGCACCAATGCATGACCACGCGCGGCGTGCACAAGCCCGGCGTCACCATGGTGACGAGCCGCATGCTCGGCGTGTTTCGCGATCACGCCGAGACGCGGCAGGAATTTCTATCCGCCATCGGCATACGCGGCGGCGCTCACGGCAACGGCGCGTGATGGAGATTAGGCGGCCCGCCTGATCTCGTCCGCCAGCGCCCGGTAGGACAACGCCTCCGCCAAATGCACGCGGCCGACCTTTTCGAGGCCGTCGAGATCGGCGAGCGTGCGCGCGACGCGGAGCACGCGGTGGTAACCGCGCGCGGACAGCCGCATCGCGTCGGCGGCTTCGCGCAGCAGCGCAAGTCCGCTCGAATCCGGCCGCGCCACGTCTTCCAGCACCGCGCCGGCGACCGCGGCATTGCTGCGGACATGCGGCAGGCCGATCGCGGCATAGCGCGCCGCCTGCCGCTCGCGGGCGAGCGCAACGCGCTCGGCGACTTCGCGGCTGCCTTCGGCGGGCGGCGGCAGGATCAAATCGGCGGCGGTCACCGCCGGCACTTCGATATGCAGGTCGATGCGGTCAAGCAGCGGACCCGAAATGCGCGCCTGGTAGTCGGCGGAGCAGCGCGTATTGGGCCCGCGGCGGCAGGCAAAGCCGGGTTCGTCGGCGCGGCCGCAGCGGCACGGATTCATCGCCGCGACCAGCATGAAGCGGGCCGGATAGGTGACGCGGTGATTGGCGCGCGCGATCGAGACTTCGCCGGTTTCCAGCGGCTGGCGCAATGAATCAAGCGCCTGCGGCTGGAACTCCGGCAGCTCATCGAGGAACAGCACGCCTTGATGCGCGAGCGAGATTTCTCCCGGCCGCGCATGCAGCCCGCCGCCAACCAGAGCCGGCATGCTGGCGGAATGGTGTGGCGCGCGGAACGGGCGCCGATTGGTCAGCGCACCGCCTTTGATCTCGCCGGCGACGGAAGCGACCATGGAAACTTCGAGCAATTCGGCCGGCGCCAGCGGCGGCAGGATCGACGGCAGCCGTGCCGCCAGCATCGATTTGCCGGCGCCGGGCGGACCCACCATCAGCAAATTGTGGCCGCCGGCCGCAGCGACTTCGAGGGCGCGTTTGGCGCTCTCCTGGCCTTTGATGTCGGCAAGGTCGAGCGCGGGGCCGTTCACCTCCAGGATCTTCGGCTGCGGGCGCGACAGCACTTGCGTGCCCTTGAAATGATTGGCGAGCTGAATAAGCGAAGACGCGGCGATGATCTCGATTTCGGGGCTTGCCCAGGCCGCTTCCGGCCCGCACACCGCCGGGCACATCAGCCCTTCGCCGCGCGCATTGGCACCGATGGCGGCGGGCAAGACGCCGGCCACCGGCGCGATCGAGCCGTCGAGGCCGAGCTCGCCCAAAACCGTAAAGCCCGAGAGCGCATCGTGCGGAATGGCGCCGATCGCCGCCATCAGCCCGAGCGCGATCGGCAGATCGTAATGGCTGCCTTCCTTGGGCAGATCGGCGGGCGCCAGATTGATGGTGATGCGGCGCGCCGGCAAAGCAAGCCCCGACGCGATCAGAGCCGAACGGACCCGCTCGCGCGCTTCGGAAACCGCCTTATCTGGGAGACCCACAATGGTGAAAGCCGGCATGCCCGGCGCCACCTGGACCTGGACGTCGACAGGGCGAACTTCGATGCCCTCGAACGAAACCGTGGAGACGCGCTGGACCATATCAGCCCCTGCCCTAAGCGGCAGACTAGCCGAAACCCCTATAGGTTGGGGATTATGTACTTGACGTACTGAGTGCCGAAGTCTGCCGGCACAAAGGCGTGACAGGCCGAGGCTAAGAGAGCGTAGGTGCCGGAAATCCACAGGATGTGGGTTCGGCAGTACCGAAATTTGCTGGCAGCAAATCGCTGTACGTGAGATGTACAGATTGGCTGTAGCCGCGTTGGTTACAAAGGAAGGGGCCGTCCCCCGCAGACACGAGAAACGGCCCCAAACGGCCCCGTTAAGGGGCCTCCACCGTCCCTCGCGGGGCGGCGATACGGAACCCGCCATCTCCGAACTGGCGGGCGATTTTGGAAGGAAGAGGCGGCCTAGGGACGCGAGACGCATTCCCCTAGGTCGGCACCCGCAACAGCGGGATGAGCGCGCCAGTCAGGCACTACAAGGGACCGGGGCTAGTTGACGCTGGCTCCGGTCCACCACATCTCCTGGCGTATCGAGCAAGACACTAATTTGATTCTATACGTCAAGCTTGACAGGGGCGTTGTACCCCAGAATTTGATTTCCAGATTTCTTGGATAAGCTAATGGGAAAAGAGGACAATCCGTCCCGCGATGAGGTTCTAAGGCGGATGCTGAAAACAGCGCCCACTAGGCGCGGGCCGATTGGCGTTAGCAAGAAATCCGAAACGCCCAAGTATTCTGCGACAATCTTTGACGAGAATGGCGTGGATCAAGGTCCAATTGACTTACCTGCCGCTGAAAACGACGAACAGGCTCGCGATCTCGCCAAAAAGGCGGGACTGAAGTGGGTGGCAGAGCATGGTATTGATCGCGCCACTGTCCAGATCTCGCGCGGTGGCTATGGGTTTAGCGTGCGGGTCCCGTGACCTAGCGCTTCGCTCGTTTCACCTAGTGGCGCTTCAGTCTTTTTTCGGCCACAGGGCACGAAACAGACCAACTTTATTTACAAGCTTGTTGAAGCTTCTCGAATTGCCGCCGCTCGCTTCGCCTGTTCTATTTTTGCTTCCTTACGGTCCAGAAACGCCGCTCTTTCCTCATCAGTCATTGGTCTCTGCTTCTTTGGCGGAGCCTTTGTGAGGCTTGGGCCATTTTGGGCACGTCTGCTCATGGTGAGGACTTCCTAGGATATGAGCCTGTTAGGCATCTGTCGGAACATCCTGCATTCGGCCGGTCGCAACTTCCACGAAGAAATGGAGGGCGTTACGATCTGGTTGCATGGAACGGGCGGCGCACCACGCGACAAATTTGTCCGGGTCGATTATGACGCGAATGGCCATAAATCGCCGGTCGCGTTTCAGGAAGCGCTCGCGATCCTCAGCGACTTCGCGCCAACGCTCATAGCTCCTAGTCATACCCTCCGGGTAGTTCATGATTTCGAGGATGCGAGCATAAGTCTCAGGCTCGAACCAAGCGATCCCGGAGCGGCTCAAAAGATTAGGCCTGAAATCTGAAACTCTTCGGCGTCTGCGATATTTCATGGCGAAGCCTTTCTCCTGCGACGCCACGCAACAAAACGCTTTGCTTGCTGTTTAATGGACTTGGGCGCGGTGAGGCCGTCGATACGTCAGGCGCTTGCCGCTGATGCCCTGTAACGCCTTTTCGGCGCGTGTCTCGTCATTCACGCCAAGCGCCACGCGATTGGAATAACGGAAATCGAACTCCGAAAGATAGCGATGCAGATGCTTTTCGGAGCAATGCTGATAGATGCCCTTCATTCCGCGCTTGAAGATCGAGTAGTAATTTTCGACGGTGTTGCTGTGGATGTAGCCGTCGCGCACGTATTCGTCGGCGGAATGTTCGACGCGGCCGTGTGAGGCAAATTCCTTGCCCAATGCTTTGTAGTGCTGTGCTTCGTCCGTCATCAGATGGCTTTCACGGCGGACGTTCTTGCGCACGATAGGAACAACCTCAGCAATCGACGTGCTGCCGACATGGAAGCTGCGCGCGGGGCCGCCGCGTTCAACCAGCGTCAGGACCACGTTCTTGTGAGCGCCGCCGTGCTTTTGCTTCGGCACGCCTTTCAAGCGGCCGATATAGGTCTCGTCCGATTCCACGAACTTGCCGCTACCGCCCATCGGCGTCAGGCTTGCCGGGCGCATACTCTCGCGGATGCGATGGCTCATGAACCACGCCGTCTTGTACGAGACGCCGATCATTCGCATGAGCTGATGGCTTGAAATGCCCTTCTTCGAAGCCGTCAAAAGGTGCGTCGCATAGACCCATTTATGAAGCGGCACATGGCTGCTTTCGAACACGGTTCCGACCGTGACGGAGAACGGCTTTTCGCATTCGTTGCACTTGAAAACGCCCGGTCGGGTGCTCTTGCCGGTCAACTTATGGGTGCGTTTTCGGTCGAAATTGCCGCAATGCGGACACGTTGCTCCGTTGGGCCAAAGCAGCTTTTCCAAGTGCTTACGGGCTGCGGTCTCATCGGTATAAATCTTCTGTAAATTCATGGCCTTAACCTCAGTGTTACGCCATGTTACACCGCGTTATCTAGTACGTCAAGTACATAATCCCCTATAGGTTGCAAGAACAATCCAGGAACAAAGTTCCAGGTGGCGCTTCAGCCGTCGCCGGCTGTAAGAAATTCCGCCAAGCGCCGAAGCGCCGAAACGTCGGGATCGCCCCATAGCAATTGGGCGCGCCATCGCTTAATTCACGGAACTACGAACTAACGGGAATTCCAGCATATGACGTCCACGACCCTGGCCGCATCGCTCGCCCGCCGCGACATCCATTACGGATGGATCATCGTCGGCGCCACGTTGCTGACCACTGTGATCACAGCGGCGGCCATGAGTACGCCCGGCGTGCTCATCGTGCCGCTGGAAAAGGAGTTCGGCTGGAGCGACGCGCAAATCTCTTCGGCGCTGGCGCTGCGGCTCATGCTGTTCGGATTGTTCGGCCCGTTCGCTGCGGCGTTCATGAATCGCTATGGCGTGCGCGCCGTGATGGTCAGCGCCGTGATTCTCATTTCCGCGGGCTATCTGGCGTCGCTAGTCATGACGCAGGTGTGGCAGCTTGTTCTCTTGTGGGGCATCGTCGTTGGCGTCGGCACCGGTCTCACCGCCATGGTTTTGGCGGTTACGGTTGCGACGCGCTGGTTCAACGCCCGCCGCGGCTTGGTGATGGGCATTTTTGCGGCCAGCAATGCTACCGGGCAGCTTGTCTTTTTGCCGCTGATCGCATCGCTCGCCACCAAATACGGCTGGCGCATGTCGCTGGTGTTTATTTGCTGCATGCTCGCGCTCGCCGGCGCGGTCGCATGGTTCTTGATGCGCGATCGGCCAAGCGACGTCGGCCTTCCCCTCTATGGCGAGACCGTGGTCGCGCCGCCGCCCGCGGGCGGTGTCGGGCTGGTCTCGCTTTTGCTGTCGCCGCTCATCGTACTGCGGGACTGCGTGCGCGTGCCGATCTTCTGGATTCTGTTCGGCACCTTCTTCATCTGCGGCAGCAGCACCAACGGCCTGATCCAGACCCATTTCATCGCGTTGTGCCACGACTACGGGCTGGCGGCGACGCTCGCGGCGAGCGTGCTGGCGATGATGGGCATTTTCGATTTTATCGGCACCATCGGCTCGGGCTACTTGTCCGACCGCTTCGATCCGCGCTGGCTGTTGTTCTGGTATTACGGGCTGCGCGGGCTGTCGCTGCTCTATCTGCCGTTCACCGATTTCAGCTTCTACGGCCTGTCGCTGTTCGGCATGTTCTACGGCCTCGACTGGGTCGCCACCGTGCCGCCGACGGTGAAGCTCACCGCCGACCGCTTCGGCCGCGAGCGCGCCGGCATCGTGTTCGGCTGGATCTTCGCCGGCCATCAGATCGGCGCCGCCAGCGCGGCGTTCGGCGCCGGACTGGTGCGGACGGAGTATTCGACCTACCTGCCGGCGTTCTTCGTCGCCGGCGCGCTCTGCATCGTCGCGGCTTTGGCGGTGATCACGGTGCGCAGGCCGTCCGGTGCGGTGGTCGGTGCAGCGGCGCCGGCACGGGCCTAGGATTTCCTCTTCTTTTCGATCTTGTCCCAGATCAGCGCCGCTATATCGGCGCCGCCGAAATTTTTCACCGCGCGAATGCCGGTCGGCGAGGTGACGTTGATCTCGGTGAGGAAGCCGCCGATCACGTCGATGCCGACAAAGAGCAGGCCGCGCTCGCGCAGCGGCGCGCCGAGCCGCGCGCAAATCTCGCGCTCGCGTGCGGTGAGGTCGGTGGCCTTGGGTATGCCGCCACGCACCATGTTGGAGCGCAGATCGTCCGGCGCCGGAACGCGATTGATGGCGCCGGCAAACTCGCCGTCGACCAGGATGATGCGCTTGTCGCCCTCCTTCACCGCCGGCAGATATTTCTGCACCACCCATTGTTCGCGAAAGGTCGCGGCGAACAGGTCGTAGAGCGAGCCGAAATTGAGGTCCTCGCGCTGTAGCCGAAACACCGCCTCGCCGCCTTTGCCGTAGAGCGGCTTCATCACGATGTCGCCGTGCTCGGCGCGGAACGCCTTGATGGCGTCGAGATCGCGCGTGACCAGCGTCGGCGGCATCAAATCGGGAAATTCGGTGACGAAGACTTTTTCCGGCGCGTTGCGCACATGGGCGGGATCGTTGACCACGAGCGTCTTCGGCTGCACCCGTTCGAGCATGTGGGTCGAGGTTATGTAGGCGAGATCGAACGGCGGATCCTGGCGCAGCAGAATCACGTCGAATGAGGCGAGCGGCGCATGCCGCGGTTCGCCGAGCGTGAAATGGTCGCCAGCTTTATCGCGCACGGCGAGCGGCCGCACGCTCGCCGAGACTTTGCCGTCGCGTAGCGCCAGCCGGTCGGGCGTGTAATAGGACAGCGCAAAGCCGCGGGCCTGTGCTTCCAAGCAGCAGCGCGAAAGTGGAATCGCCGCGGATATTGATCCGCTCGATCGGGTCCATTTGCACGGCGACGTTAAGGCTGACGTTCAAGACTCTATGGGCAAGCTCTACGCAATTTCCGGCGTGATCGCTACCGCGCCGTGGTGCATGCTCTACCGCGTAGCGTCGAACGCATTGGCGATGTGGCGGGGCATTTTACCGGGCGCGACCAGGATAACATCGAAGCGGATTTCGGCGTTGACGTCATCGGGGTGCCGCGCGAGCCAGAATTCGGCCGCGCCGACGATGCGGCTTTTGCCGCGTTCGGTCACCGCTTCGATCGCCGCGTCGATACTGGCCCGCGCCTTGACTTCGACGAAGACCAGCGTGTGGCGCCGCCGCGCGACGATGTCGATCTCGCCGAACGGCGTTTTCCAGCGCCGCGCCACGATCCGATAGGCTTTGGCGATCAGAAACATAGCGGCGCGGCTTTCCGCCGACAGCCCGAGCCGGAACGCCTCGACGCGCTCCGGGCGCGGCGCGGGTTTGGCCGGCTTGAGCGGCTCAGCGCGGCGCGCCATGTTTGCCTTCCGTTGTGTCCTTAAGAGTTTCCTTGGCGAGCGCGAGCGCGCGCTGATAAACCTCGCGCCGCGGCAGGCCGGTCGCGTCCGCCACTTCGCCTACGGCGTCTTTCAGCGAAACGCGCCGCAGCGCCTGGCGCAGCAAGGTTTCGGTTTCGGCCGCGCTGACGCGCTGGAGCGCCTGCGGCGGCGCGATGACCAGAACGATTTCGCCGCGCGGCGAATTGTCGGCGTAGGCGTCCGCCAGCGCCGCGAGATCGCTGCGCCGGATTTCCTCGTGCAGCTTGGTGAGTTCGCGGCACAGCGCCACCTCGCGCTGTCCGCCTAGTCCGGCGGCCAGATCGGCAAGTGCCGCGCCGAGGCGCGGGCCGGATTCGAATAACACGAGCGTGGCCGGAATGCGGGCTAGTTCGGCGATACGGGCCCGCCGCGCCGTTTCTTTTGGCGGCAGAAATCCAGCGAACAGAAATTGATCGGTCGGCAGGCCCGCGACGGTCAAGGCCGCCATCACCGCCGACGCGCCGGGCAGTGTCGTGACCACGTGGCCTGCGTCCTGGGCGGCGCGAACGAGCTTGTAGCCGGGATCGGAGATGAGCGGCGTGCCGGCATCCGAGACCAGCGCGATGGCAGCGCCTTCGGCGAGCCGACGCAACAGCATCGGCCGCGCCTTGCGCCGCATTATGCTCATGATAGGGCGTCAGCGGCGTTGCGATGGCATAGCGATCGAGCAGCTTACGGGTGACGCGGGTGTCCTCGCAGGCGATCAGATCGGCGCCGGCGAGCGCCTCGAGCGAGCGCAGCGTGATGTCGCCGAGATTGCCGATAGGCGTGGCGACGATATGCAATCCCGGCGCGAGCCGCGCGACATCGTTCGGCTGGCCGCCGAGCGTGTAGCGCCAATGCTGTAGCGCCTTCTTCCGGCGGCGGGTTGCGCGGTTCATGGCTCATCCTCGGCACTCTTAGCGTCGCCGCCTTGTGGCGTCATGGCCGCGGCAAATTCCCCATCCTTTTCATTTAGTTAACCATTCGCCGCCAATATGTCTGAATGGCGTTGCTATCGACGCTCGGGGCGTCGTGGGGAGAACCGCCGTGTCCGCGCAAATGCAGGTTCAGGCGTCGGCGGCGTTGCCAACGCGGCGCCGCTCGATTGTGGGCTTGCTTGCCACGGCAGGCACCCTGTTGGCCGGCTGTTCCGGAAATTCGCAATATATGTCGACGACGCCCGCGCCGCAGAGCTCGCAGGCGCCGCCGGGCGCGACCATCGGCGCCGGCCAAGTCAAAGCAGGCCTCATCCTGCCGCTGTCGGCGCCGGGCAATGCCGGCCTTGCCGGCCAGGCGATGCGCAATGCCTCGGAAATGGCGATCGCCGAGTTCAATAATCCGAACATTCAGCTTCTGGTGAAAGACGACGGCGGCACCGCCCAGGCGGCGCAACTTGGCGCGCAGCAGTCGCTCGACGACGGCGCCCAGATCATTCTCGGGCCGCTGTTTTCGCAATCGGTCGGTTTCGTCGCCCAGGTGGCGCGGCCGCGCAATGTACCGGTCATCGCCTTTTCGACGGACGCCAATGTTGCGTCGAACGGCGTCTATCTGCTGAGTTTCCTGCCGGAATCGGATGTCGACCGCATCGTGCAATACGCGGCTTCGACCGGGAAGCGTTCCTATGCCGCGCTCATTCCCGACAATCCCTACGGCACGGTGGTGGAGGCGGCATTCAAGCAAGCCATCGCGCGCCGCACGGGCAGCCAAATCATCGCACTCGAACGCTACCCGCACGACAAGGCCGCGATGGCCGCACCGATCCGAAACGTCGCCCAGGCGTCGACGCGCGCCGATTGCCTGTTCATTCCGGACGGCGGCGACGTGGTGCCGGACGTGATCCAGGGCGTCGTCGCCGACGGCGTCAATCTCAAGCGGCTGCAGCTGCTGGGCACCGGCCTGTGGGACGACCCCCGCATCTACGCGACGCCGGCGCTTGACGGTGGCTGGTACGCGGCGCCGGACGGCACCGGCTACCGGAACTTCGCCACCCGCTACCGCGCCCGCTATAATCAGGATCCGGTCCGCACCGCGACGCTCGCCTACGACGCCGTCGCCTTAGTCGCCGCTTTGGTGAAAACCCAAGGTGCGCAACCATTCACCCCGCAGATACTCACCAATCCGTCTGGTTTTTCCGGCATCGACGGGCTGTTCCGCTTTCGGTCCGACGGCACCAATGAACGCGGTCTCGCGGTATTGCGCGTCGCCAGCACGGGTGCGCAGATCATCTCCCCGGCACCGCGAAGCTTCGCTGGATCGGTTGCAGGATAATAAGCTAGCTTATTAAAACGGTCAGCCCCCTTTTTGGCTCGATTTCATCGCAAGATGCCATCACAGGGTCAAATGCAAGCTGCGGCTCGCCTCTGCACATTAGTAAGCTAGCTTATTAAATGCTGCTGCCGTTTTGCCGACCTAGGGCGCGCGATTGCCGCTGCGTTACGCGGCCAGATCGGCGACTACCGCATCGAGCACCGGAAAGCCCGGCAAAGTCACCCGCAGCCGGCCCTCTGCCGGTGGTCTCGACAAGCCCATGCTGATGCAGCATGGCGATGCGGTTCGGATCGAGCGGCCGGCCGGAAATCTCGGCGTAGCTGGCGATATCGATGCCTTCGGCAAGCCGCAGCCCCATCAGCAGGAACTCGTCGGACCTTTCCTCGCGGGTCAGCACGTCGTCGCTGACGAGGCCATGGCCGCGCGTTTCGACTCGGCTCAGCCAGGCTTCCGGCTGCTTTTCGGTCGCGGTGGCGTGGCGTTCGCCGTCGATATCAAGACGGCCATGTGCCCCCGGGCCCGATGCCGGCATATTCGTGGGCCCGCCAATAAACCAGATTGTGCCGGCATTCGCCGCCCGGGCCGGGCATGATTGGAAATCTCGTAAGCCGGCAGGCCGTGCGCGGCGCAAATCTCCTGGGTCGTGTCGTAGAACGCCCGCGCGGTGTCCTCATCCGGCAGGCGCAATTTGCCGGCGGCGTGAAGTGCGGCGAACGGCGTCTCCGGCTCGATCGTCAATTGGTAGAGCGACAGATGCTCGCCGGCCTCGGCCAGCGCCGCGCTTTAACTCATCCGCCCATGCCTTCGGTTCCTGGTTCGGCCGCGCATAGATCAGGTCGAACGAATAGCGGCCGAACACCGTGCGCGCGATGGCGACCGCATCGAGCGCCTCGCGCGCCGAATGCATGCGGCCGAGCTCGGTAAGGACGCGATCGTCGAGCGCCTGGACGCCGAGCGACACCCGGTTGACGCCGGCGGTCCGATAGCCGCGAAAGCGCGTCGCCTCGACGCTGGTCGGATTGGCTTCGAGCGTGATTTCGGCGTTGGACGCGACCCGCCAATGCCGCGCGATGGCGTCGAGCACCGCGGCGATGGTCGAAGGCTGCATCAGCGATGGGGTGCCGCCGCCGAAAAAGATCGTGGAAACAGTGCGGCCGGGCACGCGCGCCGCGGTCGCGGCGATCTCATTGGCAAATGCGCGGACAAAACGTTGCTCGTCGATCGGCGCGCGGCGGACGTGGCTATTGAAGTCACAATAGGGACATTTGGACAGGCAAAACGGCCAATGGATATAGACGCCGAAGGCCTGCTCACTGTTGTCCAAGGCAGGCCTCCGCCAGTTTCAGAAAGGCGCGGGCGCGGTGCGACAGGCCTTTGCCGCGCGGCGGCAGGCCGTGTTTTTCTTCACTTGCCATTTGGCCGAACGTGCGCTCGTAGCCGTCGGGCAGGAACATCGGATCGTAGCCAAAACCCTTGTCGCCGCGCGGCGGCCAGACCAGCGTTCCGTCGACGCGGGCCTCGAATTCCTCCGCATGGCCGTCCGGCCAAGCGACGCAAAGCGCCGAGACGAAATGCGCCTTGCGGCGCTCCGGCGTCGTGGCGCCGCGCTCGCGCAGCTTTTCTTCAATCGTCGCCATGGCGTGCGGAAAATCCCGGTCGGGCCCGGCCCAGCGCGCGGAATGGATGCCGGGCTGGCCGCCGAGCGCATCCACGGCGAGCCCGGAATCATCGGCAAATGCGGGAAGTCCGGTCGCTTTTGCGGCCGTCTGCGCCTTGATGCGCGCGTTGTCGCGAAACGTCATACCCGTTTCGTCCGGCTCTTCGAGTTGCATCTCATCCGCCGATATAGCGTCGATACCGTAAGGAGCAAGCAATTGCCGCATTTCGGCGAGCTTGCCCGCATTATGGGTCGCGATGACGAGGCGGCCGGCAATGGGGCGATGCGTCGGACCCCTCACATCACCGCCATCTTTTGCAGGTCGACGAGCTTGGCGATGCCCTTGCGCGCCAGCGCCAGGAGCGCCGAGAATTGCGCCTCCGAAAACGGCGTCTTTTCCGCGGTGGCCTGCACTTCGACGATATTGCCCGAGCCGGTGAGGACGAAATTGGCGTCGGTATCGGCTTGCGAATCCTCGGCATAGTCGAGATCGAGAACCGCTGCGCCCGAGCACACGCCGCAGGAAATCGCGGCGATATGGTCGCGCAAAACTTCCGCCTCGATCATCGATCGCGCCTTCATCCAGGCCAGGCAATCGTAAAGCGCGATCCAGGCGCCGGTAATGGATGCGGTGCGGGTGCCGCCATCGGCCTGGATCACGTCGCAGTCGATGGTGATCTGCCGCTCGCCGAGTGCCTTGAGATCGACCACCGAACGCAGGCTGCGGCCGATCAGGCGCTGGATCTCCACCGTGCGGCCGTTCTGCTTGCCAGCCGACGCCTCGCGCCGCGTGCGCTCGAGCGTGGCGCGCGGCAGCATGCCGTATTCGGCCGTGATCCAGCCGCGCGCCTGGCCCTTGAGCCATGGCGGCAGGCGATCTTCGAGCGTCGCGGTGACCAGCACATGCGTATCGCCGAATTTCACGAAGCAGGAGCCTTCCGCGTATTTCACCACGCCGCGTTCGAGCGAAACGGGGCGCAATTCGTCAGGTTGTCGGCGGCTCGGCCGCATGCAGGTCTCCCGGTTGCCGGGCGCGGCGCGCCGGCGCGCCACGCTTGTAGTGGGTCCGGATATGGGCCGCCACAAGGCCCGCAATGCCGGGTGACCTAAACGGCCGATTGCCAGCGGCCGCCGCTAACCGCTACGCTTTCGGAACTTTGCCAGGCAAGGACACGACATGGCGACCGACATGGCGACCGACGTAGCGGCAGCAACGCAAGCATCGACGCAAGAGGCGACACAAGTACTGGCGAAATTCGCCGCCACGCTCGGTTATGACGATTTGCCGGCCCGCGTCCGCGAACATTGCAAGAATCTGTTGTTGGATGCGCTCGCTTGCGCGGTTGCCGGCCATCAGGGCGAGGAGACCGGGCAGGTCGCCGCGCTGGCTGCGGCTCTGGCGCAGGGCAGCGAATCGAGCGTGATCGGCGGCGGGCATTTGTCGCTTGCCGGCGCGACGCTGCTCAACGGTTATCTCGTGACCGCGGTCACGATGTGCGACGTACACCGCGCCACCATGACCCACGTCACGCCGGAAATCGTGCCGCCGGCGCTGGCGATCGCCGAGCGCGACGGACTGTCCGGCCGCGATCTTCTGGTCGCCATCGCCGCGGGCTGCGAAGTGACGACGCGAATCGGCGTCGGCCTCGATTATCCGGTGTTCCGCGCGCGCGGCTGGCATGGCCCGGGCATTCTCGGCCCGTTCGGCGCCGCCGCGGCGGTCGGCTCGCTCCTGAAATTCGACCCCGACTGCATGGCGCGCGCGTTCGGCCTTGCCGGCAGCCAAGCGGCGGGGACGTTCGCGGCATGGGGCACGCCGACGGTGAAATTCCATCAATGCCGCGGAGCGCTGTCCGGATTGCTCGCGGCGCTGCTGGCGCAGCAGAATTTCGTCGCCACGCGCGAATTTCTCACCGCCAAGGACGGCGGCCTCTACAATGCCTATGTCAACGGCGGCAAGCCGGACGCGGCGACCGCCGATCTCGGCAAGCGCTTCGAGCTTGAGCAGATCGCGCTGCGGCTCTGGCCGTCGGCGTCGCTTATTCAAGGTTTGAACACGGCGCTGTTCGACATCGTGGAAAAACACCGGATCGACGCCGCGGGCGTGCGCAAGGTCCACATCGCGCTCAGTCAAGGCACGTTCGACATGCACGGCGGCTTTGACCGATACAAAGCGAAATTCGAGGCATTGCTCTCGGCGCATTACACCGCTGCCGTCATCTTGCACGACCGGGCGTTGACCCTGGCGCAGTTCGAACCCGATCGTTACGACGACCCGAAGCTGCGCAGCTTCGCCGCCGACAAGGTCGAGGTTCGTGCCGATCCCACGGTCGCCGGCTCGCAGGCCAAAGTGGACGTCGTCATGGACGACGGTGCGACCTTCTCGGCGCGTTGCGAACATCCGCTCGGCTCGTCCGAAAATCCGCTGTCGCGTGCGCAGATCGAGCAGAAATTCCGCAGCTACGCCGGCGGCGTCATTCCCGACGCGAATATCGCCGCCGCGCTCGACGCGGTGGACCGGCTGGAGCAATACGGCTCGGTGCGCAAGCTTATGGATTTGCTGCGCGGCATTCCGCGCGCCCGTGCGATGGTGGCCGCGGAGTGATATATAGCGCACCAGACTGCGGCATTTGGTCGGGGAATGCATTTGGCCAGCCATGACTTTCCGCCAGGCGTTAACCAACTCGGTCTCGCCCAGCTCAATGAGCGTTCGCGCGAGATTTTTCGCCTGATCGTCGAGAGCTATCTCGCGACCGGCGAGCCGGTCGGCTCGCGCAATCTGGCGCGCATCCTGCCCATGACCTTGTCGCCGGCTTCGGTGCGCAATGTCATGTCCGATCTCGAACAGCTCGGATTGGTCTATGCGCCGCATACGTCGGCCGGCCGGTTGCCGACCGAGATCGGGCTGCGTTTTTTCGTCGACGCGCTGATGCAAATCGGCGATCTTACCGAGAACGACCGCAAGGCGATCGAGGCGCAAGTCGCGGCTTCGGGGCATGGGAAATCGGTCGAAGCGGTTCTGACCGAAGCTTCGGGCTTGCTCTCCGGCTTGAGCCGCGCCGCCGGCGTCGTGCTGACCGCCAAGGCAAATCCGCGGCTCAAGCATATCGAATTCGTCCGGCTCGAGCCCGAACGGGCGCTGGTGATCCTGGTCGCCGAAGACGGTCAGGTGGAAAATCGCGTCCTTCATGTTCCGATAGGCCTGCCGAGCTCGGCGCTGACCGAAGCCGCGAATTTTCTCGACGCGCGAATCCGCGGCCATACCCTTGATGAGGTCAAGGCCGAGATCGAGCGCACGCTCAAGCAAAGCGAGGCTCAGCTCGATCAGCTGACCAAGAAGATCGTTGCCGAAGGGTTGGCGAGCTGGTCGGGCGGCGAGAGCGACGAGCGCAAGCTGATCGTGCGCGGCCAGGCGCATCTGCTCGACGATCTCAAGGCGGTCGCCGACCTCGAACGGGTGCGGCTGTTGTTCGACGATCTGGAGACCCGGCGCGAGGTGATCGATTTGCTCGGCCGCGCCGAGCAGGCCGAGGGCGTGCGGGTCTTTATCGGCTCGGAGAACAAGCTGTTCTCGCTGTCCGGCTCTTCGACGATCGTGGCGCCCTATCACGACGCGTCGGGCCATATTGTCGGCGTGCTCGGCGTCATCGGCCCGACGCGGCTTAATTATGCACGCATCGTCCCCATGGTGGACTATACCGCCAAGGTCGTCAGCAAGCTCCTCGGCGGCTGATTGGGTCCCCTCATTCGGGTGGCGGCGCCCGGGGACATGCTTGATTTTTGCCGGTCGAACCCTGATATGCGGGGCGTCAAAGGATGGAAAAACCCATGACGGAACAGACCGCTCGTGCCGAGGACGACGCGGCCGTGCCGCAGGCAGCCGCCGCGCCGGCCGCCGATTCCGTGCCCTCGACGGCGCTCGAACGCGAGCACGCCGAGATGAAAGATCGGGTTCTGCGCACGCTCGCCGAGATGGAGAACCTGCGCAAGCGTACCGAGCGCGAAGTCGCCGAATCCCGGCTCTACGGCATCGCTTCCTTCGCGCGTGACGTGTTGGTCGTTGCCGACAATATGCATCGCGCCCTTGAAACCGTGGCGCCGGAATTGCGAACGAGCGCGCAGAACGGCGCCAAGGCGCTGGTCGACGGCGTCGAGCTGACCGAGCGTGAACTCCTCAAGGCGCTGGAAAAAAACGGCGTGCGGCAATTCACGCCGCAGGGCGAGAAATTCGACCCCAACCTGCATCAAGCCATGTTCGAAGTGCCCGATGCCACGGTGCCGGCTGGCAGCGTCGTGCAGGTGGTGCAGCCCGGTTACATGATCGGCGAGCGGGTGCTGCGCCCGGCGCTGGTCGGGGTGTCGAAAGGCGGACCGAGAGCAGCGCCGGTTTCGCCGACCAACGACAACGCCAAAAACTCGGCGACCTAAAGCGGGAATCCAAATTTACTTTGCGTCGATGCTGTCGCGCACCGTACGCAGGCGCGTCAGCGTGTCGGGCCATTGATCGGCCCGAGCGACGCCGATCATTTGCAAAAATCCGCCGGTGCCGAAGCGCAGCCATTGCACGACCATGATGTCAGCGTCGCTCTGGGGATCCTTGGCCTGCGCGAGCGTCTGATAGCCGGCTTGGCCGTCGATGCGCAGCGGTTCGGCGTCCTGGACTCGCACCTCCTTGATGCCGGCGATCTGCTCGAACAATACGCGCGCGAAGTTGTCGTAGTCGCTCGCTTGGTCCGGGCCGCCCGGCATGGTGGCGACAAAAATGCTGGTGTTGAGCGGCTTTTTGGCTTGGTCGGCGGTGCTGGTATCCGTTTTGGATTTCGTCGCGGACGCGTCTTTGGCCGTGTTGGCGCCTGACTGGGTGGACGCATCGGTCAGCAACACAGCCCGGCCCGGCAACACATGGTCGATGTGGAATCCGGCCAAGTTGCCAATCGTAAAAGGCAACAGGCTCAGATTTTCCGCATCGGGTACGCTGGCGCGTACAGCGAGCGTCGCGAGCGCGTCGCGCAGAACCTTGTCGGGATAGGCCGTGTCGTCCTGCGGGACCTGAATGGTGACCAAAGCGGTGAGATCGCTCACCGCCGCGATCAAGAGCCATTTACGAAAGTGTTGGTTGCCGTTCGTTTGCTTGCCGCTGAGAAGAAAGCCGTTGCCAACGCCAAGCGTGATCGGCTCGCGCTTGGCGTCCTGGATGCCTTGCTTTTCCAGCTCCTCCGGTACCATGGACTTGTCCAGTTGTTCGTAGGCTGCGGCCGGAAACGTCCCCAGCAGAATCGCCGCGTTCTTGTCCATATCGGCGAAGCCTTCAAACGTCTTGCTCGGCACCATGCCCGGAGGCGGCACGAGGCCAAGCCGCGAGCCGACCGGAAAAATCGCATCGGCGGCGTGCACCGGCATAGCCCAAACGACGACGGCGAAGATCGCCGCCACGCTTACGACGGCGCCGCGCGTGTTGATTTTGCTGAAAGTCATGATCGTTGCTCTTGGAGAGATTCTGCGGGGCGCCGCAGCCGCGAATCCGCGGGGCGCGTCACCCGCCGCATGGTCAGATTGATCCGTCCGTTCTCCGCGAGCAAGGTCGACGTGCCCGGGTAGATGCGGTCGACGCCGTGAAAGGCGAGCCGGGCTTCGCCGGCAAGAACCAGCGCATCGCCGGAACTGAGCCGGAGCGAACGCGTGGGATCGCCGCGCTTTTGCCCGCCGATGCGGAACAGGCAGGAATCGCCCAGCGAAAGCGACACCACCGGCGCGGAGAAATCCTGTTCGTCGCGATCCTGATGCAGGCCCATTTTGGCGTCCGGTCCATAGTAATTGATCAAACAGGCCTCCGGCGCGTGCGGATATTGTGCGATTTCGTCCCAGATCGCGATCAGCGCCTCGGGCATCGGCGGCCAAGCCCGGCCTGTCTCGGGATGGCTCGGCTCATAGCGGTAGCCGCGCTCGTCCGACAGCCAGCCGAGCGAACCGCAATTCGACATCCGCACCGACATCGGCCGGCCCGATTTCGGCATCCGCGAAGTGAACGGCGGTGCAGCGGCGAGAACCTGGCGGACGGCCTCAACGAGCCGCTCCTGAGCTGCGCGATCGAGATAGCCCGGATAAAACCTGACGCCGGGCAGGCCCGTTCCAGCCGCGGAGATCTGCGCTCCAAACTGCGTTTCGATGGCTGCTTTCATTGGATTTTTACCAGTCGCCGTCACGGTTCCGCCGATGTCACTGCTCTCCCCGCGCGTCGGCATTATGGCGCAATCCGGCTCTGCCGGAGCGCCGCTCGACGACCTGTACGCCAAATTGACGGTCGCCGCGGCGGTGTTCTTCGTCATGCTCGAGATCTCGTATCTCGTTTTCGCGGGACTGCCGCCGATCGACATGCCGATGGTCGACAGCACGCACTACGCCATCGGTCGCGACTTCCTTAACACCTGGATGGGCGGGCGCTCGGTATTCGCCGGCGGCCCGGCGGCGTGGTTCGATCCGCGGGTCTACAACGGAACGCTGCGCGAAATGCTCGGGCCCAATTTCGGCGAACATTTCTGGTCGTACCCGCCGCACATTCTTCTGTTCATCTGGCCGTTCGGCCTGTTGCCCTATTTGCCGGCCTATATCGCGTGGTGCGCCGTCGGGATCGCGCTCTATATTCTCGCTTGCTCCAGCACGATCCCGCGCGATCGGCTGATGTTTGTCGCCGTCGCGCCGGGCGTGGCGGTCTGCGTATTTTTCGGCCAGAACGGCTTCTACACCGCGGCGCTGTTGATAGGCGGTCTGATGTGCCTTGATCGCCGGCCGGTGCTCGCCGGTGTGCTGTTCGGCATTCTCACCGTCAAGCCGCAGCTCGGTTTGTTGCTCCCGGTAATCCTGCTGCTTGAGCGGCGCTGGGTGACGATCGCGGCGGCCGTGACGACGACCGCGGTTCTGGTTGCGGCGACCGCCATGCTGTTCGGCTGGAACATATGGATCGAATTCTGGGAGAAGATTCTGCCGCAGCAGCAATGGCTGACGGCGCATGGCGGCGGATTGCTGTTCGCGATGGTTGCGTCGGTATTCTACGGCGCGCGCCTCATGAACCTGCCTTTGGACGTCGCCTGGACGATGCAGGGCGTGGTGGCGGTGCCGGCGCTCGCGGCGGTGGTGTGGGCCTATTGGAAGCGCCGCGATCCGGCGCTGTCGCTGGCGCTGTTCGTCACCGCGACGTTTCTCGTCACGCCCTATATTCTTAATTACGACATGGTCGTGTTCGGCTTCGTCGTCGCGCTGTTGCGCGACCGCGGCGACAATACCAAAGCGGACCACTGGCTCTTCATCGCGGTTTGGACGCTGCCGGCCACGATGATGATCGCGGCCGTCGGCTGGATGCCGCTGGCGCCAATCGTGCTGATCGCATTCGCCGGTCGGCTGGTCTGGCGCTTGGCGCAAATTGACAGTCGTAACGTCCGGCCGCTGTCGGCCAAGGCCGCGGCCGCCGTGGCTTGACGGCCCCGGGCTTTATTAGGCCGCGTGGTCCTTGGCGATCTTTCGCGGAACAAGACGCACGCTGTCGAGCGCCTGACGCACGCCGGATTCGCCCGCCTCGTGATATTCGGCGTCCTCATTGACGTTCCACACGTCGTAGAGCCGCGCGCCGGCCATAATATTCCGCGCGGTGAGCATCGCCGTCATCATCGCATGGTCCTGGTTATTGTATTTGTGCATGCCGTTGCGGCCGACCACGTGCAGGGTCGGGTAGCTCGTCTCGAGATCGAGGCGGATGGCGGCGACATTGTCGCGATAATCTTCGTCGTAAACCGGATAGGCCTTGGCTTGCCGCACCACGCAGGCGTCGACCACCTCGTGCGGCGAGACCAGGCCGATCTGCGCCACTTCCTTTTTCGCAAGCGCAATGAGATCGCCGTCGGCCGCGCTCCAGAGGTCATCGCCCTCGAAGCAGAAATATTCGAGCCCGAGGCAGCTCATGCCGTCGGGCACCATCTCCGGCGACCAGGAGCGGAAGTTCTGTACCCGGCCGACCTTCACGCTCGGATCGTGGATGTAGATCCAGTTGTCGGGGAACAGCTCGTCCTTGCGCACCATCAGCGCCACGGTGAGGAAATCGCGATAGCGCAGCGCGCGCGCATGCAAGAGCGAGATCGGGGTCGGCGTGATCCGCTCGACGAGCTCGCGCAGCGGCGCCGAGCTGACGACGTGGCGCGCGGTATAGGTCTCCCGCTCGCCGTCCGCCGCGGCGGCTTCGATGCGCCAGTAATTGCGCGCCGCATCGAATTCGAGCGCGACCAGTTCGCGATCCATCAGGATGCGGCCGCCCTGCGCCGTTATCTTGCGGGCGGCGGCTTGCCACATCATGCCCGGACCCTTGCGCGGGTATTGGAAGCTCTCGATCAGCGTCTTGACCGTCTCGCCGCCGCTCTGGCCGGCGCGATCGGCGTTGCGGTCAAGCCGCAGCGAGCGCTTCAGCCCATTCATAACTGCCGTCGCCAGATCGAGGCCTTTGATGCGCTGCGCCGCCCAGTCGGCGGAAATCTCGTCGCACGACATGCCCCAGACTTTCTCGGTGTAGGTCTTGAAGAAAATCTGGAACAGCCGCTCGCCAAACTGGTTGCGGACCCAGTCGTGGAAAGTGCGCGCGCCCGGCGTCGGAAAGATTTTCGCATAGGCGTAGGAGATCATGCACGCCGCGCTGGTGAACACGCCGAGCTTGAGCAGCGCCTCGAACGCCTTCAGCGGATAGGCAAAGAATTTGCCGTTGTAGTAGATGCGCGACAGCCGCGGCCGCGTGATGAAGTCGTCGGGCAGGATCTCCTGCCACAGCGCGACCACCTCCTGCGATTTAGAGAAGAAGCGGTGGCCGCCGATGTCGAACAGGAAGCCTTTGTAGTCGACGGTGCGGCTGATGCCGCCGACATAGAGCGGATCGCGCTCGATGACGAGGACGGACCGCGCCTCCTTGGTCAGGCAATAGGCCGCGGTAAGGCCGGCGGGTCCGGCGCCGATCACGAACACGTCGGCATCGACGCTCCTCTCGCGGGCGGTCATGGCGCCGGCTTCAGGCGGGGTGCGGTGGCCGGAAGGCGAATAACGCCTGGCCCGAATAGGAGACGATTGCGCCTGCGGCGGCGCCGATGATCACGGCAAGCTGCAGCGTCGTGGTCGGCAGCGCGATGACAAGGACCGCGAATACGCCATAGCTCACGGCTTGCGCGGCGGCGGCGACCGCGGCGTAGCGTATCGCTTCATCGGCGGTGTGGCGGCCGCTGCGATCGAAGGTCAGCGCGCGGTTGAGCCGCCAGGTCACCAGCGTTGCGGCGGCGAGCGAGATAAGCCGGGCGCCGAACGGATTGAGCCCGTGGCCGATGATGAGTGTAAAGACCGCAAGATCGGTGATGAGACCGAGCCCGCCGACGCCGAGGAAGCGAAGCGGTCGGGGCAGAACCTCGAAAACTCTGCGGACGGGATCGTGCGCGGCGGCGCGCGCGGGTGTTGCGCCCCCGGCCGCGCCGAACTCAACGTTACTGACGCGCATGACTACTCCACACCTGCGGGCCGCCCGATTCTGATGCCGTTTTCGGCTGGCCGAGGTCTCGTCCCTTCACCCGCGCTATCCGTGGCAGTATTTCCTTAATGGCGGACTAGCGCGGCCGGACGCGTTCGAGACTGCGCGTGACACCGTTAAGAGACCCTCACCGCGCACGCGCAATCGCTGCGGCGCGGCGCGGCGGAAATGGGCGGCGCAGCGGCAATCCTGCCTTGCAGCGCGGTGACGCCCTCCTATATGACCGAAGGGAAATCGTCCTGGCAGTAGACGTTTGGGCGCCGGTCTAAAGCCTGCGCCCGGGGCGAAAAGTCATAAGGGGGTCGGACTTTGGGCGCCTTAAGGGCCAGCCCGACCTGCCGCAAAAGAGAGGATTTGGACCATGGGCAAGGTCATCGGTATCGATCTCGGGACCACGAATTCCTGCGTCGCCGTTATGGAAGGCAAGACGCCGAAGGTCATCGAGAACGCAGAAGGGATGCGCACGACGCCATCCATCGTCGCTTTCACGGACGAGGGCGAGCGCCTAGTCGGCCAGCCGGCGAAACGCCAGGCGGTCACCAATCCCGAGCGCACCATTTTCGCAGTCAAACGCCTGATCGGCCGTCGCTACGACGATCCGATGGTGGAGAAGGACAAGAAACTCGTTCCCTATAAGATCTCGCGCGCCTCGAACGGCGACGCCTGGGTCGAGATCGAGGGCAAGACTTATTCGCCGTCGCAGATTTCCGCGTTCATTCTGCAAAAGATGAAGGAGACGGCGGAGGCCTATCTCGGCGCCAAGGTCGATCAGGCCGTCATCACCGTTCCGGCTTATTTCAACGACGCACAGCGCCAAGCCACCAAGGACGCCGGCAAGATCGCCGGCCTTGAAGTGCTGCGCATCATCAACGAGCCGACCGCGGCCGCGCTCGCTTACGGGCTCGACAAGACCAAGACCGGGACCATCGCGGTCTATGACCTCGGCGGCGGCACGTTCGATATTTCCATTCTCGAAATCGGCGACGGCGTGTTCGAGGTGAAGTCGACCAACGGCGACACCTTCCTCGGCGGCGAGGATTTCGACATGCGGCTGGTCAATTATCTGGCCGACGAATTCCAGAAGGAACAGGGCATCGACCTGCGCCGCGACAAGCTGGCGCTGCAGCGGCTCAAGGAGTTGGCGGAAAAGGCCAAGATCGAGCTGTCCTCGACGACGCAGACCGAAATCAACCTGCCGTTCATCACGGCGGACGCTTCCGGACCGAAGCATCTGACGATGAAGCTGACCCGCGCCAAGTTCGAGGCGCTGGTCGACGATCTGGTGCAGAAGACGATTGAGCCGTGTCGGCAGGCGATCAAGGACGCCGGACTGTCCGCGGCCGAGATCAACGAGGTCGTTCTGGTCGGCGGCATGACGCGCATGCCGAAGGTCCAGGAGATCGTCAAGCAACTGTTCGGCAAGGAGCCGCACAAGGGCGTCAATCCCGACGAAGTCGTCGCGGTCGGCGCGGCGATCCAGGCCGGCGTGCTGCAAGGCGACGTCAAGGACGTGCTGTTGCTCGACGTGACGCCGTTGTCGCTCGGCATCGAGACGCTGGGCGGCGTGTTCACGCGGCTGATCGACCGTAACACCACGATCCCGACCAAGAAGAGCCAGGTGTTCTCGACCGCCGAAGACGGCCAGACCGCGGTGACGATCCGCGTGTTCCAAGGCGAGCGCGAGATGGCGGCCGACAACAAGATGCTCGGCCAATTCGATCTGGTCGGCTTGCCGCCGGCGCCGCGCGGCGTGCCGCAGGTCGAAGTCACCTTCGACATCGACGCCAACGGCATCGTTAATGTTTCGGCCAAGGACAAGGGCACCGGCAAGGAGCAGCAAATCCGCATCCAGGCCTCGGGCGGCCTGTCGGAGACCGACATCGAGAAGATGGTCAAGGACGCCGAAGCGCACGCCGAAGAGGACAAGAAGCGCAAGGCCGAGGTCGAGGCCAAGAACCACGCCGAGGCTTTGGTCCACATGACCGAAAAAACCCTGGCCGAGCACGGTTCGAAAGTCGGCGAGGCCGAGCGGCGCGCCATCGAAAACGCCATCGCCGACCTCAAGGAAGCCTTGAAGGGCAGCGATGCGGAGGCGATCACGGCGAAGGCCAGCGCGCTGCAGCAGGCTTCGATGAAGCTCGGCGAGGCGATGTACAAGCAGGCCGGCGAGCAGCAGCCGGGCGGCGGCGCCGATGCGCCCGGCGGCGCCGAGGGCAAGAAGGAAGACGTCGTCGATGCCGAGTTCACCGAAGTCGACGACGACAAGAAGAACAAAAAATCAGCCTGATGCGGCGAGGCGCTAATGCCGTTGCGGCTTGTCAGAATGGCACCCCCGGATGCAAAACGGGGGTGCATGTTGTCCTACAGTTTTCGGGATCGCCCGGCGTCGTCTGCCAGTTCCTGCGGTGAGGACTGATGGCCAAGCGCTGCTACTACGAATCTCTTTCGGTCGAGCGCACGGCGACCGAAATCGACATCAAGACCGCTTTCCGCAAGCAGGCGATGGCCTGCCATCCCGATCGCAATCCCGGCGATAAGGATGCCGAGCACCGCTTCAAGGAAATCAACGAAGCCTACGAGGTCTTGAAAGACCCCGACAAGCGCGCGGCCTATGACCGCTTCGGCCATGCCGCTTTCGAGCAGGGCCTGGGCGGCGGCGCGGCGGGTTTCGGCGCCGATTTCGGCACGACATTCTCCGATCTGTTCGAAGGCATTTTCGGCATGTCGAGCGGCCGCGGCCGCGGCGGCTCCGGCCGCGAACGCGGCGCCGATCTGCGCTACAATATGGAGATCAGCCTCACCGAAGCCTATGTGGGCAAGAATGCGCAAATCCGCATTCCCACTTCGGTCACCTGCGAGGCCTGCTCCGGCTCCGGCGCCAAGGCCGGCACCAAGCCGAAAACCTGCCCGATGTGCGGCGGGCACGGCCGCGTCCGCCACGCGCAAGGATTTTTCACGCTGGAGCGCACCTGCCCGAATTGCGGCGGCCGCGGCCAGTCGATCGACAGTCCCTGCGCGTCATGCGCCGGCTCCGGCCGCGTCACGCGTGAGCGGACCTTGTCGGTCAACATCCCGGCCGGGGTCGAGGACGGCACCCGCATCCGGCTTGCCGGCGAGGGCGAAGCCGGCGTGCGCGGCGGACCGCCCGGCGATCTCTACATTTTCCTGTCGATCGGCTCGCACCCGTTCTTCCAACGCGAAGGCGCCGATCTGCATTGCCGCGTTCCGGTTTCGATGGTCGCCGCCGCGATGGGCGGCGATTGCGAGGTGCCGACCATCGACGGCGGCAAGACCAAGGTGAAAATCCCGGAAGGCACGCAGTCCGGCCGCCGCTTCCGCCTGCAGGGCAAGGGCATGCCGGTGCTGCGCGCGCGGCAGTCCGGCGACATGTATGTCCAGGTCATGGTTGAGACGCCGCAGAAACTGACCAAGAAGCAACGCGAGCTTTTGGCTGAATTCGACCGCTTGTCGTCAACCGAAACCCAGCCCGAATCGTCGGGATTTCTCGGCAAGGTCAAAGAGTTCCTCGACGGGCTGGGCGGCCGCGCCGGCTCGGTCTGAGCCTATATGGTCTTTGCCCGCCGAATGCTTTAAAACCAACACGATATCGTCGGGTGCAAAGGCTTGTACAAGGTTTTTTGCGTGGACCTCATGCCACTGCCGGCTCTGCAAAAGTTCGAGAAAAGGATTGGGCGGCAGCTTCGCCTCCTGGAGCTCAGGAAAAACCTCATCGAGCGCAAGATCGGACGCCAGATCCGGCTGTTCGAGCAAACGCGCGATGGTATCGGCAAAAGGCTCGATCGGCGGATCAAGCAGTTCGAGCTGAAGAAGGGCATTCGGCTCGACGACGAGGTGCGCTTCATCCGCTCCTGGATCGAGCGGCCGCTGACGATCGGAGCGGTGACGCCGTCCGGCAAGATTCTCGCCCGCGCCATGGCGCGCTACGTCGATCCGAACTCGACCGGGCCGGTGGTCGAATTGGGCCCCGGGACCGGGCCGGTGACCGAAGCGCTGGTCGAGGCCGGGGTCGATCCGTCCCGCCTCGTGCTCGTCGAATTCGATCCGACGTTCTGCCGCATCCTGCGCGCACGATATCCTGAAGCCACCTTGGTGCAGGGCGACGCCTATAGCCTGCGCCGGCTGCTCGAGACGCTGCTCATCCAGCCGGCCGCCGCGGTCGTCTCCGGCCTGCCGCTGATAACGAAGCCGATCAAGATGCGTTTGCGGCTGATCCGCGACGCCTTCGATCTCATGGTGCCCGGCGCGCCGTTCGTGCAATTCACCTATTCGGTCGCGTCGCCGTTGCCGAAGCGGTTGGGCGGTTTCTCGGCGGAAGCTTCCGAACGCATCTGGATGAATATTCCGCCCGCGCGCATTTGGGTCTATCGGAGAACCTGACGGCCCCGCTCCGGTTTCCACATGCCCGCTCCCAAAATCCTGGTCATCCCCGGCTCGCTGCGCACCGGCTCGCACAATGCGCGGCTCGCCGCGCTCGCGGTCAAGGAATTGGCGCTCGCCGAGGCCGAGGTGACGCGCATCTCGCTCGAAGATTATTCGCTGCCGCTGTTCGACGCCGACCTCGCGGCTTCCTCCGGCATGCCGCAATCGGCGGTGCGGCTCAAGCAAATGCTGATGGCGCACCAGGGCGTGTTCATCACCAGCCCGGAATACAGCGCCTCGGTGACGCCGCTTCTCAAGAACGCGATCGACTGGGTGTCGCGCGTGCGCGAGGGGACCGAGCCGACCTACGCCGCCTTCAAGCGCCGCGTCTTTGCGATCGGCGCGGCATCGGCAGGTTCCGGCGGCGGACTGCGCTCGCTCATGGCGCTGCGGCAGATTCTGGAGCTGGGCTGCGGCGCCTTGGTCATTCCCGAGCAAGTGTCGGTGCCGCGCGCCGAGCAGGCGTTCGACGACAGCGACAATCTGAAGGATGAAGCGCTTGCCGCAGCGTTGAAAAGCATGGCACGACGGCTGGCCGAGCTTGCAGCCGTCATGGGTTAAAGTGGAACGATGCAGATAGAGCCGCGTGACCGCCTGATCGTTGCGCTCGACGTGTCTTCGGTCGAGGCGGCGCAGGCGCTGGTGGCGCGGCTGGGCGACGCGGTTTCGTTCTACAAGATCGGCTATCAGCTCGCGTTTGCCGGCGGCATCGGCTATGCGCATTCGCTGATCGACGCCGGCAAGCAGGTCTTCGTCGATCTCAAGCTTCACGACATCGGCAATACCGTGGCGCAGGGCGTGAAAAGCGTGGCGCGGCTCGGCGCTACGTTTCTCACCGTTCATGCCTATCCGCCGACCATGCAGGCGGCGGTGCAGGCGCGCGAGGGCAAGCTGCGCATTCTCGCCGTCACCGTGCTGACGTCGTTCGACGATGCCGACCTCAAGGCGGCCGGCTATGCCGCGACCGTGGCCGAACTCGTCGCCCGGCGCGCTGCGCAAGCGCGCGAGATCGGCGTCGATGGCGTGGTTTGCTCGCCCGAAGAGGCGGCGAAGGTTCGCGCCGTTGTCGGCGACAAGCTTTGCCTGGTGACGCCCGGCATCAGGCCCGCCGGCGCCGAGATCGGCGATCAGAAGCGCATCGCGACACCGGCCGCGGCGATCGCCGCCGGCGCCGATTACCTCGTCGTCGGCCGGCCGGTTATCGCCGCGCCCGATCCGAAAGCCGCGGCCGAAGCGATCGTCGCCGAGATCGCCGGCGCAAAACAAAATTAGGGGAGGCGTCATGCCCAAGGGCTATTGGCTGCCGCAGATCGATGTCAGCGACATGGACGGCTACAAGGCCTACATGGCGGCGACGCCGCCGGCGCACGAGAAATACCAAGGCGTCGCGCTGGTGCGCGGCGGACGCGGCGAATTGGTCGAGGGCCATATGCGCGCGCGCTGCGTCATCCGCGAATTTCCGGATTACGCCGCGGCGCTCGCCTGCTACCGCTCCGACGAATATCAGCGCGCGCGCCTGCTGCGCCTGCCGCATTCGCAATGCGACTTCGTCATTGCCGAAGGTTGCGACGATCCGCAGCCGGCTGCGGCGGCTTCGCCCGCGGCGAGAAAAGGCTATTGGATTGTCCATCTCGATGTAACCAACGCCGACGCGTACAAGGCCTATCCGCCGGCGCTGCTGTCGCATCTTGCCAAGTTCGGGACCCGCTTTCTGGTGCGCGGCGGCGCTCGGGAAGTGCCGGAGGGAAAGGTTCGCGGCCGCACCGCTGTCGTGGAATTCCCGAGTTTCGACGCGGCAATGGCCTGCTATCGTTCGGCGGACTATGTCCCGATCAAAAAACTGCGCCAAGGCAATGCCGAAGTCGACCTTGTGATTGTCGAGGGCTATGACGGCGCCAAATTCTGATTTTCGAAAATCACGATTCCCGGGAAACCGCAGGAGAACCACCAATGGCGAAGGGCTACTGGATCGGACGCGTCGATGTGAGCAATGAAGAGGGCTACAAGCCCTACGCCGCCGCCAATCCGGCGATCTTCAAGAAATTCGGCGGGCGCTTCGTGGTGCGCGGCGGCACGTTCGAGGCGCCGGAAGGCAGCTCCCGGTCGCGCAACGTCGTCATCGAGTTTCCCGATTACGCCGCGGCGCTCGCCTGCTATCGCTCGCCGGATTATCAGGCCAACATCAAGCTGCGGCAGCCGCATTCGATCGCGGATATCGTCATCATCGAAGGCTACGACGGGCCGCAGCCGTAAAGTCTTGGCCGGTCGCATTTTCCCGCCTGCCGCGCTATACCCGGCGCACGGGAGAGCTTAGCCAATGGCCGCGGCCAATTCAGATATGCGGGTGGTGATCGCCGGCGCCGGTGGGCGCATGGGGCGCACGCTTATTCACGCCGTGGCGGCGACCAAGGGTTTAGTCCTGGCCGGCGCCGTCGATGCGCCGGATTCAGCGGTCATCGGCCGCGATGCCGGCGAGCTTGCCGGGCTCGGCCCAAACGGCATCAAGGTCGCAAGCGACCTCGCGTCGCTGCTCAAGGACACCGACGGCCTGATCGAATTCACCATCCCCGCCGCCACGCTCGCCTTCGCCGAGCTGACCGCCGCCGCCGGCAAGGTCCACATCATCGGCACCACCGGCCATTCCGCCGAGGAGGAGGCCTTCATCGCACAAGCGGCCAAGCGCGCCACCATCGTCAAGTCCGGCAATATGAGTCTCGGCGTCAATCTCTTGGCGGCGCTGGTCAAGCGCGTGGCGAAGACCCTGAATGACGACTACGACGTCGAGATCTTCGAAATGCACCACAATAAGAAGATCGACGCGCCGTCCGGCACCGCGCTGATGCTCGGCCGCGCCGCCGCGGAAGGCCGCGGCATCGATCTGGCGCAGCATTCGGCGCGCGGCCGCGACGGCATGACCGGCGCGCGCCGCCCCGGCGACATCGGCTTCGCCTCGCTGCGCGGCGGCACCGTGGTCGGCGATCATTCGGCGATCTTTGCCGGCCCGGCCGAGCGCATCGAGCTCACGCACCGCGCCGAGGATCGCATGATCTTCGCCCGCGGCGCGCTGCATGCGGCGCTCTGGGCGCGCGGCAAGTCGCCGGGGCTTTATGCGATGGCGGATGTGCTGGGGCTGAAGGATATTTAGGGCGACCGAAGCGCTGCCGGTTCACCCTGCGCTAGGTCGGGGGAAGCATCGAATAACCGACACCGGCGCGGATGTAGCCGGTGCCGATGGCGCTCAGCAATCCTTCAATCTTCCCGACGGTCTTTTCAATCAAGCTTACCGGTTCGCCGGCTTCGAGCTGGTTCTTCAGTTCGAAGAGAAGCTGGTTGGCGCCGTCGAGACGCCGCGCCAGCACCATCGTCACGTAAAGCAGCGCGACCGGGTCTTGGCCGAGCAGCGCCGCGGCGTCGGCAACGTGAAACTCCGACGCTTCCAGGGTGCGCACGTCCGCGCCATGCGGCTGACCGAGCAGCGCCGAGAGCTCGCCGAACACCGCGCCGGGCTCCGCCACCTGGGCGATCTCGGTGCCGCCTTTGACGACGCAGACGGCGCCGCTTTTCAGAATCAGCAGCCGCCCGGTGTTGGTGCCTTCGGCGAACACGGTTTCGCCGGGGCCGTAGCTGGCGAGCGGCAGCGCGGCAAGCTTTGTTTGCCAGACCTCGTTGTCGTGGTTCAGCGGCATTGCGGCGCCCCCGTTCGCCGCGTCTGTTGAGGCACAGACGCCGGCAACCAATCGGCAGCTACCACGAACCTCCGCGGATTTGCAACGACACGTCCCCGCTTAGTGCCGGGGGTAGGCCGTGAAAATGTAGTCTTTTGCCGCCACCGTCGTATGGCACGCGTAGCCGCATTTGGCGTCGGTTCCCTGCGGCGTAAAAGTGTCCGACGCGGCATCATAGTTGAAATTGCCGTAGGCCCAGCCGTGGGTATCCGGGAATCTCTTGCTGTCTTTTTCGATGACGTCTACCGCTTGCAGCGTGTCCGGCACGTTGACGAAATAAGGTGACTCCGGATTCTTTTTGAACGACCATTCGATCTTGACGATCTTGGAGCCTTCGGGAAATAGCTTGCCGTCGGCGGGAAGGCCTTGCCTGTAGGCCTTCATCATCACGTCATTCGCAAGGATCACTTTCACCTGTTTTTCGGTCTGGCTGACCGCGACATCCTGCCAGTTTTCGTATCCTCTGAAATCGCCAAACGAGAGCTTACCCAATTTCAGCGTGTACCTGTCCTGCGCCGCAATGGCCAAGCTGGCGAAGCCGGCCAGCAATACCGCAATGATCGCCATCATAGGAATGCGCGACATGATGAGCCTCCATATCTGAGGCCGAGAGCCTTATCGGCCTCGCAAAATTGCTTCGATTGGGTGAACGATCGGGTCGACGAAGTTCGGTTGGGTGCGGTCCGGGTGAGCTAAGCTTCCTCTTTCGGCAATTGGCCGATGAACTCCGGACCGCTGAACACCGTAACAAATGACGGGGCGCCGCGGAAGCCGCGGGCGACGCTCGGCCAATCGACAAAGGTCACGATGGCGTGACGTATCGCCGATCGGCGCCCGCCCTGTCAGTTAGATGTCACAATTAAATACAAAAGCTAGGAATGCGCGGGCGATGACAGTTAGCGACCCCTCTGCGCCGCGTCGCTCACGATCTTGAAGGCTTCGGCTAGCGGCGGTTTGTCGTTGGAGATGTCGGCGCCCACGCTTCCCATCGTCTTGATCATTTCGGCTTGTTCGTCGGCCGGCAAGTTGATGAATTCGCCGCCGCCGGCGGTCCAGGCCTTGACCGCGGCGTCCTCGATGTCATTTGCGCGCGGATTGAAGTTGAGCGCCGTAGAGGCGGCATCGCGGTCGATGATCTGCTGCAGATCGGGCGGCAGGGACTCGTACCATTTCTTGCTGATTTCGACGACGTAGAAGATGGCGGCGTGGTTGGTCAGGGTGATGTATTTCGCCGCGTCAAAGAAATGCAGGCCGCTGAGCAGCTGAACGCCGGCAACCGCGGCATCGAGCGATCCCTGCTGAATGGCGGTCATGACGTCGCTCGGCGACATCGCCACCGGTGTCGCGCCCAGCCGCTTGAACGAGGCCGACTGAAACTCCGACGCGAAGATGCGCAGCTTCTTGCCCTTGAAATCGTCAAGATGACGGATCGCGTCCTTTGAGATGACCTCGGACTGCTCGGCGAAGCCGACGGCAACTCCGTGCAGCCCTTTGTTGGCGCCAAGCCCGAGATAGAACTTCAGGACCTCCGGATCGGCGGCGACCTTCTGGGCCTGCGCCGCCGATGTGACGAGACCCGGAGCGGCCAGCACTTCGAAACGTTCGTCGATGCCGACGAAAAACTCGGGCGGAATGATTGCGCATTGGATCGCGCCGAACTGCGTGCCTTCGATCTGGCGCGGGATGGTGCCCAGCTGGCTTGCCGGATAAACCTGCGATTTGATGCGGCCGCCGCTGTCCTTCTCGACCGCGGCGCCAAAAGCCGCGCCGTATTGATCGAGCACCGCGTGGATGGTGGGCGTCGTAATCTTCATCACAAACGTCTTGTCTTGCGCCCGCGCGACGCCGCCTGTCAGCGCCGATACGAGTGTCAAAACGCTTGCGGCGGCGGCTACCGCCAATTGTCCTTGGATGAATTTCACGTCGTCCTCCTTGCCGGATCGTTTTTTATCGATGTCGCGTTTTTGCAGACGGGACCGACGTTGTCCAGTTCGTTCGTCCGTTGCCGATCAATCCGCGCGCAACAACGAAGCGCCGGTCATTTCTTTCGGCTTCGGCAATTCCATCAGTTCGAGCAGCGTCGGCGCGATGTCGGCGAGGCGGCCTTGCGCCGCCAACGCGCGGTTGCGCGCGCCGACCAGCAGCAGCGGAACCGGGTTCGTGGTGTGCGCGGTGTGCGGGCCGCCGGTTTGCGGATCGCGCATCATCTCGCAATTGCCGTGATCGGCAGTGACCAACAGCGCGCCGCCGGATTTCTCGATGGCCTGCGCGATGCGGCCAAGCCCGGCATCCACCGTCTCCACCGCCTTGATCGCAGCGGGCAGGCTGCCGGTGTGGCCGACCATGTCGGGATTGGCGAAATTGAGTACGATCAGATCGTATTTGCCGGAATTGATCGCGGCGACCGCCTTGTCGGTGAGCTCCGGCGCCGACATTTCCGGCTGCAGATCGTAAGTCGCGACCTTCGGCGACGGCACCATGATGCGGTCCTCGCCGGGAAATGGCTCCTCGCGGCCGCCGTTGAGAAAATACGTCACGTGCGCATATTTCTCGGTCTCCGCCATGCGCAGCTGCGTGCGGCCGGCTGCCGCCGCCACTTCGCCGAGGATGTTGGCGAGCGTCTGCGGCGGAAAGATCGTTTGCATCAGCTTGTCGAGATCGACCGAGTACTGCGTCATGCCCACGGCGGCGGCGAAGCGAACCAAGCGCTTGCGCTTGAAGCCGGCAAAAGCCGGATCGAGCATGGCGGAAAGAATCTCGCGCACGCGGTCGGCGCGGAAGTTGAAGCACAGCACGCCGTCGCCGTCTTTCATGCCGCGATAGTCGCCGATCACCGCGGGCAAGACGAACTCGTCGAATTGTTTGTTGGCATAGGCGTTGGCGACGGCGGCGGGCGCATCGGGAAAGTGCGGACCGTCGGCTTCGACGATCGCGTTGTAGGCTTTCTCGACGCGGTCCCAGCGCTTGTCGCGGTCCATGGCGAAATACCGGCCGCACACGGTGGCGATTTTCACCGCCGGCGGCAGCGCGGCGAGGAGCCGCTTGATGTCCTCGGCCGCCGATTGCGGCGGCGTATCGCGGCCATCGGTCAGCGCATGGACCAGCACCGGCACGCCGGCATCGGCAAGAATCTTCGCCAGCGCCGCGGCGTGATCCTGATGCGAATGCACGCCGCCCGGCGAGACGAGACCAATGAGGTGGCAGATGCCGCCGCTTGCTTTGAGCGTCTTGATGAAGTCAACGAGCACCGGCGCGCGCGCGACCTCGCCGCTCGCAATGGCCGCGCCGATGCGCGGCAAATCCTGCATCACCACGCGCCCGGCGCCGATATTGAGGTGACCGACTTCGGAATTGCCCATCTGGCCGTCGGGCAGGCCGACGTCTTTGCCGGAGGTGTGCAGAAAACCGTGCGGTCCGGTCCGCCACAGCCGATCGAATGTCGGGGTTTTCGCCTGGCGGATGGCGTTATCCGCCGGGTCCTCGCGCCAGCCCCAGCCGTCCATAATGACCAGCATAACCGGTCGCCGGTGCTGCATCGTCTGCTGTCCTCGGTTCACCCTTGCACCCGAGGTATGGTGGATTGCAGCGGGGGTCAATCAGCGCCGATCTGCTACGCCGCCGCTCCGACCTGCCCGGCTTCCCAGCCGAGCATGGCGCGTTTGCGGGTGAGGCCCCAGTGGTAGCCGGTGAGTTCTCCGGTCTTGCCGACGACGCGGTGGCACGGCACGACGAAACAGATCGGGTTCTTGCCGACGGCGGCGCCGACGGCGCGCGCGGCGGCCGGCGTGCAGACCTTGCCGGCGATGCTGGAATAGGTGGCGAGCTTGCCCATCGGGATTTTCAGGAGCATTTCCCAAACCCGGACCTCCCAGTCGGTGCCGATGAGTACGACGCGCAGCGGCTGTTCCGGGCGCCATTGCGAGGAATCGAAAATCCGCCGGGCGAGCGGCGCCGTCGCTGCCGCGTCCTCGACATAACTGGCCTTCGGCCAACGGCCTTTCATGTCGGCGAGCACGGCGCGCTCCTTGCCGGCGTCGGCGAGCGCAAGACCGGCGAGGCCGCGGTCGGTCGCCATGACGAGTGCGCTGCCGAACGGCGAGGGATGGAAACCGTATTTTATTTTGAGGCCTTCGCCGCCCGACTTCCATTCGCCGGGCGACATCGCCTCGTGGGTGACGAACAAATCATGCAAACGGCCGGGTCCGGACAAGCCGACCCCGTAAGCGGCGTCGAGCACGCTTGCGGAATCGCGCAGCAATTGCCGCGCGCCGTCCAGCGTCAGCGCCTGCAGAAACGCCTTCGGGGTGATGCCGGCCCAGCGGCGGAACAAATGGTGCAGTTCGGTCGGCGTGACGCCGGCGGCTTCGGCGATGGTCTCGATTTCGGGCTGCTCGCGCCAATGGCCGCGGATATGGCCGATGGCGCGGCGTACCACGTCGTAATCGGCGGCGGCTTCGGTGAGCGTGGTCGAGTCGGAAACGCGGTCGGGCGACAGCATGGGTGCCTCCATCATCTGACTCCCGATCTATGCCGCCGCCGGCCGGCGAACCACCCGATTTCTGCGCAGATTGCCGTCTAGCCGAGCGCTGTCTGCGTCGGCCCGCGCCGCGCCTCGCCCAACGCAATCGACAGCGCACGGGCGAAACTTTCCTTCTCGTCCGGCCCGAGGCACGCGGCAATCGACAGCCGCCGGCCGTGCGAGACGAGGAACAGCCGCTCGATGCCGAATTCCTGGTGCACGATGCGGTCGAGATTCACCCAGACCGGGTTGAGCGTCCATTCGCGCACGCCGCCGCGCGGACTGACTTTGCGCACCGTGAGCTCGGACGCGGTGACGATGACCTCCTCATAAGCGCGGCCGGTGCGGTAGTTGGCGCGGAACGCAAGATAGACGAGGAGCACATCGAGCCCGAAGAAGCCGCAGACCGGCCACGCACCCATCAGAACGAAGGCCACGCCCGAGACGAAACTCAAGCCGCCGAGGCAGAGCATGAAGATCACAAAGCCCCGCGGCCCGAGCGAGCGGTGCGGCGTAATCACCGCCGAAAAGATTTTCGGGTCGCTCACAGCCGCGTCGCGGTTATTGTCGCTATTCATGGCGCGCATTATAGGGGACACATGGGGCGGAAGACCATGGCACGCAGGAAAACCAAGCAGCGCTTAAAGGCCGCCCGCGCGGGCAAGGCGGCGCGCGTCAAGCCCGGCAAAGCGCGCCGGAAGGCCGATGCGAAGGCCGCCCAGGCCGAACTGCCGCAATGGACAAGCGCCGAGGTCACCGAAGCGTTCCGCCGCTTCGCAGCCGCCAATCCGGACCCGCGCACCGAGCTTCAGTCCATCAATCCGTTCACGCTCCTGGTCGCCGTGGTGCTGTCCGCTCAGGCGACCGATGCCGGCGTCAACAAAGCAACGCCGGCTCTGTTCGCGCTCGCCGACACGCCGGAAAAGATGGCCGCGCTCGGCGAAGATCGCGTGCGCGATCTGATCAAAACAATAGGGCTCTATCGCACCAAGGCGAAGAACGTAATCGCGCTGTCGCGCCAGCTCATGGCGCAGCACGGCGGCCGGGTTCCGCACGACCGCGAGGCGCTCGAAGCGCTGTCCGGCGTCGGGCGCAAGACCGCCAACGTCGTGCTCAATGTCGCCTTTGGCGAACCGACCATCGCCGTCGACACCCACATTTTCCGCGTCGGCAATCGCACCGGCTTAGCCGTCGGCAAGACGCCGCTCGAAGTGGAGACGAAGCTGCTGGCGGTGGTGCCGGAAAAGTACCGGCTGCACGCGCACCACTGGCTGATCCTGCACGGCCGCTACACCTGCCTGGCGCGCCGGCCGCTGTGCGAGACATGCATCATCGCCGATCTGTGCAAATGGCCGGGCAAGACGGTCAATGTGCCCGCCGCGAAAGCGCGCTAGCCGCGCTCGCCGGCCATCCGCTCGTTCGCCATCCGCCGCAGCGCCGCGCGGTCGAGCTTGTTGGTCGAGGCGAGCGGCATTTCGTCGACGAACCAGACGAAGCGCGGATGCGCATAGGCCGGCGCGTGCGCCAGCGCGAAACGCTTGACCTCGTCGCCGTCGAGCGCGCGGCCGCTTTTGCGGATGACGAAGGCGACCGGCTTTTGCCCTTTGATGTCGTCGTCGATCGGCACCACCGCGGCCTGCGCCACGGCGGGATGGCGCTCCAGCATGCGCTCGACGTCGGCCGGATAGATGTTCTCGCCGCCGGAGACGAACATGTCGTCGGTGCGCCCGACGAAATAATGAAAACCGTCGGCATCGCGGCGGAACACGTCGCCGCTGCTGTAAAAGCCGTCCGCCGTTATCGGCGGCGTCACGTCCGGGCGATTGTGATAGCCGTTCATCAAGGCCGGACATTTCATTTCGAGCACGCCCTGTTGCGCATTGCGGTTGCCGCCGTCGACCAGCCGCAGCGCGACCTGCGGATGCGGATAGCCGACGGATAATTCCGGCTGCGGCAGGCCGTTGGGATGCGGGCCGAACACCACCGGGCCGGCTTCGGTGGTGCCATAGGCGTTGGTCACCGAGGCCTGCGGCAGCGCTGTGCGCAGCGCCGCCATCAGGCTCGCGCTCACCGGCGCCGAGCCCATGCGCACGAATTCGACGCTCGAGAGATCGGTCGCCGCCAACAGCTCGGCTTCGCGCAGCATCATCGCGATCATCGGCGGCACCGCGGTGAGGAAGCTGCAGCGATAGCGGCCGATCGCTTCGATATAGGCGCGCGCGGAAAACTGCGGCAGCAGCACGATCGTGGCGTGCGCGGCGCAAGCCAGTTTCGCCAGCGCCAGCGCGTTCATGTGGTAGAGCGGCGCGGCGATCAGATAGCGGTGGCGATCGAGCCCGGGCGCGAGCCGCGTCTCCACCACCCAGATATGGCTTTGGTGCGACAGCACGACGCCCTTCGGCGTCCCGGTCGATCCGGAGGTGTAGAGGATCATCGCCGGCTCACGCGGTTGCGGCACCACCGCTGCGAACGGGCCGGGATCGAGGAAATTTCCAAAGCCGTCGCCGAACGTCACGCTCGGAATATCCGCCGGGCAGTCTTTGGCGCGCTCCGCGTCGCAGAACACCAGCTTGGCGTCCGCATCGCGCAGAATGAAATGCACGGTGTCGCGCGGAAACTTGAAATTCACCGGCACCGCGACGAGGCCGGCGCGCATGATGCCGTAATAGGCCCCGAGATATTCCGCGCGGTTGAGCGACAGAATCGCGACGCGGTTGCCGCGCTGCAAGCCGCGCTTGAGGAGCGCGCGCGCCACGCCGTTCGCCATCGCGTCGAGCTCTGCGAAACTGAATTGGCGCGGCGCGCCCTCGCCGCCGAGGTCGATGATGGCGATTTTCGCAGGGTCGCGGCCGCGGGGGATCAGGTCGCCGAGATTGGTAAATCCGGCAGGCGTCATGAGGCTTTCGGCGGCGCCGTATAATAGGTGCCGCGGCCGCTGGCGATGAGCTTGCCGTTGAGATCGAAGATGTGCGCCTCGGCGGTGGCGAACTGCGAACCGGGACGGACCACTTTGCCGTGCGCGATCAGATCGCCGCGCAGCGCCGGCCGGTGATAGTCGACGCGCATATCGATGGTCGGCACGCCGCGCCCGGTCTGCCGCACCATCGCCCAATCGGCGGCAAGATCGATCAGCGCCGCGAGGATGCCGCCGTGGGTGTAACCGCGATCGGCATTGACCACCCATTCCTCGCGCCACGTGGCCCGAAGCTCGATGCCGTCGGCGCTCGCCGCGACCACCGTGAGGCCGAGCCATTGGTGAAACGGCGCCCGCGTGATCAGCGCCTGGATTTGTTCGACGGTCAGTTCGGCGGGCGAGGCGGAAGTCACGGCGTCACCACCACTTTGCCGATCACCTCGCGATCCGCGATCAGGCGCAGGCCCTCGCGCGCGTCGTCGAGCGTCAGCACTTTGTCGATCACCGGCTTGATCTTGCCGGCGGCGATGAGCCGCATCAGCGCCGCAAGATCGTCGTCGTAGAAGCTGTTGGAGCCGATGATCTTCAATTCGAAGCTCCACACATAGCGCAAATCCTCCTTGGGGTCGTGGCCCGCGGTGGCGCCGCATACCAGCAGCTTGCCGCCGCGCTTGAGGCAGCGCAACGACGGCACCCAGGTGTCGCCGCCGGTGAAATTGATGACCACGTCGACGCCGCCGTCGTAAGTCCGCCGCTGCGGCTTGCCGTATTTTTCGATCGCCCATTTCGACCACTCGGTGTCGCGATAATTCACGCCATGATCGGCGCCGAGCGCTTTCAGCCGATCGAGTTTCTCCGCGCTCGACGCGCAGGCGATCACTTCGGCGCCGAGCAGCTTCGCCAGCATCACGCAGCCGGTGCCGACGCCGCCCGAGGCGCCGAGCACCAGCACCTTGTCGCCGGCCTTCACGGTGCCGTGCGTGATCAGCATGCGGTGCGCGGTGCCGTAGGCGACCGGCAGCGCCGCGGCCTGTTCGAACGTGACGCCGTCGGGCATCGCCACCAGCTGGTCGGCGGCGACGCGGCAATATTCCGCCATGCCGCCGTCGAGCATTTCGCCCATCAGGCCTTTCTTCTTGTTGACCGGATTGACCAGCACGCGGTCGCCGGTCTTCCAGCCGGCGACGCCGGCGCCCAGCGCCGTGATCTCGCCCGCCATGTCGAGCCCGATGATCACCGGCAGCGGCACCTTGATGCCCGGCATGCCGCGCATGGTGAACACGTCGTGATAGTTGAACGAGGCGGCGCGCACCCGGATCACGACTTCGCCGTCGCCCGGCTGCGGCGTCGGGTAATCGGTGACGACGTCGAGATCGTCGAGGCCGCCGTGGCGGCGGAGAACTAGAGCTTTCATTGTCCTTCCACTCTTTCCGTCATGGCCGGGCTTGTCCCGGCCATCCACGCCTTTCGAAATTGTCGCATAATGAAGACGTGGATGCCCGGCACAAGGCCGGGCATGACGGCCTGAGGGGTATACCGATATAAGGGCTTCTTAGCCCTTCGGGGCGCGAGAATAGAGACCAGCGATGCAGGAAAACTTCCGCCAGTTCCTCGACCGGTTGCGGCAGAACGGCGAATTGGTCGACCTGCATCAGCCGGTCGATATCCGCCACATCGCCACCTTGGTCGATCAGGCCAAGACCGCGCTCTATTTCCACAACGTGATCGGTTACGCCATGCCGGTGGTGTCCGGCATCATCCGCACCCGCGAGCGCGCCACCATGGCGCTCGGCTGCGAGAACTTCGCCGAGATCGAACAAAAGCTCGCCGCCGCCATCGCCAAGCCGATCCCGCCGAAATACCTCGACACTTCGCCCGCGCGCGAAGTCACGCTCGTCGGCGACGGCGTCGATCTCTACAAGCTGCCGATCCCGATGTCGTCGATCTACGACGGCGGGCCGATGATCACCGCCGGCGTCGTCATCGCGCGCGATCCCGAACTCGGCTTTAATTCCGGCATCTACCGTTTCATCGTCAAGGAAAAGGCGCTCACCGGCATCGATATCGTCACGCCGAACAATATGCGGCTGTTCGCGCAGCGCGCGCTGGAGCGCAACGAGCCGCTGCCGATCTCGATCTCGATCGGCACCCATCCGGTCGAGATCACCGGTTCCGGCTATCGCGCGCCGCTCGGCGTCGACGAGATGGCGATCGCCGGCGGCATTCGCGGCGAGCCGGTGGCGCTGGCGCCGTGCGCCACCATCGACATGCCCTACATCGCCGACGCCGAGATCGTGCTCGAAGCGGAAATCCTCCCCGTCGGCTGGACTTTTCCGGAAGGCCGCTTCGGCGAATTCACCCGGCTGATGGGCGGGCTGCACTGGAATCCGCTGGTCCGCATCAAGGCGATCGCGATGCGCAAGGACGCGATCTATTACAATCTGCACATGCCGTGGGAGAACACCTGGCTCGCGGCGCCGACGCGCTATGCCGCGATTCGCCAGGCGCTGCGCACCGCGGGCGTGCAGGTCAAGGACATCAACGTCACGCTCGGCGGCTGCGCCTTCTGGCATGCCGTGATCTCGATCAAGAAGCAGCCCGGCGAGGGCAAGAACGCGCTGCTCGCCGCGTTGTCGGTGATGGATCTCAAGCACGTCGTCGTGGTCGACGACGACATCGACGTCAACGATGCCGCCGAGGTCGAATGGGCCATCGCCACCCGGGTGCAGGGCGACCGCGACGTGATGATCGTGTCGAACGCGCGCGCCAAGCCGCTCGATCCGAGTCTGCCGCAAGGCTACGGCACGGTGCCGACCGGCGCCAAGGTCGGCATCGACGCCACCATTCCGGAAAACATCCCGCGCGAATATTACGAGCGCATCACTTACGCCTATGCCGACCGCGCCAAGATCGGCGACTACGTCAAAGGCAAGAAAGACAAAGCCGGCGAGGCCGGCGATGCGGCGGGCGTCATTGCGCTCGCCGGCAAGATCGCCGCCGCGATCGGCCAGGCGCCGCTTTACTACACCGACATCGCCGAGAAATTTTCAGCGTTCGATTTCGTCACCATCGCCCGCGCCATCGGCCATCTGCACCAAACCGAAAAGCTCTGGCAGGACCCGCGCGGCCGCATGTGCCTGCGCGGCTCGCCATTCGCCGCCAAGCCGCCGGGAAAGTAATTTGACACCCTCCCCTGCAGGGCGAGGGTCGCGCCCAAAGGGCGCGGTGTGGGGAGGTCAACGCAGCGCCCCATTGCTCGTAGGCGCGCACCCGCAATTGGTGTAGCCTCCAAACTAACAAGCCTACAAAACTCAGGGAGGATCGCGATGCTAATTCCCCGCAGGTCCGTGTTGCGTCTTGCCGGCGGCGCCGTGGCGCTCCCCGCCGTGACACGGCTCGCGCGCGCGCAAAGCTATCCGTCGCGCTCGGTGCTGCTGTTGGTCGGTTATGCCGCCGGCGGCCCCACCGACATCTGCGCGCGGCTGATCGCCGGCTGGCTGTCGAAAAAGCTCGGCCAGCAATTCGTCGTCGAGAACCGCGACGGCGCCGGCAGCAACATCGCCACCGAGGCGGCGATCCACGCCGAGCCTGACGGCTACACGCTGCTCCTGGTCACCTCGTCGAACGCCATCAACGCCACGCTCTATCCGCATCTGAATTTCAATTACATGGCGAGCATGGTGCCGGTCGCCGGCATCATGCAGGCGCCCTCGGTGCTCGAGGTCACGCCGTCGTTTCCGGTTAAAAGCACCGCCGAGTTCATCGCCTACGCCAAGGCCAATCCGGGCAAGATCGATCTCGGCACCGCCGGCAACGGCAGCCCGCCGCATATGTTCGCCGAATTGTTCATGTATATGACCGGCGTCAAACTCAACGTGGTGGGCTATCGCGGCGGCGGCCCGGCGCTGATCGATCTCATCTCCGGCCAGATCAAGGTGATGTTCGAGGGCATCACCTCGTCGATCGGCTACCTGCGCGCCGACAAGCTCCGCCCGCTCGGGGTGACCTCGGCGAAGCGTTCGGCGGCGCTGCCCGACGTGCCGCCGATCGCCGACACCGTGCCGGGCTACGACGCCACCGGCTGGTTCGGCCTCGGCGCGCCGAAGGGCACGCCGGCCCCGGTGATCGATACGCTTGCCAAGGCGGTCGCCGCGGCTCTCGTCGATCCGGCCATGCAGGCGAAGATGGCCAATCTCGGCGCCGAACCGATGCCGATGGGACCGGACGCGTTCGGCAAGCTCATCGCCGACGACACCGAGAAATGGGGCAAGGTGATCCGCTCGGCCAACCTCAAAGTGGACTGAGGTGTAATCCGCCACCGCGAAGGGGGCGCCGGCGGTTTGGAAATAAAGGCGTCGCCGGTTGAATCCCGATCGGCCGATGTCATCGATGTCTTTTCGGCCGGCCATATTTTTCCCGCATATCGTCACGCCCATGCTACCTGCTGCGCTGTCACCCCACCCGCGAGGCCCGTCATGCCGCGTTTTTATTTCCACCTCACCGACGGCAAAAAAACCTTGAGCAATCACAAGGGCGTCGACTTGCCGGGCGTTGCCGCCGCGCGCCTCGACGCCGTGGCGCTCGTCCATGGCCTCAAAGCCGGCGCGGCATTGCCGGGCTTCGACTGGGCCGGCTGGTTCGTCGCCATCGTCGACGAGCACGGCCGCAAGCTCGACGAGGTGCCGATCGCGGATGCTTGAGCAGGCGCAACCCGCGCTCCGCTTCAGATGCCGGTGCGAAACCGCGTCATCACGATCAGGATCGCCACCTGCATGATGCCTTGCAGCGCCACGGCGTAAAAGTATTTCGCCATCAGGCCGGTGATCCTTTTCATGTCGGGCTCGGCCTTCTGCAATTCCAGGCAGACGATGACGTTGACCGGCGTGAGGAAGCCGAGCCCCTGGATCGTCATCAGCGTGACCAGGACGAGCGCCGCGGCCACCCAGCCGTAGTCCGGCCACGGCAGCGCGGTGTAGCCGAGCGCCACCGCGAGGAACCAGCCCGAAGTGCCGCCGACGATCGACACTGTCGGCATCAAAAACAGCGTGCGCGGCGTCAGCCGCCGCATGATCTCGCGGCGCACCGAGAGCGGCACCCGGCGCAGGATCGGGCCGAGCACGAAGCCCATGAACAAATCGATGCCGGTCCACAGCAGGCTCGAAAACACATGGACGAAGTCGAGCAGCCACAGATTGCCGGCAACGATCGCCGCGATCATCGCCGCGAGCGCGGCGAGCGACCACGCCAGATAGCGCCAGCGCAAAAATCCCTCGGTCGGTTCGATCGCGGCGGCGGTCATCGGGATTCGGTGGGCTTGAGGGGGACGGGCAGCGTATTCGATGTTCTACCCCGCGTCATCGCCGGACTTGTTCCGGCCATCTTAATGACCCCGCTGCACCTGACTCGTGGTCGGCACAAACACCAAGCCTTTTCTCAGATATAAGTGGAGATGCATTCTTCTAGAACTCTGTGACGAGAAGGTTCAAGCCTCTTTTTCTAGCTTCGATGTGCGCGGCCGCAATTGCCGCACGCTGGTTTGGCGTCATAGTCCCCTTAGGAACTATCAAATGCAAAGTGCGATCGGTTATTTCTGAAGGATCGATTTCGTCCCCACCCCAATTTGTACCTTGATAATCTTCCAACTGATTCAATCTGCGCGACAATCCCGATATCAATGTATCAAAGTCTTGGTATGTGCCCGCGCGTAAGTCCATAGACTTTATGCTGATAGCACTCCCATCGACGAAATCGTCGATTACTCGAGATAAGGATTTGGTGTCGTGGATTTTCGGCTGAATTTTTCGATGTCCACCGCGCGCGCCGCGCCGCTTTCCCAGCGCAGAATGAGAGAATCAAAACCAATCCACACAGTTATCCCCAAACGCGCCGAGCGTTCGCGCAATGACGCTTTAACTTGCGGCTTCAAATCGGCGGCGTATCCTCACTGTCAGATCGGTCGCGTTTGGTTCTGCCGAATGTGTCGATCGCCAAGGTCGGGTTGGCCTGGGTGCGGAGGCCGCTACCACGCGACGCACCATGTGGCGAATTCGATCCTGGTTCCGAGCCGCGGGTAGCAGCGCGAGGAACGTGACGGGCGGGCGCAAGCCTGCCCGTCATGATTCTGCGGGGCACGGATTTTGATGGAGCATGATCTTTTCGGAAAACCGGTTCCCACTTTTCCGGATCATGCTCGTTGACCGCCGGCCCGTTTCGCGGCGATCATGCCGCAATGGCCAATTTCATCAGCCGCCGCCAGTTCACCATCGAATGGGGCCATTGCGACCCGGCGGGCATCGTCTTCAACGCCCGCTTTTTCGAGTTCTTCGATTGGGGCACCTGGATGTTGTTCGAGGCCGCGCTCGGCGTGAAGCCGGCCGATCTGGCGGGCGCCTACGGCATCATGGGCATCCCGCTGGTCGATGCCGGCGCGCGCTTCATCGCCGCCGCGCGCTTCGGCGACGTCGTGGAAATGACGTCGCAGGTCAGCGAATTCCGCCGTTCGAGTTTCGACGTCGAGCACCGGATTCTTGTTGCCGGCGCGATCGCGGTCGAAGGCAAGGAAACCCGCGTCTGGGCGGCGCGCGATCCGGCCGATCCGTCGAAGCTCAAATCGCAGCCGATCCCGCCGGAAGTCGCCGCGCGCTTTGTGACGGCGTAAATCCAAAAAGCCGCCGCAAACGCTCGCCGGCTTCCGCCATTGCGGCGCGCAAGGCCCATTCCGAGCGGCGTTATGCGCAACGCAGGCTCCGCGTTAACGAATGGCGCTTCCTTGCCAGCGCGGCGATTTTGGAGGAAATTGCGGCAGAACAGAAATCACGGAGGTTACGCCATGGAAATCGTCCCTCTGGGTCCCGGATTTGGCGCCGAAGTGCGCGGCGTGACGCTGGCGGATGTCGCGGCGGACGATGCGATCTATGCCGCGGTCCGCGCCGCGTTCGAGGAACATTCGGTCCTGGTGTTCCGCGATCAAAAAATCGACGGCGAGGGCCAGCTTGCGTTTTCGCGCCGCTTCGGGCCGCCGGAAATCACCAAGGTCGGCTCGCTCGGCACCGGCACTCATTTTGTCATCCTGACCACGATCGGCCCGGACGGAAAGGTCGTGCCGGAAGATCATCGCTATGCCATGCGCAACAAGGCCAATCAGCTTTGGCACACCGACTCGTCGTTCAAGAGCGTGCCGGCGCTGACGTCGGTGCTGTCGGCGCGCACCATTCCGGCCAAGGGCGGCGAGACCGAATTCGCCTCGACGCGGCTTGCCTTCGAACGGCTCGATCCGGCGCTGCAAAAGCAACTGGAAAACTCGTTCGCCTGGCATCACTACGGCCATTCGCGCGGCAAGATCGCGCCGGACCTTGCTTCCACCGAGGAACTCGCCGCGCTGTCGCCGGTGTGCTGGCGCATGGTGTGGAAGAACCCGGTCAACGGGCGCAAGGCGCTTTACATCGCCTCGCACACTTACGCGGTCGAAGGCATGGAGCCGAAGGCGGGCGAGAAATTCATCGAGGACTTGACCGTGGCCGCCACCGCGCCCGGCACGACCTACGAGCACAAGTGGCGCCCCGGCGACGTCGTCATGTGGGACAACCGCGCCACCATGCATCGCGGCCGGCCGTGGCCGGGCAACGAGCCGCGCTACATGGTGCGCACCACGGTCTCGGCAACCGCCGTGGACGGCGTCGAAGCGATGCGCCCGCCGCCGCGGCTCGCGGCGGAGTGACACCCGCTTTGGAATGAGCCACCCAGTGAACGTTCATCTCGTCGGCAGCATCGGCCTCGACACGGTCGATGAGGTTTTCTCCACCGTGGGCAAAATGCTCGGCCCGCATCTGTGCCGCATCCCCGACGGCGAGGTCGGCGGCCGCAAGCTGTGGATCAGCTGGCAATATCCGCTGTTGCGCGCCAGCGCTTTCCTGCGGCCGGATCCGTCCGGCGCGATTCGTCCGACCAATCGCTTCCCACTCCTTACGCTCGGCGAAGGTGTGGCGCCCGCGGACGTGCGCTTCGGCGAACTCGGTTACGCCCGCGAGGCGCGCGCCTCCTATCTCGATTTTGTCGCCGCGCGTGAGGACGGCACGCTGCCGAAAAACATCCGCTTTCAGGTCTGCCTGCCGACGCCGTTTGCCGTCGTCAGTTCGGTCGTCGTGCCCGCCGCGCTGCCAGCGGTCGAGGCGGCTTACGAGAAGGCCATGATCGCCGAAGTCGCGGCGCTTTGCAGGCACATTCCGCATCGCGATCTCTGTATCCAGTGGGACGTATGCAACGAGATGGTGATCTGGGACGGCCAGCCGAGCGAAGCGGTGCCGGCCAATGTCTCGCACCAGCAAATTCTTGAACGCATGCAGCGCCTCTGCGCCGCCGTGCCCGACGACGTCGAGCTCGGCCTGCACCTGTGCTACGGCGATTTCGGCGCCAAGCATTTCGTCGAGCCGAAAGACGCGGCGCGCATGGTCGATTTCGCCAACGCGCTGACCAAGGCGATCCCGCACAAGCTCGCCTACATTCACATGCCGGTTCCGGTCGATCGTAGCGACGACGCATTCCATCGGCCGTTTCGTGATCTGAAACTCGGCGACGGCACCGAACTGTTTCTTGGGCTCGTTCACGCCAAAGACGGCGTCGAAGGCACCAAGGCGCGGATCGCGGCGGCGCGGCGCTACGCGCCGGCTTTCGGCATCGCCACCGAATGCGGCATGGCGCGCTCGCGCTCCGAAGCAACGGTGCGCACGCTGCTCAAAATCCACGCCGACGTCTGCGCCGGCAACTGATGGCCCGCAACGTTCATCTCGTCGGCAGCGTGCCGATGCCCAATGCGCGCGACGTCTTCACGGCGGTGAGCGCCGCGCTCGGCCCGCGCATCAAGCGGCTGCCGGACGGCGAAACCGGCGAGCGCGGCGACTGGATCACCTGGCTTGAACCGGCTTTTGCGGACAATCCGGCCTTTGTGAAATCGGGCGAGTTCTTCCGCGTCCATTCGAGCGGCACCGGGCGCGAGCGCTACGCGCTCAAACCGGGACTGCGTCCGCAGGATGTGCATTTCGCGAATTTATTTTACGCCGACATCGCCAAAGCGTCGTATGCCGTTTTCAAGGAGCTGAAGACCGCCGGCAAAATTCGCGCCGGCGCCAAATTCCAGGTCGATCTGGTGCCGGCGCATTCGGTGATTTGGCTGTTCCTGGTCGATGCGCTGCATGCGCCGATCGATCCGATCTATAACGACGCGGTCAAGCGCGAGATCGACAAGATCGCCGCCGCAATCCCGCACGATGAACTGGCGATTCAATTCGATGTCGCCTCCGCCGTGTTCGCGCGGCTCGAGCGCAACGAGGCGTCGAGCTACGGCCGCAGCAAGGCGGAAATGCAGGACAGGTTCGCCAATATTCTCGTCGATCTCGGCAACCGCGTGCCGGCCGATATCGATCTGATGTTTCACCTCTGCTACGGCGATTCGAACCACCGCCACGTCGTCGAGCCGACCGACATGGGCGACATGATCGAATTCGCCAATCGCGTGTCGCGGCAGATCGCGCGGCCGGTCGAGCTCATTCACATGCCGGTGCCGAAAAACCGCACCGACGATGCCTATTTCGCGCCGTTGCGGCGGCTCGAACTGCGGCCCGAAACAGAACTGTGCCTCGGTCTCGTCCACTATACCGACGGCGTCGAAGGGACCAAGCAGCGCCTCGCCGCCGCGGCGAAATACGCCGGCAATTTCGCCATCGCCACCGAATGCGGCTTCGGCCGGCGCGACCCAGGCACCATTCCGGAATTGCTGCGCATCCACGCCGCGGTCGCGGATTTGGACCGATAAAGGCGGCTCTTCAGCGATGGATCGCCTGGCTGTCGTGCGGAACCTGCGCGCGGTCTTGCATGCCGTAATCCCTGATGACGCCCGCGATGCGCAGCCGATAATCGGCAAACACTCCGCCGCGGCCTTTGGCCTGCGCGCGGCGATGATCTTCGACGTTGCGCCACGCCGCGACCGCGGCTTCATCGCGAAAGAACGACAGCGAGAGAATCTTGCCGGGTTCGGTCAGACTTTCGAAGCGCTCGATCGATATGAAGCCGTCGATCTTCTCAAGTTGCGGGCGCAACGACGCGGCGATATCGAGATAAGTCTGCCGCTGTTCGGGCTTCGGCCAGACTTCGAAAATAACGGCGATCATGCGGTGCTCCACTGTCGCATAGAGAATTCCAGGCTTGCGGCGGCGGCGATGCTTCGGCGGCCGCCGAACTATGCGCTATTCCGCCGCGATTGCCGCGCCTGGCTGCCGCGCATCTCGCTCCATGTCGCGCCGGATGCGGACGGCGTGTGAAGCTTCGTCAAGCGCGACATCGGCGGCGGCCAAAATCTCGCCGGCGGCGACGTCGCGATTGAGTTTGACGTGATGCGCAAGCCCGATCGGCAAGGCGCCAAGCTTTAAACTCCGCTCCGCGGGGATGAGCTTGGCATAGACGGTATAGCCGCCTTCGCCGTCGAGCGTCTCGCCGGCCTTGAGCGGCCGTTTGGCGACCGCCACAGCGTCGCCGCGGAAGCCGCGGCAGCTTCCGGTCGGTTCGCCGCGCAGCGCGGCGTTGAGCACCGAGATCGACAGTTCCAGGCCGATCAGATGGAACGGCTTGTACATCGCGGCATAACGGCCCGTTGCGTCGGTCGGCAGGCCGTATTGCTTGAAGCAGGCCGCCGCGTAATCGTTCTGCGCCTTGAGCACGACATAGACGCCCCAGCGCAGATCGCGCTCGACCGGCGAACCGTCGCGCTTGAGCGAGGACACCACCTCGACCGTGCCGTCGCTCTCCAGCACGCCGCCTAAAGTTTTGGGCCGCAACGCGCTCGCCAGCTCGTCGGCGCCGCATGGCGGAAAGCCAAGGCCGTCATGCGGCACGTTAAGCTCGCAGGCATTGGCCACCGCCGCCATCTCGATTGCCGACTTGGTGCCGTCGAGAAACGAATTGAACATTTGCGAGTTCATGCCGGCTTTCTTGGCTTCCGCGGCAGTCAGCCCGTAATGCTCCCACACGCCGTCCGGCGTGACACCGTGATAAGCCGGCAGGTATTTCGTACCTTTGCCGGCGGCGGCGACGATAAAGCCCGCCGAGCGCGCCCAATCGACCATTTCGGCGATCAGCGCCGGCTGGTCGCCGTAAGCGAGCGAATAAATGACGCCGGCCGCGCGCGCCTTGCGGGCGAGCAAAGGGCCGGCCAGCGCGTCGGCCTCGACATTGACCATGACGATCGGTTTGCGCGCCGCGATGGCGGCGAGCGCATGCGCGATGCCGGCAGCCGGATCGCCGGTTGCCTCGATGACGACGTCGACGCGCTCGTCGGTGCAAGCCGCGCCGCCGTCATCGGCGAAGCGCGTCTGTGCGATGCGCGCGGAATCCCAGCCGACGGTCCTGCAAGCCGCCTTGGCGCGCTCGACGTCGCGATCGCAGATCAGCGCGACCTCGAGCCCCGCGATTGCCGGCACTTGCGCCAAGAACATCGAGCCGAATTTTCCGGCGCCGATCAATCCGGTGCGAACCGGCCTGCCGGCTTCGAGGCGCGCGGCGAGGAGCGATTGCAGGTTCATATCTACTCCGCCGCGACGCGGTGGCTGCGTGCATAAGCGAGCAGCGCATCGTCGCCGACCGGCACGATCGGCGCGAAATCGCGGTGCGCGATCCATTCCGGGCGGGTGAACTTGGTGATGTGGTTGGAGCAGGCGCACAGCGTCAGATAGACGATCTTGCGCGGGTAGGGCGTGATGTTCGGCGGCGAAGCGTGCACCAGATTGCCGTGGAACATCAGCACCGAGCCGGGCTTGCCGGTCGGCGCCACGATGCCGCCTTGCGCCGCCAGCCGCGTCACCGTCTCATTGTCGAGCGTCCACAGCGGATAGGATGTTGTCGCCGTGTCGTGGCCGGCCGCGAGCACGCCCTGTTTGTGGCTCTTCGGGATCACCATCAGCGCGCCGTTGATCGGCATCACCTCGTCGAGGAACACCGCGATGTTCATGGCGCGCGGTTCCGGCATGCCGTCGTCGCGCGCCCAGGTGCCGTAGTCCTGATGCCATTGCCAGACGTCGCCTTCGAACGCGGCTTTGGCGTTGAGCTTGAACTGATGCACGTAAACGTCTTCGCCGAACAGTTGACGCAGCGGTTGGACAAGCCGCGGATGGCAGGCCAGCAGGCGGAACGTTTCGTTGAAGGTGTGCGCGGCAAATGCGGTGCGCGGCGCGCCCGATTTCTCGCGCCACACTTCCTTACGGTCGAGCTTGAGGATCGCCTCGGCGTCGTCGCGCAACAGCGCGATCTCCTCCTCGGAAAAACAATTCGGGAAGAACAGGTAGCCCTGTTCGTCGAAGTCCTTGAGTTGGCCGGGTGATAGCTGCATGGCGTTTCCACAACGGTCGTCTATTTGCCAATAACATAGCCGACAATTTCGCTTCCGTCATGGCCGGGCTTGACCCGGCCATCCACGTCTTTGTTCGGCCGGTAAGACGCGGATGCCCGGCACAAGGCCGGGCATGACGGCTTACCCCTCAACCACCATCCGGTTGCGCATCTTGCCGAGGCCTTCGATCTCGGTCTCCATGATATCGCCGGCCTTGAGGAAGGTATTGGTGCCTTGGCCGACGCCGCCGCAGGTGCCGCAGCTGAAAATGTCGCCGCTCTCAAGGCTGAGAATATTCGAGGCGTATTCGATCTGCTCCTCGGGCGTGAAAATGAATTGCGAGGTATTGCCGTTCTGCTTGACCTCGCCGTTGACGGTGAGCCGGATGAACAAATTCATGTGGTCCGGCACGAAGGCGCGGGGCACGAGAAACGGACCCATCGGGGCGAAGTTGTCGTGGCTTTTGCCGTTGAGCCAGTCCGAGCGCAGGCCCGGCCGGTCGGCGCGAATTTGCAGGTCGCGGGCGGAAACGTCATTGGTCGTCATGAAGCCGGCGACGTGCTCGATCGCGCGCTCGGCCTTGATGTGCTTGCCCGGTTTGCCGATGGCGAGCGCAATCTCCGCTTCCCAATCGATCTTCTTCAGGCCGCGCGGAATGGCGATGTCGTCGTTGGCGCCGCACAACGTGCTCGGCGCCTTCAGAAACAGGTAGGGATCGGACGTCGATTTCTCGCCGGTGAATTTCGGCCCCGCCGCCGGCGTCATGCCGGCGCGCAGCATCTCGTCGACATGCTCCTGAAAATTCTGCGCGGCGTAGAACATCTTGCCCGGCCGCGCGACCGGCGGCAGCGCCCGCAGGCCGGCGAGCTTTTGCGCGCCTGGCCTGCCTTCCTTGTCGAGGAAGGCAACGATGTCCTGCAGCGCGGCGAAGCTCGCGTCCCAGTTTGCCAAAAGGTCTCGGATGGCCGTGACACTCGTCAGCGCGCTTTTGCGCGCCGCCGCGGCTGCCGAGAGATCGATGACGTCGTTGCCCAGTACGATGGCGGCGAACGAGCCGCCGCCGGATTTAGCGAAAGTGCCGAGTTTGAAAGGGGTGCCGTTCATTTGCCGTATCCTCAGGTGCCGCGGAATACCGCCTTGCGTTTGGCGTGGAAAGCCTCGACGCCTTCGCGGAAATCGTCGGATTGGCGCAGCCGGCTGTAGCAATGGCCTTCGAGCTCGATCGCGGCTTCGAGATTGGTGTCTTCGGTTTCATTGAGCAGCGTTTTGGCGGTGCGCTGCGCCAGCGGCGAGAACGCGCGTAGTTCATCGACCAGAGCGTCGGTCGCGGCCTCCAATTTTCCGTCGGGGACGCACTCGGTGGCGATGCCCCAATCGGCGGCCAGCTTCGCCGGGATGCGCTTCGAGCGCATGACGACGTCTTTGGTTCGCGTGATGCCGATGATTTTTTGCAGCCGCGCCGAGCCGCCGGAGCCGGGGATTTGGCCGAGCCGCTGTTCCGGCAGCGCAAAGAGGCAAGTTTCCGAAACCAAGCGAAAGTCGCAGGCAAGCGAAATCTCGAAACCGACGCCGAAGCAGTAGCCGCGGTTGGCGGCAATGACCGGTTTTGAACAGCGCGTCGGCGCCGCGATGTTCCAGGCGAGCTTCGACACATGTTCCGGCGGCGCCGCCAGGAAGCCCGCGATATTGCCGCCGGAGGAAAAATGCTCGCCGGCCGCGCGCAGCACGATGACGCGTACGCGAGCATCCTCGTCGAGTGCCTCGAAGACGAGGCGAAGCTGGTCGCGCTGCCCCATTTCGATGACGTTCAGCGGCGGGCGGTCGAGCACGATATCGGCGCGTTCGCGCTCCGCATCGATCTCGACGCGGAAACCGTCGAGCTTTTGCAGACGGGAATCGGAAAAAGCGATCGTGGAAAAACTCATGCGGCCGTTCCTTGCGCGGGTGGTTTGGCGGCGATCGTTGCGGGCTCGTATTCGCCGGCGATGAGCTTGCGGCGCAACAGTTTGCCGACCGGCGATTTCGGGATTTCCGCGACGAAGATATAGCGTCGCGGCCGCTTGAAACCGGCGAGGCCCGAGCTGCGGCAGAACGCGTCAAGCTCGTCGGCCTCGATCGGATCGCGCCGCTTGACGAAGGCGGTGACGATCTTGCCCCAACGCTCGTCCGGCAAGCCGACCACGGCGACTTCGGAGACCGCCGCGTGCAGCGACAGGCAGGATTCGATTTCCACCGGAGAAATATTCTCGCCGCCCGTGATGATCATGTCGTCGACCCGTCCGGTGACGAAAATGTCGCCATCGGCATCGAAGAAGCCGGTATCGCCGGTGAAATACCAGCCTTGGCGCAGCGCCTTCGCATCGGCGTCCGGCCGCCGCCAATAGCCTTCGAAGGATTCGTCGCCGGCCAAAAGCGCGATGATCTCGCCTTCCTCGCCGGCGCCGGCAACGTCATCGGCCGATTGTGCGCCGAGTTTGACCACGCGGACCATCTGGTTGATGCCGGCGCGGCCGGCGGAACCCGGCTTTGCCGGGGCATTCTGGTCGATGGTGAAGGTGTACACTTCCGACGAGCCGTAATGATTGACGAACAAATCGGGCCTGAACGCGGCCTGCAGTTTTTTGAGGAGGCCGTCGGTCATCGGTGCGCCGGCAAAGCCGAGCTTGCGCACCGAGCTCACGTCGCTTGCCGCGAACAGCGGATGATGGACGAGATCGTGATAAAGCGTCGGCACCAGATAGAGATTGCTGACGCGTTCGGCGGCGATCAGTTTGAGGGCTTCGCCGGCGTCGAAGCGGCGCAAGCAGATGAAAGCGCCGCCGATGAGCGACATGGCAAGAAGCGAACGCACGCCCATGGTGTGATAAAGCGGCATGACGCCGAGCGTGTGCTCGCGGTTTGCATAGAGATTTTGCGCCACATGGGCGACCGCCGCGGCGCGTTCGGCGCGCTGGCGGCGCGGCACGCCCTTCGGCCGCGCCGTGGTGCCGGAGGTGTAGAGCATCACCGACCAGGCTTCGGCATTCACGCGCGGGCTCGCATCCGGGACGGCAAGCGAGACCAGCGAGTCGAAAGCGAGCGCCGGCGGCGCCGCGGAATCAAGCGCGATCCGCGGCAGTTTCTGCGCCAATGCCGATCCGGCCACCGCGGCCGCCGACGCGTCTTCGTACGCGATGACCTTGGCCTCGGCGTTTTCGAGATAAAAATCGATCTCGCTTGCGGTCGAACGCCAGTTCACCGGGGTGATGACGATGCCGGCGAATTGACAGGCCCAATGCAGCGTCGCCGCCTCCCAGCGGTTCTGCAGCACGGTGACGAGATGGTCGCCGGCCTTCAGTCCGATGGCGTCGAAGCCGGCGACCAGTGCCGAAATGCATCGGTACCACTGCGCATAGGTCAAACGGACCTCGCCGTCGACGACGGCAGACGCATTGGGATCGCGGGCGACGCTGGCGAGAAAGCTTAAACCTAGGTCGAGCATGCGGCATGATAAGCTTTTGCCACGCGCGCTGACAAACCACCGGCGCGAGAGGCCAAAGGGCTAAAACAGGCGCAAGTTATGCCGATCGAGGAGCGTGTATTCATCGCCGGCGCCGGCCCGGTCGGCCTGGTTGCCGCGGCCAATCTCACGCGCCGCGGCGTTCCGGTGACGGTGTTCGAGGCAGGCGCCGCGCTATCCGAGGAATCGCGCGCTTCGACGTTTCATCCGCCGACGCTCGATATGCTGGACGAATTCGGCGCGGCGGCGCCGCTTATGGCGCAAGGCCTGATCGCTCCGCAATTTCAATATCGCAACCGCGACGGCGTGATCGCCACTTTCGATTTTGCCGCGATTGCCGATGCGACGCGCCATCCGTTTCGGGTCCAGAGCGAGCAATTCAAGCTCACGCGCATCCTTTACGAGCGGCTTTGCCATAATGCCGACTTTCGCATCGAATTTAGCCGCCGCGTCGCCGGCGTCGAGCAGGACGGTGCGGCGGTAAGCGTGACGCTCGACGGCGACGGATCGAGCGAACGACGCTCGGCCCGCTGGCTCATCGGCGCCGACGGCGCGCGCAGCGACGTACGCCGTACTCTCGGCGTGGAATTTGCCGGCTTCACCTGGCCGGAGCGGTTTCTCGTCGTCTCGACGCCGTTCGATTTCCGCAGCGTGATCGCCGACCTGGTCTCGGTATCGTATCTCGCAGATCCGGTCCGCTGGCATTTTTTACTGGAAATTCCCGGCCTGTGGCGCGTGATGTTTCCGCTTGCCGAGGCCGTCAGCGACGAGCAAGCGTTGAGCCGCGACTTTGCCGACACGCTGATGGCCGGTGTCGTGCCGGGGATCGCGAAATACGACATCGCGCATACGACGCTCTACAAGGTGCACCAGCGGGTGGCGAAGAATTTTCGGATCGGCCGCGTGTTCCTCGCCGGCGACGCCGCGCACCTCAACAATCCGCTCGGCGGCATGGGCATGAACGGCGGCATTCATGACGCCATCAATCTGACGTCAAGGCTCGCCGAGGTGTGGAGCGGCGCCGCGCCGGAATCGGAACTCGATCGCTACGAGCGGCAGCGCCGGTCGGTCACGCTCGAATATATCGAGAAGCAAACGATCGAGAATAAGCGCAACCTGGAAGGCGCCAACCCCGAGTTCGCCGCCACGCTCAAGCGCGCCGCGGCCGACCCTGAACGCACCCGCGATTATCTCGCTCGCGTGTCGATGATCGCCAGTCTGCGCCGCGCCGCCGAACTCGGCTGAGGCGGCTTCTTTGGCGCATGATCTTGTCGGAAAACCGGCCCGCCGCTTTTCCGGATCACGCGCTATTCCCTTGACGGGAACAAAGCCGACGGAAAATCCGCGGCAGAGCGGCGGCTTCGCTCGCGCGGCCGATAATCCGGATGCGGATTGGGATCCGGCTCGACGGCGCGCCGATAAAGGTGCCACGTCGCATGGCCGAGCACCGGCATGACCACGGTGAGCCCGAGGAAGAACGGGATCGAGCCGATCACCAGGAGTGCTGCGACGATGAAGCCCCACAAGGCCATCGTTCCCGGATTCGCGGCGACGACCCGGATCGAAGTGAGGAGCGCCACCGCCGCGCCGACGTCGCGATCGAGCAACAGCGGAAACGAAATCGCACCGATGCTCAGCACCACCACGGCGAACAGAAAGCCGATGCCGGTGCCGACGGTGATCAGTTTCCATCCGGCGCTTGTGGTCAGCACGTCGGCGGCGAATTGGTGAATCGAAGCCGGCGCCGAGTAACCGAAATTGGCGATATAGATCGCTTGCGCGACCGCGAGCCAGATCAGAAAGATCGCCGTCAGGAGCAGACCCAGCGCCACAATGGCGCCGAGCGAAGGCGAATGCAGCACATCGAAAGCGTGGCTCGACGAACTGTCGAGCCCGGCTTCGCGGCGCCGGCTCAGCTCATAGAGGCCGATGGCGGCAAGTGGTCCGACCAGCGCGAAGCCCGCCGCGATCGGGAACGCCAAGGGCAGCGTCGAATTTCCCAGCGTCATGCCGATCAAAAAAATGCCGAGCAGCGGATAGATCACGCAAAGGAAAACGGCGTGACTCGGCGTTGCGGCGAAATCGTCGATGCCGCGCATAAGCGACTGGTAGAGATCGGACGGCGAGATGCGGCGCACGACAGGTCGCGCGGGGTTCGCGCTCGCGCCGACGAGAATGTGCGAATAGGCCATGGCGCTCCTCCTGAACCGGATCGGTTCAAATCTTTTCGGGCTGGCGCCTGCAGCCGGGGCCGCAAGGCGCCCGCGCATTTGCTGGAAGCATGGCTATTCCGGAAAAGCGCTTCGTACTTTTCCGATTCATGCTTTCAGGACGAGTCATCATGTCACGACGCGTGGCCTGATGCACGAAACAACGCGGCGGCGCGACCATGGTTCGCTTCACATTCCGGTGTGAGGCTGTGATGGTGCGATGCAGCGCTCGTGCTGCACTTGCGAGCAAACAGAAAAACCACGGCACAATCGACTAAAACGGAAAGGGCTCCCCGCCGGGAGCCCTTTCGGAGCAATTTTGAGGTTGCGTTAGCGACGCCAATGGCCGCGGTAGCCCGGGTGGCCGTGCCAGCCGCCGCCGCCGATCACGACCCTCGGACCGCCGTAATAATCGTAGTACGGGCCGCCGCACGGATAGTTATAGCCGCAGCCGCCGGAATAATACGGACCCGGCGCGCCTACGCCGATGCCGACGCCACCCACGCCGACGTGAACGCCGAACGCCATCGCTGGCGCCGCTGTGGCTAGCATCGCCGCCGTGGCGATCGCGAGCGTAAGTTTCTTCATGCGTAGTCTCCTCTGCTTCTTTTTCCCCGCTCGGGGCTTCAGAGGAAGAAACGCGTGACGGCGAAGTAACGTTCCCGGCGCTTCGTCACGCCGCGACAGTTCCATCGTAAATATTTTTGGAACAATTCGGCCGATTACTCGGCGGCAAGCGGTAGCGGTTCCGCTTCCTCGTCTTCGGCATGGCTGCCGCTCAGCCAATTCTGGAACCGATCGAGATAGAGATAGACCACCGGCGTCGTGAATAGCGTCAGCAATTGGCTCAACGCCAGCCCGCCGACCATTGCGTAGCCGAGCGGCTGCCGCAGCTCGGATCCCGATCCGTGTCCGAGCATCAACGGAAGCCCGCTCAGCAGCGCCGTCATCGTCGTCATCACGATCGGACGGAAGCGGAGCAGGCATGCCTGCCGAATCGCTTCGCGGGCCGGCAGCCCGGCGCGCTCGCGGTTGATGGCGAAATCGACCAGCATGATGCCGTTTTTCTTAACGATGCCGATCAAAAGGATGATGCCGATAATGCCGATCACCGAAAGGTCGAAGCCGCCGGCCAGCAATGCAAGCAGCGCGCCGACGCCGGCGGACGGCAGCGTCGATAGAATCGTGAGCGGATGGATGTAGCTTTCGTAGAGCACGCCGAGGATGACGTAGACCACGACCAGCGAGGCGGCGATCAGAATCGGCTCGTTCGATAGCGCGGCCTGAAAGGCTTGTGCGTTGCCTTGGAACGTGCCGATGATCGACGACGGCATACCAATCTGGTCCGCGGTCCGCTGAATAGCATCGACCGCTTGGCCGAGCGCCACGCCCAGCGGCAGATTGAAGGTCACGGTCACCGCCGGGAATTGCCCGGAATGCGAGACCAACAAGGGACCAATGTGGCTGGTGTCGACACTGACAAGCGTCGACAGCGGAATAAGCTGCCCGTTGTTCGGCGACTTGATATAGAGTTGGTCGAGCGTGCCCAGCTTGCCCTGCAGCTCCGGCGCCACTTCGAGCACCACGTAATAGGAATTGTTGGTAAAATATTGCGTCACGTCGTTCTGACCGAACGCATCGTTGAGTGTGCTGTCGATCACCTGTGGCAGGATGCCGAAACGGGCCGCCGCGTCGCGATTGATGGTAATGGTCAGTTGCGGCGCGTCATTTTGCGCATCGGTGGCGACGTCAGCCAGTTGCGGCAGCGTCTTGAGCCTGGCCATCAATCGCGGCACCCACGTGTTCAGCTCGCGTAAATCGGGATCCTGCAAGACGTACTGAAATTGGCCGCGCGCGATGCGGCCGCCGACGGTGATGTCCTGCGCCGGTTGCAGGAACAGCCGGGCGCCCGGCACCTGAGCGAGCTTGGGACGCAATCGGTCGATGATCTGCGCGGCCGAGGCGTTGCGGTCGTCGCGTAACTTCAATCCGATGACGAAGCGTCCGGTGTTTTGCGTATTGCCGTAACTGGGGCCGAAGAACGAGCCGAAGTCGCTGACGTCGGGGTCCGACGCGATCACATCGGCAAGCTGCCGCTGAATCTCTTTCATTTTCGTAGGCGACACGTCTTGGCCGGCTTCCGAAATTCCCAGAATCAATCCGGTGTCCTGGGTCGGAAAAAAGCCCTTCGGTATCACCACAAACAGCACGCCGGTGACCGTGAGCGTCGCCAGGAACACCAGCAGCGTTATGAATTGGTGCCGCAACACGATGTCGAGCCCGCGGCGATAACCGTCCAACAACGCGTCGAATCCCCGTTCGATGACGCGATAGAGACGGCCGTGTTCGCGCTCGTGCTCGCTGACCAAAAAGCGCGAGCACAACATCGGCGTCAACGTCAGCGACACGATGACCGATACCAGGATCGCGGCAATGACGGTGATGGCGAATTCGTGGAACAGCCGCCCGACGATGCCGCTCATCAGCAACAGTGGAATGAAAACGGCGATCAGCGAGATACTGATCGAAAGAACCGTGAACCCGATCTCGCGCGCGCCTTTGATGGCCGACTGTAGCGGCGTCGTGCCGGCCTCGAGATGGCGAAAGATGTTCTCAACGACGACGATCGCGTCGTCGACCACGAAACCGACGGCGATGGTCAGCGCCATGAGCGACAGATTGTCCAGGCTGAAGCCGGCGAGATAAATAATGGCGGTGGCGCCCAGCAACGACAGCGGCACCGCGGCGCCGGGAATGAGCGTGGCCTGTATGCTGCGCAGGAACAGCAGGATCACCAGCACAACGAGGGCGCACGACAGCAGCAGAGTGAACTCGACGTCTTGGACCGCGGCGCGAATGGTCTGCGTGCGGTCGACGATGGTGGCGAGATGAATGCCCGGCGGAATCACGGAATGCATGCCCGCCAACGCCGATTTGATGTTCTCGACGGTGTCGATGACGTTGGCGCCGGGTTGCTTGAAAACGAGCAGCATCACCGCGGTGCGGTCGCGGTGCAGGGCGCCGAGCGTCACATCCTGAGGGCCGTCGATGGCCCGGCCGACATCGCGCACGCGCACCGGCGCGCCGTTGCGATAGGCGATGATGACGTCGTTGTAGGGTTCGGCTTGGGTCAATTGATCGTTGTCGACAATGGTGAAGCTTTGCGCCTTGCCGAGAAGCGTTCCCTTGGCGGCATCGGTCGTGGTGCTGGCGAGAGCAGCGCGCACATCCTCCAGCGTCAGCCCGCGCGCCGTCAGCTTGGACGGATCGATCTGCACCCGAATAGCCGGCCGCTGCTGACCCCCGATGGCGACCAGGGAGACGCCGGTAATCTGAGAAATCTGCGTGGCGACGACGTTCTCGGCAAAATCGTCGACCTTGGGCAGCGGAATCGTATCGGAGTTGGCCGCGACAATAAGAATGGGCGAGTCCGCCGGGTTCACCTTCTTATAGGTCGGCGGCGAGGTAAGATTCTTCGGCAAGAATGGCCCGGCAGCCGTGATGGCGGCCTGCACGTCTCCTGCGGCGCCGTCGATGTTGCGGTTGAGGTCGAATTGCAGCGTGACGACGCTTGATCCGAGCGAGCTCACCGAGCTCATCTGGGTGACGCCGGCAATTTGGCCGAACTGGCGTTCGAGCGGCGTCGCAACGGTGGCGCCCATGGTTTCGGGACTGGCGCCGCTCAGCGTTGCCGTGACCTGAATTGTCGGAAAGTCGACCTGCGGCAGCGGCGCAACCGGCAGCAAGGGAAAAGCAACGATGCCGACCAGCGCCAGCGCGGCCATCAGCAGCGACGTGGCGATCGGCCGGCGAATAAAAACTTCGGAGAAGTTCATCAGCTTTTATCCGCGTGCTGCGCCGGCGCGCCGGACGACGCATTTGGAGTGCGGATCGCAACATGCGTTCCGACGTCCAATCGGGACTGCCCGTCGACGACCACACGCTCGCCGGCGTTCAGACCCTTGGTGGCGATTGCCAAGTCCTCGCTGACGGGTTGCGCTTCGATCGGCCGCTGCTCCGCGGTGTTGTCGGGCTTGATAACCCAGACATAAAATCCGTCTGGACCGCGCTGCAACGCCACCGCCGGCACGGTCACGGCGTTCTTGCGGGTCGTGACCAGGATATGGATGTGCACGAACGCGCCCGGCCACAGCCTTTCGTCCTCGTTGGGAAATTCGGCCTTCAACTGAATCGTGCTGGTGTTTTGATCGATCTGGTTGTTGATGAGCAGAAGCTTGCCCTCGGCAAGTTGCTCTTTGTTCTCCTGATCGAAGGCGAGTACCGAGACGGTGCCGTGCAGCATGGCCTCGCGCACCGGGCCAAGGTCGCTTTGCGGCAGAGTGAATATTACGGTGCACGGCGTGATCTGGGTGAGCACCGTGAGCGGATTGATATCATTGGTATGGATGATGTTGCCGATATCGACCTGACGGAAGCCGACCACGCCGTCGATCGGCGCCACGATAGTTGCGTAATTGAGCTGGGTCCGCGCCGCCTCGATGGCGGCTTGATCGGCGTCGATGGTAGCCTTTGTCTGATCGACCTTGGCCTGTTGGGCGTCGACGTTCTGCTGCGTCTCGGCATTCCTAATGACGAGCGTCTTGAAGCGGGCCAAATCCTTTTCGTTGTCGATCAGCTGCGCCTCGTCCTCGCTCTTTTTGGCGACGGCCTGGTCGAAAGCGGCCTGGAACGGCGCCGGATCTATTCGCGCCAGCACATCGCCTTTGCGGACGCCTTGGCCCTGACGGAAATCGACGGAAACGATCTGGCCGTTGACCTGAGCGCGGATCGCGACGGTATTAAGCGCTTGGACGGTGCCGAGCGCGTCATAATAGATCGGCACGTCCTGCTGGGCCGCTTCGGTAATTATGACCGGAACCGAGGGCGCGGTGGCCTTGGCTATTTGGTTATTCGCATGGCGCCAAAAAATGACCGCGGCGGCCAGGGCTGCCACCGCGATGCCTGCGATCAGGTAAACGTTTCGCCGGGAGATTTGCCCGGTCATCCACGCCCTCATGGCCTAGCTATACCTTGCTTCCGCAACCCCTCAAACTCGTACTTTATTCCCGGTTCCGGACGGGCAAGCCGGACTGACCGGTGGGGACGGATGCGAACTATATCGGACTGTCAAAACGATCAATGGCTACCGCATTAAAGTTAATTAACGTGCGTCTTTCGCGGCCGATTAACGTTGCCGACGTAACGCCGGCGCCGAACTTGAATTGAGGCTTGATCCGGCCCTCCGCATGGTGGCTATTCCTATTGAAATCCCAGTAGGAAATCCGGCGTCCCTCGTGGCATCGCGGTCCGAAATCGGTGGTCTAAATTCCAATCCCGCGCTTGCGGTTGTGCTGCGTGCTTTTGAAGGCGGAGGCGCGCAACGGGATATGATCCTACTCTGTAACGCGCTCGCCGTCAGAGGCGTCCGCATCGCAGTTCTGGCGCTGCGCGTCGAGGGGCCGCTGCGCCATCTCCTCGACCCGGCCATTCCCGTTGCCGAGGTTCCCGGGCGACAGCTGCGCTACGCCATTCCCGGCCTGCGCCGGCTGATCCGCGACATGGCTCCCGCCGTGGTCATCAGTTCGGAAGCGAGCCTTAATCTCTGCACGCTCGGCGCGGTACGCACATTGCCGCGGCGGATCCGGCCAAAGCTCGTTTTGCGCGAGGTCGGCAGCCCATCGATCGCGCAGGACTACGATCCCTACCTGCAAAACCGCATTGCCTACCGAATTTTGCGCCGCGTTTACGCCTATGCCGACCGGATCGTCACGCTCACGGAAGGCGCGCGGCGCGACTTGGCTAGGAATTTTGCCGTCCCCGACGAATTGATTTCCGTGATGCTCACCAACGCGGTGGTGCCGCCGGCGATAATGAATTGGATTGCGCAATGGGACGGCGAAACCGGCCGCGACAACGATCTCGTCGTCTGCGTCGGCCGGCTGTCGCCGGAGAAGGATCAGCGCACCCTCATCCGCGCGATGGGTTTGTTGCCGGCGGCGCGCCCCTGGCGTCTCGCCATTATTGGGGAGGGCCCGGAACGCGCTGCGCTGGAAGCCTTAGCGCGCAGCCTCGGGCTTGCCGATCGCATCGTCTTCACGGGTGCGGTTGCCGATCCGTTTGCATTCATGATGCGGGCGCGGCTTGCCGTCTGCGCTTCGGTTTACGAAGGCCTCGGCAACGCCGTCATCGAGGCGCTGGCCTGCGGCACGCCGGTCGTGTCGACCGATTGCCCGTACGGGCCGAACGAGATTCTCCAGGGCGGCCGTTACGGCGCGCTGACTCCGGTCGGCGATGCCGCGGCGATGGCGGCGGCGATCGCAGCGGCCATGACGGCAACTCCCGATCGCGCCGCACTGATGGCGCGGGGCCTGCACTATACGGCCGCGCGCGCGGCCGAACGATTGCTTGAAATTATCGCAGAGCTGCAACCGCTGCCGGCGAGGGCGAACGGGCCGCTCGCCGTCGCCGGCGCGTCGTAGGCCGGTCATGCTGCTGCCGTTTGTCAACGGAGTTCTGCGTCGGGCCGCGCGATACACCCGGTCCAAACCGTTTGCGATGCGCAATGCAACGCCGCTTGTGAGCTTCACTTTCGACGACGTTCCCGCCTCGGCCTATAGCAACGGCGCCGCGATCCTCGAACAGGCCGGTCTGCGCGGAACGTTTTACATTGCCGCCGGCACTTGCGGTACGATGGATGAGCACTGGCGCGTGATCGACCGCGACCAAGTCCGCGCGCTTTACGACAGCGGTCATGAGATCGGCTGCCACACCTTCTCTCATGTCGCCGTCGATCGGCTCGGCGCGCAGGACCTGGATGAAGAATGCCGGCGCAACCGGGATCTGCTGCACGAGCTGTGTCCCGGCATTCACTTGACGAACTTTTGCTATCCGTTCGGCCGCGTCTCGCTGCCGCGCAAGCGGCAGCTCGATCAGCGCTTCGACACTTGCCGCGGCATTTACCAAGGCATCAACGCCGGTATCGTCGATCTCGCGCTGTTACGGGTCGTCGAGCTGTACGACCGTACGCTTACTCGCGACAAGCTCGAACGCGTGTTGCGCGAGACGCGCCAGCGCAATGGCTGGCTCATTTTCTATACGCACGACGTCGCGGAGCTGCCGAGCTGGATCGGCGCATCGCCCGGTTTGCTGCGCGAGGCGATAGAGGCGGTGCAGGCCGAGAACATGCCATGCCTGCCGATCCGGGATGCCCTTACGGCAATCGGCTACAGCCGCACTTCGGACGTTGCGCCGACTATCAACGTCCGCGCGGCGAGCGCGTCGCGATGAAGATGCGCAGGATTTTGGGCGATTCAACAAGATAGCGGCGCCACAATCGTCCCGGCTCCCGCGCCAAGCGATAGGCCCATTCGAGACCGAGTTTTTGCAGCCAGCGCGGCGCGCGCGCCTGCGCTCCGATCAAAAAATCGATCGACGCCCCGACGCAAAGCGCGACGCCGGATTTGCAGCCCAATTCGGCGAGCTGTCGCGCGACCATCTCCTGTGCGGGACAGCCGAGGCACAACAGCGCGATGTCCCAACGCCGGTTCATGCAGGCGCGGGCGACCGCAAGACGCAGTTCGGCGTTCTGCGCCAGTGCGCCGGGCGCCGGCATGACGTCGAAAATCACGTTGGGATAGGCGGCGCGCAGCGCCGCTTCGGCGCTGCGCCCGGGGCCGACGACGAGGACCCGCTTCGGCGCGACCGGCCGATCTTGCGCGTTGAGGCGGGCAAGCAGCGCCGCGACGAGGTCGCTTCCGGTGACGAGCGGCAGCGCCCGCCCGTCGAGCCGCGCCAGAGCCCGCACGATGCGGCTGTCGCATAGCGACAGCCAAGCGGCCCGATAGATCGGCAACAATCGCGCCGGCTCATCGTGCGCCGCCACGATGTGATACGCGTTCGGCGTGACCACGTAGCGATAGGCCGCGCCGCAATCCGCGGTGATCGCCCCGATCGCTTCGGTCTGCGTCAACAGCGAGAATGGCAGACCGAGAAATTCGACATGTTCGACATGTTCGACTGTCGCCGATATGCGGCGCAAGCACCGGTGCGGCATCCGCCTCGGCCAACGGCGCCAATGTGCCGCGCGACGGGATCATCGGCTATCGCACCGTCACGCGTTCGCCGACGATTTCGGCCGACGGCAAGTTCAACAGGCCGAAATGATGGATCGCAAAACCTCCCAACACGGCGAATATGCCGGCATCGATGATGAGCGGCAGGGTGTGGCCGGGGACGAGTTGGCCGGTCATATGGGCGCCGAAAACGAAGAGTATTGCCAGCGACGGCATGACGCCGAGCGCGGTGACATCGATCGGCATGCGGTACCAGCTCCGCCCCAGCACCATGAAGAAAAGACAGGCGAAGATGCAGGCCGCCATCAGCGCGATGGCCGCGCCGTAGGGGCCATAGAGCGGAACCAGGACGACCGAGAGCGTCGTCGAAACCACGAGAAACAACAACGCAACGATGAGATCGAGATAGCTGGCATTGGTGAAATAGATCACCTGCGCGAAATAAAAATTGCGCATGGTGGCGAAGGCAAAAGCGACGGCCAGGATCGGAATGAGGTCACTTGTCGGTGCGATGAATTCGGGCTGCAGGATCGCCCGCAGCACGACATGGCCGAAGACGATGAAGAACGCCGCCCCGAAGGTCGCGGCGGCGAGACAGGCATTGAACGCCGTGTGCAGCGTTTTATTGGCGGCTTCCTCGTTGCCGCGGTTGGCTTGCGTCTTGGCGACCGTAACGAGCGACAGGATGATCGCCTCGCCGACCACGGTGAAACTCTGGCGCAACACGTCGGCGACGACGCCATACGGCCCCAGCGTGGCCAACCCGAGATAATGGGCGAGCAACAGCCGGTCGATGCTCTGGCCGACCGCCGTGACGCCGAACGACAACAACAGCGGCCAACCGTAAGTGAGGATATGCCAGGACGCGGCGTGCGAGAAATGCGACAGCCGGACCTTGGCGAAAGTCGCAAGCGCCGGCGCGGCGGCGATGAGGTGGGCAACCGCGATGGCGACGGCAAGGCCGCGCGCGCCGCCGCCGGCGTAAAGGCTGGCGCTGCCGAATCCGATCATCAGCACCGTGCGGATGATCATGGCCAATGAAGCGCCGCGGACGTTGAGCAGCGTGCGCGCCACTTCAAACGCGGCTTCGTAAACTGTGATGCCGCAGACCAGGGCAAAGACCGAAATCAGAAAACTCGGTTCGAAGAATCCGAACAGTCCCAGCGCCGCCAGCACCAATGCGACGATCGCGATGCCCGCGCCAAGCAGCCGCGCCAGCGAGGCCACGTATTCACCGAGGCGCTCGGGATGGTAAACGCCGAAATAGGCAAAGCGCATCCACTGCGCGCCGAAGCCGTAGACGATCAGCGACCAGGCGAAGATCAATACATAGTGGCCGTATTCGGCGGGGCCGGCCATGCGCGAGAAGATGGCGACGGCGAGAAGATTCCCGGCCGCCGACACCGCGCGCGCGCTCAGATAGAGCAGGCCCGACGTGTTAAGCATCCCGCGTGATAAGTCATTGTTGGTGTGAAGAAAAGCGGCTACGAGAGCTTTCACTGAGTATCGTTAAGTTGCATCCGGGCGGCACAACAAAAAACGAGCGGGCGGCGAGTAATCCAATGCGTATTCTGCAAATCGTTCACGATCGTGAACGCGGCGGCGTGCAAAAACTCGCCGGCATGATCGAAAGCGGACTTAGCCCCCATCGCTTCGCCGTCGAAACCGCGTATTTGTATCCGCGCGCCGGGCTGCCGCTCTACGCCAAGTTCGGTTACACGCTGCGCCTGGCGCGGCAAATCTGGCGAGGCGGTTTCGACATGCTGCTTGCGTATCAGTCGACGGCTTCCATTCTGGTGGGCGTCGTCGGTTGGTTCTCCGGCTGCCGGCTTCGCGTCGTTCACCAAACTTGTACACCAAGCGAAATGCCGCGGCCGCTGCGCCTGTTGGATAAGCTCGCCGGCGCGCTCGGGCTCTATTCCGCCAACATCATTAACAGCGCGGCCACGTGGGCCGAGTTCGCGCGCTATCCGGCGCGGTACCGACGCTCGATGATCCTGATCGAACATGGAATCGACGCGCCGGCGCCGGCGCACAGCCGCGAAGCGTCGCGGCGGCGTTTTGGTTTGCCTTTGGCGGCCCCGTTACTGCTCAATGTCGGTCGCGTGACCGCACAAAAGAATCAGGACGTGCTCATCCGCGCGCTGGCTTGTCTGCCGCAGGCGCACCTTGTGATCGCCGGAGCGGGCCCGAAGGACGCTTCCTTTCATGCGCTGGCCGTCACGCTCGGCGTCGACGACCGGCTGCACCTGCTCGGGGCTTTGCCGGCCGACGAGATTGCAGATCTCTATGCCGCCGCCGACTTGTTCGTGTTTCCGTCGACCTGGGAAACATTCGGATTCGCCGCCGTCGAGGCCGGCATGGCCGGCCTGCCGCTGGTAGTCGCCGACCTGCCGGTGCTGCGTGAAGTATTGCGCGCCGACGGGGCGGGAGCGGTCACGTTCGTTCTTCCCCACGATGTTGAAGGCTGGATTTCCGCGATCTCACGGGCGCTGACGACGGCGCCCGCAGCGCGAGCCACGGCATTCGCCCGAGCGTTAGCCCTCAAATATTCGCGCCAACGCATGATCGAAAGCTATCTCAGCCTGTTTGAAGCGCATCGGCGGGTCGGGCGAAGCGAACTTAACGAGCTGAAACCGGCGGCGGAAAAGGTTCAGCCTTGAGGCGGCTTGCGTGGTTCGCCGCCCCGGCAATCGCGGTTTGCATTTCGCTTGCGGGTTTTGCGCGCTTGGCGGGAGTTGCCTTCGCTTCGGCGCCGGCGTTCAAGCGCGGCGCGACGCTCGTCGAATTCTTCGAGTTTCCCAAAACCGTAAGTGACGGCGCGGAGAAAGCTTACGCCAATCCGGCCTATCCGCGCCCGCTGTCGGCGTTGGCGCTGTTCGATTTCGATGAGCTGCGGCGGATCGGCTTCGATCATATGCGCGTTCCGCTCGACGTCGGCCCGCTGCTGCAGGGTGACGCGCAGGAGCAACAGAATATCCTCGATCAGCTTGTCGCCGTTGTGTCCGCGATCAACCGCCACGGGCTTGCCGTGCTGGTGACGTTGTTCCCGCCCTCGCTGCACCACGAACTGCCGCAAACCTATCTCGACGGGCTCGACGGCCCGAAATTCCGCGCCTATTCCGCCGTGGTCGAACGTGTCGCCGCCGCCCTGAGCACCGTAGATTCGGGCGTCGTGGCGCTCGAGCCGATGAACGAGCCGCAATCGCAATGCCGCATTCATTTCGGCACCGACTGGACGGCCTATCAACAGGCGATGGTTGGGCGCATTCGCCGCATCTCGCCGCAGCTGCCGCTGTTCCTGACCGGCGGTTGCTGGTCGAATATCGAGGGCATCGTCCAGCTCGATACCGACTTGCTGCACGATCGGCGCAATTTCGTCAGCGTGCACTTCTATTACCCATTTCTGTTCACGCATCAGAGCGCGACGTGGTCGATGCCTTATCTCGCCGGCACGATCGGCGTGCCATACCCGGCGTCGGCGGGCAGTCTCGAGCAGACGCTCGAGCTGACGCGTGCACGGTTCCGCGCGGTGGCGCTTCCGGACGGCGTCGACCGTGCGGCGGCGGAGTCGGAAGCCGAGGCGGAGATCGAAAAATATTTTAGCCAAGCGCAGGGGCCGGCGCAGATCGAGGAATGGATGAACAAAGTGGCCGACTGGCAAGCGCGCGAAGGCGTCGATTCCGACCAGATCGTCTTCACCGAATTCGGCGCCATGAAGCAGACCATCGACGGTACGCAGATCGGTCGCGCGTCACGCGCACGGTGGCTGCGCGACACCTCGGCGAGCATCGAAAGCCACGGCTGGGGTTGGACCGCCTACGTGCTGCGCGACGATCCGTTCGGCCTCTACGTTCACGAAGGCGACCGCAATCCCGACCCGGAATTGATGCGCGCGTTGCATCTCAACGATCCTCTCGCCTCCCCGGCGGAGTGAAGCGACTTTGGGCGGAAGGATTACGCGGTGGCGCGCGTGACCGAGAGATAGCGAAGCCCAAACGCCGAAGTCATGTAAAAGAACCAGACTTCGCCGGCCTGCTGCAGGATTGAAGTCTCGAAACACGACGCGAAGACGCCGTAGAGGCAGACGCGCAAAAACAACGTTTGCAACGCGGCGGTCTCGGGGTCGGGCGAACGCCGGCAGAAATCGACGATCGGCAGCAGGACGACCCAAAATACGACCAGGAGCATTCCGGGAATGCCGATCGTCACCGCGAGATTGAGATAAGCGTTATGGGCGTCGGTCGCGGCATTGGCCCAGGTCGGCGTGTCGCCGAAACCATAGACGACCTCCGGGGTGCCCCAGAAGGTCGAGTAGCCGTAACCGGTGAACGGCCGCTGCGCCACCGCCCGCACCGCAATTTGCCAGATCTCGGTTCGCCCGGTGAAGGTCGCGTCCGGCATGATTGCTTGCATCAGCCGCTGCACCGGCTCGAATATCACCGTGCCGACGGAGCACAGTTCGAAAATCAGCAGCGTCGTGACGACCAGAGTGACTCCGAGCCCCGGCCGGCGGCTGCGTCCGATAATGCTGGACAGGATCAAAGCAATCGGCAGTACGCCGATGGCGGTCTTCGACTCGGTGAAGGCAAGAAAGACGGCCGCCGCCGCGACAATCACGACGCCGAGCGCGAGGCTGCGCATCCGCGCCACGTAGAAACCAATGAAGATGAAAAGCACCATGGCGGCGCCGGCATTGTTCTTGTGCGGGAATACGCCGCGCCAGTCGCCGGCATGCTCCGGCTCGAGAAAATCGGTGGCGTGATGAATTGAATATTGCGGCAGCAGGAACACGCCGAGGTAGCACGCCGCGAGCACGATCAGCGCCGCCGCGGCAATCAGATCGCTGAAGTGCCGCAAGTTTTTCGGCACCAGCAGGATCATCGCGGAAATGCTCATGACGACGAGTTCGAAGGTGAGGCGGCGTGCGGCAAGCGACGGTTCCCAGGAAGCGACGACACTGAGCACGCACCATGCGACGGCCGCCATCAGAACCGGCCGCAACACCAGCAGGAGCCGTCGCGGTTCGTGGCAATAGATCCACGCCGCGAACGCGAGGAACATGGCGGAAAAGCCGATCTGGTTGGCCGGATCGCCGCCCTCGACCACCGCCTGCGGCGGCAGCGACAAATCCGGATACGGGTGGAACGAAATCCACGCCGCCAGAAACGCAGAAAGGAACAGGACGCTGCGGACCAGCGTGTCGAGGTCGACCGCCGCCTGCGACGCGACGCCTGCCGAGGTTTGGAATCCGAGCTTCGCCATCCGGTCTGTTCCGGAACTCATGCCGTCGCGGCGCCGGTGAGCACCGCGCCGCGAACCTTTGCGGTGTCGAGCCCGATCCGCGCGATGAATCGCTCGGCCGCTGCTTCGTCAAACGCGTCGGCGCCGGCAACCAGCACGATGTGGTCGACCAGGCCGCCAAAGAAACGAAGGCTCGGATCGGCGTGATCCATCGCGGCAACGATCACCATGTCGTAGCGCTTGGTCTCATTGAAGGCGCGTTTGATGTCGCCGTCGTAGATACGGCGGTCGCGGCGGCTTTCCGGCGCAACGAAGGCAATAAGACTAATGTTGGTGTCGCGATCGATCTTGATCGCGTCGGACAGGCTCCGCCGTCCGACGGCGACATCGACCAGGCCGGCGTCGCCCGCTTCGGCGTCGATGGCCGCAAGCGTCCGACGTTCCAGATCGGCGTCGATCAAGAGCACGCGCTCCGTCGCCGACGCGACGGCGGCGAGCGTAAGCGCGATCATCGCCGCGCCGTCATCGTCGTCCTCGGCAATAATGAGAACGCTGCGACCGCCGGGCGTCGTATGGCTCGCCCGCACCTCGTCGTAGACTTTGCGCATTTCCTTGCCGAACGGCGACGCCGGGTCGTCCACCGCTTCCAGGCCGAACGAGACGTCGGCGGCCGGCAACACGGCAAGCACCGGAATCCCGGATGCGGCATCCTGCCAAAAGGCCATTGCCGCGAGCGATCTGCGCAAAGCGTCGCCCGCCCCCCGTTGCCGCGCGCCGGGTTCGGCCGGCGGTCGCATGAAGACGATGCCGGTCCCGGCGGCGGCGCCAAGCATGATCGCTCCCAGCGCCAACAGCAGGCTCGGCGGCGGCGAACTGCGCCGTTGCGGCAAGTCGGCCTTGGAGAGTACGCGGATATTCTTGGTATCGACCTGTTCCTGCGCGCCGGTCTCGCGCGCGCGCACCAGGAAGGCCTGATAGATGTCGCGGCTTGCCTGTGCGTCGCGCTCAAGCTCGCGCAAACCAACCTGCGCCTCGCCGCTGTCGATCGCGGTCTGTTTGATCGCGGCGAAGTTGTCGGCGAGAGTCTGTTCGCTGGCTTTGGCGCTTTCATATTCGGTGCGCGCGGCGACCGCGGCGCGGTCGATCTCATCGTCGATCATGTGGCGCAACCGCTCGGCTTGCGCCTGAATGTCGATCACTGCCGGATGCAGCGCGCCGAGACTTGCGGTCTGCTCGGCTTCGCGGCGCATGATCTCGGCATATTGGGTGCGCAGCGCGGTGATGGTCGGCGATTGCAGCGCTTCCGGGAAGGCGCCGTTCTCGTCCTTGGTGCGCTGGACCTGCTCAACCTGACCGAGGCGCGCTTTGGCCTCGGCGGTGCGGCCGCGCGCCGCGCTGAGCTGATTGTTCATATCGCTGAGCTGCTGGTCGGTGACCAGCTGACCGTTTGCGGCAAGGAGATTGTTGCGGGCTTTGAAGGCCTCGACCTTTTCGTCCGACTCGCGAACGCTGTCCTTCAGTTCTTTCAGGCGGCCGGACAGCGATTGCGACACTTGCCGGGCGGCATCGGAGCGCACCTGCGTTTGTTCCGCGAGATAGGCCTGCGCGACGGCGTTGGCGATGCGCACCGCCTTGTTCGGATCCCGGCTGGTGACGGCGACCTCGACCACGAAAGTGCGTTCGTCGCGCGTCACCTTGACCCGGCGCTTGAGTTCGTTCAGGGCGGCCAGCACGTTGCCGCCGGGAATGGCGTTCCTCCCCAACAACACGTTGATGAAGGACGGACCGCGCGCGAATTCCGGGTCGTGGTCGAGCCCTTGCGAAGCAACGACGCGCCGCAGCACCGCGTCCGAATTTAGCACATTGACTTGGCTCTCGACCTGCATGAGCGCCGCGTCGCTCATTTGCGCGGGCTGCGTCTCGTTGCCGACCGCGCGCAAGTCGCTTGGATCGATGAGGATTTGCGTGACCGCCGTATATTCGTGCGGGGTGAGCAGCACGAACAACACCGCCAAAGCGAGCGCCGCGATGGTCGTGCCGAGTATCGTCGCCCGGCCGCGCCAGAGGACGGACCGGATTTTGCTAAAATCGATTTGCGAAAGCGGCGCCAGCCCAACGGCGAAATTGCCGTCGCCGACGACTGCCGATCTGATCTGGCGCGGCGTTTCGAACATTCAGCACTCGAATAATTCACATGTTGCGGCAGGGCGGCGCCAGGCGGACCGGGTCGCCGGTGTTCGGCGCATTACCCGCCGCCCGCCTAGTCAATGATGCGGCCCGCCATGTCCAGACTTCCTGGTATGGTTAATCAATTCATAAAGGATCATGGTTAACGCGTGGTATATGCCGCCGTTGGGGCGGGACTTGCCGCCTCAGAGTCGGCGGAACACGCCGGAAATCGCCGCGATGATGACAAGCACGGCAACCACCGGGATCCAGAGTAAAGCCGCACCGATCAAAATGAGCAGCATGACCGCGGCGAGCAGCCCGACGACCAGCATGATGAGCGCGAAGCCGAACGGTCCGATTCGGCTGACATAGACGCGGTGCGCGCCGCGCATTTGCGTGAAGCCATAGGGCGGCGGCCAGCTTGCTCCGCGATCGTTCGGTCCGCGCCGGTCCGGCGGGATGATTTCCGGCTCGACGCGCGGCCGTTCCGGCTCGTTCGAATTTTTCGCCGAATTGTCTGCCGACGAATTGTCTGCCGAATTGTCCGCCATGGCGCTTTCGCCTCATATTTCCAGACCGCCTTTTATGTAACGTCGGCGAAGGCCGTCACAAGAGGCGCCGATCCGCGTCAACGCGTCAGTGTTCGCGCGTGATGGTCGTGCAGAAATTTCGCCAACTGCTCTCGTAAGCTTTCGTCGGTCTCGCCCCGATGTCCGAGCTCGACGGCGCGCTCGAACAGCGCGTGTTGCAGATCTTGCGGCAGTTGGCTCCACAGATCGGCGGCGGCTGCGCCGAGGACCAAAAAATAGCGCGCGGCGATATCGTTGACGAGCCGGTCCGTGTGCTTGTCCATGTGCTCGCTCCTAAGACGCCGATATTGGGCCGAGTTTGAAGGAAAAACAACGTATGCCAGGCGCGCCTTCCAGACGCGTCACGGTTGTTTGGTTGATGCCCGCGCATGATGCGGAAAAGTGGCCGCCGGTTTTCGGAAACGATCATGCCCCGGGCAAAAGCGCCCTTATTCCGCGGGTTCGAGCCGGTCGAACCGGCCGAGCCGGTAGACGGCGATCGAAATCAGCCAGCTACCGGCGAAAATCGCGATGATGAGATAGCCGAGGCTGCCAAAATTATCGTTAAGCGCGCCGACGACGGACCAGAACGGTCCTGCCAAAGCGAGCCGGTCGGCAATGAGCCCGAGCGCTTCGATGCCGCCGATCAGCACCGCCACCAGCACCGACACGAAAGTGATCGTCAGATTGTAATAGAGCTTGCGGATCGGCTTGGTGAACGCCCAGCCATAGGCGCCCAGCATGAGAACGCCGTCGGTGGTGTCGATGAGCGACATGGCCGCGGTGAACAGCGCCGGAAACACCATGATCGACCAGATCGGCAGTCCTTTGGAAGCTTCCGCCGCGGAAATGCCGAGCAGCCCGATCTCGGTTGCGGTGTCGAAACCGAGCCCGAACAGAAAGCCGAGCGGATACATGTGCCAGCTGCGCGACACCAGACGAAACATCGGCCGGAACAAACGGCCGAGCAGGCCGCGTTGCGCCAAGAGGTGGTTGAGGTCTTCCTCGACATAATCCTCGCCGCGGCGCACGGCGCGGAATGTGCGGTAGACCGCGCAAAGAATAAGAAAATTCGCCGCGGCGACGAGAAACAGGAAAACGACGGATACCAGCGTGCCAATCGTGCCGCCGATCAGTTTGAACGAATTGAGGCGGCCTTCCAGGCTCGCGGTTGCAAGCGCGATCGCGGCGGACGCAACGACGACGATCGTCGAGTGGCCGAGCGAAAAGAAAAGGCCGACGGCGACCGGGCGTTTGCCCTCCTGCATCAGCTTGCGCGTCACGTTGTCGATGGCCGCGATGTGGTCGGCATCGACGGCGTGGCGCAGCCCGAATGTGTAGGCCAGGAATGCGGTGCCGATCAGCACCGGATAATCGTGAAACGCGATCAGCGCCCACAGCCAGGCCAGGACATTGGCGACGATCAGCACGGCATAAATGCCGACGATCTTGCCGCCTAAATTCGCGTCCCGATCGTTGAACAAGCCGACGAGTGCTTTCCGCATGAACCTTCCGCGTCCGCCGTCGCCTTCGGATACGCCGCCGCCGGAATGCCCGCAAGAGTGCGGCGGCTTGAGGCTGACATGGCCACCATTTACGGGGTCATTCCGGCTTGATGCCGGCGTCGCGAATCACGTCGCTCCAGCGCGTCGTCTCCGACTTGATGAAGGCTGCGGCCTCCGCGGGCGATCCGCCGCCGGGACTGATACTGAGCTGGGAAAAACGCGCCAATAGATCGGGGTCCTGCATGGCTTTGTTGGCCGCCGCGTTGAGCTTGGCGACGACGTCGTCGGGCGTCTTCGGCGGCGCGGTGAGCGCGTGCCAAGTGTCGGAATCGCAGCCCGACACGCCGGCTTCTTCGAGGGTGGGAATACCCGGCAGCGCCGCGACGTGATGATTGACGGTGACGGCGAGAATTCGCGCGCGGCCCGATTTGTACAGTTCGATCGAGCTTGCGAGCTCGTTGAACATCAGATCGACATTGCCGGCGAGCAGATCGGTGACCGCCGGCGCGGTGCCTTTGTAGGGCACGTGGGTCATCTTGGTGCCGGTGATCTTCTGGAACAGCTCGGCGGTCGTATGCGACGTCGTGCCGATGCCTTGCGACGCGTAATTGACCTTGCCGGGATTGGCCTTGGCGTAAGCGATCAGCTCCTGCAGTGTCTTGGCCGGGAAATCCTTGCGCACCAGAACGACATTGGGGATATGCGACATGATCGCAACCGCGACCAGCTGCGCCGGATCGTAGTTGAGCGATTTGAAGAGCAATGGGTTGGTCGTGATCGGCGACGGCTGCGACGCCAAGAGCGTGTAACCATCGGGCGGCGAATGGAAAACATAGTCGGCGGCGATGCTGCCGCCGACGCCGGCCCGATTTTCGACCACCATCGGCTGGCCGAGAATGGTCTGCATCTTAGCGGTGACCAGCCTGGTAACGGTATCGACGCCGCCGCCGGCCGGCACGGAGACGATCACCCTTATCGGATGGTCGGGATAATTCGCCGCGCTGGTTTGGGCCCACGCGGCCGCCGTTGCGGCGCCGGCGGCGAAAACACCGAAAAGGGCGATAATTGCGTGACGTCGAAACATGGCGGAATCTCCCCGGATTGAGCACTGCATTCGGCGCAGGGCATAGCTCAGATTGGCGATTGAGTCTCGCGACCTGCTGCCGCTACAACTATCCCCGAGCAGGGAGATACGCCGCAATGAGCAAGCTCGATTTCGTTCTCGAAGAATTGGTGGCCGCCAACCGCATCCTGGCCAATGAGGGAATCGTCGATTCCTTCGGCCATGTCAGCGCGCGTCATCCCGACAATCCGCAGCGTTATCTCTTGTCCCGCGCCCGCGCGCCCGAACGCATCGAACGCGACGACCTGGTCGAATATACGCTGGACGGCGCCGCGATCGACGAGCGCGGCCGCACGCCGTATTTGGAGCGATTTATTCATGGCGCGATCTACGAGGCGCGGCCGGATGTGCACGCGGTGGTGCACAACCATTCGCCGAGCGTAATTCCGTTTGGCGTCACCGGCACCAAGCTCAAGCCGCTCTTGCATATGTGCGCGTCGTGCGGTCACGAAGTGCCGATCTGGGATTTGCAGGACAAGTTCGGCGATACGACGCTATTGGTCGGCGACATGGCGATGGGCCGCGATCTGGCAACGCTGCTCGGTCCGCGGCCCACCGCGCTGATGCGCGGCCACGGCGCCACGGTGGTGGGCCGCTCGGTCCGCCATGCCGTGTTCGTCTCGGTCTATCTCGAGATGGGTGCCAAGCTGCAAATGCAGGCAATGGCGATGGGCGAGATCAAATTTCTCACCAAGGGCGAGGTCGACAAGATCGTCGAGCGCGTCACCGACTACACGCTTAATCGCGCCTGGGAGAATTGGGCGCGTCGCGCGGGACGGGAGATGCAGAAGACCTGACGCCGGCGAGCACTTCCGCTCATAGTTCAAGGCACCCCGCAGGGCCTCCATGTATTTCGAGCTTCCCGCTCCAAGCATGACGTTTGATGTTGCGCTCGACGATGGCGCCAGGATTCGCATGCGGCGCCACGGCAATCCCGACGGCGTTCGCCTGCTCCTCACGCACGGCAATGGTTTTGCCGCCGACGCGTACTTTCCGTACTGGCGGCATCTGCTGCAAAAATTCGATCTCCTGGTGTTCGACTTCCGCAATCACGGACAGAACGTGCCTGTGGTGCCGCCGCATCACAGCTACGAGCAGCTGGTGCGCGATCTCGAACTAGTCGTGGGGGAGGTCAAGAGGAAGCTCGGCGCGCGGCCAACCGCCGGTCTGTTCCATTCGATGTCCGGACGCACCGCGATGAAACACGCCATCGAGGTCGGCTGGCGCTGGGATGCGCTGGTGCTGTTCGATCCGCCCAACGTGCCGCCGCCCGGACATCCGGCCTACCCTGCGATGGAAGTCTTCGAGAAACGACTGACCGCGTGGGCGCGCCAGCGCCGCCGGCGCTTCGCCTCGATCGCCGAGCTGGCCGAGGAATATCGGCAATCGCGCGCGACGGTGCGCTGGGTCGAAGGCGCGCACGAGCTGATGGCGCGATCGGTGCTGCGCAACAGCCCGGATGGCGACGGCTACCAACTGGTGTGCGATCCGGAAAACGAAGCGACCATCTATGCGCAGGCGATGACGATGAACTTATGGCCCAAGGCGCGGGAGTTCGGCGGTCCGGTCAAGCTGATCGGTTGCGATCCGAACATGAAAGGCGCCCCGGCGACCGGCCCGGCCAATGCGGCGCTCGGCAGCGAGGGCGGCTACGATTACAGCTTCGTCGAAGGCACCGGTCACCTGCTGCAGATTGAAAAACCGGAAGACTGCGTTCGCCTGACGTTGGAGTTTCTGGCAAAACAGGGCTTGGCCTAACTCGGACATCGAGCTCCGTTGCAATCGTGCCGCTTCGCCTCATCGCACGCCGGATATACCCACGCTGGCCCATATCTTGCCCTCACGATCTCAGCGCTCGCGGTGAGCGAAGGAGGCGGTGATGGCTTTTAAGCAATGGCTCACGATGGCGGGCGCCGGCGTTGCGCTGTTGGCTTCAATTCCTGCTTGCTTGGCGCAGCAATGGCCGGAGCACCCGGTGAAGGTGGTGGTGCCTTATGGCGCCGGCGGCGTCACGGATACGATGGCGCGCGTTACGGCGGATCGCTTGGGCAAGATTCTGCACCAAACATTTGTGGTCGAGGATAAACCCGGCGCCGGTGGCGCCATCGGCGTGGATTACGCCATGCACGCGCCGCAGGACGGCTATACGATTCTGTTTCTCGGCAGCACGCTTTTCACCGTTCTGCCGCTCGTCCAAGAGGTCAATTATGTGCCGTTGAAGGACCTCGTGCCGGTCAGCATCACCGGCACGAACGGCATGGTCCTTGTGGTCGCAAAGGATGCGCCGTACGCGTCGCTCGCCGAGTTCATCGGTTATGCGCGAGCGCACCCCGGTAAGATCACATATTCGAGCGGTGGCACCGGCACCAACAATCATCTGTCGACGGCCTACCTTGCCGGTAAAGAAGGCTTGGACATGGTGCACGTGCCGTTCAGGGGCGGGCAGGCCGCCGTGGAGGCCGTGCTCTCGAAATCGGTCGACATGCATTTCGGTAATTCATCCGATCTGATCGAACCCGTGAAAAGTGGCAGCCTGAAAGCACTGGCGGTTTCCACGCCGGAACGCATGCCGCAACTGCCGGATGTTCCAACCGTCGCGGAAACAGTCCCCGGCTACGAATATGTTGCATGGAACGGCTATGCCGTGACGGGCGGTGTGCCGGCGGAAGTGATAACGCGACTGGCTGACGCGCTTCAGACCGTCGCGCACGATGCGGATGTCATCAAAACCTTCGCAAATCTCGGCATACAATCGGTCGGCACAACGCCGCAACAAGCGGCCGACAGCATCCGCAAGGACATGCCGGTCTACTCGCAAATCGTCGATATGGCTGGACTGCCGCGAAAGTAGAGCAAGGGTCTTCCGGCGAATCCGACCTAAAGCGACAGATAGGGATCGTTCAGCCGCTTATCGTTGCGGCGCCGCTGTCTGATCACGTCGCCGGTGGTCCAGTATTCGCTACGCACGGCGCGCGCGGCCTCCACTTTGAATTCCTCCGGCCATTGCCCGAGTGAATAGCCGAACCACGGCGCTTCCGGTTTCAAAGCCGGCAGGCCGAGCTCTTCCCAGATCGCTTTGGCCTGCTCCATGAATTCCCGGGCCGGCAGCGAGATCGGCGGGTAGGGACGCTTGAGCATGGCGTTGATGAGCATCGCCGAATTGGTTGCCTCGTAATGGTTGTCGTCGGCGCCGGCGCGCGGCCCGTGCCCCATGTCCTTGTGATCGAGCACGCGCATATCCTGATGCGGCCGCATGCGATACGCCATCGCCCACATCACCATGTCCAGGTTTTCAGGGTCGATGTCCTCGTTGACCGCAATCGTCATCTTGCCGACCGACGACGAGTAGGATGAAGCGCCGTAGAGCGCACGCCAGACTTCCGCATCGAGCGTGTCGGATTTCATCTGGATCACGATCAGTTTGCGCAGGTTCGTCAGCGGCTCGTGCATGAACACCCGCGAGACGCCGCTGATGTTGAGGTGGTGGCGCAGATGATGCAGGAAGGCGGGCTCGTAAGCGACGCGCTTGATCAGGCTCGATTCGCTCGGCGTCACCTGGCTGATGATCGACACCAGCACGGCATGCTTGCGCCGGGTGATCGCGGTTACATCGAAGAAGGCGTTGTACTCTTTCAGGTTCATGTAGCCGTGGGACTCGCCGAAACTGCCCTCCGGCTCCAGCCATTCGGTATCGAGATAACCTTCGACGACGATTTCGGCTTCCGCCGGCACGATCAGATCGACCGTCTTGGCCTTGCAGACGCGGATCGGCGCGCCGACCAGGCCGCCGGCGACGGCGAGCTCGTCGAGATGCTTCGGCAGCTTGTGGACCGAAGTGAAGGTGATCGCGGGCGGCGCGCCGAGCATCAGCGCCACCGGCATCTTTTCGCCGCGCGCCTTGTATTTGAGAAAGTGCTCGTGGATGCCTTGGTTGAGCTCGATCTCCGGGTTCATTCCCATCCGGGTCGGGCTTTTCACCATGGCGCGGTAGTTGCCGATGTTCTGCAGCCCGGTATCGGGATCTTTGGTGATGAACATCGAGCACGACGCGTAGGGCGCATTGTCGAAGCCGGGCGTCGAGATCGGGATCGGCAGCGCGTCGACGCCGTTGCCCTGCGTGAGCTCGGCGCCCTGCACCACGATCTCCTGGCACGGCGGGTTCTCGACCAGCACCGGCGGTATGGGGTGTTCCTCGGCATGCCCCCATTTCTGCTGGATGTTCTCGACGGCGCAGCCGATGCCGACGGAATAGATCTGGCGATTGGAGGCGAGGATGCCGACGGCGACCGGGATGTCGTATTTGCGGCCGGCGCTGTCGACGACGTTCTCGAACAGAAAAGCCTTGCGCTCGGCTTCCGGAATCCCGCCGCGGAATTGCCAGCGCACCAGCGGGTGCATCTCGGTGTCCTTGTTGATCGGCCGCGTGACGCGGATCAGGAGACCTTGCCGATCGAGTTCGGCGATATGCGTGTGCAGGTCCGGATAGCCGGCGTTTCCCATTTATCTTCTCCAGTCGCCTTAGGCGGCGTGTTCAGAGTCCATATGCGCCATTACGGCGGGCAGGTAGCGGGTGCCGGCAACGGCTGCCGCCGGCACCGCTGCTTCGATGCGCGCGAGATCGGCGGCGTCAAGTTTGAGATCGAGCGTGCCGAGCGCTTCGGTCAGCTGATCGCGGCGGCGCGCGCCGATCAGCGGCACGACGTCGGCGCCGCGCGATTTGACCCAGGCGAAGGCGAGCTGAGACGTCGACGCGCCTTTTTCCTTCGCAATCTTGCCAAGCGCTTCCGCCAGCGCCAGGTTCTTGGGAAAATTCTCCGCGGAAAAGCGCGGCTGCCGGGTGCGGATTTCGCCGGCCGATCTGGATGCGGCCGCGCGGTCGGCGAGGAGGCCGCGCGACAGCACGCCATAGGCAACCAGCGCGACGCCGAGCTCGCGCAACGCCGGCAGAATGTCGCGCTCCACGCCGCGGGAGAACAGCGAATACTCGATCTGCAACGCCGCGATCGGATGCACCGCGTGCGCGCGCCGCAGGCTTTTGGCGGAAGCTTCCGACACGCCGATATGGCGCACGTAGCCGGCCTTCACCATGTCGGCGATGGCGCCGATCGTTTCTTCGATCGGCACGTGCGGATCGACCCGCGCCGCTTGATAAAGATCGATATAATCGGTGCCGAGCCGCTGCAGCGAATAAGCGAGGAAATTCTTCGCCGCCTGCGGCCGCACGTCTTCGCCGAGAAATTTCATATCCGGGCCGCGCATCGGACCGAATTTCACGGCGATGAAGGCGCGCTCGCGCTTGCCGCCCTTGAGCGCCTCGCGGATCAGCATTTCGTTGTGGCCCATGCCGTAAAAATCGCCGGTGTCGAGCATGGTGATGCCGGCTTCGAGCGCGGCGTGGATAGTTGCGATGCTCTCCTTGTCGTCGGCCGGCCCGTAGCCGCCCGACATGCCCATGCAACCGAGCCCAAAGGCCGACACTGTCGGGCCGTTACGGCCGAGTTTTAGTTGCTGCATTGGCGCTTCTCCAATCGTCATCGCGGCTCGCGCGCGTCGGCTTGATCTTCGGAGCTTACGGCGCGGCCTTGAGGACTTTCCAGTCTGCCGTCGATGTGATTGTGTCATCATAGCAGAAAGCACATCGCGTGCTTCTAGTGTCGCCGGCCCCGGATCGTCATGGTAAGGCGCATCACAAGATTGTGGACCGGATTGCGCGCCTTTGTCCGTCACCGCCGCGTGCAGCTGGCGCTTTCGATCAGGGTGACGATTGCCGCCCTGGCAGCACTCGGGCTCGCGCAATTGTTGCAGCTTCCGCTGCCGTTGTGGGCGGTGCTGACGGCCGTCATCGTGACGCAGATGAGCGTCGGACGGTCGCTGAAGGCGACGTTCGATTATCTCGTGGGGACCCTCGGCGGCGCGATCTACGGCGGCGCCATCGCCGTGCTCATTCCGCATTCGAGCGAAATCGCGCTGCTTCTGGTTCTCGCCCTCGCCGTCGCTCCGCTGGCCCTCATCGCGGCGATAAACCCGAGATTTTCCGTCGCGCCGATCACCGCCATCATCGTGCTGTTGATTCCCATAATGACCCATGCGACCGCGATCGCTTCGGCGCTCGATCGCGTGCTCGAAGTCGCGCTCGGCGGCGTCACCGGCTTGATTGTTTCGTTCTTCCTGCTGCCGTCAAACGCCCATTCCTTGGTCGCTGCGGCGGCCGCGCGCACGCTCGATCGGATGGCGCAGGCGCTCGGCGAACTGCTTGCGGGCTTGACGCAAGGTCTCGACGTCGACGCGCTGCATCGCATTCAGGACGGCATCGGTCAGGCTTTGGTGCAAATGAACGTGGTGGGCGCCGAGGCCGAGCATGAACGGTCGGCGGGTCTCGCCGTGGGGCCGGACACGGGACCACTGCTGCGTACGCTGCTGCGGCTGCGCCACGACCTGGTGATGATCGGACGAGCGGCCGACAATCCGTTGCCCGAGGCGTTGCGGGCGCGGCTCGAAGCGCCGCTGGCGCGTGTCGGCACGGCCTTCGCAGATCACTTGCGCGCGAGCGCCGCCGCGCTGCAGGCCGGCCGGCCGCCACCGTCGGCGGCAGACATGGAAGCGGCTCTTGATACTTATGGGACCGCGATCGCCGCGCTGCGCCGCGAGGGTCTAACCCGAGTTCTGTCGAGCGACGCCGCGGAACGCTTCTTCGCGCTCGGTTTCGCGCTCGAGCAGATGCACAACAACTTCAAAGATCTCGAACGGTGCGTCGCCGATTGGGCTTGGGCACCCAAGGCTTCTCGTAAACGTTAGCTTTTTCGCGCAGGCAACGTCATTCCGCGGCGAGGCGGACTTCCGGCGCGGCGGCGCGCACGTCGGCGTCGACGTGCTTTTCATATTTGGTGAAGTTCTCCTGGAACATGCGCACGAGCTTGCGCGCGGTCTCGTCGAAGGCCGCTTTGTCCTTCCAGGTCTTCATCGGATAGAGCAGATGCGGCTCGACGCCGGGCACCGAAGTGGGCACCGCGAAACCGAAATAGGGATCGGTGCGGTAGCTCGCATCTTTCAGCGAGCCGTCGAGCGCGCCGGTAACCAGCGCTCGGGTCGCCTTGATCGGCATGCGGCGGCCGGTGCCGTAGATGCCTCCGGTCCAGCCGGAATTGACCAGCCAGCAATCGACGTCGTGCTTCTTGATGAGGTCGCGCAGCAGATTGCCGTATTCCGCGGGCGGCCGCGGCAAAAACGGCGCGGCGAAGCAGGTGGAGAATTCCGGCTCGACGCCGACCAGTCCCTTTTCGGTGCCGGCGACCTTGGCGGTGTAGCCGGAGAGGAAGTGATACATCGCCTGCGCCGGTGTCAGTTTTGCGATCGGCGGCATGACGCCGAAGGCGTCGGCGGTGAGGAAGATGATGTTCTTCGGCTGGCCGGCGCGGCCGGTGAGCGAGGCCAGCGGCATGAACTCGACCGGGTAGGCGGAGCGAGTGTTTTCCGTCAGCTTGTCGCTGTTGAAATCGCAGATGCGGGTTTCGGGATCGAAGACGACGTTTTCCAGCACGGCGCCGAAGCGATTGGTCGCCGCGTAGATTTCCGGCTCGGCTTCCTCCGAGAGTTTGATGCACTTGGCGTAGCAGCCGCCCTCGAAATTGAACACGCCGTGCGCGCCCCAGCCGTGCTCGTCGTCGCCGATCAGCGTGCGCTTGGGATCGGCCGACAGCGTGGTCTTGCCGGTGCCGGACAGCCCGAAGAACAGCGCGACGTCGCCATCCCTGCCGACATTGGCCGAGCAATGCATCGGCATCACGCCTTGTGCCGGCAGATAGAAATTGAGCGTGCTGAACACGGATTTTTTTATCTCGCCGGCATAGGACGAATTGCCGATCAGGATGATCTTCTTGGTGAAGTCGATGGCGATGACCGTTTCGGTGCGCACGCCGTGGCGCGCGGGGTCGGCCTTGAAGCTAGGCAGGTCGACGATGGTGAGTTCGGGGACGAAGTCGGCAAGTTCGAAAACGTTGGGCCGGATCAGCAATTGACGAATGAAAAGCGAATGCCAGGCGAGTTCGGTGAACACCCGCGTTTTTATCCGGTAGCTCGGATCGGCGCCGCCATACATATCCTGCGCATAGAGCGTCTTGCCGCGCGCATGCGCGATCATATCGTCGTAGAGCAGCTGGAAATTGGCTTGGCTGAGCTTGCGGTTGCCGTCCCACCAGACGGTGTTTTCGGTCAGCGCGTCGACGACGGTGTGTTTGTCTTTCGGGCTGCGGCCGGTATGCACGCCGGTCTCGGCGCAGAACGCGCCGCCCTGCACCAGCGCGCCCTCGCCGTTCCTGATCGCATGCTCGACCAGGATGGTGTCGGGCAAATTCCAGTGCATGCCGGCGAGATTTTTGAAGCCGAATTTATCGGCGCCGTACGCGCCGTTCCTCACTCCCGTTTCTTGCACGCTTGCCTCCGCCTCATGGCCCATTGGGCCGCGCCCGCCGCCGGTAAACTTGCGACCCTATATCGGGCAACTTTGGCTCTGCCAAGACCGTAGTATCGGCAAGCCTAATCGGGAGACAGCACTGGCGTTCCGGTGTTGCAGTGCAGCGGCGCGTTCGCTCGCTGAATAACGACGGCGGGATAAATCGCGCCTTTAGGCGCTCCTCGCCTCGGCTGCCAAATCAACCACCACCTTGCGTAATTGCTGGGCGGTGGTGACGCGCTCGGCAAACGCCAGCCGCAGCGCGGCGTCGCCGCAGCCGAGGTCGAGGCCGTCCGGGTCGAGACCGGTGAGCCGCCACGGCCCGTCCTCGGCGCCAAGGAGTTTTGTGGCGTAGAGCCGCACTGCTTCGGCGTGATCCGCATTCATATGGGCCACCGCACCAGCCTCGGCTTCGATCAAATCGTCGGCGCCGGACAAATTCGTCATGACGTCGGCGGCTGGCAGATCCGCGGCGCGGGCAAAGCCGCCATTGAGATGGGCGGATACCACATCCAGCCGCCAGAACGAGAAATCGCCGAAGCCGGCGTAAAGCTCCGATTTCGGATGCCGAGCAAGGAAGCGGCGGCGCAGGCGCGGTTCGCTCGGATCGTCACGCGGCACTCGGACAAAGCTGCCGAGCAGCGTCAATCGCGGATGCGCCAGCGGGTCGCCCTTGCCGGTGGCGGCGAGCAGCACCGAAGCGCGGCCGTCGGCTTCGAGATTGGCAGTATGGGTCGACAGCCTCGAAATGAGGATCAGCGGCGAGCCATTGTTATCGGTCGCGACATTGACCAGCGAAGCGAAGGGATGTCCGGTATTGCGGTCGATGGTCGCCAGCGATCCCGCCCGCGTTGCCCGCAACAGCCCCTTGGCGAGCGATTTCGGGTCGAAATCCCGTGCCGGAGCGTTTTCGGGCAGGCGATCCGGCATGACGCCCGGCAATGGCCGTTCTGGTTTATTGCCTTTGCCTCGTTCGGCTTCGGCCATGACGGTTCCCTAGCAGCCGGTGAGCCCCTCGATCGCCCGCCGGACTTAACTCAAAGCCCCAGCAATTGCCCCGATTTTGCCTTGTCTGGTCACACTTCCGCCCCCACATGGGGCTTGAAAGGCATGTGGGGCCGGGCTGGTGATGCTGCGGCCAACTCATGTAAGAAGGCCGCCATGCCGACAATCGCTCTCGTCGACGACGACCGCAATATCCTCACCTCGGTGTCGATTGCGCTCGAGGCTGAGGGTTACCGCATCACGACCTATACCGACGGCGCTTCGGCGCTCGACGGTTTCAAAACCTCGCCGCCGGATCTTGCCATTCTCGATATCAAAATGCCGCGCATGGACGGCATGGAGACTTTGCGCCGGCTGCGCCAGAAATCCGATATGCCGGTGATCTTCCTCACCTCCAAGGATGAGGAGATCGACGAATTGTTCGGCCTGAAAATGGGCGCGGACGATTTCATCCGCAAACCGTTTTCGCAGCGTCTGCTGGTCGAGCGCGTCAAGGCGGTGTTGCGCCGGGGCGCGCCCAAAGACGGCACCGTGACGAAGGAAGCCGACAGCAAGGTGCTGGAGCGCGGGCTGCTGCGCATGGACCCGGAGCGCCACACCTGCACCTGGAAAAACGAGGCGGTGACGCTGACCGTCACCGAGTTTCTCATCCTGCAAGCGCTGGCGAGCCGCCCCGGCGTGGTCAAAAGCCGCAACGCCTTGATGGATGCGGCCTATGACGACCAAGTCTATGTCGACGATCGCACCATCGACAGCCACATCAAGCGGCTGCGCAAGAAATTCAAGGCGAGCGACAACGATTTCGATATGATCGAAACGCTGTACGGCGTCGGCTATCGTTTTAAGGAATAACGCGCTGGTTAACGCGCAATAGGCCATGGACCGCGGTCTTAAGACTGCGGAATCATGACCCCCTGACTGGGCGGCTGACGTGCGGTAGTAATAGCGTTCCGTGCCCGCGAGGTGGCGGAGCATGATCGAAACCCCGGCAGACGACGTGCTCGATCGAACCGCAGAACGTGCAGGGGCCGAGCCTCAAACATCGTTAGAGGCCGAGTCTCGTGTCGACAGCCAGATCGAGAGCCAAGCGGATTCCGCTGGCCTCGACGAGGCGGAGCTGCGTCCGCAGCCCCGCGGTTTTGCCCGGGTCGGCGACTGGCTGCAGCGCGCCTGGCAATTCTTCATCACGCAAAGCTTCTCGAGCCTGACCCGGCGCATCGTCGTCCTTAACCTCACCGGCCTCGTCGCGCTCTCCATCGGTATTATTTTTCTCTCGCAATTCCGCGCCGGTCTGATTGACGCGCGCATCCAGAGTCTCCTGGTGCAGGGCCAGATCATCGCCGGCGCGATCGCGTCTTCGGCGACGGTCGAGAGCGATTCTTCGATCACTCTCGATCCCGGCAAGCTGCAAAACTTGCAGCCGGGCCAAAGCTACGGCCCGAACGAAGACGCGCTCTACGGCATCGATTTCCCGATCAACCCGGAGCGGGTGGCGCCGATCTTGCGGCGGCTGGTATCGCCGACCAAAACACGGGCGCGCATCTATGACCGCGACGGCGTGCTTCTGGTCGACAGCCGCAATCTGTTCGGCCGCGGCGATGTGCTGCGTCTCGACCTGCCGGCGCCGACCGCGGAGAAGCCGGGCTTTTTCGAGCGCGCCTTCATTGCTTTGCGCATGTGGCTCGGCCGCGGCGATCTGCCGATCTATCACGAGCTCGGCGCCGACGACGGCAAAGGCTATTCCGAAGTGGCGGGCGCCTTGAACGGCCAGAACGCCAGCATGGTGCGCATCAACGAACGCGGCGACGTCATCGTTTCGGTCGCGGTGCCGGTGCAGCGTTTCCGCGCGGTGCGCGGCGCGCTGATGCTGTCGACGCAAGGCGCCGATATCGACAACATGGTGGAGGCCGAACGGCTCGCCATCATCAAGGTGTTTCTGGTCGCCGCCAGCGTGATGATCGTGCTCTCGATCCTGCTCGCCGGCACGATCGCCGAGCCGGTGCGGCGCCTCGCCGACGCCGCCGAAAGCGTTCGGCGGCGTATCCGCTCGCGCGTCGAAATCCCCGATTTTACGCGCCGGCGCGACGAGATCGGCCATCTCTCCGGCACGCTGCGCGATATGACCAACGCGCTGTACAGCCGGATCGAAGCGATCGAAAGCTTCGCCGCCGACGTCGCGCATGAACTGAAAAATCCGCTCACCTCGCTGCGCTCGGCGGTGGAGACGCTGCCGGTCGCCAAGACTGAGGAAAGCCGGGGCCGGCTCCTCAATATCATCCAGCACGACGTGCGCCGGCTCGATCGGCTGATCTCGGACATTTCCGACGCCAGCAGGCTCGACGCCGACCTGCAGCGCCAGGACGCCGCGCCGGTCGACTTCGCCAAGCTCCTCAGTACGCTTGTTGCGGTGGCGAACGAGGTGAAGCGCGACGACGGGGTGAAGGTCACGCTGAAATTCGAAGGCCGCGGCGCGCACGCATTCCAGGTGCCGGGACACGATTCGCGGCTCGGCCAGATCGTCGACAATCTGATCGAAAACGCACGATCGTTTTCGCCGCCCGGCGCCCCGGTGCGCGTCACCTGCCGGCGGCTGCGCAATCAGATCGAGATTTTCGTCGACGACAACGGGCCGGGCGTCCGGGACGATGTGCGCGAAAAGATCTTCGAGCGTTTTTATACCGACCGCCCGCACCAGGGATTCGGCCAGAATTCCGGGCTTGGCCTGTCGATCTCCAAGCAGATCGTCGAAGCGCATGGCGGCTCGATCTGGGTCGAGAACCGCACCGGTGCGCCCGGACCGGACGGCGAACCGCAAGTGCTCGGCGCGCGCTTTATCGTGCGCCTGCCGGCGATGTGAATTTTGAATGCGCCGTCGCAATCGGTTGATGTGACGCCGGCGACGGTGCACGCCTCGGCCGTGCTGGTCGGTGCGCGCGCGGTGCTGATCCGCGGGCCGTCGGGCGCCGGCAAATCGCGCCTCGCGCTTGAGCTCATCGAGGCGCGGCGCGCCGGCACTCTGCGTTTCGCGCGGCTGGTCGGCGACGATCGCGTCCATCTGCAGAGCGCCGGCGGCCGGCTATTGGTGCGGCCCGCCCAAGCGCTCGCCGGCCTGATCGAGCAGCGCGGCACAGGCATTGTGCGGCTCGACTACGAGCCCTGCGCCGTGGTCGGCCTCGTGGTCGATCTGAATGCCGCGGACGCCGAACGCTTGCCGGAGAAGAACACGATCGAGATCCAGGGTATCACTTTACCGTGGCTTGGCGTGGCATCGGGGTCGGCGGCCTTGCCCGGGGTGCTCGCGCGGATCATCTCATCAAACGCGACCATCAATTGGCAGCCATCCTGATCCGGCCAACTGCTCTGGCCAAATAGGCCTTTGGTTGGCGATTGATTAACCATAATGGTCCAAGACTCCGCTTCACGACCGGGCTCATATAGCCGGGGCCCTGCCAGCCAGGCCGGCAAGACCGCCCTCCATGTGACTTGTTACTGCAATGCAGCAACCCCCGGAATTTGCCCAAAATGCCCCTTGCGCCGGGGCTTCGGATGGTCATGATGTGCACCCTTTCGTGCGGTGCACCCGGGACGCGCCCGCGGGGAGTTCCATGATTGGTCTTGTGCTTGTGACCCACGGTCGGCTGGCTGTCGAATTTCGCGCTGCCCTGGAACATGTGGTCGGACCGCAAGCTCAAATCGAAGCGGTCACTATCGGCCCCGACGACGACGTCGAGGAGCGCCGGAAGGACATCATCGAAGCGGTGCGGCGCGTCGACAGCGGCGACGGCGTTGCAATCCTCACCGACATGTTCGGCGGCACGCCATCCAACCTTGCCATCTCGGTGATGAGCCGGCCGAAGGTCGAAGTCCTAGCCGGCATCAATCTGCCGATGCTGGTGAAGCTCGCCAAGGTGCGCGACGAGTGCCCGCTCGCCGAAGCCGTCGCCGCCGCCCAGGAAGCCGGACGAAAATACGTCACCATCGCCAGCCGGGTGCTCACCGGCAAATGAACGAGCCGGCCCATGGCGCCAGCATGCCCGACACGCGGCCGGCGTCCGCAGGCGCCATCAGTCGGATCTTCGTCATTTGCAACAAGAAGGGCCTGCATGCGCGCGCGTCGGCTAAATTCGTGCAGACGGTCGAGAAATTCGACGCCACGGTGCGGGTCACGCGCAGCAACGAGAGCGTCGGCGGCACGTCGATCATGGGCCTGATGATGTTGGCCGCGGCGCCCGGTACGTCGATTACCGTCGAGGCGACCGGCCGCGAGGCGGCCGAAGTCGTCGAGGCGCTGGCGGCGCTGATCGACTCGCGTTTCGGCGAAGCCGATTGATCCGGCCGCCAATTTAGGATTGGCTGATGAAACGCAAGGCATCGCGCGCGAAGCCATCGCTCCGAAATATACCGGACAGGAAAACATCGGACAGCAAAGCCGGTCCGAAGGAGACAAAGCAGATGAGCCCTGAACCGACCGCTTCGAAAAGCAGCATTTCGAAACCCGCCGCGGCTTCGGCCGCGGATGGCGGCCGTCAAGCGGCGACGATCCGTTATCTCGATCGCGCCGATATGGTTGAGACCTTCGCCAATTTCGATCACCGGCCTGATTTTCGACGGTCAGACGTTGCGCATCGAATTCGGCGTGACCCGCTTCGACGATGTGAAGGCCAACACGCCGATCACCGGCCGGCGTTATCCCGCCTGTCGCCTGGTATTGCCGCCGGCCGCGGCGGTGGATCTCATCAATCGCATGCAGCAGATCGCGACCGCGCTGACGCAGGCCGGCGTAGTCAAGCAGGCGCAGCGGGCCGCTGCCGAGGCTCCGAAAGCGGGTTAAGCCCGTCGCTTAAGCTGGTCCCGCTCATGGCCCGCGCGAACGGGACGAGCCGGGGCACCGCGCGTTGCGATCGGCGGCGAATTCCGACGCGCGGCAGGCTGCCCGGCTTCGTATAGACATAAAGCTACCTTTATGTGTTTATTGCCGCCCCGCCGCCGCCTTGCTAGAAGCGCGGCCGACACCCCACAGTTTCGCCGTCCGAAGGATAGTTTGTGATGAACACGTCGACCAAGCCGAACGCCCATGCGCCCGCCGATTACGTCGTCAAGGACATCGGCCTCGCCGAATGGGGGCGCAAGGAAATCTCCATCGCCGAGACCGAGATGCCGGGGCTGATGGCGACACGCGAGGAGTATGGTCCGCAGCAGCCGCTGCGCGGCGCGCGCATTGCCGGCTCGTTGCACATGACGATTCAGACCGCGGTGCTGATCGAGACGCTCAAGGCGCTCGGCGCCGACGTGCGCTGGGCGTCGTGCAACATCTATTCGACGCAGGACCACGCCGCCGCGGCAATCGCCGCCGCCGGCACGCCGGTCTTCGCCGTGAAGGGCGAGTCGCTCGAAGACTATTGGGACTATACCCACCGCATCTTCGAATGGACCGGCGGCGCGTTCCCGAACATGATTCTCGATGACGGCGGCGACGCCACGCTGCTCATCCATCTCGGCATGCAGGCCGAGAGCAATCCCGGCGTGATCGCCAAGCCGACCAACGAAGAAGAAGAGGTTCTGTTCGCCGCGATCAAGAAGCGCCTGAAAGACAAGCCGGGCTGGTACACGACGATGGCCAAGTCCATCAAAGGCGTCACCGAGGAGACCACGACCGGCGTGCACCGTCTCTATCAGATGGAGAAGGAAGGCCGCCTGCTGTTCCCCGCCATCAACGTCAACGACAGCGTCACCAAATCGAAATTCGACAATCTCTATGGCTGCCGCGAGTCGCTGGTCGACGGCATCCGCCGCGGCACCGACGTGATGATGGCCGGCAAGGTGGCGATGGTCGCGGGTTTCGGCGATGTCGGCAAAGGCTCGGCGGCATCGCTGCGCCAGGCCGGCTGCCGGGTGCTGGTCTCCGAGATCGATCCGATCTGCGCGCTGCAGGCGGCGATGGAAGGCTACGAAGTCGTGACCATGGAGGACGCGGCGCCGCGCGCCGACATTTTCGTCACCGCCACCGGCAATGTCGACGTCATCACCATCGAGCACATGCGCAAGATGAAGGATCGCGCCATCGTCGCCAATATCGGCCATTTCGACAGCGAAATTCAGGTCGCCGCGCTGAAGAACCTGAAATGGGTGAACGTCAAGCCGCAGGTCGACGAAATCGAGTTTCCGGATCGCAAGCGCATCATCCTTCTGTCCGAAGGCCGGCTGGTCAATCTCGGCAACGCCATGGGCCACCCGAGCTTCGTGATGTCGTCGTCATTCACCAACCAGACGCTGGCGCAGATCGAGCTGTGGGCCAATCCCGGCAAATACCAGAAGAAAGTCTATACGCTGCCGAAACAGCTCGACGAGAAAGTGGCGCGGCTGCATCTCGACAAGATCGGGGTGCGGCTGACCAAGCTTTCCGACAAGCAATCGACTTACATCGGCATCCCGGTCAGCGGCCCGTACAAGACGGATCAGTACCGGTATTGAGCCTTCCACCCTCTCCCCGCACGCGGGGAGAGGGAGTTGCTTCCCTTGCCGCTTAGGGACGCGGGTGTTATCTGCGCCGCATGGCCGCGACTCCCATCGCCAATATCCGCAATTTCGCGATCATCGCCCACATCGACCACGGCAAATCGACGCTTGCCGACCGGCTGATTCAGCTCACCGGGGGGCTCGAAGCGCGCGAAATGGTCGAGCAGGTGCTCGATTCGATGGATATCGAGCGCGAGCGCGGCATCACGATTAAGGCGCAGACGGTGCGGCTGAAATACCGCGCCCGGAACGGCAAGGATTACATCCTCAACCTGATCGACACGCCGGGTCACGTCGACTTTGCCTATGAGGTCAACCGTTCGCTCGCCGCCTGCGAGGGCGCGCTGCTTGTGGTCGATGCCAGCCAGGGCGTCGAGGCGCAGACGCTCGCCAACGTCTATCAGGCGCTCGACAACGATCTCGAGATCGTTCCGGTGCTCAACAAGGTCGATCTGCCGGCCGCCGAACCCGACAAGGTCAAACAGCAGATCGAGGACGTGATCGGGCTCGATGCGTCCGACGCGATTTTGATCTCGGCCAAGACCGGACTGAACGTGCCGGAAGTGCTGGAAGCGATCGTCACCCGCCTGCCGCCGCCCAAGGGTGACGCCGCGGCGCCGCTCAAGGCGCTCCTGGTCGACTCCTGGTATGACGCCTATCTCGGCGTCGTCGTGTTGTTTCGCATCGTCGACGGCACGCTGAAAAAAGGCCAGCGTATCCTGATGATGCAGACCAACGCGGCCTACGAGGTCGACCGCGTCGGCGTGTTTACGCCCAAGCGTGTCGAGTTCGACGAGCTCGGTCCCGGCGAGATCGGCTTTCTCACCGCCTCGATCAAGGAAGTGGCCGACACCCGCGTCGGCGATACGATTACCGATGAGCGCAAGCCGGTGGCGGCGCCGCTGCCGGGCTTCCGCCCGGCGATCCCCGTGGTGTTCTGCGGACTGTTCCCGGTCGACGCCGCCGATTTCGAGGCGTTGCGCGCGGCCATGGGCCGGCTCCGGCTCAACGACGCCAGCTTCTCCTACGAGATGGAAACCTCCGCCGCGCTCGGCTTCGGCTTCCGCTGCGGCTTTCTCGGTCTGCTGCACCTCGAAATCATCCAGGAACGGCTGCATCGCGAATTCAATCTCAACCTGATCGCGACCGCGCCGTCGGTGATCTACAAGATCAAGCTGCGCAACGGCCAGCAGCTCGAAATCCACAATCCGGTCGACATGCCGGACCCGAACCACATCGAGGAAATGCAGGAGCCCTGGATCGAGGCGACCATCCTGACGCCCGACGAATATCTCGGCTCGGTGCTCAAATTGTGCCAGGACCGCCGCGGCGAGCAGAAAGAGCTGACTTACGTCGGCAACCGCGCGCTGGTGAAATACAATCTGCCGCTCAACGAAGTGGTGTTCGATTTCTATGACCGGCTCAAATCGGTGTCGCGCGGTTATGCCTCGTTCGACTATCACCTCACCGATTACCGGCCGGCCGATCTCGGTCAAATTGCAGATGCTGGTCAACGCCGAGCCGGTCGACGCGCTCGCCATGTTGGTGCATCGCACCCGCGCCGAGCAGCGCGGCCGCGCCATGGCGGAGAAGCTGAAAGAATTGATCCCGCCGCACATGTTCCAGGTGCCGATCCAGGCCGCGATCGGCGGCAAGGTGATCGCGCGGGAAACCGTGCGCGCCTTCCGCAAGGACGTCACCGCGAAATGCTACGGCGGCGACGTCTCCCGCAAGCGCAAGCTCCTTGAGAAGCAAAAAGAGGGCAAGAAGCGCATGCGCCAGTTCGGCAAGGTCGATATCCCGCAGGAGGCGTTTATCGCCGCGCTGAAGGTGGATGTGTGAGAAACCGTAGCCTGGGTTGAGCGGAGCGAAACCCAGGGGCGGCGTTCGCGCCGTTCGATCGTTCCCGGTTTTCACGGAGCCTGTCATCGCGACTTCGCGCGGGCCCGTTGACTCAAGCCGGGCACGGTCATTTGCCGTTGCCTGTTTGTCAGCGTAACATGTTACGCGAGCGAAGAGGCAGACCATGGCAGCCAAGCCGAAGACCAAGCATCCGAAGACCGCGCGGGAGCGGATGAGCGCCCGGCGCAAGCGGCTGCGCGCGCAAGGGCTCCGCCCGGTGCAGCATTGGGTGCCCGATCTCAGCAATCCGCGGGTGCGTGCGGCGATTCGGCGCGAGGCGGCGCTGCTCGCTCGCCATCCTGAAAACGACGCTATCGATGATTGGATCGACGCCGCCTACGATTGGAGCGAATGGAAGTGAAGCGCGGCGACGTCGTGCTCATGGTCGTCCATGGCGAACTGGGCCGGCTGCGTCCGGGCATTATCGTGCAATCCGACGAGCTTGGCGATGCAACGACGACGGTGCTGGCGTGCCCGCTCTCATCGGACGTGGCTGGCGTTCGCGAGCCGCGGCTGCGGCCCGTGATTGAGCCCGGCGCCGGCACGGGACTTCGCGTCCGCTCGCAGATTATGACCGACAAACTATTCGCACAGCGGCGCGAACGCGTGCGCGGAGTGATCGGCGCCATCGACGATGAAACGAGCCGCCGGCTCGACAGTGCATTGCTGATCGTGCTTGGCCTCGCGCCGTAGCGGTTGGCAAGGACCGCTATAGCCGCACCCCTCCTGGCGCCCGGGGGATGGCGGCTCAGGCGGTCACATTCACGGAGACGTGATGTGACAATCGTCCCCGATACAGTTACAAGCGCCTGTCAAAGCTTGCTCATCGAAGGGCACATTCCGGGTGCGACCTAGAAGGTGGAGCAAGTGCGGTTCCCGCGGGCGGTCTCGCAAACCGTCCCCGGGCGGCCTCGGGCCACCGACCGACCGGCACTACGACCGGTCTCCGCGGAGCGCGGTAGACTTAGGACAGGCGGCAAAGGGTAACGCCCGATGCGCCGGGTCTTGGGAAGCGCGGGACTGAGGCTGAGCCGATGCTGGATGCGTCCGGCCCGGCGAGCGCCGCGGTGGAGCGCCGAAAGGCGAGCGCGCCCGAAGCGCTAAGCGAATGGCAACATTCGCCGGCGTGGCGCGCGCCGTGCCCCGCTGGGCACGGCAAATAAAGTACGCGCCTTTCGGCGCTCCGCCCCCTTCATTTATTGGGGCGTGTTGGAAGGGCTTTCTTGAAGCGTGAAGCAAAGCTCGGATGCCAAGGCGCATCGCGAGAATGAAAGCGTGCATCCGCCCCCGCGAAAGCGGGGGAGGGGGACCATGCGAAGCATGGTGGAGGGGGCGTCTGACTCGACGCTTCATTGTCGTCGCAAAAGGATCGTCGACGCCCGCGCCCCTCCCACCGCACTTCGTGCGGTCCCCCCGCCCCGCTGTCGCGGGGCGGGAAGAAGAAGGAACCCCATGCGCAAAAAATTCCCCGGCCGAATGACCTATACGCAATGGCTGCGCACGCCGTTTCGCCAGAAGCATCGGCTCCTGGGATTGACGCTCAACACCAGGGTATTTCGCTACTGGCGCGATTGCGACGACGTGCGCTGCCGCCGCGCGCGCTCGTGTCAGGATCACGAATGCTATTGGCGGCGGCTTTCGAAACTGCCGAACACCGACGAGGTGTCGCGGGTGCGCAAAAGGGCCGAGTCTTGGACGTGGCTATTGCGGGAAGGCAGTTCCAAGGGCTCCGAAGGCAGAAAGCCTTATTGAGCGGAGGGCGTTCGACATTTCGATCACGCGTCGCCGGAAAACTTGAAATAAAACTTGAAACCTCTGCGGCGAGGCAAAAGCTGAAACTCCGCTCATTTCCGCGCAAGCGGGGATGGCGGAGCATTTCGGCTAATGCACCACGATCGTGGTGTTGCCGCTGCCTTCGCGCTCGACCAGGCCGAACAGGATCGCCGCGTTGCCCGGATCGAGCCGCACGCAGCCATGCGAGACCGGCCGCCCCAGACCCGAAATCTCGTAGGTGCCGTGGATGGCATAGCCGCCGTAAAAGAAGATCGAGTGCGGCATCGGCGAATTGTCGTATTTCTTCGAGTACCAGCGCGCCGCGAGCCGTTGCGGGTGATAGGTGCCGGGCGGCGTGATATAGCCGCGCCGCGCGGTCGACACCCGCCAATTATAACGCGGCTCGCCGTCGACGATCACTTCCATGCGCTCGCTGGCGCGGTCGACGTGAACAACAATGGAGGCCGCGGCAGGCCCGCTTGTCGCGAGCATGACAAAACCGAGCGCGGCCAGAACGCAAAACATGCGGCGCATGGAAACCCACCAGTTGAGCAAACATTGCAGCAGGCGAAAGAACTTGTAAAGCGAGGCCATCGCCCACAAATCTTAACCATGCCGGCATTTGATTATCTCAGCATCGGTCATTCCAACATTCCGGTGGAGCGCTTCGTGGCGATGCTGCGCTCGGCCGGCGTCAGCGCGATTGCCGACGTGCGCTCGACGCCGGTGTCGCGCTTTTGTCCCTGGTTCTCCGGCAAGACTCTCAGCGCTTTGTTGACGCGGGAAGACATGATTTATCTGCCTTACGGGGCAACGCTGGGCGGCCGTCCGCAAAGCCCCGATCTTTATCGCGACGGGATTGCCGACTATGAGGCGATGGCGCGGCAGCCCGGCTTTCAGGCGGCGCTCGAACGGCTGGTCGCCGACGCGGGCCGCTACGGCGCGCATGATCGCACGCACGGCCGCATCTGCCTGATGTGCGCGGAGCGCGAGCCGCTCGAGTGCCACCGCTGCCTGCTGGTCGCGCGCGCGCTCGCGGTGCGCGGTTTTAGCATCGGCCACATCCTGTATGACGGTACGATCGAGCCGCACGCCGAGACCGAACGCCGCCTGCTGGAACTTGAAGGCGATGAAAGCGACCTCTTCGCAACTGGACAGAGCGAGCGAATAGCGGCAGCGTATCGGCGCCGCGCCCGCGCCGTCGCGTATCGGGCAAAGCCAAACACCGCGGGGCGAAACCGGTAGAAGAGATTCGATGATGCGCGCGCCTATCCTCGCCGTATTGTTATCGCTTATTGCTGGTCTTTCTCCGCTGCGCGCGCAGGACGCTGCCGCGCCGGCGGCGGCGCCGGACACCGATACGCTCGATCCGACGCCGCCCGGCACGCTCAATCCGCAGCCGCTGCCGCCGCTCGCCAATCCGGATTCGCCGTCGACGCCGGCCAAGGAATTGTTTGGCCGCAAGCTGACGCCGCTGCCTGGCCCGGCGCGGCCGATCGGCTCCTATGCCGATGGTTGCCTCGCCGGCGCCGTGGCGTTGCCGATCACCGGTCCGGCCTGGCAAGTCATGCGGCTGTCGCGCAACCGCAATTGGGGAACGCCCAGGCTGCTCTCCTTCATCGAGCGGTTCGGCGCCAACGGCAAAAAAGTAGGGTGGAACGGACTCCTGATTGGCGACATGTCGCAGCCGCGCGGCGGTCCGATGATCACCGGTCACGCCAGCCATCAGATCGGGCTCGATGCCGATATCTGGTTCACGCCGATGCCCGACCATGTGCTTAGCCGCACGGAACGCGAGATGGACGGGGCCGTCGACATGGTCGCGCCGGACCGGCTCGGCGTCGATGCGAAAGTGTGGACCCACACCCGCACCGAACTGATCCGCGCCGCGTCGGAGGATCCCGCCGTCACGCGCATTTTCGTCAACGCGGCGATCAAAAAACAGATGTGCGGCGAGGCGGGGCCGGATCGCGCCTGGCTTGCCAAGGTGCGGCCATGGTGGGGCCATGCCGAACACTTTCACGTCCGTCTCAGTTGCCCGCCGGACGATCCGCAATGCAAGCCGCAACCGCCGGTGCCGGAGGGCGACGGCTGCGGCCACGCGCTCGATTTCTGGTTCAAGGAATCGACGCTCCATCCGGCGCCGCCGAAAGTGCCGCCGAAGCCGAGACCGCCGCTGACGCTCGCCGGCCTGCCGGCGGCATGCAAGCAGATCGTGATGGCGCCGTAGCCGTCATGCCGGCACAAGCCGGGCCATGAGGGAGTCACAGCCCCGGCGTGGCGAATACCATGCGTTGCGCCGCGCCAGCGATGAACACGAGCGCGAAGGCGCAGGCGACAATCAAAGCGGCGAAGCTCAACGATTTTTGCGCGGGCGATTTGGCGAGCCGCGGCAGGCCGAGCCATAAAATGTACGCACCGTAGAAACCGGTGAGCATGAGAAAGTGCAAGCCCGGCAGCATCAGAAAAACTCCCGCGAGCCAGACCGGCGTGAAGGAATAGGCCGCAAGCTTGAATGAATTGTCGAAATCGCGGCGGCCGCCGAACAGCGGCGCCGTTAAGTTGATGATCATGGCGAGCAGCAGCACCGTGACGCAGGTCAGCACGTAACCGAAAATGGCGCCGAACAGGCCGTTGAATATCGGTGCGCGCACCGTCCCCGCATTCGGCGCGATCACGCCGACGAGGCAGGCGCCGATGAAGCTGAACAGCCCCGGAACCAGCGCCAGCACGGTGACGTAACGGCTCAAGACATACGCCGGATCGCCGGTCTCCTGCTCGATCGCCGACCACTCGGCGGATGGATCGAGCAGGATCGCTTTAGCGCGCCGCGCCGGATTCATCGCGGCGAGCCTTCGGCCAAGCTTTTGGCATCTACGCGCAACATGGCGGCGCCTTTTTCGGCAATCATCATGGTCGGCGCGTTGGTATTGCCGGACGTAATCGTCGGCATCACCGACGCGTCGATGACGCGCAGGCGGTCGATGCCGGCAACGCGGAGCCGGTCGTCGACCACCGTCATCGGATCGCTGGCGAGCCCCATTTTCGCGGTGCCGATCGGATGAAAGATCGTGGTGCCGATGTCGCCGGCGGCTTTCAGCAGAGCCGCGTCGTCGTCAGTGCGTACCGCCAAGCCCGGCAGATATTCGTCCGGATGGAAGGGCGCCAACGCGGGCTGTGCGGCGATGCGCCGGGTCAGGCGGATCGCGGCGACCGCGATGCGGCGGTCTTCATCGGTCGACAGATAATTCGGTGAGATGGCCGGCGCGTCGGCCGGATTGCGCGAGCGCAACCGCACCGAGCCGCGGCTGGTCGGCCGCACATTGCAGACGCTCGCGGTGAAGGCCGGGAATTTGTGCAGTGGCTCGCCGAAACGGTCGAGCGATAACGGCTGGACGTGAAACTGCAGATTGGCGCGCTCCTGATCGCGATCGGAGCGGGTGAACAGGCCGAGCTGCGACGGCGCCATGGTCAGCGGGCCGCGCCGCAGCAGCGCATATTCGGCGAGCATGCCGGCAAAGCCGAAGCGTGAATGATAGCGCTCGTTGAGCGTTGTGATGCCATCGACCTTGTAGATCAGCCGCAATTGCAGGTGATCTTGGAGATTGGCGCCGACGCCCGGCCGGTCGGCGACGACGTCGATGCCGTGCTCGCGTAAATGCGCGGCCGGCCCGATGCCGGACAGAAGCAGAATTTGTGTCGAGCCGATCGAGCCGGCGGCGAGGATGACTTCGCCGCGGCAGCGCGCGGTGCGCGTCGCGCCATTTTGCCGCCAGCGCACGCCGGCCGCGCGCTTGCCGTCGAACACGATTCCTTCGGCGAGGCAGCCGGTCTCAAGCCGCAGATTGGCGCGATGCAGCACCGGCTTCAGAAAGGCGCGCGCCGTCGACACGCGGCGGCCGCGCTTCTGGTTGACGTGAAAGGCGCAGATGCCTTCGTTGTCGCCGCGGTTGAAGTCGGCAATGGATTTGATGCCGGCCTGTTCGGCGGCGGCGCGGAAAGCATCGAGCAGGTCCCAGCGCACCCGCGGAGCTGATATGTGCCACTCGCCGCCGACGGAGTGCGCTTCGCTCTCGCCCAGGAAGTGATTTTCGTGCCGCTTGAAAAACGGCAGCACGTCGTCCCAGCCCCAGCCGTTAAGCCCGAGCTGGCGCCAATGGTCGTAGTCGGCGGCCTGGCCGCGCATATAGATCATGGCGTTGATCGCCGACGAGCCGCCGATCACCTTGCCGCGCGGATAGTTCAGGCTGCGCCCGTTCAGCCCCGGTTGCGGTTCGGTCTTGAACATCCAGTCGGAGCGCGGATTGCCGATCGCGAACAGATAGCCGACCGGGATATGAAACCAGATCCAGTTGTCGCGGCCGCCGGCTTCGAGCAGCAGCACGCGTTTGTCGGCGTCAGCGGACAGCCTGTTGGCGAGCAGGCAGCCGGCCGAGCCGGCGCCGACAATGATGTAATCGTATTCGCCCGCGATCGCTCCGGTCACGTCGTACCCCGCAAATTGGCGCGGGCGAAGATAGCAGCGTGATCGGGACTGAGAAGGGGCTGCGCTGGCCGGTTTCGCATATGGCGAAGCCTGCCACGCATAATCGCGTGTTGTCCCGGCAAATCGCAGCGGACTATGGTTCGCGATGGATTCTTCCCCAGAGGCGGCCGTCAAACACGCAACGGCGTGGGGCGTCGCCTGCGGGGCGGGCGCGGCGTTGTGCTGGGCGCTCGGCTTTGTCGCTGCCCGGCAGGGGGTAACTACAGGCCTGTCGCCGCTCGTTCTCGCGCTGCATCGCTATGTCTGGCCGGGGCTGGCGCTTATTCCGGTCGTTGCCGCCAACGGCTTTGGCGATCTCGGCGGCATGGGCTGGCGGCGCGGCATCGCCATTACGATCTTCGGCGGCCTGCCGCTCGCGCTGTTGAGCTATATCGGCTACGTCTACGTGCCGCTCGGCCACGGCGCCATTATCCAGCCGTCGTGTGCCGCGCTCGGCGGTCTCATTCTGGCGCGACTTGTGTTGAAAGAGCCGTTGCCGCGGCGGCGGATCGTCGGCGCTGTGGCGATGCTTGCCGGCTTGGCGGTGATCGGCGCCGAGGCGCTGCGCACGATGGGGCCGCAAGCATTTCTGGGCGACATGCTGTTCGTCGCCGCCGGCAGTTTTTTTGCCGTGTTCGGCATGCTGCTGCGGCTCTGGCGCATTTCGGCGATGCCGGCGGTGGCGGTGACGAGCATGCTTTCGCTCGCCGGCCTGCCGTTCCTGTTGCTCGATTTTCGCAATTTTGTCGCCGCCGGATGGTCTGAGAATCTGCTGCAGGCCGTGGTGCAGGGCGCCTTTGCCGGCGCCGGCGCCGTCTATCTGTTCACCCGCGCGGTCATTCTGCTTGGCGTCGGCCGTGCCGCGCTGTTTCCCGCGCTGGTGCCGCCGTTCACGCTGTTGGTCGGTTACCTCACGCTCGGCGAAGTGCCGAGCGTTTCGCAGCTTATAGGTCTGATGATCGTCGTCGTCGGCTTCCGCCTGACGCAGCAAACATGATCCGCGGCAACGCCGGTTACGCCGCCTTGCGGCTCGCCAGAAACTCGCCCATGCGGTCGAGCGCTTTCAAGATGTTCTCCGTCGAGTTGGCGTAAGACACCCGCATATAGCCTTCGCCGAGAATGCCAAAATCCGGGCCGCCGATCAGCGCAACGCCGGCGTCTTCAAGAAGCGACGCGGCAAGCGGCTTCGCCTTCCAGCCGGTGCGCTTGATATTCGGATAGGCGTAGAACGCGCCCTTCGGCGTGGCGCAGGAAATGCCCGGAAGCTTGTTCAGGCCGGCGACCACGATTTTGCGGCGGCGGTCGAATTCGGCGACCATCTTTGCCGCCTCGTCCTGCGGTCCGGTCAGCGCCGCGAGACCGGCATATTGTGTCGGCGCATTGACACAGGAATGCAGATTGACGGCGAGTTTGCGCGCATAGTCGTAGAGCTTGCCGGGCCACACCGCATAGCCAAGCCGCCAGCCGGTCATGGCATAAGTTTTCGACCAGCCGTTGAGCAGGATCAGGCGGTCGCGGATCGACGGATAACCGAGCAAACAAACATGGCTCTCGCCGTCATAGACCATGTGGTCATAAATCTCGTCCGACATCACCGCAACGTCGGGGAAGCGCTCGAGCCCGGCCACGAGCTTATCGACCTCGGATTTCGGCGTCACGCCGCCGGTCGGATTGGCCGGCGAATTGACGATGAGGAGCCGCGTCTGCGGCGTGATCAGTTTGAGCGTTTCCTCAGCGGAGAACGCGAAATTATTCTCCTCGCGGATCGGCACCGGGATCGGCCGCGCGCCGGTGAATTCGATCATCGAACGATAGATCGGGAAACCGGGATCGGGATAAAGGATGTCGGCGCCCGGCTCGCCGAACATCATGATCGACATGAACATCGTCGGCTTGCCGCCGGGCATGATCATGACCTCGTCGGGCGAGACCTTGACCGAAAAGCGCTTGCCGAGATCGGCGGCCACCGCCTCGCGTAACGGCAGAATGCCGACGGCGGGCGTGTAGCCGTGATGGCCGTCGCGCAATGCCTTGACCGCGGCCTCGACGATGAAATCCGGCGTGCGAAAATCCGGCTGGCCGATGCCGAGATTGATGATGTCGCGGCCGGCTGCCGAAAGCTGCATGGCGCGCGCCAGTACGGCGAAGGCATTCTCTTCGCCGATGCGATCGAAGGCGGCGATTGTTTTCAGCATGGCGTTTCCCCCGGGGTTTTTTTCGCGCGGCAGTTCAACTCAATCTGCCGCCAAAAGCAAACATCCCGGAATGGCGGCCCGGTGTCTGAATGGCGGCCTACAAAAAAGAAGCCCCGGACGATGTCCGGGGCTTCCGATTCGTTCACACTCAATGACGTCGAGTGTTTAGTCGCCTTGGTTGAACATGGCGCCGGACTCGTAGGAGTCGGCGCTTCCGGTGCGCGACGCACCGTTCGGGTAATGCTCGGGCTGAACGGCCTGGCTGCCGTAATAGTCCTGCGGCGGCGTCTGCCGATGCGGCCGCTGAGCAAAAGCCGGCGTCGCGAGCATCGCGACGATAAGCGCTGAAAATGCCAGCTTGGTATTGAGGGAATTCATCGTGCATTCTCCATTGGAATCGCCCGTGCCCCTTAGTTACGTCCGATCGTGCACTGCACAAGGGAAACCAAGTCACCTCGATGTCACAATATTTTTATTTAAAATCATGTCGTTACTTGGAATTTTTTGCGATCTGCCCAGTTCTGGTTATTGCGTTGCAACAGGCTCAAAAAGAAGGCGGCAAGAGTTTCTTATCGGACGATAAATCGCGCCTCGCGCGTGGTGATTGCCTGTCCATCCGCGCCATTCGTCATCCGCACCGGCATAAACTCGCTATATCTACCCAATAGAAATCCCAGCATTGCGCGGATCGCATTGCAGGTATCGGGTCAGTTGCGGGAATAGTTCGTGGAGCGAGTCATGGCGAAAGACGGAAAGTCGCAGGGTCAAGCGCAGCATCGGCTGCGCTCGCAACTGTGGTTCGACAATCCGGACAATCCGGGCATGACCGCGCTCTATCTTGAGCGCTATCTCAATTATGGACTGAGCCGCGAGGAGCTGACATCCGGCAAGCCCATCATCGGCATTGCCCAGACCGGCTCCGATTTAAGCCCGTGCAATCGCCATCACATCGAGCTGGCGCAGCGCGTGCGCGAGGGCATCCGTACCGCCGGCGGAATTGCTTTTGAGTTTCCGGTGCATCCGATCCAGGAGACCGGCAAGCGGCCGACCGCGGCGCTCGACCGCAATCTCGCTTATCTCGGTCTCGTCGAAGTGCTGTTCGGCTATCCGATCGACGGCGTGGTGCTGACGACCGGCTGCGACAAGACCACGCCCGCTTGCCTGATGGCGGCCGCCACCGTCAACACGCCGGCGATTGTGCTCTCGGGCGGCCCAATGCTGGACGGCTATCACGACGGCAAGCTCGCCGGCTCCGGCACGGTGTTGTGGCAGGCACGCCAGGATGTTGCCGCCGGCAAGATCGACTACAAGGAATTCATCGATATCGCCGCGTCGTCGGCGCCTTCGATCGGCCATTGCAACACCATGGGCACGGCATCGACCATGAATGCGTTGGCCGAGGCGCTTGGCATGTCGCTGCCCGGCTGCGCCGCTATCCCGGCGCCGTATCGCGAGCGCGCGAAGATCGCCTATGAGACCGGTCTGCGCGCGGTGGAAATTGTCCGCGAGGATCTCAAGCCGTCCGATATTCTCACGCGCGCCGCTTTCGAAAACGCCATCGTCGCCTGTTCGGCGATCGGCGGCTCGACCAATGCGCCGATCCATCTCATTGCGCTGGCCCGGCACGTCGGCGTTCGGCTCGAGATCGATGACTGGGAGAAAATCGGTTACGACGTACCGCTCCTGGTGAATATGCAGCCGGCCGGGGAATATCTCGGCGAGGATTATTATCGCGCCGGCGGCCTGCCGGCGGTGATGCACGAACTCCACGCGGCGGGGCGGCTGCATGGCGGTGCGCTCACCATCAACGGCAAGACGGTCGCCGAAAACGTCGCGCAGGCGAAGGCTACCAACACCGAGGTTGTCTGGCCCTACGACAAGCCGATGAAGGCCAAAGCGGGCTTCAAGGTGTTGCGCGGTAACCTATTCGATTCCGCGATTATGAAAACGAGCGTGATCTCGGACGAATTTCGCACCCGCTATTTGGCCAATCCGAAGGATCCGAACGCCTTCGAGGGCCGCGCCGTGGTGTTCGACGGACCTGAAGATTATCACCGCCGTATCGACGACCCGGCGCTTGCGATCGACGAACACTCGATCCTGTTCATGCGCGGCGTCGGCCCGATCGGCTATCCGGGCTCGGCCGAGGTGGTGAACATGCAGCCGCCGGCCGATTTGATCAAAAAGGGCGTCACGTCGCTGGCCTGCATCGGCGACGGCAGGCAGTCCGGGACTTCAGGCTCGCCGTCGATTCTCAATGCTTCGCCGGAAGCCGCGGTCGGCGGCGGATTGGCGCTGCTGCAAACCGGCGACCGCGTGCGCATCGATCTCAACGAAGGCACCGCCGACATTCTGATCTCTGCCGACGAATTGGCGGCGCGGCGCGCGATGTTGCAGAAGAACGGCGGCTATCATTACCCGGCGAGCCAGACGCCGTGGCAGGAGATCCAGCGTTCGATGGTCGACCAGCTCGGCAGCGGCATGGTGCTCGAGCCGGCGGTGAAATATCAGCGCGTCGCGCAGAAATTTGTGCCGCGCGACAATCACTAGCCCAAACAAGCCCTCCTGCACTCAAGACAGCGATAAGGCCGCTCGCCATGACCGCCTCGGAACCGCACCCGCAAACCGGCCAGCCGATCGGTCTGCCGGTGGCCGATCCAACTGCGGCGCCCCGTCCCGGCCCGGTGACGCTAAAGGGCCGCTACGGCCATCTCGAGAAACTCGGCCCCGAGCACGCCGCCGACCTGTGGGCGGTGTTCGCCGGTCACGACGAGTTGTGGACTTATATTGGGGCGGACGGGCCGTTCGTGGCCGAGGATGAGTTTTTCGCATTCATAGACAAGCGGGCGGCGGCGCATGATCCGTATGCCTATGCGATCATCGACACGGAGGATCGCGCCGTCGGCTATTTGACGCTGCTGCGAATTGTGCCGGAGCATAGGGTCATCGAGGTCGGCCACGTGCTCTATTCGCCTGCGCTGCAACGCACGCCGCTCGGCACTGAAACTCAATACCTGTTGGCGCGTTACATTTTCGAGACGCTCGGCTACCGCCGCTACGAATGGAAATGCGACGCATTGAACGCGCCATCCCGGCGTGCCGCGCTTCGCTACGGCTTCGTCTATGAGGGCACATTCCGCCAATACATGATTGCCAAGGGCCGCAATCGCGACAACGCCTGGTTCTCCATGCTCGACAGCGAATGGCCGGCGCGCAAACGCAATTTCGAGCGCTGGCTTGACCCGCAGAATTTCGACAAAGCGGGGCGACAGAAGCTCAGCCTTGCGGCGTTGAATGGGCAGAAAGTCTAAGGACAGGGACCGAATGAGCGACAGACTGAAAGGCAAAGTTGCGCTGGTGACCGCGGCAGGGCAGGGCATCGGCCGCGCCATTGCCGAAGCCTTCTTTGCCGAAGGCGCGAAAGTCATCGCCACCGACGTCGCCGAGGACAAGCTGAAAGATTTGCATGCTGAAAAGCGCCAAAGGCTCAATGTGCTCGGGCAGGACAATGTCGACGCGCTGGCGAAGGCAGTGGCGCGCGAATTCGGCGCCCTCGACATTCTGGTCAATTGCGCCGGTTACGTGGCCAACGGCTCGGTGCTCGATTGCAGCGACAAGGACTGGGATTTTTCGTTTGATCTCAATGTCAAGTCGATGCACCGCACGATCAAAGCGTTCTTGCCGGCGATGCTGGAGAAGAAATCCGGCTCGATCGTCAATATTTCCTCGGCGGTATCCTCGATCCGCGGCGTGCCCAACCGCTACGCCTACGGCGCCACCAAAGCCGCGGTGATCGGGCTCACCAAAGCAGTCGCCGCCGATTTCATCAGGCAGGGCATCCGCTGCAACGCGATCTGCCCGGGCACGATCGAATCGCCGTCGCTGGAAGAGCGGATCGCAACGGCCTCGAAAGCGACCGGCAAGTCGATCGATGCGGTGCGGCAGGATTTCATCGGCCGCCAGCCGATGGGCCGGCTGGGAACGGCGCAGGAAGTGGCTGCGCTCGTCCTCTTTCTCGCCAGCGACGAGGCGAGCTACATTACCGGCCAGGCCCATCTCGTCGATGGCGGGATGGCGCTGTAGCGGCTGGCATCGTCCGCGAAAGCGGCTGATCCGGTACTCCGGGACGACTATAAGGTGGCGATGAATACCGGATGCTCCGCCTTCGCGGAGCATGACAGGTTGGGCAATCGAAAATGCACATTCTGATAACCGGCGCTGCGGGGATGATCGGGCGCAAGCTCGTCGCGCGCCTCGTCGCCGATGGCGCGCTTAACGGCCGGCCGATCGAGAAGCTGACGCTGATCGACGTCGTCGCTCCGCAACGGCCCGAAAAATTTTCCGGCAAAGTGGAGGCCGCCGCCGCCGATATCGCCGATCCGGCGGCCGTGCACGCGGCCGTCGCCGGCCGGCCGGACACGATCTTTCATCTGGCTGGTGTTGTTTCCGGCGAGGCCGAACTCGACTTCGAGAAGGGCATGCGGGTCAATCTCGACGGCTCGCGCGCACTGTTCGAAGCGATCCGCACCGCGGGCGGCGGCTATTGCCCGCGGATTGTCTTCACCTCGTCGATTGCGGTTTTCGGTGCGCCGTTCCCGGAGGCAATCGGCGACGAATTTCACCTAACGCCGCTCACGTCCTATGGCACGGCAAAGGCGGCGACCGAGCTTCTGCTCGCCGATTACAGCCGCCGCGGCTTTCTCGATGGCGTCGGCATCCGGCTGCCAAGCATCGTGGTGCGGCCGGGCCGGCCGAATAAGGCGGCTTCGGGGTTTTTCTCCTCGATCATCCGCGAGCCGCTTAACGGCGAAGAGGCCGTGCTCCCGGTCGCCGACAGCGTGCTGCATTGGCATGCGAGCCCGCGCGCTGCGGTTGGCTTTCTCATCCATGCCGCGGGGCTCGACGCAGCGACGCTTGGGCCGCGCGTCAATCTCACCATGCCGGGGGTCTGCTGCACCGTGGCCGAGCAGATCGCCGCGCTGCGCCGGATCGGCGGCGACAAGGTGGTCTCACGCATCCGCCGCGAACCCGATCCGCTGGTCGCCCGCATCGTCGCCGGCTGGCCGAGCCGATTCGATCCGGCCCGCGCGCTGGCGCTCGGCTTTCGCGCCGAGGCGTCGTTCGACGAGATCATCCGCGTCCATATTGCCGACGAATTGGGCGGCAAGTTCGCCGGCTGAGGATCCGTTCGATTTGCTTGCGTCGCGCGCGCCTATGCTTACATTGCTGCGAGAAACCCCAAGTCATCTCGGCTTTCCCTAGACCATGACCTATGTCGACGCGGCTTGTGCGCCGCTGCGCAAGACCGGACAGATCAAGATCCACGGCCCCGCCGCCTTCGAGGGCATGCGCAAGGCCGGGCGGCTCGCGGCCGAATGCCTCGATATGCTGATCGGCGAAATCAAGCCGGGCGTCACCACCGAGCACATCGACCGGCTGGTCTTCGATTTCGGCATGGATCACGGCGCGTTGCCGGCGACGCTGATGTATCGCGGCTATCGCAAGGCGACCTGCACCTCGGTCAATCACGTGGTGTGCCACGGCATCCCCTCGGACAAGCCGCTGCGCGAAGGCGACATCGTCAATGTCGACGTCACGCTCATCCTCGATCATTGGCACGGCGATTCCAGCCGCATGTATGCGGTCGGCGAGATTCCGCGCCGCGCCGAGCGGCTGATCGAAGTCACCTACGAGGGCATGATGCGGGGCATCGCGGCCATCAGGCCAGGCGGTACGACCGGCGATATCGGCCATGCTATCCAGAGCTTTGTCGAGGCCCAGCATATGAGCGTGGTGCGCGATTTCTGCGGCCATGGACTCGGCCGGCTGTTCCACGACGAGCCGAACATCGTCCACGTCGGCCGGCCCGGCGAAGGCATCGTGCTCAAGCCCGGAATGTTCTTCACGGTCGAGCCGATGATCAATCTGGGCCGGGCGCACGTCAAAGTGCTGTCCGACGGCTGGACTGCGGTAACCCGCGATCGCTCGCTGTCCGCGCAGTTCGAGCACAGCGTCGGCGTGACGGAGACCGGCGTCGAGATTTTCACGCTGTCGCCGAAGCATCTCGACAAGCCGCCCTATAAGGCCTGAGCGGCGGCGCGAATCTGATTGCAAATTCCCGTAATCCGGGCATCTTGGGAGGCGCGGGTTGTGGCTCGTGCGCGCTAGCCGCATGCGCCACAGGATTGGGATGGCGTCCAGATTCCCAAGTCAGGCCATGTTGGAAAAAAAGCCCGATAGCGACACTGGCCTTGAAGAAGGCACGCCGCATTATTTCGGCCACCGCGAGCGCCTGCGCGATCGTTTCCGCGAGGCCGGCGCCGACGCGCTGTCGGATTACGAGCTGCTCGAGCTGCTGCTGTTTCGCGTCCTGCCGCGGCGCGACGTCAAGCCGCTCGCCAAGTCGCTGTTGGAGAAATTCGGCTCATTCGCCGAGGTCATCGCCGCGCCCGAGGTGCGGCTTGCCGAGGTCAAGGGGCTGGGCGACGCCTGCGTCACCGAGCTTAAGATCGTCCAGGCGGCGGCGAGCCGGCTGCTTCGCGGCGCCGTGAAAAAACGGCCGGTGCTGTCGTCATGGTCGACCGTGCTCGACTATTGCCGCACCGCGCAGGCCTTCGCCGACCGCGAGCAGTTCCGCGTGCTGTTTCTCGACAAGCGCAACCAGCTCATTGCCGACGAATTGCAGCAGGTCGGCACGGTGGATCACACGCCGGTCTATCCGCGCGAAGTGGTCAAGCGCGCGCTGGAACTCTCCGCGACGGCCCTCATCCTGGTGCACAATCACCCTTCCGGCGATCCGACGCCGTCGCGCGCCGACATCCAGATGACGCAGCAGATCATCGCGGTGGCGCAGCCGCTCGGCATTGGCGTGCACGACCACATCATCGTCGGCAAGGAAGGCCACGCCAGCCTGAAGGGACTGAAGCTGATATGATACGGTTGCCCGCGTCGGAGCTTCCCCGCCGCGCTTTGGTGTGCGAAGGATCACGGTCGGTTCACGATTAGGAAGCAAGATGGCCGCCGACATTAAAAAAGGCAAAACCGATCCCGCTCCGAAAAGCGAGGCCGCGGCGACGAACAAGAGCACAGCCAAGACTCCGGACGCAGCCAAGACTCCGGACGCGGCCAAGACTTCGGACGCAGCCAAGACTCCGGACGCAGCCAAAACTTCAGACGCATCCAAGCCCGCGGCCGGCGAGACAGCCGCCGCGCCGGCCAATTATAGCCGGGGCGAAGGCCAGAAGCCGGTCACCGCCGCCTACAAGGAAAATTGGAATGCAATCTTCGCAAAGAAGAAAAAGAATAAGAAAAAGCGATAAATTCTCACCACTCCGTAGCCCGCACCTTCCGCGTGAACGCCCAGATCAGAAGCGCGGCGCAGCCCATGGTCGCGACCACGCCGGCGACCGGCCAAGCGGAGTGGCCGAGATAGAGTCCGATGGCGCCGGCGGCGATGGCGGCGCCGGTCTGCTGGGCAAAGCCCATCAGCGAAGAGGCGGTGCCGGCGCGATCATGAAACGGCGTCAGCGCTCCGGCCATCGCGGCCGGCAAAGCCAGCCCGAGGCCGGCGAGATAGATCATCATCGAGCCGACGAACCAGATGACATTGGCGAGATGGAGCGCCACCACCGCCGCCATGGTCAAGCCGCCGAGCGCCAGTATCACGCAGCCGATGCCCATGGTGCGGTCGATGCCGAGACGCATCACGATACGTGCGGCAATGAATGTCCCCAGCATGTAGCCGGCCGCGCCGATGGCGAATGTGATGCCGAAGACCACCGGGTTTAGCCCGTAGATCGCGCTTTGCATCACGATCGGCGCACCCGACACCCAGGCGAAGAGACCGATGAAGGTCGTCGTCAGGATGCCGAGATTGGCGAGAAAGCCGCGATGCGCCAGCACGGAAGGATAGAGTGCAAGCATCTTACCGAACGAAAACGGCGCACCGGTCGGCTTCTTTAAAGTCTCCGGCAACAACAGCGTCGCGACCGCGCCGGCAATGCCGGCAAAGATCACCAGCAGCACGAATGTCGCTCGCCAGCCGAATGCCATCTGCAACACGCCGCCGATGGTCGGCGCCACGATCGGCGCGAAGGCCGTGATCGATCCCATGATCGACAATTCGCGGCTCGCCCGCGCACCGGAATAAATATCGCGCACCACCGCCCGCGCCAGCACGATCACGCCGGCGCCGCCGAGCGCCTGCACGAAGCGCAGTGCGATCAGCGCGTCGACCGATTGCGCGAAAACGCAACCGACGCTGGCGACGCCATAGAGCACCAGCGCCGTCAGCAGGATCGGCTTGCGGCCGAGGCGGTCCGAGATCGGCCCGTAAAAAATCTGGCCGACGGCGAAACCGAACAGATAACTTGAAATGGTCAATTGCACGTCGAGGATCGGCGCATGCAACGCACGGGCGATATCCGGCAGCGACGGCAAATACATGTCCATCGACAGCGGTCCGAGCGCGGTCAAGAACGACAGCAGCAAAGTGAGGGCGAAAGTGCCGGGGGTCAGCATGGCAATGAATTTGCCCTTGGCAAAAAATAACGCTGGCGGGAGTTTCGGCGGTTACGGAGAATGTTATTTGAGGTTGGCAGTCGCCTGGCGCAACGGCGGGGCACTACTTAAAGGGCGGACGCCAACCTTGCTTGGCCAATTGGATTTGCGAATAAACGTGCTTGCGCAGCTCGCCGAACCGCGCCATCGACCGCGTTTCGAGCTGGGTGCGCTCCTCGGGGAGGTCGATGGCCACGTCTTCCATGATCACCGTCGGCGCATGCGACATCACCAGCACCCGCTGGCCGAGATAGACCGACTCGTCGATATCGTGGGTGACAAATAGCACGGTGACGCGCAGCCGATGCCACAGCACCCGGATCAGATCTTCGAGATCGGCGCGGGTTTGCGCGTCGACCGCGGCGAATGGCTCATCCATCAACAGCACATGCGGCTCGTAGGCGACGGCGCGGGCGATGGCGACGCGCTGTTGCATGCCGCCGGAAAGCTGCCACGGATAGGCGGTGTCGACGCCTTTCAGATCGACCGCCGCGAGCGCGTTGCGCACCAATTCCTCGCGCCGCTCCGCGGTCATCTTCTTCTGCTTCAGCGGCAGCGCCACGTTGTCGTGGACCGTCATCCACGGGAACAGGCTGCGGCCGTATTCCTGAAATACCACCGCCATGGCCGGCGGCGGACCGATCACCGGCGTTCCTTCCACGACGACCGTGCCGGCCGTCGGCGCCAATAGTCCGGCAATGCATTTCAGCAGCGTGGTCTTGCCGGCGCCCGACGGGCCGACGATACAGACCAGTTCGCCTTGGCCGACGCTGAAGCTGACGTCGCGGATTGCCTCGACGGTGCGACTCGCATCGTCGTAGACTTTGCGCAGCGCTTTCACTTCGAGCATGGATTTGACGGCCCGATCCATCGATCCCTCAAAGCTCGCTCAACCGGCCCGCTGCGATTGCCGCAGGCCGTAATACCAGCCCAACAGCCAGGCCTCAATCGCGCGGAAGATCAGCGACAGCACGATGCCGATGATCCCGAGCATAATGATGCCGCTCCACATTTCCGGGATTGCGAAGGTGCGCTGATATTGCACCAGAACGAAACCGATGCCGTCTTTGGCCGCGAACATTTCGCTGATGACCATGAGGATGATGCCGATCGACAACGATTGCCGCAGGCCGGTGAAAATCTGCGGACTCGCACCCGGCAGCATAAAATGCCACAGCCGCGCAAAGCCGCCGATCCGATAGCTGCGTACCGTCTCCGCGAGCACTTCGTCCAACGCGCGCACGCCCGCAACCGTATTGAGCAGCACCGGCCATATGCAGCCGAACAGGATCACCAGCGCCTTCATTTCGTTGCCGAGGCCGACGAACAGGATCAGCACCGGCACCAATACCGGCGGCGGAATAGCGCGCAAGAATTCCAGCACCGGTTCGAGCACGTTGCGTAAATTACGCGAGGTGCCGATTGGTATACCGATAACGATGCCCAGGAACGCCGCGGCAAGGTAGCCGACGGAGAAGCGCCACAAGCTCGGCATCACGTCGGACAACCCTCGCGGCGAGAACCACAGTTTGCCGAAGGTCTGCAGAATCGTTTGCAGCGGCGGGAAATAGAAACTCTGGCTGTCCGCGCTGGTGATCCACCAGGCGGCGATCAGCGTCACCGGAAGCGCGAGTGCGACCGCAACGCGGCGCGGCAGCGGCGGCAGAAGATTCTTCATGCGCCGGCCTCGGCAGCATCCAGCCGTACCGATGGATGCCAAGCCAGCACCCGCCGCTCCAGCGCTCGCGCCCCCAGGTTGACGATGACGCCGATAATTCCGGCGACGAAGACATAGGCATACATGATGGGGACGGCGCCCCCGGACTCGGTATCGCTGATCTCCTTGCCGAGTCCCTGGGTGTCGATCGCGACTTCACTGGTGATGGCGAGAATGAGCGCTACTGCGGCGGCGAGCCGGATGCCGGTCATCAGATAAGGCAGCGTAGTCGGCCAAGTGACGTAGCGGATTTGCGCCCAGGCGCCGAGGCCATAGGAGCGCGCGGTCTCCCGCGCCACCGGATCAACATCCTGCACGCCGTACAACACCTGGATCAGCACCGGCCAGAATGAGGCGTAGACCACCAGCACCAGCGTTGACTGGATCTGTGAGCCGAACAGCAGCACGGCGAGCGGGATGAGCGCCACCGACGGAATCGGACGCAAAAATTCGATGGTGGAATGGGTCAACTTGCGCAGCAGCTGCGAACTGCCGATGGCGATGCCAATGACGACGCCGGCGACGACCGATATCACGAGCCCGATTGCCCAGGCTTCCAAAGTATCGCTCAGCGCCGTCCAGAACTCGGCGGTCATCATCTCTTTGAATAGCGCAACCATGATGGCGGAAAACGGCGGCAGATAATCCGGCGAGACGATGCCGATCCGCGGCACGATCTCGAGCAGCAGCGCCAAGCCGACAAGGCCGGCGAGGCCTTGCAGCCAAATAAAAGTGCGGGCCGTAAGCCTGGCCCGCACTCTGCTCGTTCGTGCCGCCGGCATCGGCTACTGCGGCAACAGCGCCGCAACGTCCGCCTGCTTGGTGATCAGTCCGCTCTTGAGCATGTCGTCGGCCATCGCCTGGGCCGAGGCGCGGTTAAATTTGGGCGGCCATATCGGCAGAATGATCTTGGCGGCGACTTCGGGCGAGATACGCGTATAGGTCGGAATGATCTGGCGAACTTCATCGGAGTGGGAGTCGGCATAAGCCAGCGACTCGGTGATTGCGGCCTTGAAACGCTTCACCATGTCCGGGTTCGCATCGGCGTATTGCACCGAGGCGAAATAAACCGCGATCTCTGCTTTCGGCGCGATAGCGACAAACGGCCAATCCACGACCCTGTCGCCGCGTGACTGGGCGATGGTGACGAACGGTTCCACCATCCAGCCGGCCTCGATGCGATGGTCGGCCAGCGCCGCCGGCATGTCGGGAAACGGCACCTCGATGTACTTTACGCTGTCAGGATCGCCGCCCGCGGCCTTCACCCCGGCGCGCACCGCAACCCCGCCGATATTGTTCAGGTTATTGACCGCGACGGTCTTGCCGGTGAGGTCCTTGGCGTTCTTGATCGGGCTGTCGCCTGGGACGAGGACCGCGCAAAAGTCGTGACCGCTGACGCCAGTTGAGGCGACGCCCGGCGCGACGCCGACAAATTTCAGTCCCTTGGTCTGTGCGATCAACAGCGACGGCACGTTGCTGAAGCCGAACTGCAACTGGCCGGACAGCACGCCAGGGATGATGGCGGCGCCGCCGCCCTGCGTGGAGAGTTCGACGTCGAGGTTCTGCTTGGCGAAGAAGCCCTTAGCCTTGCCGAGATAGATCGGCGCGCAGTCGGCGATGGGGATCACCGCGACCGAAATCTTGTCGACGGCGGCGTTGGCGCGCCGCATCGGCGTCAGCACTGCCGCCGAACCGGCCGCCGCGGCCGTGGAAATCAATTGTCTCTTGGTCAATGCCATGTTGTGTCGCCTCCGCTGCACTTTCTGTGGATTTTCGCCCAAACTACTGGGCGGTGGGCAGAGCGGAGTCAAGTTCTCGCCGATTGTGAGTATTGTGACCTGGCGTCGCGCTTAACGCTGGCGCAGCGGCTTTACTTTCAGTTCCGCGGCAAGCTTGTCGAGCTGCGCCAAGAGCGGCGCCGCGATCGGCACGCCGTCGCGCAGGCGCTCGTCGCGGCACTCGGCGCGGCGGTCGCCGGGCAGGCGGATCTCGTCGACGCCGGGCAGGCGCTTTGAGGCGCGCAAGTCGCGGACGTGACGGTCGACCTCGGCGGTGAATGTTGCGAGCGGCACGAAGCGCGCGATATCGACCGCGATCATGAAATGGCCGGTATTGGTTTCGCTCTTATCGTCGGCATTGAAGTCGACGACGTCGCGGCCGAAGGCGGCGCCGTTGAGCACGCCGGCCAAAAGGCCGATCATCAGCGCCAGGCCGGAACCTTTATATTCGCCCATCGGCAGCAGGATGCCTTCCCCTGATTTGCCCGGATCGGTTATGGCTTCGCCGGTCTCAGGCTTTACGAACCAGCCTTCCGGCATGGTCAGCCCACGCAGCGCATATTTCTTCACCGTGCCGTAGGCGACGATCGAGGTCGCCATGTCGAACACCAGCGGCTTGCCGCCCGAAGGCACGCCGATGGCCAGCGGATTGGTACCGAGAAGCAAATCGGCGCCGCCCCAGGTCGCCATGTGATTGGCGTTGGCCACCGCGGCGTAGAAGCCGATCATGCCGTGGGCCGCCGGCATTTCCGCATAAAGCCCGGCCGGCCCGGCATGGTTGGAGCGGCGCACGCCGACCCAGGACACGCCCGTTTCACGGGCCATGGCGATCGCTTCGTCAGTCGCGCGCGACATGACCAGATGGCCCATACCGTTGTCGCCGTCGACCAATGCGGTCGCCGGCGCGGTTTTCGTCACGGTAATATTCGGATGTTTGTTGAAGCCTCCGGCTTTCAGGCGGCGCACATATTGCGGCAGCCGGAAAATGCCGTGACCGTCGGCGCCGGTGAGATCGGCTTCCGTCATCAATTCGGCGCAACGCGCGGCATCGGCTTGCGGCAGGCCGGCGGCGACGAAAGCCTCGGCGATCAGCGCGCGCGTGGCGCGCGCCGGGATCTGCAGCAGATTCGTCTTGTCATCCATCGTCATCTCGCCGCGGCGTGGGCTCGCTTATTGAGGATCGCAGCCGCGTGGCCGCCAAGAATCCGATCACGGTCTGCGGCAGAGATGTTGGCGGCCTTGACCTGACGCGCGCATTCGCCGGTCCCCATGTCATAAGGATAATCGCTGCCGAGGAACACGCGGTCGGCGCCGGCCGAGCTGATCAGAAACTCCAGCGGCGCCTTGGCGTGCGTGATGGTGTCGTAGCGCAAGCGGTCGAGATAGCGCTGCGGCGAATGTTTCAGATGCAGTTTCGGCTCCGGCCGCACTTCCCAGCCGTGCACCCAGCGGCCGCCTTGATAAGGAACAAAGCCGCCGGCATGCACCATGACGAAATCGAGCGTGGGATAGCGTTCCATCACGCCGCCGAAGATCAGGCACGCTGCGGCGATGGTGGTGTCGAGCGGATTGCCGATCAGGTTGTTGAGATAATAGGAGCGCAGCCGGTCGGCGCCGGCGACATTGCCGGGATGAATCACCATAAAAGCGTCGAGTTTTGCCGCGGCTGCCCAGATCGGCTCGAAACTCGGATCGTCGAGATTCTTGCCGTTGACGTTCGAGGCGATCATCGCGCCATGCAGTCCGAGTTTCCCCATGGCGCGGCGCAATTCGTCGGCCGCCTTTTCGGGCGCCTGCATCGGCAGCGTGGCGATGCCGGCAAAGCGGTCCGGATGCTCCTTGCAAAGCCGCGCGATCTCGTCGTTTTGGATGGTCGCGGCGGCGATGGTGACGGCGGCTTCCTGATTATAGAGCCAGGTTTGCGGCGACACCGACAGCACATGCATATCGACTTCGGCTGCGTCCATGTCGGCGAAGCGTCGCTCGATATTGTGTCCGCCGCGCGGAAACGGCCGGTACGGCACGCCGGCGACTTCAACCACCGAGTTCTCGTCGTCGTAAGGCGTGAGCTTGAGACCGAGCTTTGGAATCTCCGTTTGCAGGAGCTTTATGGTCGCGTCGGCAAGGATGTGAGTGTGGGTGTCGATGGTTCGCGTCATTGTCTCTCCCCGGGTCGCGGGATGTGCACATAACCCGCAGAACCAAGCAAGAGCATGCAAGGCATGCCCGGAACGACCTTCGCGGAGGGGTTTTCAACGGCCAGTTTCGGCTATAAAGGGCCACCCCAACGCCCGACAAAACACTCCCGGAACCCAGCATGGACGCCAAAACGGACGCAAATACGCACGCGCTGCACGGCCGCGTCGAGGATGACGTTCTGGTTCGCGGTCACGGCCGCTATGTCGCCGACGCGCCGGAGCCGAACCAGGCTTATGCTTTTTTCGTGCGCTCGCCGCATGCCTTCGCCCGCATCGTCAGCATCGACATGTCCGGCGCCACCGGCATGCCCGGCGTCGTTGCCGTGTTGACCGCACAGGACATGGAGGGCATCGGCAATATCGCGCGGCATCCGCCGCTGCCGGGCCGTAATGGCTCAAAGCTCATCGTCAGCCAGAGGCCGGCGCTCGCCAAGGACCGCGTCCTGCATATCGGTGAAGCGGTGGCCGTGGTCGTCGCCGAACGCGCGGCGGCGGCGCAGGACGCCGCCGAATTTGTCCGTATCGAATACGAGGCGCTCACCCCGGTGACCGACGCGCGCGACGCGCTCAAACCGGGCGCGCCGCAGATCTGGCCGGAAACGCCCAATAATCTCGCGGTCGACTGGCCGGGGCCGGCCGCCGATCCCGCCGCCAATGCCGCCGAGGTCGAGCGTATTTTCGCCTCCGCCAAATACGTCGCGCGCATCAGCGAAATGAATCAGCGCCTCTGCGTCGCCTCGATGGAGCCGCGCGGCGCCACCGCGAGCTACGATGCAGCGCGTGATGCCTATACGCTGCGCACCTGCTCACAGAGCGCCGGCACCATGCGCGACAACATTCTCGGCATCATGAATTGGCCGAAGGAAAAATTGCGCGTCATTACTGAAGACGTCGGCGGCGCTTTCGGACTGAAGACTTCGGCCTATCCGGAATACATGGCGCTCTTGATGGCGGCGAAGAAACTCGGCCGCCCGGTGCATTGGATGTCGGGCCGCTCGGAAGCGTTCCTGTCCGACAATCAGGCGCGCGATATTTTCTCGGACGTGGAGCTGGCGCTCGACGACAAGGGAAAATTTTTGGCGTTGCGCATCCGCAGCGTCGGCAACATGGGCGCCTATCTCGGCGCCATCGGCGCCAACATTCCGACGCTGAGCTTCACCCGCTGCCTGCCCGGCATGTACGACATTCCCAAGATCGATATCGGCGTGAAATGCGCCTACACCAACACGCTGCCGACGGCGCCCTATCGCGGCGCCGGCCGTCCGGAATCGATCTATGCGCTGGAGCGCGTGGTCGACGAGGCGGCGCGCGTCACCGGCATCGATCCGGTCAAGCTGCGGCGGCGCAATCTGACCAAAAAATCGGCCTTTCCGTACAAGACCCAGGTCGGCACGGTCATTGACTCCGGCGACTTCGAGCCGATCCTCGACAAGGCGCTGGAGCTTGCCGATTATCAAAACTTCAAGCAGCGCCGGCGCGAGGCGCAAAAGCGCGGCAAATATCGGGGGCTCGGCATCTGCTGCATGCTCGAACACTCCGGCGGCTCGCCCACCGAAAGCGCGTTGCTGGAGTTTCCGGGCAATGAGATGCTGCAACTGCGGCTCAACGTGCAGAGCACCGGCCAGGGCCACGCCACCGTGTTCTCGCGACTGATCGGCGAGCGGCTCGGTATTGCGCCGGAAAAAATCCCACATCGCCATGGCGATTCGTCGAACGAGCTGCCGGGCTATGCCTCGGTCGGCTCGCGCTCAGGCATGACGGTAAGCCATTCGGTGGTCAAGGCGATCGATGCGATCCTCGCCAAAGGCAAGCCGATCGCCGCGACCATACTGGAAGCCGGTGAAGCCGATATCGCTTACAAGAACGGCGCATTCGAAGTGGTCGGCACCGATCGCCGTGTGTCGCTATTCGAAGTCGCCGCGCGCGCCGCCGAGATGAAAAAGCGCGGCGAAATCGCCGAAGACCTCGATACCAAGACGGTAACCGAAACGCCGCAAACCTTTCCCAATGGCGTGCATATCGCCGAGGTCGAGATCGATCCGGCGACCGGCCACATGCACGTCGCGTCTTATGCCGCGGTCGACGATTGCGGCAATCCGCTCGATAGCATGATCGTCCAAGGCCAGCTGCACGGCGCCATCGCTTCGGGTCTCGGCCAGGCGCTGATGGAACGGACGGTCTACGATGCCGACAACGGCCAGCTCGTCACCGGCTCGTTCATGGACTACGCGATGCCGCGCGCCGAGGACATGCCGGCACTGCGCGAAGCGATGCATAACGTGCCCGCCACGACCAATCCGCTCGGCGTCAAGGGCGTCGGCGAAGCCGGCACCACGGCGGCGATCGCCGCGGTGATGAACGCGGTGGCCGACGCCATCCCCAACGGCGCCGGCGCGCATCTCGAAATGCCGGCCACGGCGCAAAGCCTGTGGGAAGCCTGCCAGCGCGCCAAGGTTTAAGTTTCGCGGGCCGCGCGTTTGATCGCCGCGGCTCTTGCCGCGCCCGGCTTTCGCGCTGCGCGTGCCGGTCTCGCGGCGGGCCTCTGCCGGCGCAGCCCGCTTTCTTTCGGCCGCAACGGCGCCCGGCTGTGTTCGTTGTTGAGATGCACGAGATGCTTAAGCATCCGCATGAAGGCGCTGCGCTGGATCGGCTTGAGCGGCGCAAGAATCAGGCGTTGCGTCGCCTCGACTGCCGGCTCGATATCCGCTAGCAGACGGCGTCCCGCTGCGGTGATGTGCAGCGATTTGGTGCGCCGGTCGGCGGCGCCGCTGCGGCGCGTAATCAGGCCTTTGTTTTCCAGGCGGCCGACGACATCACCGATGGTCGAGCGATCGAGCGCGATGGTATTGCACAAAGCGGTCTGGTCGATGCCCGGATTGTTGTTGACGGCATAGAGTCCGGCATATTGCACTGGCGTGCAGTCGAACGCCTTGGTCTGATCGAGAAACAGAGCGAAGGCGATCTGCTGCAGGCGGCGAATGAGATGGCCGGGCATGTCGGTCAGGCGACTGTCGTCCTTCGCCATTGCAACCTCTTGGACTGCGCGCCGCGTTGACGCCGAAACCCTGGCGTCGCTATATTGCGTCTAATCGTCAGTATACTGACGAAATAGCCAACGACAAGGGAGCGCCCGATGCCCCAGCATCCCGAAGACCTCATTGCCGACAAGAAGCGCCCGTTCACCGGCGCCGAGTTTCTGGAGTTGCTGCGCGACGGCCGCGAGATCTATATTTACGGCGAGCGGGTCAAGGACGTCACCGAGCATCCGGCGTTCCGGAATTCAGCCCGCTCGGTGGCGCTGCTTTACGACGCGCTGCACGACACGGCGACCAAGGACGTGCTGACCGCGCCGACCGACACCGGCTCCGGCGGTTACACCATGAAATTCTTCAAGGTGGCGCGTTCGCGCGACGACGTGATCGCGCAGCGCGACGCCATCGCCGCCTGGGCCCGCATCACTTACGGCTGGCTCGGCCGCAGCCCGGATTACAAGGCCGCGTTTCTCAACACGCTCGGCGCGAATGCCGAGTTCTACGGCAAATTCGCCGACAATGCCCGCGCCTGGTACAAGCGCGGCCAGGAAGCGGTGCTGTTCCTCAACCACGCGCTGGTCAATCCGCCGATCGACCGCAACAAGCCGGTCGAGCAGGTCAAAGACGTCTACATTACCATCCAGAAAGAGACTGACGCCGGGATTTATGTCTCCGGCGCCAAAGTCGTCGCCACCAATTCGGCGCTGACCAATTACAATTTCCTCGGCCAGAATATGGGCCAGGAGATCACCGATCCGGCCATGGTTGTGATGTTCATCGCGCCGATGAACACGCCGGGGATCAAATTGATCTGCCGGCCGTCCTATGAACTCGCCGCGGCGGCCACCGGCTCGCCGTGGGATTATCCGCTGACGTCGCGGTTCGACGAGAACGACGCCATTTTCGTGTTCGACAACGCGTTCATCCCCTGGGAGAACGTGCTGATCCACCGCGATATCGATCGGCTGAAGAATTTTTATCCGAAGTCGGGCTTTTTCAACGGCTTCACCATGCAGGGCTGCACCCGGCTTGCGGTCAAGCTCGATTTCATCTCAGCGCTGCTCTACAAGGCAGCGCGCGCCACCGGCGTCGAGGAGTTTCGCGGCGTGCAGGCGCAGATCGGCGAAGTGATCGGCTGGCGTAATTTGTTCTGGTCGCTCACCGACGCCATGGCCTGCAATCCCGAGCCGTGGGTCAACGGCGCGGTGCTGCCGAACTCAGAGGGCTCGGCGACTTACCGGCTGTTCATGACGGAAGCCTATCCGGCGGTGCGCAACATCGTTGAAAAGGTGGTCGCCTCCGGCCTGATCTATCTGCCCTCGCATGCGCTCGACTTCAAGAATCCGGACGTCGACAAATATCTCGCCAAATATGTGCGCGGCTCGAACGGCATCGACTACAAGGAACGCATCAAGATCATGAAGCTCTTGTGGGACGCGATCGGCACCGAGTTCGGCGCCCGTCACGAGCTCTACGAGATGAACTATTCCGGCAGCCACGAGCTCATTCGGGTGTTCCAGCTGCAGCAGGCGCAATTCTCCGGACGGCTCAAGAAAATGGAAGCGCTGGTCGACCAATGCATGGCCGATTACGACGAAAACGGCTGGAAACATCCCGCGTATCTGGACAACAGGGATATTTCGATCGTCGACAAGGGGTCGTAGCCTGGGTTGAGCGGAGCGAAATCCAAGAGGAACGTCTAAGCTGGCCCTTCGTTCTCGGATTTCGCTCCGCTCAATCCGGGCCAGAGCGCGTTGCACTCGCGCGGCGCGGCCTTGTCCCCAAAGAAACAAAAAGGGAGGAATGACATGAAAGTCTGCCGGGCTCCATCGTTGTTGTTGGCGGTCGTCACCGCTAGTGCAATGTTCCTAAGCGCTCCCGCGCGCGGGCAAGATCCCGGCTGGCATGGCGCAGCACAGGTGCCGCATTACCAGGAGCAGATTTTCCCGCCGTGGTCGCACGGCGACAATTCCGACGTCACCGATAAGGGTTTTGAGTTCACGGTCCCCGAGGTGAATAGCCTCGCCGACTTTCATGGCGACATCACCAACCCTGCGCTCGTGCTCTACATCGCCGGCAATTATTACTTCGCGATGGGACCGCTCGTGAACGCGTTCGAAGACGGCCATCCCGAATATCGCGGCCACATTTATTACGAGACCATCCCGCCCGGTCTTCTGGTGCGCCAGATGAAAGCGGGCGGCAGGATCACGTCGGGCAACATGACCTGGGTGGCAAAACCCGACGTTTATCTGGCCGGTCTGAAGAATGTGCGCGCGCTGATCGACAACGGAATGCTCACCGGCGAAGCCGTCGCCTATGTCACCAACGATCTCGCTATCATGATAGCGAAGGACAATCCCGCGCACGTCGCCACGCTCGCCGACCTGGGCAAGCCGGCGGTACGCCTTGCCATGCCCAATCCCGAGTTTGAAGGCGTCGTTCGCCAGATCAAGGCTACGCTGACCAAGGCGGGCGGCGACGCGTTGGTGAAGGCCGTGTATGACGACAAGGTCAAGGACGGCACGACCATTCTGACCCACGTTCATCACCGGCAGACGCCGTTGTTTCTGATGCAAGGTCTTGCCGATGCGGGGGTGACCTGGACTTCGGAGGCGATTTTTCAGGAGCAGATCGGGCATCCGATCGGTCACGTCGACATCCCGGCGGCGCAGAACACGGTCGCGATTTATGCCGGCGCCCTGGTCAAAGATGCCCCGCACCCGAAGGCCGGCCAAGCTTGGCTCGATTTCATTCACTCGCCGGCCGCCTTGGCGATTTTCGAGAAATACGGATTCAAGCCCTACCAGGCGGCCGCGAAGTAGCGCGCCGGCGCGAGGCGATCGAGCGCTTGAATAATTCGCGGCACTCACCGGGCAATGCGTGGCTGATTACGACGAGGACGGGGAAAAAGCGGCATGCCGCTAATGGGCGATGTCGTAGCCGACGGTGATCCGCACCTGCAGCGTGTCCTGGCCGGCGGCGATCGGCACCGGCATCCCGCCGGAGGCGCGCATGGCGTTCATCGCGAGGGGCGGAGCGTATGCGGAATCTTCCGTGATCCAGGCAACGCCTCCGAGGCTCAGACCGGCGGCGCGTGCATAGAGCCCGGCCTTGCGCCGCGCGTCGGCGACCGCGGCTTCGCGCGCTTGGTCGAGCGCCTTTGAAACGTCGGAGTGCAGAAATTCCACGTCGCCGACGTTGGTCGCGCCGGCTGCGATCAGCCGATCGAGAATCTCTCCGACAGTTGCGATTTGGCGGATCGTCACGCTCACCTGATTGGTGACGGAGAAGCCGGTCAGCTTGGGTTCGGCATTCGGCTGCGGCGGCGCATAGACCGGCTGAACCAAAAATCGCGACGTCTGGATATCCTTTTGCTCGATGCCGGCGCTTGAAAGCGCCGCAGTAATCGCGGTCATCAGTTTCGAGTTGGCCTCGGTCGCCTCTTTGGCCGTCTTCGCCTTGGTGGTCGCGCCGGCGCCGATCTGCGCATAATCGGGCGGCACGCCGACGCTGCCTTCGCCGGTGACGATGATGCGCGCCGGCGGCTCCGCTGGCTGCTGCTGCGCCTGGGCGGGGATCGCCGCGCCAAAAACCGCGGCTGCGAGAAAGCCAGCCAGGACCAGAGCCGAAGCGTAGCGAATGATTTTAGAAACGCGCACAGCAGCCATAACGTCCTCCATTAATCGAAAGCTTCAATGAGCCTGCGCCCGATGTGCAAATCGATTGCTGGTTCTGCCTGTGCTTTGCGGCGCTCTTGGGGATGCGGGCAACAAAGCCGACGGCTCCAGCCGGTCGCCAAGAGCTATTTTCGACTGTCTGCCGCTCAATACCCCTCCCCCGTTTCTACCGGGCAGGATAAGACTGTCGTCACATGCAAATCTTTCTCACCGGAGCGAACGGCTTTATTGGCGGCGCGGCTGCTTCGGCGCTGATCGGCGCCGGCCATAAGATTCGCGGCCTCGTGCGCGATAAGGCAAAGGCCGATGCGGTTGCGGCGCATGGCGTCGAAGCGGTCCTCGGCACGCTCGACGATACGGCGCTGTTGCGCGAGGAAGCTCGCGCCGCCGATGCCGTCGTCAATGCTGCCTCGAGCGATCATCGCGGCGCCGTCGAGGCGTTGCTCGACGGGCTATCCGGCTCCGGCAAGGCCTTCATCCAGTCGAGCGGCTCGAGCATCGTCGCCGATCGCGCCATGGGCGAGCCGTCGGATCGCATCTATCACGAGGGCGAGCCGATCGCGCCGGTCGCCGACAAGGCCGCGCGCGTCGCCATCGACCGGCTGGTGCTCGCCGCCCCCGGAATCCGCGCGGTGGTGCTGTGCAACACCATGATCTACGGCCCTGCTTTGGGGCCGCCGGCGCACAGCGTGCAGATCCCCGCGCTGGTGCGCCAGGCCAAATCGTCGGGCGTCGTACGCTATATCGGACGCGGCTTGAACCGCTGGTCGAACGTGCATATTGCCGACGTCGCGGCGCTTTATGTCCTGGCCGTCGAAAAAGCGCCCGCCGGCACGTTCATGTATGTCGATAGCGGCGAGGAGGCTTTGGGCGAGATCGCCAATGTCATCGGTGCGCGCCTCAATCTCGGCGCCGCGCGATCCTGGCCGGCCGAAGAAGCGATCGCGGCTTGGGGCCGTAACATGGCGGTGTATTCGCTCGGCTCCAACAGCCGCGTGCGCGGCAAGGCCGCGGCCGCGCTCGGCTGGTCGCCCGTGCGGCACTCGATCACAAAGTGGATCGCCGACGAACTGGTTTGATGGCAAGGGAACGGACGACAGGGGCAACATGCCGATCTACGTTCTCGAACCGCCGGCGCGATACAATCACTCCTACGCCGGACCCGTGATTGAACGGGTTTTGCCGCTCAACGAGGCGAGGGCGGCCTGCGCGCGCATGGGCGTGCGCGCCGATGCCTGCTCCTTGGTAACGAAGAATAAGTGCTATCTCGTCATTCCCCGCAACGGGCCGGTGAAGGATTTAAGGGCCTATGTCCTGCACGAGCGCGCCCACTGCAACGGCTGGGCGGAAAATCATCCGGAATGATTGCGCAAGGACGATGATTCTGCCGGGACCATCCTGATGTACGACCTCATCCTGCGCGGCGGCACGCTCTACGACGGCAGCGGCCGTCCCGGACAGCACGGCGACCTCGCCATTGCCGACGGCCGCATTGCCGCCATTGGCGATACTCCTGGGCAAGCCCGTCGCGAGATCGACGCGACGGGTCTCGCCGTGGCGCCGGGCTTTATCGACATCAAGACGCATTCGGATTTCACGCTGCCGATCAATCCCAAGGCCGAAAGCAAGGTGCGCCAAGGCGTCACCACCGAGATCATCGGCCATTGCGGCTTTTCCGTCGCGCCGGTCTTGCCGGGCAAGGTGGAGCTGCTGCGCGATTACCTGTCGCCGAGCGCGCCGTGGCTGCCGTTTCGCGAAACAAGTTTCCCGCAATATCTCGACGGCTTCCCGGCAACGGCCGTCAATGCCGGCATGCTGGTCGGGCACAATACGCTCCGCCTGATGGTGATGGGCATGGACAATCGCCCGCCCACCGCCGGCGAACTGCAAGCGATGAGCGATTTGCTGGATGAGGGATTGCAGGCCGGCGCGCTTGGCCTTTCCTCAGGCTTGTTCACGGCGCCGGGTTCCTATGCCGGCATCGACGAAATCGTCGCGCTTTGCCGCGTCGTCAAGCGCTGCAACGGCGGCTATTTTACTCACCTCCGGGACGAATCGAACAAAGTCCTCGACGCGCTGCAAGAAGCGATCGACGTTGCGGAGACGTGCAAGGTTCACGTCGAGATCGTGCATTTCAAATGTTCGGGTTCCGACAATTGGGGCAAAGCAGCGAAAGCCCTGACGATGATCGCCGAGGCCAAGGCGCGCGGCGTCGACGTCGATTGCGATTCCTATCCCTATAACGTCGGCAGCAATCCGCTGAAGAACCTATTGCCGCAATGGGTGCAGGCCGGCGGCGTGCCGGACATGCTGGAGCGCTTGGCTCTGCCGGAAACGCGCGCGCGGATCCGCACCGAGCTTGCGCGCGACGGCCTCAACAATTGGGGCCGTATCCCGGATTGGGATTGCATTCGGATTTCGATATCGCCGCAACTGCCGCACTACGCGCGCCGCAGCATCGCCGAACTGGCGCGCGAGCGCGGCGCCGATCCGATTGACGTGATCTGCGACTATTTGATCGAGGATCGCTGCGCGACGCGCGTGCTCGTCGTCTCAATTGCGGAGGACGACGTGCGCGACATGATCCGCTCGCCCCTCGCTTTGGTCGGCTCCGACGGCAATTGCGTCGCCGACTATGGCATTACCAGCCAGGGCATTCCGCATCCGCGCTTCTACGGAACGTTTCCGCGCGTCTTAAGTCATTACGCGCGAGACCTCGGGTTGATCCCGATCGAAACGGCGATTTATAAGATGACGGGCGCGACCGCTCGCGCGCTGAAGCTTGCCGACCGTGGCCTGCTCAAGGCCGGTTATTGCGCCGATGTGGCCGTGTTCGATCCCGCCGACTTCAAGGAGCAGGCGACTTATGCCGACCCGCACCGCTATCCGAGCGGCGCGCGCACGACAGTGCTGGTCAACGGCGTGCCCGTCGTCGAAAACGCGATCCACACCGGCGCATTGCCCGGCAAGGTCTTGCGCCGCGATGCAGAGGGCGCGGTGCGCTGAAGAAATTATCGGCCGCGGCCTTGATGGCCGTCGAGCCCGACGCCGGTCAGGTGGCCGAACATCGCCGCAAGTTTCGCCCGATCGGCGTCCGGCAGCGGCGGCTTGAGCAGCGACGCCACATTGGTCCGCAAATGTTCAGCGTCGCCGGTGCCGAACAGCACGACGTCGACCCCCGGCTCGTGCCGCGCGAATCGGTAGGCCGCCTCGATCATGTTGGCCGCGCCGCCCTCGTGAATGAGAAAGCCAAGCGGATCGTCGGTCTCGCCGAGCCATTTTTCGACCAGGCCCTTGTCAGCGAGCTCCTTCATCTCGCGCGCGACGCGCGGCGGATCGGCAAAGATGCTGCGCACAGCGAACATCAATAGCGTGCCGATGCCCTTCTCGCGCGTAATCGGAAAAACGTTCGTGCGCGCGCCCTGGTGCATCATGTGGAAGCCCACCATGAAGACCTCCCAGACCGGATCGTTGAGCGCGCGCTTGAGCGTCTTGTTGGTGAAATCGACGATCGGGTTCTCGGTCAGCCCGATGTGCCTGATCTTGCCCTTCCGCTTCTGCTCGATGAGGGCGGGCGCAAGCGTCGTCAGAACGTAATCGTACTCGTAACCTTCCACCGCATGCAGATTGAACACATCGACATAGTCGGTGCCCATCAGGCGCAGCGAGTTGTCGAGGCTCGCCACCACGCGCTCCGGCGACCACCACTCGTCGTTGCGATGCACGGTCGACTTGGTCGCGACCACCACCTTATGCCGCGGGATCGATTTGAGCGCCCGGCCGACCACGCCTTCGGTGCCGTAGGGCGGCGCGGTGTCGATGAAATTGATCCCGAGCTCGACGGCGTCGAGGATGAGCCGCGCGGCCTCGTCCTCGGTCTTGCCGGATTTCAGTCCCATCCTGGAAAAGCCGCCGGTGCCGAGCCCGGCGACGCTGACGCGCAGACCGGTTTTGCCGAGGGTGGTGTATTGCATTTCGGGCTTTCTGCTTGAGGACTGATCACGGGCTCTAGGGCCTCAACCCGTTGACCGACCGCGGACTTTCGTGTCACGTCCGGCGACCGTAAAAGACGCCGGAAAAAATCGCAAACCGATGCCCACCGACCGCTACAACGCCCGCGACGCCGAGGCGCGCTGGCAGAAAATCTGGGACGAGCGCGACATCTTCGCGACGAAGAACGACGACCCGCGGCCGAAATACTACGTGCTGGAAATGTTCCCTTATCCGTCGGGTCGTATCCATATGGGCCACGTCCGCAATTACACGATGGGCGACGTGGTGGCGCGCTACAAGCGCGCGATGGGCATGAACGTGCTGCATCCGATGGGCTGGGACGCCTTCGGCATGCCGGCCGAAAACGCCGCCATGGAGCGTAAGGTCCATCCCAAGGCGTGGACCTACGACAATATCGCGGCGATGAAGAAGCAGCTTAAATCGATGGGGCTGTCGCTCGATTGGAGCCGCGAAATCGCCACCTGCGATCCGGCCTATTACAAGCACCAGCAGAAAATGTTCCTCGATTTTCGGCGTACCGGGCTCGTCGAGCGCGAGAAGCGCAAGGTGAACTGGGATCCGGTCGACCAGACCGTACTGGCCAACGAACAGGTGATCGACGGCCGGGGCTGGCGCTCCGGCGCGCCGGTCGAGCAACGTGAGATGAGCCAGTGGATCTTCAAGATCACCAAATATTCGCAGGAGCTGCTCGACGCGCTCGAGACGCTCGATCGCTGGCCGGAGAAAGTCCGGCTGATGCAGAAGAATTGGATCGGCCGCAGCGAGGGTTTGTTGATCCGCTTTGCGCTCGATGCGAAAACGACGCCGAACGGCGAAAGCGAGCTTGAAATCTTCACCACTCGGCCGGACACGCTGTTCGGCGCCAAATTCATGGCGCTGGCGCCGGATCATCCGCTCAGCATCGCGGCGGCGGCAAAGAATCCCGCGCTGGCGAAATTCATCGAGGAGTGCCGCCACCGCGGCACGGCGCAGGCCGAAATCGACACTGCCGAGAAGCTCGGCTTCGACACCGGGATCAAGGCGGCGCACCCGTTCGACAAGACCTGGATGCTGCCGGTCTATGTCGCGAATTTCATTCTTATGGATTATGGCACCGGCGCGATCTTCGGCTGCCCGGCGCACGACCAGCGCGACCTCGACTTCGTCAACAAATACGGCCTCGGCAATGTGCCGGTGGTCTGTCCGCCGGGGCAGGACGCAAAGACTTTCGTCATCACCGACACCGCCTATGACGGCGACGGCCGCATGATCAATTCGCACTTTCTCGACGGCATGACGATCGCCGAAGCGAAAGAGGAGGTGGCGCGGCGGTTGGAAACAGAGAACGTAGGCAATCGACCGCTGGCGCAACGCCAGGTGAATTTCCGGCTGCGCGACTGGGGCATTTCACGGCAGCGTTATTGGGGCTGCCCGATCCCGATAATCCATTGCGCGGCGTGCGGCGTCGTGCCGGTGCCGGAAAAAGATCTGCCGGTGACTTTGCCGGAGGACGTCACCTTCGACCGGCCGGGCAATCCGCTCGACCATCATCCGACCTGGAAGCATGTCGCTTGTCCGCAATGCGGCGGCAAGGCCACGCGCGAGACCGACACCATGGACACCTTTGTCGACTCGTCCTGGTATTTCGAGCGCTTCACCGATCCGTGGATTAAAAGCGCGCCGACCGATCGGCCGATGGTCGATGCCTGGATGCCGGTCGATCAATATATCGGCGGCATCGAGCACGCGATTCTCCATCTGCTCTATTCGCGCTTCTTCACCCGCGCCATGAAAGCGACCGGCCATGTCGGCCTCGACGAGCCGTTCGCCGGCCTGTTCACCCAGGGCATGGTCGTGCACGAGACATATCAAAAAGAAAATGGCGAATGGGTCACTCCAGCCGAAGTGACGACCGAGATCGACGGGCCTGAGTTGCGTCGAGCGTGGATCACGGCCACCGGTGAACCGGTAAAAATCGGCGCCATCGAGAAAATGTCGAAGTCGAAACGCAACACGGTCGATCCCGACGAGATCATCGAATCCTACGGCGCCGACGTGGCGCGCTGGTTCATGCTGTCGGACTCGCCGCCGGATCGCGACGTGGAATGGACCGAGCGCGGCGTTCAGGGTGCTTGGCGTTTCGCCCAGCGGCTGTGGCGGCTCGCCGGCGAGGGGGCCGAGATCGCCAAACCGGCGCCCGCCGAACGCCCGGCAAGCTTCTCGCCGGCGGCGCTGGGTCTGCGCAAGGCGGCGCACCGGGCATTGGCGCGGGTCAGCGATGACATTGAAAAGCTACACTTCAATGTTTGTGTGGCGGCAATCTACGAATTTGCCAATAAGCTCAATGATGTAATCGGGGACATCGAGGGGCATGACGGGGCCGATTTCAAGCTTGCGCCGGACTTGCGCTGGGCCATGCGCGAAGCAGTTAATATTCTTGTGCAATTGTTTCATCCGATGATGCCGCATCTTGCCGAGGAATGCTGGGCCGCGCTCGGTCACGACACGCTGGTCGCGCAAGCGCCCTGGCCGCAAGTCGAGCGCGCGCTTCTGATCGAGACGACGGTGACATTGCCGGTGCAAGTCAACGGCAAGAAGCGCGCCGAGGTGACCGTGGCGCGTGACGCCGCCAACGCCGAAATTGAAACTGCCGTTCTCGGGCTCGATGCGGTAAAACAGGCGCTGGACGGCAGGCCGCCGAAGAAAGTGATCATCGTGCCGCAACGGATCGTCAATGTGGTGGCGTGAGCATCGCGCAGTACGGCGCCTCGCGCGGCTCGCTGTCATCGCGGGCGCGGGAAGCCTCGTCGCCGGCTGTTTCCAACCGCTCTATAGCTCGCATCCGTCGGTCGGCGGCGAAAGCATCAAAGACAAGCTCGCCGAAGTGCAGATCGGACCTATCCCGACGCGCCAGGGGACGCCGCAGGCCCGCATTGCCGTCGGCCTGCATAATGCCTTGCAGTTCGACCTCACCGGCGGCGCCGGAGCAAGTTCGCCGACACACCGGCTTGACCTCACGGTGACGCCGTCGGGAATCACGGTGATCGTCGACGCCGCCAGCGGCCGGCCAACGGCGCAAATCGCCGGCGTCATGGTGCATTACCAGCTCGTGGAAATCGCGACCGGCAAAATCGTATTGATTGATAGCGCCTCTGCGAACGTCGATTACGACGCGCCCGGTCCGGAGCAGCGCTTTGCCGTGCAGCGCGCGCAGCGTAGCGCGGAAGACCGGGCAGTCGAGGCGGCCGCCGAGTTCGATTCGCAATAGATTGGCGTCGTATTTCGTCGCCGGGACCTAGAGATCGTTCCGCTCAATCCCGCAAAAGCGGGAAGCCAAGCAGGATATGATTGATCCGGTTGAAACTCACTCTAGAGTCCGGCGCACATGGTTGCCGTCAAACCCGCCGATGTCGACGCTTTCGTCGCCCGTCCCAATCCGGCGCGGCCGGTAATCCTGGTGTTCGGCCCGGACGCCGGCCTGGTGAGCGAGCGCGTCAATGCCATCATCAGGGCGTCCGTCGACGACATCAACGATCCGTTCGCGCTGGCGCGACTTGAAGGTGACGCCGTCGCAGCCGAGCCGACGCGTCTTGTCGAGGAGGCGCAGACCATGCCGTTGTTCGGCGGGCGCCGCGCGGTGTGGCTGAAGGCTGGAAGCCGCAATATTGCGCCCGCGGTCGAGGCGCTGCTCAGCGCGCCGCTCGCCGAATGCCGCGTCGTCATCGAAGCCGGCGATTTGCGCCGCAATGCGCCGCTGCGCGCGCTTTGCGAGCGCGCTAAGAATGCCGCGGCGCTGCCCTGCTACGCCGACAGCGAACGCGACCGGGCGCGGCTAATCGACGACGAGATGCGCGCCGCCGGACTGTCGCTCGCTCCGGAGGCGCGCGCGCTGCTGATCCCGTTGCTCGGCGGCGACCGGGCGGCATCGCGCAACGAGATCCGCAAGCTCGCCCTCTATGCCCGCGGCCGCGGCCAAGTCGGCGTCGAGGACGTGACCGCCGTGGTATCCGACGCCTCCGCGCTCGCGCTCGAGGATATCGTCGATGCCGCTTTCGCCGGCCGTCCCGCCGAGCTTGAAATTCAGCTCGCCAAAGCACGCACCGCCGGTGCGAGTGCCGGATCGCTGCTGTTCAGTGCCCAGCGCCAACTGGCGCAGCTCCACAAATGGCGTATCGCCATCGAGGACGGCGCGCCGTTCTCGCTCGATGCCGTGCAGCCGCCATTGCATTTCCGTCGGAAGACTCTGGTCGACGCGGCGCTGAAAATCTGGAGTGTTGCGCGGCTGACGACCGCCATGGCCGAGCTTGCCGACGCCGTGCTGGAATCGCGCCGCCGCTCGTCGCTCGCCGACACCATTGCCGAACGCGCGCTGCTGGCGATCGCGACGCAAGGCCGGCGCAGCGCGGCGTAATGCTCCCGCAGCGCCGCCTCGACGTTCTCCTAGCGCGGCGCTAACGCGCTGTTGTGCTCTAGTCGCCAATCCGCGAGCCTGGCCCGGCCCACGACGGACATATTGGCTGCAGCCGCGGCGATCGTGTCATGCATAACTTGATCGAAATTGTCATGAGCGGTGCGGCTCTCCGCCATCGCGGTTCGCATCGCGTCGGCATCGAATGGCTGCGCCCTTAAGCTCTTGCGCACGTCCTCTTGCGCGAGCCGAAGATCGGCCTGAGCGGCCGCGACCTTGACGGCTTCTATACGAAGTTGCGCGCGTACCAGTTCGGCGTCGGCCGGCGGCAGGTTTGCCGCGATGCGATCGAGGCGGCCCGCCATGCTGTGGTCGATCCGCGCGACGGCCGCCAGCGGCACCGGGCCGGAATAGCGGATAGCGACGGCGCCAGCCGCGCCAACGAAGAACAAGTTAAGCGCCAACGATCCCAACAGCAGCCAGCGCAGATGCGCGCCGCTTTCCGTGTTCGATAATATTGACATCTTCGCCCTCGCTTTTCGCGCACGATCCGGAAGCGCATTCCGCAGGTCTGCGGATAAGACCGGTTTTCCGAATAGATCGTGCTCCGTCAAGATGCTGGCCGCAGGGTTACCGGCCGGAACCGGGCGTTGCAAGCGGCCTATCAACCCTATCCTAGCGGCGTTTGCGCAGTCGGGAAATGGTGCTCGGCATGCCCCACGGAGTTCGGATCTGTACTGCCGCATTCGTGTTGGAATGGCGCGCGAAAGCGGCAATCTGGCCATAAAAATATCGGAGCAACGGCATGTAAGCGCAGACCGCGGGTCTCACCAAGGCCGGCACAGGTATCGACGGAATTGTCTGGAATATTCTGGGCCACGCGCTGTCGGCCAAGCACGAAGTCGTATTTCTGCCGCCGCCGGCTTGATGCGAGCCGGAGTACGAGAACCCGATCAGGTCGGATTCTCCAGGCTGAACATGCCGGAATCGTCGTCATAGGCGAAGACTTCGGCGTAGCGTCCCCAGGCGATCACCGCACGCAGCGTGAGCTCCGCGTCTTCGGAGCTCATGTGATCTTCCAGTTCGTCGTAGAAGCGGCTTTTTGGCGCCGCGTGGTTCGCGCGCTCCTGGAGGATGTGGCGGATGTGGGCGGCCAAGGGCACGTAGGACAACAACTGGCGCTGAAACAGCTTCTTGCGATCGTCGGTGCCGAGTTCGGCGAATTGCTTTCCGATATCGGTGAGCTTGATATCGCCGCCTTCGATCTCGGCAAAGCGCAGCAGCTGCAGCGCATCGGATACCGGAAATAGCTCGTCCATTTCCATGTGCAACTCGTCGGCAAGCACCGGCAAGTCGGCGTGGCCGCTAAACGGCGCCGCGGCAAGCGTCTCGATAAGGCCGGAAAGCAAATTGGCCGAGACGCGCGGCAGCACCGTATTGATCGTCGCCGTCGGTCCGGTGCCGATTGTCATCGGCGTCGGCGTCCGCGCCGTCATCGCCACGTAGATTTTCTCGACCAAATCCCGGAATTGCGGATCGAGCCGGTTGCGCGGCTGTTTCAGCTCGACGGCGATTTCGCTGATGATGCGGCCCGGATTGGTGGAGAACAGCAGGATGCGGTCGCACAGGAGTACCGCTTCCTCGATATTATGCGTCACCAGGATCACGCCTTTGATCGGCAGCTTGCCGTCACCCCAAAGCTCCAGAAAATCCGTGCGCAGCGTCTCGGCGGTCAGCACGTCGAGCGCGGAGAATGGCTCGTCCATGAGCAGAATATTGGGGTGAACGACCAGCGCCCGGGCGAAGCCGACGCGCTGACGCATGCCGCCCGACAATTCGCGCGGGAAGGCGGACTCGTAACCGTCCAAGCCGATCAGGTCGATGGCGGCGAGCGCGCGTTTGCGGATTTCCGGCTCGGGAAGGCCGAGCGCCTCGAGCCCGAGTTGCACGTTCTCCAGCACCGTCAGCCAGGGAAACAGCGCGAAGGACTGAAACACCATGGCGATGCCCGGCGCCGGCGCATTAACCGGCTCGCCCAGATAGGTGATTGTTCCCGCCGAAGGCTGCGCCAAGCCGGCGATGAGCCGCAGCAAGGTCGATTTGCCCGAGCCGGTGCGGCCGAGCAGGCCCACGATCTGGCCCTGCGTCAGCGAAAGCTCGACGCCTTCGAGCACCAAATGCTCGCCGCCGTCGGCCCGCGGAAACGACTGGCGGAGGGAGTGAACGTCGAGGAGGGCGGCGGTCATATGGATCCTCATCCCATCCGGAATTTGCGTTCGGCGTAGAAATAAAGCGGACGCCAGAACAGGCGATTGATGACGACGACGAACAGGCTCATCACGATGATACCGAGCACAATGCGGTGAAAATCGCCGAGGTCGGTCTGTTGCGCAATATAGGCGCCGAGCCCGAATGCTTGCAGGTGCTCATGGCCCCAGGACGCGACCTCGGCGACGATGCTCGCGTTCCACGAGCCGCCTGATGCGGTGATCGCGCCAGTCAGATAATACGGCAGCACCGCGGGCAGCGCGATGCGCCGCCACCACAACCAGCCGCGCACCCGCAAGTTCGCGCCGACGGCGCGCAGTTCGGCGGGAATTGCCGCGGCGCCGGCAATCACGTTGAACAGAATGTACCATTGCGTGCCGAGGATCATCAGCGGGCTGAGCCAAATATTCGGATCGAGCCGCCACGCCACAATCATCGAAACGGCGATCGGGAACAGCAGGTTTGCCGGGAAGGCGGCCAGGAACTGCGCCACCGGCTGCACGAGATTGGCCGCGTGCGGACGCGTGCCGACCCACACGCCGATTGGCACCCAGATGACGCTGGCGATCGCGATGAGCACGATGACGCGGGCGAGCGTCGCAAAGCCAAGCAGGATCGTGGTGCCGACGTCCGTGAGCGTGATGCCTTCGATGACGAAATGCACGATCTGCCATAGCGCGGCAGCGGCAAGCGCAACGACGATGAGGCCGAATTGAGTTGCGAGCCTGCTGTGCGCAATCGGCAGCGTCTGCATGATGGATGGCGGCTTGTCGGGGCGGCGCGGCCGCATCGTGAGACGCCAGAGTGCCGCGAACGGCCGGGTCAGCCGCTCAACAATGCGGGATTGGCGCAGAACGTCGAACACCCACGAACGCGGCGGCAAGATGCCGGCTTCCTGTTCATAGCGGAAGCGGTCCGCCCAAGCCACCAGCGGCCGAAACAGGATCTGGTCGTAGATCAGAATCACCACCAGCATCGTCGCGATCGCCCACGCCACCGCCTTGAGATCCTGATGCTCGATGGCCAACGCAATATAGGAGCCGACGCCGGGCAGGGTAACCGTCGTATTTCCCACGCTAATGGCCTCGGAGGCGACGACGAAGAACCAGCTCCCCGACATCGACATCATCATGTTCCAGATCAGCTGCGGCATGGCGAACGGCACGTCGAGGCGCCAGAAGCTCATCCACGGACTGAGCCTGAAATTGCGCGACGCTTCCTCGAGCTCGGTGGGTATAGTGCGCAGCGACTGGTAGAAGCTGAAGGCCATGTTCCAGGCCTGGCTGGTGAAAATCGCGAAGATCGCGGCGAATTCGGCGCCGAGCACGCGCCCGGGCGCGAGCGCCATGAAGAACACAACAGTGACCGAGATGAAGCCGAGGATCGGCACCGATTGCAGAATGTCGAGCAGCGGGACCAAAAGCCGTTCGGCGCGTTTGCTCTTGGCCGCGAGCGTTGCGTAGGTGAAAGTGAAGAGCAGCGACAGCACCATGGCGATGAGCATGCGCAGCGTGGTACGCGCGGCATATTCGGGCAGGTTGCGCGGATCGAGCGACAGCGGCTGCTGCTTCAGTTCGGCCAGGGGCTCGAACAGATGCCGGCTCGCCTCGGCCAGAAAAACCAACAGGCCGAAGATCAAAAGAACCGCGAGCAGATCCCATCGGCTGAATAGGCGGCCCCAGCGGCCGACCGAAATTGGGACAATCACTCGCATGGCTTCGCGCTCGGCTCCGCAGGAATTGATGTCACGGAATTGTCGTAGAAAGCGCGCCGGCGACGGAGCCGACGGCCATGAGCTTGCCGCGACCACATAACATTCGCGACGGCGCGTTCAAACCTTTTTGTCTAATGTATTTCGACGCCGGGCGCGATGTGTCCCGGCCGAGTCCGTCGCGCCCTTTCAACTGCCCCGCGCTGCCATCGCCGAGAAGGCTTGCGCCAGATCGGTCGGAAAACGGAAGCACGATGACGGAGCTGCGCTCCCCGGCAATGTCGAACAGCATCGCCAGGTACCGGAGCTGCATCGCCTGCGGCACTGGGGCCGGAATGCGGGCGGCCGCGACGAACTTCCGTGCTGCCTGCTGCTCATACTCTGCGTTGATGATCTTGGCGCGGCGCGCGCTCGTTGTCGGGTCACCTCCCGATAGCGCCAGCAAGCACCGTTGGGGCGTTGCAATGGCGCGCGAGGTAAAACCGTAGGGCTGAACTCGGCCCTGTAGGCCAAGTTCTCGTGCGCCCCGCTCCGCCGCCGATTGGTTATGACGGCCGACGGTTCCCGGACCCACTGTGGCGAATCCTGGCATTCCGGCGTCGTTAAATCACCGCATTGTGGAACGAGTAATAATTCTCCGCCATCAATCCGGGTCGATGATTCGTTTTAACGCCGGCGAATGGAGAGGACATTTGGCAATGCACTCGACAAAGCTGCTTTTGCTGACAGTTGCGGCGTCACTCGTTGCGTTGCTCGGCATCGCGCATTCCGCGCCGGCAACGGAACCGTCGGTCGGCGGTCTATGGCAGAAGATTGACGAGAACACCGGCAATACAGTCGGCTGGTTTCTGTTCGTCGAACGGGACGGACTGTATGAAGGCGCGATCGCGAAGCTGTTTCTGCGGCCGAGCGATCCTAAGAATCCGACCTGTTCGAACTGCCGCGATGACCGCAAGGATGAGCCGTTGCTCGGGCTGCCTTTGATCAGGGGCATGAAACGGAACGGCCTGGTCTACGAGGAGGGCAACATCCTCGACCCGCGGGACGGCAACATCTACAACGCGATGATGCGGGTGAGCCCGGATGGCCAGACGCTGACCGTTCGCGGCTACCTCGGCATCGCATTGTTCGGGCGCGACGAGACTTGGTATCGCTTGCCGGACAGCGCGCTGGCCCAGCTCGATCCAATCGTCGTTGCCAAATACCTGCCGGGCGCGATCAGGACGCCGGTAACCGCATTGCGCCATCCGGAGCGGACCGCGAAGTCGGCGAACTCGTACCGCTAAAAATCGCGATCGTTGTGCCGATCGCTATTGGATGACGCCGAACTCGCAACCAGTCGCCGAATATTGATATCGCGGAACGCCGTAACGATCCTGCGTGATGGTCGGCTTGCAGCGCTCTTCCCACTTGCGATCGCGTTCGGCGGCGCGCGTCCGTTCCGTCTCATTGGTCGGCTGCGGCACGGTCCTGACATAAGGATCGCTGGCCTCGCCCCAGCGCACGACGCAATTCAGCGAGCCGGCTCCGCCGACGCAGCCGCCGACCGCCATGCCGTCGGCATAAGCCGCGCTGCAAATCGTGGTCAACGTAATGATCGACAGCGTGGCCGCGGCGCCGGCACGCGCGGCACATCGCGAAGCCAAAGCCACTCTGACACAGCTCAAGGTTAACACCGCTCTCTCCCTCAGCGCGCGCCGATCTCCTGCAATCGGTCGACGCGGCGTTGCAGCGCGTTTGCGCAAGCGTTCCGGCGACACTTTTGTCGTTCCGGAACACACGCAAGCGTCCGCTGGAGAATGAGCAAGGCGGGTGCCACGGGATGTGCCCTGTTTTGGCACATCGCCGCCGCGGCAATTAATCTTTCTCAACGCCTGATGATGATCGAGGACGGCGGTCGCCGTTGCTCCCATCCCGACTGTTCGAGCTCCGGGATCGTATCGTCGGCTTGCGGATAGCCGAGACAAAAATAGCCGATGAATTTCCATTCCGCGGGCACGTTAAGAGTCGCGGCGACGGCCTTCGGCTCGAGGATCGAGACCCACCCCATGCCGATGCCCTGCGCACGCGCGGCGAGCCAAATCGTATGCACGGCGGTTACCGCCGAGTACTCGATCATTTCCGGCATGGTGTGGCGACCCAGGCCGTGGCCCTGCGCCGTCGCACGATCGGCGAAGACGGCAAAATGCGCGGGCGCCTCTTGCAGTCCGGCGAGCTTGAGCCGTGCATAGAGACTGGCGCGTTGCGGTTCCTGGGCGGCAAGCGCTTGGGCGTTGCAGGTCGCGAAATTGTCCCGAATCGCGGCGCGGATCGCGGCGTCCTCGACGATCACGAAGCGCCACGGCTGGCTCAAACCCACCGAAGGCGCGAGGCAAGCGAGCTCGATAAGCGCTTCCAATTCGCCGGTCGGCAGCGGATCGCGCCGGAAGCGGCGAACGTCGCGGCGCCAAACCAGAAGGTCGCGCAGGCGCGCGCGAAACGCGTAATCGAAATCCCCCGGATGCGCCGCCGCCGCTGCGTCTTCGGCGCCTTTTTTTGCTTGCGGGCTTAATCGGACGCGCATGCATAAAGCCTAGCCGTTGTCGCGGAAGCCGGCCACCGCAAATTGCAAGCGCTGCCAGTCCTGCTCTGTTGCAGGCAGGCCAAAGCGCAGCCACGTGGCGTGATCGGGGAATATGCGGGTCAGAACGCCGGCGCGTCCGAGATGTTGGAACAATTCATGTGCCGCTTGTATCTGCGCCAGACGGAAGAGTGTCGTGCCGCCGATAATGTCGAGGCCCGCGCCGCTCAGAATCGCGTCGAGCCTTGTCGATGATTTGGCGAGGCCGTAGCGCGATTTCTCAATCCAAGCATGATCCGCCAGCGCCGCGGCGCCGACGAGGAGTGCCGGCGCCGAAACCGCCCACGGCCCGAGCAGCGCCGCAAGCCGCGCGGCGAGCGGCGGCGCGGCCAGCGCAAAACCGAGCCGCAGCCCGGCAAGCCCGAAGAATTTGCCGAACGAGCGCAGCACGACGATGTTGCCGCGGTCGGTCTCGGGGGCGAGGCTCGCTCCGGGCGGCCCGACATCCATGAAGGCTTCGTCGACCACGAGAATGCCACCGCGCGGCTGCAGCGCTTTTGCAAGCCCCAGCAAATCGTTCTTGGCGAGCAGCCGGCCGTCCGGATTGTTGGGGTTGCCAACGACTGCGAGTTCGGCATCGCCGATCGCGCTGATGTCGCGGACTTCGGCAACGGCGTGCCCGGCCAGCGCCGCGGCGCGAGCGTGTTCGGAATAGGTCGGCGTCAGGATCGCGGCCCGGCCCGGCCGCACCAGGCCGCAAACGAGCGGCAGCAAAATCTGCGTCCCCGGCGCCGGCACGGTAAATGTCGCGGCCGGCGCGCCGTAGGCTTTTGCGGCGACGCCGGCGAGACGATCCAGCGCGGCGGGATCCGGCAACCGCGCAAACATTTCCTCCGGCAAAGGCGGCAGCGGATATGGGTTAGGATTGATCCCGGTCGAAAGGTCGGTGAAAGGTGCGGTGGCTTCGGGAAACAGACGCCGGGCGGCGGCAAGATTGCCGCCATGCTGGAGCGGCTCGTCCGCGCCGCTGAAGGGGAACATGTCGGTCGCGCTTGCACTCTTCGCCATGTTGATCGAGCTCTGCGTCGGTTATCCGGAGCGGCTTGTTCGCGCGATCGGCCATCCGGTGACTTGGATCGGCAGTTTGATCGGTGAACTCGACCGCGCGCTCAACCGCGACTCGGCAGGCCCGGGCGCGCGGCGGCTTGCCGGCGCGGTTGCGATGCTGATCGTCATTGTCATGGTCGGGTTGATTGCGCTCGTGATTGAACGCGAACTCTTCCATCTGCGCTTCGGCATTCTTGTCATGGCGCTCGCGGCAAGCACGCTGATCGCGCAACGCAGCCTGTACCGGCATGTCGCCGATGTCGCAACCGCGCTCGAGGCCGACGAACTCGGCGCCGGCCGCGCCGCGGTGTCGCGGATCGTCGGCCGCGATACGGGTACGCTCGACGCAGCCGGCATTGCCCGAGCCGCCATCGAAAGCCTCGCCGAGAATTTCTCCGATGCCATCGTGGCGCCGGTGTTGTGGCTTGTCATCGCCGGGCTCCCTGGCGGGGCAGTCTACAAAGCAATCAACACTGCCGACAGTATGATCGGCCACCGTACCGCGCGTCACGCGGCGTTCGGCTGGGCGGCGGCCAGGCTCGACGATCTCGTCAACCTGCCGGCCTCGCGGCTTGCCGCGCTGTTGCTCATCGCAGCGGCAGCGCTCAAGGACGGCGCCTCCTCCGTCGCAGCATGGCAAACGGTCTGGCTCGACGCGTCGCGTCACCGGTCGCCTAATGCGGGCTATCCGGAAGCGGCGGTGGCCGGCGCGCTCGGTCTCTCGCTCGCCGGGCCGCGGACTTACGGCGGCGTGCGCGTCGACGATGCCGTGATGGGTGGTGGGCGTTGGGACGCGACCGCCGCCGACATCCGCCGCGCGCTGGCGCTTTATCGCACCGCCGATGCCATCCTCATTGCGATCCTCGCGCTATTGGCGGCAATCTTCATCGCGCCAATTTGAGCAGTTCGTCGAGATCGAGATGCGCCGTGAGATGTGCGGCGAGCCCATCGAGCGTGCGCTCGATCGAGGCGTCATAGGCGACGTCGGTCGCGCCTGCGGCGAAGCGAGCAAACCATGCCGCGCGCTGGCGGTCGTCGGCGAAGAGGCCATGGATGTAGGTGCCCATGACGCGCCCGTCCGCTGAAATCGCGCCCTCGGGCGATCCGTCGGCGAGCCGAGCGAATGGCCGCCCGCAATCAGGCCCCGCGGTCACGCCCATATGCATCTCATAGCCGGCAAAGGCCGCGCCATCGGACGTCGTTCCGCGCACCGGTTCGAGGCGCTTTTCGTCCGAGAGAACGGTTTTCACATCGATGAGACAAAGGCCGTCGACCTTTGCCGGCGGGCCTTCGACGCCGTCGGGGTCGGCGACGCTGCGTCCCAGCATCTGGTAGCCGCCGCACAGGCCCAGAACCGTTCCGCCGCGCCGCCGATGCGCGGCGATATCGATATCGAATCCGGCGGCGCGCAGCGCATGGAGGTCGGCGATGGTCGCCTTCGATCCGGGCAGGAGAATAAGATCGGCGTCGCCGGGTAGCGCCGCGCCCGGCCGCACGCGAATGAGCTCTACTGCCGGCTCGGCATCGAGCGGATCGAGATCGTCGAAATTGGCGATGTGCGGCAGGATCGGCACGGCGATGCGCAGACGCGCTTGCAATTTTGCCGGCGGATTATGCTCGAGCGCGAGCGCATCCTCCGCCGGCAAAAGCCTCGCGTCTGGAAAAAACGGCACCAAGCCGAGCGGCTGCCATCCGGTGAGCTGCGCGATGCGCGCCATGCCGTCGGCAAACAGTGCCGCATCGCCACGGAACTTGTTGACGATGAAACCGCGGATCAGTGCGGCATCTTCCGGCGCGATCACGGTTTTGCTGCCGACCAGGCTCGCGATCACCCCGCCGCGATCGATGTCGCCGATCAGCACGACCGGAACATCGGCGGCGTGCGCAAAACCCATATTGGCGATATCGTTTGCCCGCAGATTCACTTCAGCCGCGCTGCCGGCGCCTTCGATCAGCACAATGTCGGCATCGCGCCGGAGCCGCTCGTAGCTGTCGAGAACGAACGGCAAAAGATCGTGCTTGATGTGCTGATAGGCGGCGGCCTTGGCGCTGCCATAGACGCGGCCCTGCACGATGATTTGCGCGCCGATCTCGCTCTGCGGCTTGAGCAAGACCGGGTTCATGTGCACGCTCGCTGCCGCGCGAGCAGCCCGGGCTTGCAAGGCCTGCGCGCGCCCGATCTCGCCGCCATCCGCCGTCACCGCGGCATTGTTCGACATGTTCTGCGGCTTGAATGGACGCACGCTTAGCCCGCGTAGCGTCAAGGCGCGCGCCAGCCCGGCAACGATGAGCGACTTGCCGACGTCGGAGCCGGTGCCCTGAAACATCAGCGCCCGCGCCGGCATCGCCTAGAACTCGATGCCCGCTTGCGCCTTCACGCCGGAGGCGAAATGGTGCTTCACCAGGGCCATTTCGGTGACGAGATCCGCGGCGGCGAGCAATTCTGGCTTGGCGTTGCGCCCGGTGACGACGACATGCAGGCCGAGCCGCCGCGCGGTCAGCGCGGCGACGACCGCGTTAAGGTCGAGGTATTCGTAGCGCAGCGCGATATTGAGCTCGTCGAGCACGACCATCGCGATGCTCGGATCGGCCATGAGTTCGCCGGCCTTGGCCCAGGCGCGTTCGGCTGCGGCGATATCGCGGGCGCGATCCTGCGTCTCCCAGGTAAATCCTTCGCCCATCGTGTGCCAGACGAGCTGCTCGCCGAATTTTACCAGCGCGTCGCGCTCCGCCGAGTGCCAGGCGCCCTTGATGAACTGCACGACGCCGACGCGGCGGCCGCGCCCCAGCATGCGCAGCGCCAGCCCGAACGCGGCCGTCGATTTGCCCTTGCCGGCGCCGGTGTGGACGATGAGCAAGCCTTTTTCGATCGTCTTCTCCGCCACTTCGGCGTCTTGCACCGCCTTGCGCTTCGCCATTTTGGCGCGATGCCGCTCGGCTTCGGACTTGTCGATCGTTTGCGTCATGGCGCTGCCTTACAAGGTACCCTTCACCGCAAGCGGCAATCCGGCGACGACGAGGACGACGCGATCGGCCCGTGCGGCGATGCGCTGATTGAGAAGGCCTTGCAGGTCGCGGAACCGTCGGCCGAGCGGATGATCCGGCACGATGCCGTAGCCCACTTCATTGGCGACCAAAACCGCCGGCCCTGCAACCGCCATCAGCGCGGCTTCCAATTGCACGACTTCGGCGTCGATATCCGCCTCCGCCAGCATCAGGTTCGACAGCCAAAGCGTCAGGCAATCGACCAGCACCGGCGTGGTTTGGCACGATTTCAGCGCGGCGGCGAGATCGCGCGGCGCCTCGACGGTTTGCCACCCCGAATTGCGCCGCGAGCGATGGGCGGCAATGCGCGCCGCCATTTCCTCATCGCCGGCCTCCGCCGTCGCCAAATAGCTCCAGGGTGGCGGGAAAGCGGCGATCAAGCTCTCGGCATAGCGGCTTTTGCCCGAACGGGCGCCGCCGAGGACGAGAGTAAGTTTTGCTACGCTCGGCATCACATCTGACCGGAACTCGGACGGCCAGATTGACAGGGCTGCCCGGCGAAATCTATCACTAGCCGATCGATGGTCCCTCGCGATGAGGGTGAATAGGGAATGCGGTGCGGCCGTTGTCTTAAATCTTCGGCCAAATCCGCAGCTGCCCCCGCAACTGTGAGCGGGTAGTCTCGTCCGGTTAAGCCACTGGCACTAGAGCATGATCCGGAAAAGCAGATTCCGGTTTTCCGAATAGGATCATGTTCGAATAAATGCCGGGAAGGCGGGGCGAGGCGACGATCCGCGAGCCAGGAGACCTGCCATCGGCCGTGTCGACGCGACAAACACGGGTCGGGGTGTACCTGTGGATGATCCGAAAGACGAAAGTCTTTCGGTCCTCGCTCGCGCCGACGGCAGGTCAGGCGAGGACATTGCGTGCTCAGATTCCTGAAGTCGGCGGTCGATGACGCATCGGCCGATCAGCGTCCCAAGATTGTCGCGATCTACGCCATTCTTCTGACGGCGAATGCCCTGGTCTGGGCCTGGGCGGTCATCGCGCTCGCCGGCCGGCCGACGCTGCTTGGCACCGCCGTGCTCGCTTATGTGCTTGGGCTGCGTCACGCGGTCGATGCCGACCACATCGCCAGCATCGACAATGTGGTGCGCAAGCTCATGCAGGAGGGCAAGCGGCCGGTCTCGGTCGGCCTGTTCTTCTCGCTCGGCCATTCGCTGTCCATTTCGCTTGCGGTTGCGGCGATCGCGGCGACGGCATTCGCGCTGCAGGGCCGTTTTGCGCATTTGCAATCGATCGGCAGTCTGATCGGCACCGGAGCCTCGGCATTTTTCCTCCTCGCCATCGCGCTGATCAACCTCGTCATCCTGCGCGGCGTCTGGCGCAGTTTCCGCCGCGCGCGGCGCGGCGAGCCGGTCGCCGAACAGGAGCTTGACCAACTCCTTTCCGGCCGCGGCTTGCTCGCCCGCATCTTCCGGCCGCTGTTTCGCATGGTGTCGCGCAGCTGGCACATGTTCCCGATCGGCTTTTTGTTTGGGCTCGGCTTCGATACCGCGACCGAGATCACTCTCTTCACCGTGGCGGCAAGCCAGGCGTCCGGCGGCATGACTTTCGCCACCGTGATGATTTTTCCGGCTCTGTTCACCGCGGGCATGACGATCGTCGATACCAGCGACAGTGTGCTGATGGTCGGCGCCTATGGCTGGGCATTCCTCAATCCGATCCGCAAGATTTGGTACAACCTCACCATCACGGCTATTTCAGTTCTGGTCGCGCTCTTGATCGGCGGCGTCGAGGCGCTCGGTCTCATCGCCGGCAAGCTCAAGCTTGTCGGAGGATTCTGGGATTTGGTCGGCGCGCTCAACGGCGGGCTCGCCAATTTCGGCTATCTCGTCGTCGGAGTTTTTCTGGTTAGCTGGGCCGCCTCGTATCTCATTTACCGCTGGCAAGGGCTCGACAGGCCAATCGTCGAGCGCGTCGAGGCAGTCCAATGACAACCGCGCCGGTCGTCTACGTCTGCGTCACTTGCCGCCGAGCCGGCGAGCCGGATTCCGACCCGCGTGCCGGCGCTCTTCTTGCCGCGGCAACCGAGCGCGCGGCAAGCGGAACCGAAGTCTCCGTGCGTCGGCTGCGCTGCCTTGCCAATTGCACGCGCGGCCCCAGCGCCGCGATGCGCTGCAGCGGTTCTTGGACTTATGTATTCGGCGGTCTCGACGAGCGCTGCGGCGGCGCATTGATCGAAGGCGCACGGCTCCTCGCCGGCGCCGCGGACGGCATTCTGCCGTGGCGCGGCCGGCCGGAAATCCTCAAGCGCGGCCTGATCGCGCGGGTTCCTCCCCTCGATTTCCAAGAGGTCGACGTATGAACGGCAACGGTCAACTCGCGCGCGTCCCCTGCACCATCATCACCGGCTTTCTCGGCGCCGGCAAAACCACGTTGATCCGCCATGTCATTGCCAACGCGCAGGGCCGCCGCCTTGCCGTCATCGTCAACGAGTTCGGCGACGTCGGCATCGACGGCGAGATTCTGAAAGGCTGCGGCAACGCCGCCTGCCCGGAGGACAACATCGTCGAGCTGGCCAACGGCTGCCTATGCTGCACGGTGGCCGACGAATTCGTGCCGGCGCTGAACGCCATTCTGGCGAAGGCGGGCGTCGAGCATATCGTGATCGAAACCTCGGGATTGGCTTTGCCGAAGCCCTTGGTGCAGGCGTTCCATTGGCCGGCGATCAAGAGCCGCGTGACGGTCGACGGCGTGGTGGTCGTGGTCGACGGCGCGGCGCTCGCCGACGGCCGGGTCGCGCAGGATCTCGATGCGCTGGGGCGCCAGCGCGCCGCCGATAATGCGCTGATGCATGACGATCCGGTCGAAGAGGTTTTCGAAGATCAGATCGCCTGCGCCGATCTCGTCGTGCTCAACAAGCGCGACCTTCTCGACGATGCCGGCGTGAAGGCCGCGCTGGCGACCATCTCGCGCGCGCTGCCGCGCAGCGTGAAGGTGCTCACTGTCACCGACGGCAAGGTCGACGAGGCGCTCCTGCTCGGTCTCGGCGTCGGCACCGAAGCGGACATCGCCAATCGCCGCACCAGGCACGACGCCGAGGCGGAGCACGATCACGACGATTTCGATTCCTTCGTCGTGCCGCTTGGCGAAATCGCCGACCCGTCGGCGCTGGTCGCACGCGTCGCCGCACTCGCCGAGGAATTCGACGTGCTTCGCGTCAAGGGCTTCGCGGCGATCGCGAACAAACCGCTGCGCTTATTGGTCCAAGCGGTCGGTCCGCGCGTGACACATCAATACGACCGGCCCTGGGCGGCGTCGGAGGCGCGCCAGGGCCGGCTCGTCGTGATTGGATTGAAGGGACTCGATCGCGCCGCGGTAACGCGCGCTCTCCTGGGCTAGGCGAAACGATGCATCTGCTGACGACGAGTTCCACCGGCCTCGACGAAATCGTCGAAGCGATCGACCTCGGCCAGCCGCCGGGCGATATCGCCGTTCTGTCGTTCGCGGACAGCGATCTCTCCGGCCTCGCCGCGGCCTGGGAAGCGGAACGCGAGGCGTTGCCGAGCGTGAGGCTCGCGCATTTGCGCGATCTGCGTCATCCCATGTCGGTCGATCTGTGGATCAATCGCGTCGGCGGATACGCCAGAGTGATCTTGGTCCGCCTGCTCGGCGGACTGGATTGGTGGAAATACGGCATTGAGCGGCTCGCGGTCCTGGCGCGCGAGCGCGGCATCGCGCTCGCCGTGTTGCCCGGCGAAGATCGCGACGACGAACGACTTGAAGCCGCCTCGACGCTGCCGCCTGCGGAGCTCGATACGTTGCTGCGGTTTTTCCGCGAAGGCGGCCGGGACAATATGCGCGCGCTGCTGCGCCGGCTCGCGTGCCATGCCGGCCGCGATATCGAATTGCGCGAGCCCGCGCCGGTTCCGCGCCTCGCCGGCTATTTGCCGGGCGAGGGCGCGGTCGATCTGGATCGATTGATTGCTTCGCTGGCGCGGGACAAACGATCGGTGGTGCCGATCGTGTTTTACCGCGCCATGCTGCTCGCGGCCGACACGGCGCCGATCGATACGCTCTACGCGGCGCTTGCGGCACGCGGCCTGGCGCCGGCGCCGTTGGTCATCACCAGCCTGAAGGACCGCGCGGCCGACGCCTTTTTGCGCCAAGCTTTGGCCCGGCTCGATCCGGCATTGATCGTCACGACGACCGCCTTCGCCGCCGGCGGCACTGCCGACGAGCCGGCGGCGCTCGATACGGCGGGCGTGCCGGTCTTGCAGGTTATCAACGCGACCACCAAACGTGCGGCCTGGCGTGACAGTCCGCGCGGGCTAGGCGCCGCGGACCTGGCGATGCATGTCGTGCTGCCGGAACTAGACGGCCGCGTACTCGCAGGCGCCGTCGCGTTTAAGGATCCGCTGCCGCTGCAAGAGGGGCTCGCTTTTACCGCGCTGGCGAGCCGGCCCGAGCCGAATCGCGTCGCGATGGTCGCGGATCGCATTGCCGCTCTCGTTCGCTTGCGCGCATTGCCGCGCGGCGGACGGCGCGTCGGCATCCTCATGCCGGATTACCCCGGCGCCAAGGGTCGCGCCGGTTATGCGGTCGGACTCGACGTGCCCGCGAGCGTGATCGCGGCTATGGCCGATCTTGCCGCTGCCGGCTACGCGGTGCGGGACGCGCCGAAAACGCCGCAGGCATTGCTTGCCGCGCTGTCGGGCGATGCTGGCGACGCAAAGCTCACGCTCGCGCAATACGAGACTTTTTTGGCGAGGCTGCCGAGTGCGGCAGTCGCGCGCTTGCGCGAGGCGTGTGGCGCTCCGTCGGACGATCCGGCCGTGCGCGACGGCGCGTTCCGTTTTCGCGCGGAAAAATTCGGCAACATATGGGTCGCGCTGCCGCCCGATCGCGGTCGCTCATCGCAACGACGCGCCGATTATCACGATCCGCTCTTGCCGCCGCGTCACGCGCTGGTCGCTTTCGGACTCTGGCTGCAACACGAGGCGAAAGTCGATGCGCTCGTTCACATGGGGGCGCACGGCACGCTGGAATGGTTGCCGGGCAAGGCGGTCGCGCTGACCGCGGGGTGCTTTCCCGAGATCGTCACCGGAGCGCTGCCGGTGATTTATCCGTTTATTGTCAGCAATCCAGGCGAGGCGGCGCAAGCCAAGCGCCGCATTGCCGGAGTGACGATCGGCCATTTGCCGCCTCCGCTCGTTGCCGGCGGGCCAAGCGGTGATGCGCACGAGCTCGAACTGTTGCTCGACGAATATGCCCAGGCCGACGGGCTTGATCGCCGCCGCCGCGAGCGGCTCGCTAATCTCATTGTCGAGACGGCGCAACGGACCGGGTTGGCGCAGGAGGCTGGGGTCCCGGCCGGCGTCGGCGGCGCCGTTTCGCCCGACGAGGCGCTGCGACGCATCGATGCCTGGCTGTGCGATCTCAAAGACCTCGCCGTCAAAGACGGCCAGCACATCTATGGCCGCCTCGCCGCCGGCGTCGACGATCCGGCGTGGGTGGCCAGCGCCGAGGCCGAGCGCACGGCGCTTATTGCCGCGCTCGACGGCGCCCGCATCGCGCCAGGACCGGCCGGCGCGCCCGCACGCGGCCGGCGCGACGTGCTGCCGACCGGTCGCAATCTCTTTACTGCCGATCCGCGCACGCTGCCGACGCCGACCGCGGTGGAGCTCGGCCGCCGCGCCTCCGATGAAGTCGTGCGCGCGCATTTACAGACGCACGGCGAGATGCCGCGCGCGATTGTCATCGATTTGTGGGGCAGCGCCACTTTGCGCACCGGCGGCGAGGAGATCGCGCAAGGTCTTGCGCTACTCGGCTGCCGGCCGGTCTGGGAGCATTCGAGCGGCCGCGTCACCGGCGTTGAAGTGCTGCCCTGCGCGACGATGGGACGCGCGCGCGTCGACGTTACTTGGCGCATTTCCGGGCTGTTCCGCGATCTGTTCCCGGCGCAGATCGCGCTCATCGACGCCGCGGTGCAGGCGGTTGCGGCGCGCGACGAGGCCGACGACGAGAATCCGCTCCCGGCAGCCAAGCGTGCCGCCGCTGGCGAAGCCGCCGCGCACCTGCATCGCATTTTCGGCACGGCGCCGGGCGTCTATGGCGCGGGCGTCGAGGATTTGCTCGGCCGCGATGCCGACAGTGACGCCGTCGGGGCGGCCTATCTCGCGGCCACCTCGCATGCCTACGGCGGCGCCGATGGCGAAGCGGACGCGGCGCCGGGCGCTTTCGCGCAACGTGTCGCCAGAGCCGACATGCTGGTGCACGTCAGCGACGATCCGGGGCGCGATCTTCTTGAAGGCGCGGAGGACGCGGCCTTTGTCGGCGGCTTCGCGGCGGCCGCGAAACTGCTCGGCCGTTCGGCCGATCTCGTGATGCTCGATATGACCGATCCGCAGCGGCCGCGTGCGCGGGCGCTGTCCGCGGCATTGGCGCGCATCGTGCGCGCACGTGCGGTCAATCCGCGTTTCATCGCCGGCCAAATGCGCCACGGCCAGCGCGGGGCCGCGGAGCTTGCCGAAACCGTCGATCGTCTCGTCGCGTTTGCGGAAATTACGGGCGCGGTCGCCGGTGAACTGTTCGACCTCCTGCATGACGCCTATGTCGCCGACCCCGCCGTGCGCGATTTTCTGCTGCGTGAAAATCCCGCGGCTGCCGCCGTGATTGCCGAGCGGCTCGATGCCGCGCGCCGCCGCGGTCTGTGGCACCCACGTCGCAACGATGTCGACGCCGGTCTCGCCGCGCTACGGACGGAGGTCACGGCATGACTGGGGACGCGCTGGCGATGCCGCAACGCCGCGGCGCCTGTCCCGGCCTGTCGGCGCCGATGCCGACCGGCGACGGCCTGCTGGCGCGGCTGCAACCGATCGGCACCATCCCGCTCGCCGCATTTGCCGCTGTGTGCGCGGCGACGCGACGGCATGGCAACGGCGTAATCGAAATCACCTCGCGCGGCAGCCTCCAGATTCGCGGATTGAGCGCGACGTCAGCCCCGCGCTTCGCCGCCGACATTGCCGCCCTCGACATCGTTGCGGAGGACGGCGTTGCGATTTGCTGTAATCCGCTCGCCGGGTTGGATGCCGCCGAGATTTTCGATTCCAGCGTGCTCGCCGGCGAACTGCGCCACGCGTTGACGCAGGCATCGCTCGCGCCAAAACTCAGCGGCAAAGTCTCGGTCGCAATCGACGGCGGCGGCGTGCTCGGCCTTGTACACCTCGCCGCCGACATCCGGCTCGGCGCGCAAATGAAGAGTGGTGTAGTCGCGGTCGCGGTCGGCGGTGACTTTGCGACCGCGAATCCTCTTGGCGTCGTCTCCCGCCCCGATGCGGTCGAGGCCGTTACGCGATTGCTCGATGTTTTGGCCAAAAGAGGCCGCGATGCGCGCGCCCGTGACATCGTTGCGACTGAAGGAATTGCCGCATTCCAACATGCTCTGACAGAGCTCCTGATAGGTGAAGCGCTGCCGCGCCCGATGCGCCGTTCCGCCGAAGCAATCGGCCTGCACGGATTGCGGGATGGATCACTGGCGTGCGGCGTTGCTCTCGCCTTCGGCCACGCCGATGCAACCGCGCTGGAGCGGTTAGTCGAGGCCGCGGCGACTTGCGGAGCGAACGGCCTGGGTACCGCGCCGGGCCGAACGCTGTTTGCGATCGGCATGACGCCGGATACCGCATCTGCCTTTGCCGGCGCCGCCGGACGACTAGGCTTTATCGTACGCGCCGACGATCCGCGGCGCAGCGTCGTCGCCTGTGCCGGCGCGCCGATTTGCGCTTCCGCGCATATCGCCGCGCGTAAACTGGCGCCGGTCATCGCCAACGAAATCGCGCCGCACTGTGGCGGCAACTTTACGGTTCATCTTTCCGGTTGCGCCAAGGGCTGCGCCCATGCCGCGCCCGCCGCATTGACTGTCGTCGGTACGCCGGACGGCTGCGCGCTCGTTGCCGACGGCTCGGCGCGCGACGCTCCGTTCGCGCTGGTTGCGACCGACGAACTGCCGGTGGCGATTGCACAGTCGCTGCGTGAACGAAAACGGGAGGGCGCTCATGTCTGAACGCGCCGCCTATTTGCGCGACGGCACCGCGATCTATGAACGCTCTTTCGCCATCATCCGCGCCGAGGCGGATTTGTCGCGTTTTTCGGCGGAGGAAGCCGATGTCGCGGTGCGGATGATCCATGCCTGCGGCCAGGTCGACGTAGCGCAGCACATCGTCTTCGGCGGCGATCTCGTCGCCGCGGCGCGCGCGGCGCTTGGCGCGGGCGCGCCGGTCCTCTGCGATTCTGAAATGGTGGCGCAAGGCATTACGCGCGCACGGCTGCCGTCGCGCAATGAAGTCATTTGCACGCTCAACGATCCGCGCACCGCGACGCTGGCGGAGAAGAACGGCACGACCCGCTCGGCGGCGGCGCTCGATCTGTGGCTCGACCGTCTCGGCGGCGTGGTGGTCGCCATCGGCAATGCGCCGACCGCGTTGTTCCGCCTGCTCGAACTGATCGATGCCGGCGCGCCAAAGCCGGCCGCCATTCTCGGCATCCCGGTCGGCTTCGTCGGTGCGGCGGAATCGAAGGAAGCGCTCGCGCAAGATCCGCGTGGCGTGCCGTTTCTCATCGTGCGCGGTCGCATTGGCGGCAGCGCCATGACGGCGGCGGCGGTCAACGCAATTGCGAGGGCAGGGCTGTGAGTGAGCTTATGAGCGCGGCAAAGCTGATCGGCGTCGGCGTCGGCCCGGGCGATCCGGAATTGCTGACGCTGAAAGCGATGCGCGCGCTCGGCGAGGCCGACGTGATCGTGCACTTCGCCAAAGTCGGGAACGCCAGTCATTCGCGGGCGATCGTCGAGCGCCATCTGCGCGCCGGCGTCGCCGAACTGCCGCTCTATTATCCCGTCACCACCGAGCTGCCGGCTCACAGCGTGGATTATGGCGACGCGATCCGCAATTTTTATGACCACGCCGCGGCGGCGATCGCGGCGCAACTCGACGCCGGACGCGTGGTCGCTGTGATCTGCGAAGGTGATCCGCTGTTCTACGGGTCCTATATGCATCTGCATGCGCGGCTCGCGGCGCGCTATCCGGCGGAGATCGTCGCCGGCGTGACCGGCATGTCGGGGTGCTGGTCGGCGGCCGGAATGCCGATCGCGCAGGGCGACGATGTCTTCACCGTGCTGCCGGCGACCTTGCCCGAGGGCGAGCTGGTGCGGCGGCTGGCCGAGGCCGACGCGGCAGTGGTGATGAAAGTCGGGCGGCATCTGCCGAAACTGCGTCGGGCGCTGCAAAAGAGTGGCCGCCTGCCGCGCGCCATCTATGTGGAGCGCGGCACCACGGCCGAGGAAAAAATGATCCCACTGAGCGCGAAGTCCGACGACGAGGCGCCGTATTTTGCTGTCGTCCTGGTGCCGGGTTGGCAGAAACGGCCGGGAGTGGGGAAATGAGCGGGCGCGTCGCCGTCGTTGGATTGGGCCCGGGCGATCTGCGCTATCTTACCGCGGAAGCGGTCGAAACGCTCGCAGCGGCGGAAGCGTTGTACGGCTATGCGCCATATCTCGAACGCCTGCCGACGCGTGCCGGCCAGAACCGATATCCGTCCGACAACCGCGAGGAGGGTGCGCGCGCCGCCGCCGCGCTCGGCCACGCCGCGCAAGGCGCGAATATCGCCGTCGTTTCCGGCGGCGATCCCGGCGTATTCGCCATGGCGGCTGCGATCTGCGAACAGATCGAGCGGGGTTCGGACGCCTGGCGCGACCTCGATGTGGTTTTCATTCCCGGCATTACCGCGATGCTGGCGGTCGCGGCGCAGATCGGTGCGCCGCTCGGCCACGATTTCTGCGCGCTGTCGCTGTCCGATAATCTGAAACCTTGGGGCGTGATCGAGCGCCGGCTCGAAGCGGCGGCAGGCGCGGGCTTTGTCATTGCGCTTTACAATCCGGTTTCACGGGCGCGGCCATGGCAGTTCGGCAATGCCATTGAACTGCTGCGCAGGCACCTGCCGCCGCCAACGCCCGTGGTGTTCGGTCGCGCCGTCGGGCGGCCGGATGAGCGTGTGAGCATCACAACCCTCGCGGCAGCCGGCGCGACGCCCGCCGATATGGCAACGCTGGTAATCGTCGGCACGCGTGAAACGCGCGTGATTGCGCGGCCCGGCCGTGCGCCTCTGATCTACACGCCGCGCGCCACCGCGGAGGTGAGCGCATGATCGAGCCAGGCTATCGCATCGTCCACCGTTTCGACCGCGGGCGCATCGGGCGCGCGCGGCCGGCGCAGCAGGATGACCTCGATGCCGAGCGCGCGCGCGGCGGCGATCTTGCCATAGGCCGCGCTGCCGCCGCTGTTTTTCGCGATGACAACTTCGATCGCGTGCGCCGTCATCAGTTCGCGGTCGCTGGCTTCGCTAAAGGGGCCGCGCGCGGTGACGTAGGCTACCTGCGGCAGCGGCAGCGGCGGATCGACCGGATCGACGCTGCGGATAAGATAGAAGTGCTGCGGCGCGGCGGCGAAGGGGCTGAGTTCGTTGCGGCCGAGCGCGACAAAGACGCGGCGGCTTTTTCCCCCGATCGCGCTCGCCGCCGCGCCCGCATCGTTCACTTCAATCCAACGATCGCCGGCGGCGGTGATCCAGGGCGGCCGGTGCAGCGTCATGAAGGGCACGGCGGTTTGGCGCGCCGCGGCGGCGGCGTTTTGCGAAATGATGTTTGCATAGGGATGCGTGGCGTCGATCAGCGCATCGACCCGCTCCGTGACAAGGTAATCGGTCAAGCCCGCCGCGCCGCCAAAACCGCCAACGCGGATCGGTACGGGGTGCGGAACCGGCGAAGCTGTGCGCCCGGCGAGCGACAGCGTCACGTCGAGGCCGCCGCGTTTGGCGAGGCGTTCACCCAACGCGCGAGCTTCCGTCGTGCCGCCGAGAATGAGGATGCGTGGCAGGATGTCCGACATGCCTGTTTCTAAGTTGCCGATTCCGGATGCGCTCTCGCGCGACAATGCCGCAGCGCCGCGCTGGCTGTCCATTGTCGGCATCGGCGAGGACGGCGTCGAGGGCTTAAGCCCGGTCGCGCGCGGGTTGGTCGAGGCGGCGGAGATCGTGTTTGGCGGCCGGCGTCATCTCGGGCTTGCGGCGCCGCTCATTCGCGGCGCGGCACGGCCGTGGCCGACTCCGTTCGATGGGGCCGCCGAGGAAGTCTCACGGCATCGCGGCCGGCAAGTCTGCGTGCTCGCCTCCGGCGATCCGTTTCAGTACGGCGTTGGCGCAGTTTTGGCGCGGCACATCGATGCGCGCGAAATGACCGTCTTGCCGGCGCCGTCGGCCTTTAGCTTGGCCGCGGCTCGGCTCGGTTGGTCGCTGCCGCAAACGGTGCTGCTTTCGCTGCACGGCCGCACCCTCGATCCGCTTCGCCCGCATTTGCAGCCGGGCGCGCGCATTCTGGCTTTGACCTCCGACGGCGAAGCGCCGGCGGCGCTTGCGAAGCTTCTTGCCGAAATTGGCTTTGGCGCCTCGCGTTTGGCGATCCTTGAAGCGCTCGGCGGGCCGCGCGAGCGCGTTCGCGCGACCACCGCGAACACCTACGATTTTGGCGCCGTCGATGCGCTCAACACTCTGGCAATCGAGGTGGAGGCGGCGCCGAACGCCCGCGTGCAGGCGCTGACGCCCGGTCTGGCGGAAAATTTATTTGAACACGACGGCCAGATTACCAAGCGTGAAATCCGTGCGGTGACGCTGTCGTCGCTGGCGCCGCGCCGCGGCGAGCTGTTGTGGGACATCGGCGCCGGTTCGGGTTCGGTTGCGATCGAATGGATGCTGGCCGATCCGGCAATGCGCGCGATTGCGATCGAGCGCCGCGCGGATCGCGCGGCGCGCATCCACCGCAACGCCGCCGCGTTCGGCGTGCCGGGCTTGGAGGTCGTGCAAGCCGCAGCGCCGGCGGCGCTGTCGGACCTCCCGGCTCCCGACGCCATTTTTGTCGGCGGCGGCGGCGATCCCGCGGTGCTCGATGCCACGGCGCGCGCACTGCGGCCCGGCGGCCGGCTCGCGGTCAATGCCGTGACGCTGGAGACCGAGGCGCTGCTGCTCGCCCGCCACGCCGCGTTGGGCGGCGAATTGATCCGAATTGCGGTGTCGCGCGCGGCACCGGTTGGTGAAAAGACCGGCTGGCGTGCGGGCATGCCGGTGACGCAATGGCTATGGACCAAGCCATGACGGTGCATTTTATCGGCGCCGGACCCGGCGCGGCCGACCTCATCACGGTGCGCGGACGCGATCTCATCGCCCGCTGCGGGGTTTGCCTTTATGCCGGTTCGATCGTGCCGCGCGAGTTGTTGACTTATTGTCCGCCGGGCGCGCGTATCGTCGACACTGCGCCGCTATCGCTCGACGAGATCGAGACCGAGTTTGTCGATGCCCACGCCGCCGGGCTTGACGTGGCGCGGCTTCATTCCGGCGATCTTTCGATCTACTCGGCGCTCGCCGAACAACTACGCCGGCTCGAGCGGTGCGGCATTGCCTACACCCTGACGCCGGGCGTGCCGGCCTTTGCCGCGGCGGCAGCGGCGTTGCAATGCGAGCTCACCGTGCCGGAAGTCGCGCAGAGTGTGGTGCTCACGCGCGTGTCCGGGCGCGCCTCGCGCATGCCTGACCGTGAGAAGCTTGCCGCCTTCGCCGCCAGTGGCGCGACGCTCGTCATTCATCTCGCCATTCATGCGATCGACGCGATCGTCAATGAACTTCTGCCATCTTATGGCGCCGATTGCCCGGCGGCCGTGGTGGTGCAAGCAAGTTCGCCGGCTCAGCGCGTCATTCGCGGTACTCTTGCCGACATCACCGCAAAAATTGCCGAGCAGCGTATCGAGCGAACTGCGCTTATTCTTGTCGGCCGCGCGCTCGCCGCACGCGATTTCCGCGACAGTGCGCTCTACGATGCCGATTATCGCCGCCGGTTTCGCGGAGGCGCCGCATGATCCGACCCTCAGACCTTGAACGGCGCGCGGCCGACCAGATTTCGCTCGCGGTCGAACAACACGACTTCGACCGCAATATCGCGGCCGGCGATAACTTCCTCGGCCGTGTGTCGCGCCGCCAGCGCCACGGCGTCGCCGAGCGCGATGCCCGCATCTTGCGCCAGCGTGAAAGCTTCGGCGGCGGTGTTCGCCGCCAGAATACGCCGGCACAGTTGCGCGTCGCCGCCCGCGGCGGCGGCGAAGTTCGCCAGTTCGGCAAGATCCACCTCGCCGCGCTTGGAATGCAGATCGGTCAAGCCTTGCGCCAGCTTCGTCATCTTGGCGACGCCGCCGGCGATGGTGACGCGCGCCACCGGATGGCGCCGCAGATATTTCAGCATGCCGCCGACAAAGTCGCCCATGTCGATCAGCGCGATCTCCGGCAGCCCGTAGAGCTTTTGCACGGCCGTCTCGGAACTCGCGCCTGTGGCGCCGGCGATGTGGGCGAGACCCGCGGCGCGCGCGACTTCGATGCCGGAATGAATTGAATGGATCCACGCCGAGCACGAATAGGGCACGACGATTCCGGTGGTGCCGAGGATCGACAGACCGCCAACAATGCCGAGCCGGCCGTTGAGTGTTTTTGCCGCCAGCGCTTCACCGCCCGGAATCGATATCTCGACCTCGGCGTCGGTCGCGCGGCCTGCCGCCGCCGCAATTTCCGCGATGGCGTCGGCGATCATGCGGCGCGGCACCGGATTGATCGCGGGCTCGCCCGGCGTGATGGGCAGGCCGGCGCGCGTGACCGTGCCAACGCCTTCGCCGGCGCGAAACGTCACACCGGCGCCGGGCACGCCAACACGAACCGTCGCGCAGATCAGTGCACCATGCGTGACGTCTGGATCGTCGCCGGCGTCCTTGATCACGCCGGCCGTCGCCGAGCTTGCGTCCCGCCGCGTCGTGGCCAGGGCGAAACTCGGCCGTTCGCCGCGCGGCAGCGTTACCGCGACCGGATCCGGAAACTCGCCGGTCACAAGCGCGGCGAAGGCCGCCTTCGCCGCCGCCGCGGCACAAGTGCCGGTGGTCCAACCCCGGCGCAATGGCGGGACCTGTTTGGCCATAATGCTCCCTTTGCGCCAAGCTTTAGTCCCGCCCGGCGTGGGCGTCACGGTGGGTCTGCATTATGACGGCCTGGGACGCCTTGGCGGCGCAGCGCGCGGGCATTCCGGTCTTCGAACCGGGCCACGTCTGGCTCGCGGGAGCCGGGCCGGGCGATCCGGGCCTGCTCACGCTCGATGCGCTGGCCGGTCTGGCCCAGGCTGACGTCGTGGTTCACGACGCGCTGGTCGATCAACGCATCTTGGCATTGGCTGGATCGCAAGCGCGGCTTGAGTTTGCCGGCAAGCGCGGCGGCAAGCCGTCGGCGCTACAGGCCGATATCAGCGAGCTGCTGGTCGCGCTCGCCCGCGCCGGCCACCGGGTGCTGCGTCTCAAGGGCGGCGACCCCTTCGTGTTCGGCCGCGGCGGCGAGGAAGCGATGACGCTGGCGGCAGCCGGCATCCCGTTTCGCATCGTTCCCGGCGTTACCGCCGGGCTTGCGGCGCTCGCGGCGGCGGCCATTCCGGCAACGCTGCGCGGTATTAACCGGGCGGTCATTTTCGCCGCCGGTCATGGCGCCGAAGAGGATTTCGACTGGGGGCCGCTCGCCCGCGCCGGCCAGCCGATCGTGCTCTACATGGTGATGCATAATCTCGATCGAATCGCCGCCGCATTGATGGATGCGGGACTAGCCGGCACGACGCCGGCGGCGGTGATCGCCTCGGCGACCACGCCGCGGCAGCGTGTCCTGGTGTCGACGCTGGAAAAACTTTCCGGCGCGGCGCGCGCACAAGAATTCGAGCCGCCGGCCATCGTTGTGATCGGCGATATCGTGACCATGCGCGAGCGGCTCATCGGAGAAAACGCGCACGTCAATAAGGACGCGAAATGACGGCGCGCGGCCTCATTATTGCCGCGCCAAGCTCCGGCGCCGGCAAAACCACCGTCACGCTTGCCGTGCTGGCGGCGCTGGCGCGGCGCGGCATCAAGGTGCGCGCGGCCAAGGCCGGGCCGGACTATATCGACCCGGCATTTCACGCCGCGGCGATCGGCGCCGCGAGCGTCAATCTCGATAGCTGGGCCATGCCGGGCCCATTGCTCGATGCCTTAGCGGTGCAAGCCGCCGGCGCGGCCGATATTTTTGTTGTTGAAGGCGTCATGGGCCTGTTCGACGGCGCCGCCGGCGTCGCGGGCCGTCGCGGCGCGACCGCCGATCTCGCTGCTCATTTCGGCCTGCCGGTCGTCCTCGTGCTCGACGTCGCGCGCCAAGCGCAGTCGGCGGCGGCCGTCGTGCGGGGTTTTGCCGCGCACGATCCGGCGGTGCGCATCGCCGGCGTCGTTCTCAACCGCACGGCAAGCGAAAAACACCGCGCGCTGGTCGCTGACGCGATCACTGTGCTCGGCATTCCCGTTTTCGGCGCAGTGCCGCGCGAGGCCGCATTGGCGTTGCCGGAGCGCCATCTCGGTCTCGTCCAAGCCGGCGAACACGCCGATCTTGCCGCGTTGATCGACCGTCTCGCGGCTATGGCCGAGCAGCATCTCGATCTCGATGCGATGATCGCCAATGCCGCGTCGCTTTGCGTCGGCGCAGCTGACGTCATTGCGGCCGCTTTGCCGCCGCCCGGCCAGCGCATTGCGCTGGCGCATGACCGGGCGTTCAGCTTCGTCTATCCGCATCTCATCGAAACGTGGCGCCGCGCCGGAGCGGAGCTTATTCTGTTCTCGCCGCTGGCCGACGAGCCGCCTGCCGAACGCGCCGATTGCTGTTGGCTGCCCGGCGGTTATCCGGAGCTGCATGCTGATGCGCTCGCCGCGGCGCGGCGCTTTACCGGCGGCTTGCAGCGTTTCGCCGAGACGCGGGCCGTTCACGGTGAGTGCGGCGGCTACATGGTGCTGGGTCGAAGCCTCGAAGATGCGGGAGGCAAGCACCACGCCATGACCGGCTTGCTCGGCCATTCGACGAGCTTCGCCAAGCGCAAATTGCATCTCGGCTACCGCACGGCGCGGCTTCTTGCCGACAATATCTTAGGCGGGAAGGGCGCGATCGTGCGCGGCCACGAATTCCATTACGCCACGTTGACTTCGCCCGGCGACGATAAGTCTTTTGCCGAACTATGTGACGGTGAAGGCCGCGCACTCGGCAATGCGGGCGGGCGCCGCGGCCACGTCACGGGAACGTTCTTTCATGCCATCGCTGCCGCCGCGGGATAAAAACGCTCAGCACTCCAGCAGCGCCACGGTGCCAAGACCGCCGTCGGCGCAGATGCTGACGACGGCGCGGCTGCCCGGCGCCATCGCGGCGAGTTCCTTGACCGCCTGACTCAAAATGCGCGCGCCGGTGGCCGCAAACGGATGGCCGAGCGCCACGCTGCCGCCGTTCGGGTTCATCCGCTCGATCGGAAACCGGCCGAACGTATTCTCGATGCCGGCCTTGGCACGGACGAACTCTTTGTCCTGCAGCGCCTTGATGTGGCAGGCCACTTGCGCCGAGAATGCCTCGTGGATTTCCCACAATGCGATGTCGTCATAGTTCAGCCCGTGCCGCGCCAGCAGGCGCGGAATCGCGGTGACCGGCGCCATCAGCAAACCCTCGTAAAAAATATCGATCGCGGCCATTTCGAAATCGATCATGCGTACCCGCGGCGTTGTTGCCGGGAGGCGGGCAAGGCCCTCGTCGGTCGCAACCCACAGGCCCGCGGCACCGTCGGTCAGCGGCGACGAGTTGCCCGCCGTGATGGTGCCGTGTCCGCTGGTGCGGTCGAACACGGGTTTCAACTTGGCGAGCCCGTCGAGCGACGTGTCGCGGCGCGGAAAGTGATCCTTGGTGACGCCGTCGAGCGGAACGATCAGATCGTTAAAGAAGCCGCGATCCTGCGCGGCGACCGCGCGGCGATGGCTGTCGAGCGCCAGCGCGTCCTCCTCCTGGCGGGTGATTTTCCAGTCCTTCGCCATGTCCTCGGTGTGTTCGCCCATACTGCGGCCGGTGACGCGGTTCTTCACTTCCGGCACGTAGAGCCGGATGTCGGATGGCCGTAGCCGGCGCAGGATGCGCAAGCGGTCGCGCGTGCTGCGCGCTTGAAACATGCGCCGCAACCAGACCGACAGATTCATGCTGAGACCAAATTCGACGCGGGTCATGCTTTCGACGCCGCCGACCAGCGCGAGCGCCGCGCGGCGCGCGCCGAGGATGCCGACCGCTTCGAAGGCGGCGACCATGCTGGTCGAGCACTGCATGATCGTGGTGAAGGTCGGCACCTGCGGATTGAGCTTGCTGTCGAGCCAGATTTCGCGCGCCAGGTTGGCGTAAGCGAGATTGAGGACGACGGAGCCCCAGACTCCGAAGTCGATCCGCCCGCTGACTTGCTGCGCCATCGCCTGAACGACCGGCACCGACAACGCCAGCGCGTCGCGATTGGCGAGCGGTCCATCCACCGCGACGAACGGCGTGCGCAGGCCGGCTGCCAACCAAACTGCTTGTCCGCCATTGCCAGGCATCGGTCAGCCCGCCGCCTTCGGCTCCGCCTCGTCGGCCGGTTTGTCGGAGACGCCGGCTTCCGCAAATGTCGCCATGCCGGTATGGCAGGCGAGCGCGGCGCGCAGGATGTTGAGCGCCACCGCGGCGCCGGACGCTTCGCCAAGCCGCATGTTGAGATCGACAAGCGGATGCAGGCCCATTTCCTCAAGCAGCAGGCGGTGACCGGCTTCGGCGGAGACGTGGCCGGCTTGCGCATGCGCCAGCGTGTCGGCGCGCAGCTTCGCCAGCGGCGCCACCGCGGCGGTGCAGACGAAGCCGTCGAGCAGGACCGGGATGCGCTGGCGCCGCGCCGCCAGGGTAGCGCCAAGAATGGCGGCAAGCTCGCGGCCGCCGAACGCCGCGGCCACCGCCAACGGATCGTAGAGCTTAGCAACGTGCCGCGCGATCGCTTGGTCGATGACGGCGCGTTTTCGCGCCAAGCCGTCTTCGTCGACGCCGGTGCCGCGGCCGGCCCAACGCGCGCCGCCGCCGCCGAACAGTGCCGCGGCGATGGTCGCTGCCGCGGTGGTATTGCCGATGCCCATTTCGCCGAGGCAAACCAGATCGCAGTCCGGCGCCACCGCGTCGTAGCCGGCGGCCACCGCAGCAAGGAATTCCTGCTCGGTCAGCGCGGGCTGTTGCGTGAAGTCGGCGGTCGGCGTTTCGAGCGACAGCGGAATGACGCGCAATTTGGCGCCGGCGCTGCGCGCGAGCTGATTGATCGCGGCGCCGCCCGCGGCGAAGTTCGCCACCATCTGTGCCGTCACCTCGGCCGGATAGGCCGAAACGCCGCGCTTGGTGACGCCGTGATTGCCGGCGAAAACCAGAATCTCGACGTGATCGAGCCGCGGCGGCGCATGGCCCTGCCAATGGGCGAGCCAGGCGACCAGGTCTTCGAGCCGCCCGAGGCTCTTTGGCGGCTTGGTCAGGATCGCGTCGCGCTGGGCGACGGCGGCGCTGGCCGCAGGATGACCGCTCGGCAAGTCGAGACAGATCGCGCGCAGGCCGGAAAATGAGGTAAAGTTTGTCATGGGGATGTGATTCCGCGCGCCGGCAAGGCACGGCAAGTTTAGCACGATTTCCAGCAGATGACGATTTCAAGCAGCTGGCTCGAAGACCGCGCAGAAGAGCTCAAGGCGAGCATCGTGTTTTGCACGCGGCTGCCGCTGCTGCGCGCAACTCCGATCGCAGGCAGCGCCATTGCCAAAACCGCCTGGGCGTTTCCGATTGCCGGGCTCGCAGTCGGGATTGTTGGCGCCGTGGTCTATGCGGTGGCGCACCGTGTCGGGCTGCCGCCGTGGCCGGCTGCGGCGCTCGCCGTTGCGGCGACGATGCTCGTCACCGGCTGCCTGCACGAGGACGGGCTCGCCGATACCGCCGACGGTTTCGGCGGCGGCAAAACCCGCGAACAAAAACTCGACATCATGCGGGACAGCCGCATCGGCGTTTACGGCGTCTGCGCTTTGGCGATGTCGCTCGTTTTGCGCATCGCCGTGCTGGCAAGCCTGCCCAGCGCGCATGCGGTCGTATGGGCGCTGCTTGCCTCACATGCCGGTGCGCGCGCGGCGATGCCGGCATTGATGCTTTTGCTGCCGCCGGCGCGCAGCGACGGTTTGTCGTTCGATGCCGGCCGGCCGCCGGGTGAGGTTGTCGCTGCCGCCGGAGTGATTGGCTTTCTGATTCTCGTCATCTGCCTTCATCTCGGTCACGGCATATTCGCGCTGATCCTTCTCGCCGTGATCGTCGCGCTGATGGCATGGCTTAGCATGCGGCAGATCAAGGGCCAGACCGGCGACGTGATGGGCGCGCTCGAGCAAGTGAGCGAGATCGCCGTACTGCTCGTTGCCTTGGGCTGAGCTTACGCCGCCGCGCGGCCGTGCTCGGGCTCAAGCGGCAGCTTGACCGGCTGTTTGAGCTTGGCCGACAGATCGAGCGCCTTGGTCAACATCAACCGGTTATGCGCTTCGGCGGCGGTGGCGGCCTGCGTCGGCAGGCCGAGCGAAACGCGATTGAGCCACGACACCGTCTCGTCCGCCATCGGTCCGCGCAACTCGCCGAGCACCATGTCGCCTGGCGGATAAGAACCCATGAAATCGACCAGACGGCTCTCGTCGGGCGCGTAGCCTTCGCTCTGCGGTGCCGACACCGCCAGCACCATATCGCGATGAGTGTCGTCGATGGTCAGTACGCCATGGGTGCCGTTGATGCCGACCTCCAGGCTATAAACCGCGCCCGGCCAAGTGACCGGCAGCGCCCAGGAGATACTGAGGTTATGGACCGTTCCGTCGGAGAACATGATCATTCCGGCGGTGGCGTCGATGCCGTGGTAAAGCGGGCCGAGCACCTTGTCGACCGAACGCGCATAGCATTCGACCGGCGTTTTCTTTTCCAGATACCACATCACGATATCGAGCGCGTGGGTGCCGGAGATCACCATCGGCGAGATCGTCGCCGGGTCGTCGGTGCGCTTGTAATTATCAATGGCGACGAGACGATTCATGAACGCGCGCGACGTCACCATCGTCACGTCGCCGAGCGCGCCGTTACGCACCTTCTCTTTTGCGCCGAGCCATTTCCTTCGAAAGCGCTGGGTGTAGCCGACCACGGCGTCGAGCTTGGCGTCGGTGATCGCCTTGAGCACGCGCTCCGACTGCGCCAGATCGGTGGCGAGCGGCTTTTCGATCAGCATCGGCACCCCGCGCTCGACCGCGGCCAGGACCGGATCGACGTGAAGGTGCTCGTCGGTGGCGATGATGGCGCAGGTTACTTCCGGCCGCGCCAACAATTCACGGTGACTGGTGGTGATGAAGTCGGCGCCGATACGCGCGCCGACGTCACCGCCACGATTGTGGTTGAGTTCGGCTATGCCGATCCATTCCACGGCGGGATGGCGCGCCGCCACTTCGCCGCGGAACAGGCCGACGCGACCGGCGCCGATAATGGCGACGCCGACGCCTTTTGCACCCTTTTTCATACGTTTAATCCCGCGCGGTTTTTCTTCTTCAGTTCGGCAATTCCGGAAATCGTCTCGTTGGAGAGCGGCAGATCGATCGGCTCGTTGCGATCGGCGGACAAATCGGCGGCGCTATAAGTCTCCATCACGCGCCTTGCGCTTTCCGGTGTCACCATCACCGCGGTGTCGCGGATGCAGGCTTCGAGGAAATGCATGGTCTCGGGGCCCAAGCCGCCGGCATAGACGTGATCAACCCACTCTCCGGGCATGGTCGACATCGGGAATTCCTGGCCGCGCGTTGCGGTATTGAGCCAATTGTCGCGCTGGGTATCGTCGAGCGTGAGCGCGCCCTCGGTGCCGGTGATCTCGATCCAGGTCGAGCAGTAATTCGGAAAGCTCGGCGGGAAATTCCAGCCGCCGCCGATCATCACCACGACGCCGTTGTCCATGGTCACGGTCGTAAACATAATATCGTGCGAGCCGTTGATCGGCTGCATGTAGCCGTAGGCGCCTTGGCTGTAGACGCGCACCGGCTTCGCCGGCTCCAAGAGCCAGAACACGAAATCGAGATCGTGGGTCGATTCCATCACCACCGGCGACAGCCGGACCCGGCTTGCGATCTTCTTACCGAGCTCGCGAGACAGATGCCGGCTGACCAGCACCGAGACCACCTTGCCGAGCGTGCCGTCGGCGATCTTCTTTTTGGCGTAGGCGACCTTGGGATTGAAGCGCTGCGAATAGCCGATGGTGAATTTCAGGCCGTTGCGCTTGGCCAATTGGATCAGCTCATCGGCTTCCCACAATTCGAGCGCAATCGGCTTTTCCAGCATGACGTTCTTGCCGGATTTCAGGCAGTCGCGCGCGATCGGGTAGTGGTTTGCCTCCGGCGTGGTCGAGACATAGACGATGCGGATGTTATCGTTGTTGATAAGGTCGTTGTAGTCGAGCGTCGCGGTCGCCGGCTTGTATAGCTTTTTTACCTCGGCGAGCCGGTCCGGCTTGATGTCGCACAGATGCAACTTGTCGACCAGCGCCGTGCGCGACAGCGTGTCCGCGCGCAGACCGCCGATCCAGCCGACACCGATTACGCCTGCTTCCACCGTTTTCACTGGACGTTTCCCCTTACTGCGGGCGCATAAAAACCATGATGCGACGAGACGTGCAACGCTTTATCCGTCGCCGTCAGGATGACGGTACTGGCGCCGCGACACCAAATACCCGCTCGGCAAATTGCGGATAGACCTCGGCCAGCATTGGTGCGACGACTGAACGCATCATTTGCAAGGTCTCGGCTGACGGCGCCGGCGTGGTCGGCACTTCCGCAGGCCGGTCGAAGTCGAAGCCGGTATTCCCGATCACTTCCTCGACGCTGTGGCCGGGATGCACGCTGGCGAGGCGAAAGCGCTGACGCGCGCGGTCGAAGTCGAACAGGCAGCGGTTGGTGACCAGCGCGATCGGGCCGCCGGGCCGAAATACGTTTCCGTCGCTGCCGCCTGGCGCACTGACGAAGTCGACTTTCGGCACCAGCGTGCGGCGCGAGTGTTCGACACGAAACAGGATTACCTTCGGCACCACGTAATAGAGATAGGCCGAGCCGAACGAGCCGGGAAAACGCGCCTTCGGATGGTCGTAATCGCCGACGCTGACCAGATTGATGTTGCCCGCGCCGTCGATCTGGCCGCCGGACAGAAAAAATACGTCGATGCGGCCCTGGCCGGCGCAGTCGAACAATTCGCGCGCGCCATCGGTGAAGAACGTGTGTTGGCGGCTGCCGAGCAGCGAAACGTAAGGCCGGCCGTGACCGCGTTCGCGGGCGAGCAGTGCCGCAGTCGCCGGAATCGGCGAGGTTGAGCCGACCGCAACGTGGCGTACGTCGCCGATCAGCCGGCAGATCACGTCGGCGAGCAGTTCCTCGTCGCGGAAATTTTCGGCCGGCGCGCCGCTCATGCGACTACCGCGGCCCGCTCGTGCACATAACGCTGCAAATAGTCGGCAAAGCCTTCGATCGTAGCGGCAAGAAGCGCATATTCGGCGAGATGCTTACCATCGATCGGGTAATGGTCCGGCAAGGGCAGGGGCCACGCGCCGCGCTGAGCGACGGCGACAGCCTCGACGTAAAAGCCCGGCACTGTGCCGGCGGCCAGCAATGGATCGCGCAACAGATCGCCGTCGTAAATTTGTTCCACGGTGACGATCGTTTTCTGCGCCGCATGCGCCATCGTCACAAGCTCGCGCTGGGTGCCGATAAAGACATTCCCCGCGCGGTCGGCCATCGGCGCATGGAATAAAGCGACGTCGGGCTTGAGCGCCGGCAACAGCACGATCGGATCGTTGTTACCGAACGGATTGTCCACCAGTCTCCAATCCGTCCGGTGCGCCAGCACGTCGGAGCCGATGAGCCCGCGCAGCGGCATGAACGGCACGCCTTTTTCAGCAGCCTGGAACTGTGCGTGCAGCGCCGGGCAGGTGGCATCAAGCATGCGGACCGTGCCGGCAAGAATGGCGGCGGCAAAGCGCGGCGCCGGGCCGAATTCGCCGAGGCTGACGGCGGACGTTTCCAGCGTCTCGACGCAGCCGGCGCCGATCAGCAAGTCCGCCTGCAGGGTCGAGGTCGGCAGCGTCACGAGATGCAAGCGCCTGATGCCGCGCCGGATCAGCGCGCGCGTCGCCGCCATCGGCGCGCCCGAGGACTCGCGCGGCACCGCCAACATGCAGCCGTCGACGATCGGCGCCAGGGCTTCGTCGAGCGTGCGAACGATTGCCGTCATGACGACAGGCTACTCCCTCTCCGCGCGGGCGGGGAGAGGGAAAGCTTTACGACAGCGCCGACTTCACGTTATCCGGCGACAGTGGCGCGCGGCGGATGCGTACCCCTGATGCGTCGAATACGGCATTGGCGAGCGCCGCCGGGGTCGGCCGGCTCGACGTCTCGCCGGCGCCCGATGGTGCGATTTGCGGATGATCGATCAGCACAATATCCACTTGTTGCGATCCGAGTTAGACCCGGTGCTTCTTCGGTGAAATCTATTCCTTGAGCAGCGTTGCCATGATGCGCTCGCGCGTCATCGGCAGGTCGCGAATGCGGGCCCCGAGCGCGTGCGACACCGCGTTGCCGATCGCGGCGGCGGTCGGGCCGGCGGTCGCTTCGCCGACGCCGAGCGGCGTCTCGTCCTTGGTGTTGACGAGCTCGATATCGATTTCCGGCACTTCGCTGAATTTCAGCACCGGATAGGTTTCCCAATCGAACGAGCTCACGCCGTTGTCGAAGCGGACCTGCTCTTTGAGCACCCAGCTTGCCGATTGGATTATGCCGCCTTCGAGCTGATTGATCGCGCCGTCCGGATTGACCACGAGGCCGGCATCGCTCGCGCACCAGACATGGCGCAGGCGGATCGTCTCGTCGACGTCGAGCTCGACGACAACCGCGGCATAGGCGGCGCGGTTCTTGTAGCGTGCAAAGGCGATGCCGCGGCCGCGGCCGGCGCCGCCAAGCTCGCCGGCCTTCCAGCCGGCCATGGCGGCGACCTTCTCGATGACGGTGCGCGCGCGACGATCGGCGGTGATCGAGAGCCGGTATTGCACGGGATCTTGGCCCGCGCGTTCGGCCAACTCGTCGATGGCGCATTCGATCGCGAACACGTTCGGCATGGCGCCGAGCCCGCGCAGCGCCGAGGTGCGCACCGGCGTCTCCATCACCAGGTGATGGATGATGCGCTTTCCGGCGATGTCATAGAGCGGCTCCGCGTTGCGGGTGGCGCCGCCGCCATTGGCTTCCGGAACGTCGCCCGGCGGCGGCTCGGGCAACGGATTGGGCAGCGCTTGCCCGCCCAGCAGGTTGCCGCCTGCGCCGGGGCGATAATTGTGCGTGCCGCTCCAGATCTCCGCCGTCCAGTCCGAAGGCTTGCCGGCTTCGTCGAGGAGGGCGCGGACCTTCACCACCATCGCCGGGCTCTTCGGCTCGTAGACAAACTCCTCTTCGCGGCGCCAGCGCACGCGGATCGGCACGCCCGGCATCTTCATCGCGACGATGGCGGCATCGGCCGCGGCGTCGTCGGCGCCGTTATGGCCGTAGCAGCCGGAGCCCTGCACGTGGTGCACGGTGATGGCCGACGCGTCGAGGCCGAGCGTGCGCGCCAGCGCCGCCCGCAGCGGGAACACGCCCTGGCAATGCGTCCAGACCGTGAGATGACCGTCGCGATAGACCGCCAAGCCGCAGGACGGCGAGATTGACGCATGCGCGAGATGGCCGCGCGTATAGGTCGCTTCGAACCGCGCGCGGCCCTGCGGATCGGCCGGCTCCGGCGCGCCGATGATGCGGTCAACCGCCGGCCGTTGAATGAGCCAGGACGCCTCGGCCTGGAGCGAGGTCGGCGTCTCGACGTGTTGCCAGGTGACGTGATTGGCCGCGGCGGCGCCGGCGAGATCGACGGCGGTCTCGTCGTTGCCGACGATAGCGAGGAAATTGCCATTGCGCACGAATTCGACAGGCGCCTTGGCGGCGCGCTTGATCGCCTGTTCGTCGATGGCTGCAATCGCGGCGCCGCGGTTGGGCTGGCGCACCACTCGCGCATGCGCCATGCCGTCGAGAACCATGTCGTGGATGAAGGCCGGCTTGCCGAAAATCTTCGCCGGCAAATCGAGGCGCGCGCTGCTCTGGCCGATGGCGGCGAAATCCGCGGCCGCCTTGCGCCTGCCGCTACCGGTCGCTTTGGCGGACAGATCGACTGCGCCCGCGAGTGTCCAGTAATCCTGGCCGGTCGGCGTGCCGTTGCGAAGGATATTGCCGTCGCGAATGCCAAGTTCGCTCGGCTTGCAGCCGAGCACGCGCGCCGCCCGTTCGATGAACAGGCCCCGCACATCCGCGCAGGCCTGCCGCATCGCCACGCCGCCGAATTGGATCGACTGGCTGCCGGCGGTATAGCCCTCGTTCGGCGTGAATTCGGTGTCGCCGGAGCGGATCGTGATGCGCTCCATCGCGACGTCGAGCTCGTCGGCGGCGATCTGTGTCATCGCCGTCAGCACGCCCTGGCCGAGTTCGACGCGGCCGGTGCCGACGGTCACTTTGCCGGGCGCGGGAAATGTCACCCAGCGATCGAGGCTCGGATTGTCGGCCAGCGGGCCGGGCAGGACGGGCGCGTTCATTGCGGTATTCCTGGCCTCACACCCTCGCGCATGCGCGCCGCAGCCTTTTCGACCGCACGCATGATCCGGTTATGCGCGCCGCAACGGCAGATATTGCCGTCGAGCGCCTGTGCGATTTCAAGCCGCGTCGGTGACGCGTTGCGCTCGAGCAGCGCCTTCGCCGCGATCAGGATGCCGGCGAGGCAGTAGCCGCATTGGCCGGCCTGCTCTTCGATGAAGGCCTGTTGCAGCGGGTGCGGGCGTTCCGGCGTCCCAAGACCCTCGACGGTGGTAACGCCTTTTCCGGCGACGCTCCACACCGGTTTGGTGCAGCATTTCTCGGGCGCGCCGTCGATCAGCACCATGCAGCAGCCGCACTGATCGAGCCCGCAACCGTATCTCGTGCCCATCACGCCGAGATCGTTGCGCAAAACATTCAGGAGCGGGGTCTCCTCGTTGTCGAGCGAGATGCTGACGGGTTTGCCGTTGAGGCTGAATTCGAACTTTTTCGTCATGCGCTGTTCACGCTCGTACGATCGTAACGTTTGGGCGTCGGAAACCGCACTGCTCGCGCAAAATCCGTCTGTCGAGATTATGGCCAGGGTCGAATGCGACATCTAATCAGAACCCCGTCATCATCTCAACGCTTCGTCCTGCAGGCCTTTACATCCTTCAATATGAAGGCCAATAACGGCGTCTGGATTGACCTGGCATCGAGCGTCCGTCCCGGCTGGGGCAGGTTATTATCGTACCGGGCATCATCGTAACGGAGCATGCGAAGCATGACGGAGAAGTTTGGCCGATTGGCGCTGCATATGTGGACGATCGACACCACGCCGCTCGCGACCGCGCTCGATGCCGCACGCGTCGCGGGCTACGACGCGGTCGAGCTGCGCCGCACCGACTTCAAACGTTGCTTCGATACCGGCATGACGAACGCGCAAGTGCTCGATCTCATCCGCAAGGCCGGCATTCCGGTTGGCGTGCTCGGCGTCGAATATGGCTGGCTGTTCGCCGCCGGCGATGAAAGCAAGCGGCTGTTCGGCGTGTTCCGGGAGTTGTGCGAGAATGCGGTCGCGCTCGGCTGCAATATGCTGATGAGCGCGCCCGGACCGGTCCAAGGCTCGATTCCGAATGCAATCGATTATCTTAAACGGGCCGGCGACATCGCGGCCGAATATGGCTTGCGGCTGGCCATCGAATTCAATTCGCAGCATCCCGTACTCAACAAGCTTTCGGTGCTGCGCGAGTTGCTCGACGGCGCCGGCAAGGAAAATTGCGGTTATCTGATCGACGCCTATCACTTCACCCGCAGCGGCGCGGGCGGCCGCGGTTTCGAGAGCGTGCCGGCCGAGCGGATTTTCTGCTTCCAATACAGCGACCTTTCGGCCAACCCGGTGACCGGCGTGGCCCGCCCGACCGATCGCCTGCCGCCAGGCAAAGGCGTTGTCAAATGGCGCGAGATGCTCGGCCTCTTGGCGGAGAAAAAATATACCGGCTATCTGAGCTACGAAGCTCCCAATCCCGAACTATGGGCACGCTCGCCCTACGATGTCGCGCGCGAGGGCGTCGAGCTGACGCGCCAATTGTTGCGCGACGCCGTCCCCAGTTACGTCGGCGCATGATCCCGAAAAAGCGGATAAGATCCCGCGCAATTTAAATCGAGGTCCATCATGGCAGCAGAACAGGAACTCCCGCTCTTCCTCGGGCTCACCGACAAGTCGATCACCGCCATCCCGGCGAACGTCGAGAAGCAACGCTACATGACCAGCGTCGCGCCCAAGGCCGCCAATCCGGGCAAATGGGTTGAGCAGCCGCGGTTGCCAATTCCGACCGGCGAACATGCTGTAATCGAATGCCAGGGCAAAATTCATGTCATTGCCGGCTATGCCAAGCACCGCGTCGATCAGAATTTTCATCAGGTCTATGACCCGTCAACGTGGTCCTGGTCGCTGAAGGCGCCATTCCCGCACCCGTGCAATCACGTCGCCGGCGTCTCGATCGGCACCAAGATTTATACCTTCGGCGGCTTCGTCGAGCAGAACCGCTGTCCGCACTCCAAGTGCTTCGTCTATGACACCACGACCGACCAGTGGACGCCGATCGCCGGATTGTCGCGTCCGCGCGGTGCGATCTCGGCCATCGTGCTCGACGGCAAGATTCATCTGCTCGGCGGACGCGACGTGCGCTCGGTGGAGTGGCACGAAGTATACGATCCGGCAGACAACAAATATTCGGACCGCGCCAGCATGCGCGGCTCGACCGGCACGCAGCCCTTCGTCGGCCAGCGCGACCATATGGGAGTCGCGGTGGTCGATGGAAAAATACACGCCATCGCCGGCCGCATGGATTCCTACGATTTCAACACCTCGCTCAACGCGGTCTACGATCCAAAAACGGACGGCTGGACCTTCCGCGCCCCGTTACCGACGGCGCGCAGCGGCCCATCTTGTGTCTATATCAACGGCAAGATCGTGGTGTTCGGCGGCGAGGCCACCGGCAGGGTATTCGGCACCAACGAGGCCTACGATCCAAAGACCGATACCTGGGAGGCGCTCACGCCGATGGCTATCCCGCGCCACGGCTTGCATGGCGCCACCATCGCCGTGATCGGCAACATGGTGCACGTACCCGGAGGCGGTCCGGTACCGGGCGGCAGCGTGCAAGGCGCCTATCACGACGCCTTCACCTTCGGCTGACGCGACAATCGGCCGAGTCCGGTATCGGCTACCGGACGCTTTGGGTCGTAAGCGGACGCAGCGCAGTCAAATCGCGATGCCTCTCTGACTCCCGCAAACGAACATGGATCGGCGGCTTCCGGCACGTCAGCTTGGGCCCTACGCTGAACTCGCCTTCACAGCTTAATCGATCTTCGCACCCGTAGGCGCTTGTTTCAGCTGCCTGACGTCTCGCGCCATTTCGAGACACGTGAGAAGATCGGTATAGCTCGAACTCGCCGCCCATGGTAGCTTCGGCGATGCAATTTTTTCTGTCCGACGGCGAAAATGTGGACCACTCTTGCTTCATCGTCGCACGATCGTCCTGTTCGGCCTTCAGGCATTCCTCAACCGTCACAGCTCGATCGCCCGCCTGCAACGGAGCATCGCCTTGACTGACAATTCCACGGCAGAGCGGCAACACGTTGAGGACGGGAAGCTCATCCGACTGAGCCGGCAAAATTTGAAGCATCAGAAAAATAACGGAAATGCATGTCGCCAGAAATCTGCACATGGAAAATGTTCCTTAAATCGCCGTTGCCGCAACGTGGGCGGCTGACACATTTTGACATAGCTGAAACAGTCGAAACGAGGATTTGCATTGATCGAAATCAATAATGCTAATGCTGCTGGATTTTGTAGGATGGCCGCTTACCATCGGCCGTCTTTTCGGCGTCCAGGCGTGGCGCACTGTATGGTGGCTCAATCGTGAGATTGCTGAAACGCGCACTCCGCCGCTTGCTCATCTTCGCGTTGGGCATCCTTAGCGTCTGGTTAATCGTCTTTGTTTTCAGGATTACGGACCGCAGGCTGCCGTCGATTTTGGCCGTGGCCCTCACTTATGGAGTCGCCGCGTATCTTATCCTCCCGCGCGCCGTTCGCATGGGCCTTAAGATCCTCCAGCGCAAACGTGTGCCTCGCTTTGCGATTACCGGCGACGGATTGCCGGGTGATCCCGTCAATCTCGTGCTGATAGGCACGCTGCAGCAGCTCCGCGCCGCTTTTGCCGCCGCCGGATGGTCGGAGGCCGATCCGCTGGGCGTGGCAAGCTCGTGGCGCATGATCCGAGCATTCGTCTTCAACTCGCCCTATCCGACTGCCCCGTTTAGCACGCTCTATCTGTTCGGGCGCGGCCAAGACATCGGCTTCCAAAAGGCGATCGACAACAGCCCGCGCAAGCGCCACCACATCCGATTTTGGGCCTTGAGCCTCTCGCGCGCCGAGGCCACCGTGGGGGTGGCGAGTTTCTGGCTGAACACGGACCGGCCGCCGCGCCATGAACACGTTCTCTGGGTCGGAGCCGGCACCAGGGATACCGGCTTTTCCCTGACCCAGCTGACCTTCCAGATTACCCACGCCACCGATGCGGATACCAATGCCGAGCGGGACTACATCATTGCCGAGCTACAGAAGAGCAAAGTGATCGCGGACGTGAACTCATACCAATCCGGCCAACACCTGCCCGTCAAACAAGTCAACCACTACATTACCGACGGTGAGGTTGCGGTGGCGAGCCTGACGCCTCTTTCTCAGTAGGCGCGGCTTAAGTTATTGGCGTCGCGTATTCGCCCTATCATTTGGCCAGCGCCTGCACGGCCGCGAACAAGTCGCGGATCTGACGTTCGGGAATGTTGCGTGTAATGAACACGACGCGGCTCATGCGGTTTTCGTCCGGCCAGGCGTCGAGCTCGACCGGCGGATGTGCCAGGTGTTGAACATATTGCACGACCACCGGCCCGCGGCAGCCTGCGACATCGAGCAGTCCCTTGACGCGCAGAAGGTCCGGACCGCGCAGCGCAATAAGCGTTTCCATGGCGCGCGAAAAATCGGCCCAAGAGACCGGGCCTTCCCGTTCCATCACGAAGCTCGCGATGCCGTCGCCATGCTCCGCTTCGGCGATAAAGCTTGACCGCTCCCGCGTCGCCGGCTCGATCATGCGATTTGGATCGAGTGCGCCGGCAACCGCCACGTCGATTGTCGCGCGCGGGTTAAGCCGTTGCAGGCGCCGCGTCAGCGTTTCAACCACGGCCGGCGTCGCGAGATCGGTCTTCGATATGATCAGGCGGTCGGCGAGAATGACCTGCTTGCGCGCTTCTGCGGCATTCGCAAGCGCGGCCTCGCCATTCACGGCATCCACCACCGTAAGTACGACGTCGATGTGAAATTCGCCGCCGAGCGCGCGATCGGTTGAGAAGGTCTGCAGGATCGGCGCTGGATCGGCGAGTCCTGACGTTTCGATTAGAACGCGGGCGAAAGGCGGCGCCGTGCCGCGCTCGCGGTCGAAGATGAGCCGGCGCAGCGCGGCCTGCAAATCGGTGCGCGTGATGCAGCAGAGGCAGCCGTTGCCGAGGAGCACGGTTTCTTCAGCACTGTCACGCACCAGCGCGTCGTCGATGCCGACGGCGCCGAACTCGTTGACGATCACGGCGGTGCCGTGGCCTTCGGGAGACTTGAGAAACCGCCGGATCAGCGTCGTCTTGCCGGCGCCGAGGAAACCGGTGACCACTGTCACCGGAATCCGCGCGCCGCGCTCGCGTTTCAGCCGCCGCCCGAACGGGCTCGCCTCACGTGAGGGGAACAGGTCGAGCATGGCGGTCGATAATCAGAAATCCATCTCGAGGATGTAAAGCCCGCCGATGTGGCGGTCGACGGTATAGACGACGGCGCGCTCGTCGACAAACACGTCGTTCATCTGGATCGTGCCGGTCGGCGCGCCGGGAGGCGCCGGCGGCATGAAGACGCCAATTTCCTTGGGCTGATACGGATTGGAAATGTCGTAGGCGCGCAAGCCGCCGTTGAAGAAGGTGCCGAGCACGATCTGATCGGAGTGCCACGCGGTCGGCAGCGGCACGTTCTCATGGATGTTATGCGCGCCGAAGCGGCCCGCCGCCGCGTAAATCCTATGATCGGGCAATGGGCAGGTCGAGATCGAGACGAGATTGGACTCGTCGCGCGCATCGAGCACCCAGATCAGCTTCGGCCAGTCCTTGGCGTTGTTCTCCGTCGACTCGTCGGTCACCAGCATCAGGCCGCGATCGAATAACGGCACCACTGTATGCATGAAGCCGGTATAGGGCGGGGAATTGGTCCACTGCGAAATCTTCTTCGGATCCGCCTTGTCGGAAATGTCGAGCACGAACATGCCGCCGTCGATGTAAGCGAGGTAGCAGCGGTCTGGCCGTTGCGGATAGACGTTGGTGTTGTGGGCGCGGAAACCCTTGTCGATCGGATGCCGCGTCGGCGGCATGACGTTGTCGCCCTGGCGGGTGCCGGGCATCCACCAGCGGCCGACCTCGACCGGCTTCGATGGATTGCGCACGTCGACGCAGCGATAGAACTGGTCGTCGCCCGGGTTGGTCGGAACGAAGTCGCGCGAGCCGGACGCGCAATGCACGTATTCGCCGTCGCAGAACCACAGCTGGTGCACGCCGCGCGAATGCGGGCCCGAGCAATCGAAGAACGAAATCGATTTCGGATTTTCCGGCTTGGATATATCGAACAGCTCGAAGCCGGCCGGCTGCAGATCCTTCTTCGACGTCTGATAAGCGACCGCCATCAGGTTGCCGCAGGTCTCGAGCGAGTTCGAGCGCATATTGGCGTGCGGCAGGTCGGTCTGGCACACCACCTTTGGCTTGCGCGGATCGGAGACGTCGACGGCGGTGAAATTCTTCGGCGCGCTTTCATGCGCCAGCCAGATGATACGCCGCCCGTCGGGCGCGATCTGCACCGACATGCCTTCGCCCATGCCGCCAAAACCGCCAAGCATATCGTTGGCCAAAAGTTTGAAATTCCAAGTGACGGGTTGATAACCGTTCGTGAGCGGGTTCTTGTCGGGGGCGTTCATTCGAGTTCTCCTGCTACGCTTCTAAACTTGCGGGTATCCGCGTTAAATCCGCGACACTATCCAAGACGGGCATGGCGGGGACAATAGGGTCCACGAGGGCGCGGGCGCCGCGGGTGCCCGTTCCGGCCATGGCGGTTCACGATTGTTGTGAATTCACGGAGGCTGACTCTACGCCCCCGCCTTGGCCTTTTCCATGAAATCGGGGCGCAGCGCCGTGCTCCAATCGGGAATGGTCTTGATGATGTTTTGCTTCACCAGGATTTCCGCCTGCTGCTGCATGTAGGGCTTGAGGTTGTCGGGAAACCCGGGGCTTACTTCGACGCGCGACAGCGCGGTCGCGAACACCTCGGGCGACATCTTGTAGCCCTTGTCGGCGTAAAATTTGTAGATGACGTCGTTGACCTTCTGTGGACTGTCCTTGAAGTCGTGTGCGGCGTCGAGCCACGCCTTGAGATAGGCGACGACCACGTCGGGCTTCTGCTGCACGAAATCGGGCGTCGCCGCCATGAACACCGGCATGGTGTCGACGCCCGAAAAATCCCCGAGATCGGTGCCGATGCCGTCGGCGACGGCGATGACATTGTAGGGTTCGACGTTGGCCATCGCGTCGACCGTCTTCGCCGCGAGCGCGGCCACCATGTTGTTCACGTCCATGCGGACTTCCGTGTAGTCGCCCTTGTTCAGGCCGTGTTGCGGCAGGACGATATCGACAAGGTCGTTGCCGACCGAGGAGCCGGTCTGATTGGCGATCCGCTTTCCGCGCAGCTGTTCGATCTTGGTAATGTTCAGATCCTTGCGCGCGGTGATGCGCGCCGTCTTGCCGACATGCTCGATCACGGCGATCGCGACCAGCCCGCCTTTGGCATTGCCGATGATGAATGACGGACCGGCATAGGTGCCAAGGTCGACCTGCCGGGCCACCATCTGCTGCATCGTGATATTGCCGGAGGGAACCGCGAATTCCTCGGCGGCGATACCGTGCTTCTCGAGATAGCCGGACTTCATCAAATAATAGGTCGGCATGCCCCAGATGTTGGTCTGGTAGCCCTGGCGAATGTTTGCGGCCGCCGCCGCCGTTCGTGCCGCGCCGAAACCGAGCACCAGCGCGCCCGCTCCGGCAGCGGTAAGGTATCGGCGCCGAGACAGATTGATTTGTTGGGTCATCGGTTTTCCCCTGGGCTTGTTTGTTTAAGTCGCCATGCGATCTTTGTTGTCACACGATCTTGTCGTGACCGAGAAGGCGCAGCAGGTTTTTCTGGTAATCGAGAAATTCGACGCTAAGCGGGTCGCGCGGACGGGGAAGTCGAATGGGCACTTCCGTCTTTACCGTGCCCGGGTGCGCCGTCATCACCACCACCCGGTCGGCAAGATAAACGGCTTCGGCGACATTGTGGGTCACGTAGATCACCGTCTTGCGCGTCGTTCGCCACACTTCGGCGAGGAGCCGCTGCATGTCGTCGCGAGTCAAAGCATCCAATGCCGCGAACGGCTCGTCCATCAGCAGCACCGCGGGATTGTAGGCCAGCGCGCGCGCGATCGCGACCCTCTGCTGCATTCCGCCCGACAGATGGTGCGGGTAGGAGCGGGCGAAATTTTCCAGCTTCACGAGGCGAAGTTGTTCGAGCGCGATGGCCTCGCGCTCGGCCTTGGGCACGCCTTTCATTTCCAGTCCGAAGGTCACGTTGCCGAGTGCGGTGCGCCACGGAAACAGCTGGGCGAAATCCTGAAACACCACGCCGCGGTCCATGCCATAGCCCTTGACCGGCGCGCCGCCGATGCGGATTTCGCCGGCGGTCGGGGTGAGAAACCCGGCGATGATATTGAGCAGCGTCGACTTGCCGCACCCGCTGGGTCCGACGATACAGAGAAACTCGGAGGCCGCCATGCCGAAACTTACGCCGCGCACGCCCGGCACGGTGCCGCTCGGCGTCGCGTAAGTCAGCGTGATATCCCGTGCCTCGATGTGGGGCATCGCCGCTTCCTGTTTCGTTTCCCCGAGCTTTTCTCTAAGCATGATCATGCTCTAACATGCATACTTAAGGTCGCGCGGACACTTTGTGCCAGAAGCGGCCGCTTGCAGCCAGCCGGAAAAAGGGGGGGCGCCATGAAGCGGATTTGCACTGCGAAGCGAATTTGCATTACCCGTGCCGTCGCTGCCGCAACGCTCGCGATCGGACTTTCGTTCACGGCCCTGCCAGCTTGGCCGCAGACCTATCCCAGCCGTCCGATTCGCCTGATCGTCAACTTTCCCCCAGGTGGTACCGGCGACATTCTGGGCCGCATCATCGCCAACCAGCTATCCATCGAACTTAATCAATCGATAGCGGTCGAGAACAGGTCCGGCGCGGGTGGCACGATCGGCGCACGCGACGTCGTCACTTCGCCGCCCGACGGCTACACATTGACGGTCGGTCAAACGCCCGAGATCGCCATCAATCCCTATTTCATGAGGGACGTCGGCTACGATCCATTGAAGGATTTGCAGCCCATTGCGCTTGCCGGAGTTGTGCCGCTGGCACTTGTGGTGCCGCCCAAGTCTCCGTTCTCGACGGCGGCGCAATGGGTGGCGGCTCTGCGCTCCAACCAGCCGCTCACATTCGCCTCAGCGGGTATCGGCACACCCGGCCATCTCGCGGGCGAGTTGTTGAAACTCAAACTCGACAGCAAGCTGGTCCACGTGCCGTACAAAGGCGCCGGCCCGGCCTTGAATGACGTGGCGGGAGGACAAGTCGACTTCTATTTCCCCGGCTACCCCGGCGCCGTGCCGCTGGTGGCGAGCAACAGAATCAAGATGCTTGCGGTGTCGACCGCCAAGCGCTCGCCGCTTGCACCCGACATTCCCACGGTCGCCGAAGTCACGGGGCTCGCCAATTTCGACTTCACGCTATGGGCCGGATTTTTTGGCCCACGCGGGTTACCGATGGATATCGCGACACGGCTCAATAGCGCGATCAACAAGATTATCTTTGAGCCTGCCGTCAAGTCGCGCCTGGAGCAGACCGGCGCTCAACTATCGGCTTTGTCGATCGATCAATTCACCGCATTCGTCCGCGCCGATAGTGAAAAGTATCAAGGGATTATCAAAGCTGGAAATTTGAAGCCAGAGTGACGTCTTGACGACCCGGTTTGGCAGCGCGTTACGCCACGGTGCGCTGCGGGCTGGGCTAGCTCTTCGCGGAGCGCGCCATGCCCCAGCGGTAGATCGTGGCGCGCTCGATCGAGCCGAACACCAGACGCTCGGTGACGAAGCCGATGCAGCCGATGACGATCAGCGAAGCAAGCATCACGTCGGTGTTGAGAAATTCCTTGGCGTCGAAGATCACCCAACCCAAACCCCAATCGGAACCCGCCAGCATTTCCGCGCCGATGACGGCGATCCAGGCGCGCAGGAACGACTGCCGCAATCCGGCGATGATGAACGGCGACGCACCGGGAATGATCACTTTCCAGAACAACGCGTTTTCGTTGGCGCCCATGGCGCCGGCGGCGCGCAGCCAGATCGGATTGACCGATCGCACGCCGGTAAAGGTGTTGAGCAGCATCGGAAACAGCGCCGCGTAGAACACGATGAGGATCGTCACCGTATTGCCGAGGCCGAACCACAGAATGAAAACCGGCACCCAGGCCAGCGACGGAATCGGCATCAGCGCGCTGGACAGCGGCAGGACGAAATGCTCGACCGGCCGAAACCGGCCCATCGCGACGCCGAGCGGCAATCCCACCGCGACGGCAAGCCCGAACCCGATCACCACGCGATAGAGCGTCGCCGCAGCGTGAGTGAGCATGCTGCCGTCGAGAAGCGAATCGGCGAGAGTGCGCGCCACTGTCCCGAGCGACGGCATCAAGGCCGGAGCAAAATAGCCGCTGCGCGCGATCGCTTCATAGGCCGCGGCCACGACCAAAAGCGTCACCGCTCCGCGCCGCAGCGAGCGGATGCGATCGGCGGTCATGACATCATGCCCCAGCGTACCACGGTGAATTCCTCCAGCGGCTGAAATACCAGCTTTTCCAGCGCGAGCCCGATGACGGCAATCACCGCGATGCCGGCCAGCATCACGTCGGTGTTGAGGAACTCCTGCGCGCCGAAAATGAGCCAGCCCAGGCCCCACGGCACGGCGGCAAGCATTTCGACGGCGACCAGAATGCGCCACGCCTGCGCCAATCCGAGCCGCAGGCCGGTCAGGATGTACGGCAGCGCGCCCGGCATGACGACGTGGCTGAACAGGCGGCGATCGTCTGCGCCCATTGCCTGCGCCGAACGCAGCCAGATTTCCTTGACCGCTTTCACGCCGGTCCAGCAATTGTAGACGATGGGAAAAATCGAGACGAATGCGACCAGCACGACCGCCGAAACGTTGCCGGGACCGAACCACAACAGGAACAGTGGCGCGTAGGCGAGACCCGGGATCGGCGCACCGATGCTCACGAGCGGCAGCAGGATATCTTCGGCCCGTCGCGACCGCCCCATAAGGATGCCGATCGACACTCCGGCCAGCGCCGCGAGCGTGAAACCGGCGGCGAGACGAACGAGCGTGTCCAAGGTGTGATGCGGCAAAACGCCATTGAGTGTGAGCCGCACGAACACGGTGGCGATGGCTTCCAGCGACGGGAAAAATTGCGACGGAAACAGTCCAAGATGCGCCACCGTCTCCCACGCGGCGCCGACCACGACGAAAGGAAACGCATTGCGCGCCGCTCGCCGGAACGGGCCGGCATCGACGCTAAGCTGCGCGGGCGCGAGATCGGCAACATCTTGCATTACATTTTCAGGATAGTGCGGCTTCGCGTCGGATGACAAGCCGCCGGGGCGCGGGCGTTGCAGCGCCCGCGTCCTGTGCTAGGAAGCCACTTCATCATGAGGTTCGGCAAAGGAGTGGGCCATGGCCACCAAGAACGCGCAGAAGATCGGCTGGATCGGCATGGGACGGATGGGCTTCCCCATGGCCGAGCGGCTCATCAAGGCCGGCCACGATGTGTCGATCTGGAACCGCACGCGCGCCAAAGCCGAGCCGCTTGCGAAGATCGGCGGCAAGGTCGTCGATCACCTGTCCGATCTCAAGGACGTCGATGTCCTGTTCTCGATCGTCGCCACCGGCAAGGACGTGCAGGACGTGCTGTACGGCAAGAACGGCGTCTGCAGCCAGGGTGGCAAGATACCGCCGATCGTGGTCGACTGCTCGACCATCGCGGTGGACGAATCCGCGGAAATCCGCGGCAAGCTCAAGCAATTCGGCGCCGATTTTGTTGCCGCGCCGGTCAGCGGCAATGCCAAAGTGATCAAGGCCGGTAAACTCTCGGCCGTCGTCTCGGGGCCCGAAGCCGCGTGCCAAATCGCCACGCCGTTGATCGAGGTCTTCGCGCCGCGCGGCGTGTCCTATGTCGGCGACGGCGAACTCGCGCGCGTGTGTAAGATCGCGCACAATGTCATGCTTGGGGTCGTCATCGAGAATCTGATCGAGATCACGCTTCTCACCAATAAGATGGGCGTGCCGCGCCATGCTTTCCTTGCCTTTCTCAACAACGGCGTGATGGGCTCGATGTTCACGCGCTATAAGTCGCCGGCGCTGGTCAATCTCGATTGGACGACGACGTTCACGCCGGAACTGCTGCGCAAGGATCTCGATCTCGGCCTCGAACTCGCCCGCGAAATGGACGTGCCGATGCCGGTGACGGCGGCGACCCGCGAGTTACTGCAAAGCCATTTCGGCGCCGCCACGCTGCAGAAGAATCCGCAAGAATATCTACAAAGGGACTTCGCAGCTCTGGCGGAGACCATGGCGCTTGCTGCGGGCATGAAGCTGACCAGCGAGGAGAAAAACGTGCCGACAGGGCTGGAAGGTTAAAAATCACGGCGCGGCATCAAGTTCGTCGCGTCGGCGGAATGGGGAATAAGTCGATGCGCGCGAAGCTGCACTATTTATCTGCCGTCATTTTTTGCTGCTTAGCGGTTCTCGTTGCCGTGACGGTCGGGGTGCCGTCGGTGTCGGCCGCTTCGAATTGGCCGACCCGGACGGTAAAATTCATCCTCACGCTTGGGCCGGGAAGCGGTTCCGATATCGAGGCGCGGCTGTTCGCGGATCGGCTCAGTCGGCGCTGGGGCCAGCCGGTGGTCGTTGAAAACCGCCCCGGCGGCGACGGCATCGTCGCCATCAACGTCTTCGTCAGCGCCCACGACGACCACGTCCTGTTGTTCGCGCCGACCTCCTCTTTCACCGCGCATCCGTTTCTGCACGACCACCTGCCCTATAAGCCCGGCGACCTCGTGCCGATCACCCGCGTATCCAACACGATCGTCGCCATCTCGGTGCCGACGAGTCTCGGCGTTAACTCGCTCGACCAGCTCGTTGCGCTCGCCCGCAGCGAGCCCGGCAAGCTCAACTGGGCCGGCGTGACCGGCGCGCTGGATTTCATGTTTGCCGGATGGCTGAAAGAGGAGGGCCTCGATATCAGCAAAGTCGCCTACAAAAACCCGGTGGATGCGGCCAATGATCTCGCCGAGGGGCGCGTGCAGGTCTACGAGTCGGCGCTGGCGATCGTGCGGCCGCAGCTGCAATCCGGCAAGATCAAGCTCTTGGCCGTGACCAACACGGTGCGCGCGCCGAGCGAGCCCGACCTGCCGACGGTGAAGGAGGCAGGTTACCAGGCGCTAACGCTCGACGGTCTGGTCGGCCTGTTCGGGCCGGCCGGTATGCCGCTCGAACTGCGGCGACGAATAACCGCCGATGTCGCGGCGGTTGCCGATGCGATGATCAAGGACCGTCTCGCCGCCACGGGTCAACTCTTGAATGTCGGCGGTCCCGAGGCATTCGCGAAGTCGATCGACCAACAACGCGCCGCCGTTGCGGATTTTGCCAAGGCGCTCGGCATCGCGCCGATGCCGCAAGACTAAAGCATCACGGAGGCGTTGATGGCGACTCGATCTGTCTTCAGACGGAACAGTGCGATCGCGGCTGCGATTTTGGCGGGGAGCTTGTGGTATGGGCCCTCTCAGCCGGCCGCGGGACAGCAGTTGCGGCCGGCAAGGGTTTCATTGTCGTCGCTGACCGCTCAAGGGTTCGAAATCAAAGGCCTGACCGGAAACCAGTCCGGCGTCATCGGCACACTGGTCCTGCAGAAAGACAAGGAAGTCTTCCTGTGCGAAAGCAAGGACCTTTCCATTCAGCCGATTGCATTCGAGTGCTGGCCGGTCAAATAACCGGACGGTGGGCGCTGCCACCCCCGGCTTTGATCAATTGCAAAGATGCGTGAAGTTATCGCAGTGCTCGCGCGACCTGCGATAGTGCGCTTCATGCCGCGTCTCGTGTCGCGTCTCGTGCCGCGTTTCATGCCTCGTCTCATGTCCGCCGCCGCGCATCGCGATGCGGCAAGCCGAGCTGAGTAGCGCGTGCTTTGCTTTCATGCAGGCGGTGACCTTGGCGACGTCGGGGATGAACTCCGAGCACAGCCGCATGGCGTCGGGCGTGCAGGCCTGTTGCGCCTCCGCGCTGCCCTGGGCGTTCGCCCTGTCGAGACGATAAAGCGATATGCCGGCCAACAGTGCCAACAAGCAGATAAAATGCACGATCCGCATGGCCGCTTCCCCCAAAATGTCTGAGAATCTCATTCGTGCGCGGCGAATGAAGGTAGTGCAAGGCGCCGTCGAAGGCTTATACCCGCGCCGTGCATGTCGCCCCGTCCGCTCCGCCGACAAGTGCTCGTTCAAAGGTGGCGAAAGTACGATGTTAAGCGCCGCGAGCTTTCTTTGGAACCCGGCGTGTAGCGGGTCAACGACGTGGATCGGACAAGCCGACCGGCTCCTGTGCTCGCCCTAGGTTCAGTTCTCGCCCCACGCGAATCCGCGGGCGGTATTGTGGAACTGTCCTCCCGCGATGTTGTCCGGGCATGGCTCGATGGTTCCCTCAATCATGTCCGACGTCGCATTGTCAAAGGACATGTGACGGCAATACTGGCCATCGGGCATGGGATAGATGACATCACCCGCCGATTCGGCATGTTGGGCAGCCGTGGCCCTGCGGAGCAGCGGATTGATGGCGGCATGGCCGCCAAGCAGTAATCCCGTGGTAACAAGCACAAGAAACAGCGACGAGACAATGACGGCGCGCGCCGATGTCCCGTCGTCCCGGCGCGCTCGAAAATCTTTGCGCCCGCGACGGCTCGCGCCGACATGATCCGGCTCTACGAACCAGGCAGCGCTATGCGGGACTCTTCCGTCGGCGCCGTGCATGCGCCATTGAACACCAGAACCGTTGAATGGCCGATAAAGAGTTATCTTTGATTTGATGCAATTGCTCCGGATCGCCCATTGCCGCGGTCGACCGACGGTTTGAACTCCGGGGAAGCATTCCCCTCTCCCCGTAGGCGCCAAGAGATGAAATAATCGTCGGCAGCTAAGGACGACCAAGAGGGAGGAAGGCTTGCTCACCGCCGCCCGGAACGAAATGCTCACGCGCGTGGGACCCGGCACGCCCATGGGCGAGCTGTTGCGCCGCTATTGGCAGCCCGTAGCGGGGGCCAGCGAATTCGACGCCAATCCGATCAAACCCATCCGCCTTTTGGGCGAAGATCTCGTCCTCTTCAAGGATTTGAGCGGCCGTTACGGTCTGGTCGATCGGCATTGTCCGCACCGCCGTGCTGACATGTCCTACGGCTGGGTCGAGGAAAACGGCATCCGCTGCAGCTATCACGGCTGGCTCGTGGACCAGACCGGGCGCTGCCTCGAACAACCTTATGAGGATACCGCGAACCCGAAGCCGTCGAAGGCCGGCTGTGATACGAAGGCCTATCCGGTGAAGGAATGCGCAGGCCTGCTGTTCGCTTATCTAGGCCCGCAGCCCGCGCCGGAACTGCCGGTATGGGAACCCTTCACCTGGGCCAACGGCTTTCGTGAAATCGTGCTCGCGGACATCCCGTGCAACTGGTTTCAGTGCCAGGAGAACTCCATCGATCCCGTTCATTTCGAGTGGATGCACGACAACTGGGGCAGTCGATTGCGCGGCGGCGATACCAATGCGGCGCCGAAGCATCTCAAGCTGAAGTTCGAGGAATTCGAGCACGGCTTTATCTACAAGCGCGTGCGCGAGGGCCAGAGCGAACAGGACCGCTACTGGACCGTCGGCCGCGTCGCGCTATGGCCGAACGGGTTTTATCTCGGCAGCCACTTCGAATGGCGCGTGCCGGTCGACGACGAGAACACGCTGAGCGTCGCCTGGTTTTTCATGCGCGTGCCGAAGGACCGCGGGCCTTATGTGCAGGAGCGCGTGCCGACCTGGATGAGCCCGATCAAGGACGAAAATGGCCGTTGGATTTCAAGTCACGTCATCAATCAGGACATTGTCGCGTGGGTCGGCCAAGGCCGCATTGCCGACCGCACCAAGGAGAATTTGCGTTCGAGCGACGTCGGCATCACCATGATGCGCAACCGATTTTTTCAAGAGATCGACGCTGTCGCGGCCGGCAAAGAACCGGCCGGCGTCATTCGCAGCGCCAACGCCGCGCAGTGCATCGCGCTGCCGAACATGGCGCGCGAGTTCAACACCGAGGGCATTTCGCTTGCCGACTTCGACAAGGATCCGCTCTTGCGGCAGCGGCTGAAGGAATTTCGCCACCATTACGGCCAACCTCCGCAGGTGCGGCGCGCTTTCGTGGAGGCGATGGGAATTGCCCGGTAGAGCATGATCCGGAAGAAAGCCCGCCCCGGACTTGGTCCGAGGCCGGTTTCCGGGTTTCGAAAAAAGCTCATGCTCCGCTAAGGTAATTCCATGCGCACCCAAGTCAGTACCCAAGTCCGCACCCGAGTCCGTACCCAAGTCGCCATCATCGGCGCCGGCCCGGCCGGATTGTTGCTCTCGCATATTCTCGATCGCAACGGCGTCGACAGCATCGTGCTGGAGCGGCAGACCCGCAGCCATGTGCTGGAGCGAATTCGCGCCGGCGTGCTGGAAGCTGGGACCGTCGCGCTGTTGCGCGAGGTCGGACTGGGAGAACGCATGGATCGCGAGGGTCGGCCTCACGACGGCTCATGGATCGCCTGGGAGGATCGGCCGCGCCTTCTCATCGACACTAAAAAATATACCGGCAAACCGATGATGGCCTACGGCCAGACCGCCATTACCGAGGACCTGTTTGCCGCTCGCGACGCGGCCGGCGGAAACGTGATCGACGAAGCTGACAACGTCCAGCTGCATGAGCTTACATCGAGCCACCCCTATGTGACCTACGAAAAGGAAGGGGCGGTGCAACGGGTCGACTGCGACTACGTTGCCGGTTGCGATGGCTATCACGGGGTGAGCCGCCCATCGATCCCCGCATCGGTGCTTCGGACCTACGAAAAGAGCTATCCGTTCGGCTGGCTTGGTATCATGTCGGAGACGCCGCCGTTTCCCGATATCTGTTATTGCCATCACAGCCGCGGCTTCGCGCTGGCGTCTATGCGCAATCCGATGCTGAGCCGCTACTACATTCAATGTGACCTCGATACCAAACTGCACGACTGGCCGGACGACCGCTTCTGGCAGGAATTCAAGGCGCGCTGTCCCAAGGACATGGCCGACAGCATCGTCACCGGACCGTCGATCGAAAAAAGCATTGCGCCATTGCGAAGCTTTGTTGCGGAGCCGATGCGTTACGGTGCGCTGTTTCTGGCCGGCGATGCCGCCCACATCGTTCCTCCGACCGGAGCGAAGGGCCTTAACCTTGCGGTCTCGGATGTCTTTTATCTGTCCCGCGCGCTCATTCAAGTTTATCGCGCCGGAAGCAAGCGCGACCTCGACGGCTATTCCGACACCGCGTTACGTCGGGTGTGGGGCGCCGCGCGCATGTCGTGGTGGCTGACGATGCTCCTGCACCGCTTTCCCGGCGAGTCGCCATTCGACGAACAGATGCGGCTTAATCAGTTCGATTATTTGCTCGGCTCCGAGCATGCCCAAGCGTCGCTGGCGGAGCAATATGTCGGCCTGCCGTATTAAAGCGCACTCACTCCTTGAGCCGCCGCCGCATCGTGCCGAGGAGGCCTCGCGGGAAAAACAGCACGACGAGGATGAAAACCGCGCCGACAAACGACATCCAATTCACGGTCATTGACGAAATGTAATCCTGCAATGAGACGAATACCGCCGCGCCGAGGAGCGGGCCCCAGAACGTGCGCATGCCGCCGATCACCGTCATCACGACGAAATAACCAGACAGCGAGTAGTGCAGCGCCATTGGATCGGCGAAGTTATTGAGCAGTGCATAGAGCGTGCCGGCGAGCGCGGTGAAGAAGCAGGAAATCGAGAAAGATAACCAGATATGCCGCTCGACCGGAATGCCGAGAAAACGTGCGCGGCGTTCATTCTCGCGAATCGCCAGCAATGTGCGGCCGAACGGCGAGCGCAAGAGCAAGCCCATCAAGGTGACCGCCACGGCGAAGATTGCCAGCAGGAAGAAATAAAAAACGGTTCCACCGTCCTCGATGTGCAGCGTGAATGGGCCCAATTCTATCGCTGCGCGCTGAAAATCGCGCAGGCCGTCGAAGCCGCCGGTGAAACTGTTCCAACTGTAGGCGAGATAGTACCACAACTGCCCGAAGGCGATGGTGCACATGGCGAAATAGACGCCGCGCCGGCGCACGATCAGCATGCCAAACAATGTGCCGGCCAAGCCGCCGAGCAGCGTGCCGGCGAGCATAGCGAGCGGGGTAGAGTGCACGAGGTAACGCAGCGTCAGGCCTGCGCCATAGGCGCCCAGCCCAAAATAGGCGGCGTGGCCGAAGCTCAAGACGCCGGTGAAGCCGAGGAGCATATTGAGCCCCATCGCCGCCAGTCCGAATACCAGGACCCGCCCGGCGAGCGCGGTGTAGCCGCCAAGCAGCGGCAGCCAGAGCGGCACGGTGAGGAGCACCGTCCATATCGCGATGAGCGCCAATTCGCGCCGGCCCGCGGTTATTGGCAAGCGTCCGCCAAGGGAGGCGACTGCCATGGTCACGACAGCATCCCCTCCTCGCCGACGAGACCGCGCGGCCGGATCAGCAGCACCGCCATCAAGATCCCATAGATCACCGCTTCGCTGGCCGACGGATAGACGACCGTGGTCAGCGCCGCGGCCATGCCGATCAACAGTCCGCCGAACAAGGTGCCGATCAGGCTGCCGACGCCGCCAACAATGATGGCGATAAAGCTCGGCATCAAAAGGTCGTCGCCCATATTCGGATTGAGCCCGATCTGCCCGGCGGCGAGCACGCCGCTCAAGCCCGCCAACAGGCAGCCCAAGGCGAAGTTGAAGGTCCGGAGGTGGCGAACGTTGACGCCTAACGTCGACACGGTTTCGAGGTCGAAGGTTCCGGCACGGATGCGCAGGCCGACGCGGGTATAGCGCAGGAAGGCGAACAGCCCGGCTACGGCGACAATGACCACCGCCACCATGAAGATGCGGTAGTAAGTGATGAAAAACAGGTTGTTGGTGATCGGTTGCGCCAAGATCGCTGGCAGCCCCATCGGCAGGCCGTTGGGGCCCCAGATGTAGCGCGCCGCGTCCTGCATCACGAAGGCAAGCCCGAAGGTGAGCAGGAGACTATAGACCGGGTCGCGATTGTAGATGCGGCGGATCATCAGCCGCTCGACCGCGAAGCCGATCAGCGCCGTGAGGAAGGGCGAAACCAAGAGCGCGCCCCAATATCCCAGCGTGGGCGACAGCGTGAACGCCAGATAACCGCCCAGCGCCAGGAAATTGCCGTGCGCAAAGTTGATGACGTTCGAGAGATTGAGGATCAGCGACAGACCGAGCGCCATCAGCACGTAAAACGCGCCGATGATCAGCCCATTGGTGACGTTGAACAATATGAGCTGAATCATCGGCGCTCTACGCTTGCGAATTTCGCCGCGAGCTGCAGGTGGTTAACTCGGTTCAACCATCTTGCACCCCGTCTCTTCGACCGATCCGGCTGCTTGTTCGCCGGGTATCAGAGTCGAGAGCGAGAATACGTCGTCAGGGGCACCTTTCGATGGATGTACTTCACCGACGAAGATATTGGGCATCAGTTCGTGATCGCCGGCGCGATAACGCACTGTGCCGGGCTGTAGCGCAACATCCGGCGGTAGTTCCATACCCTCCATCGCCTTCGCCAGTTTCGGGCCGTCGAGCGACTTCGCCTTCTCCGCGGCGAGGCGCACCGAGTGCATTGACACATAGCCGAACCAGTCGCGCGCGGAGGGGGTCTTTTTGGTGGCGGCGCGGTAATCGGCGACGAACTTCACCACTTCGGGCACGTTCGGCTGATTCCACCACCACTCCATGTCCCACCAGCCGGTTTGGGCTTCCGGCGGGCAACCTTTGATGCTTTCCAATTCGAACAACGCGCCGCCGAGCCCCATTTCGTTCTGCATGCCGAACTGCGTAAACTGCTTCATGCAGTTAATCTGCGTCAGGCCGCCCATGTTGTTGAGCAAAACATTCGGCTTGTAAGCCTTGGCTTTGATCAGAGTGGCGGAAAAATCGGTATTGTTGATTGGCAGCATGTCGCCATCATAAGTGCCGCCGGCTTTCTTAAGTGCCTTGATGAAGGCATCTTGCAGCGTGTGGCCGTAGGCATAGTCCGGCGTGACGAAGAACCATTTCTTGCCGAACTTCTTTACCAATTCGGGCGTGACCGCCTCGGCGTCCATCGTCGTAGTGTTGCAGACGCGGAACACGTTCCATTTGCAATTGGTGCCGGTGATCGGATCGGTATGGCCGCCGGGCACGATATGGAACACTTTCTTCTCGTTGGTCACCTGCGACATGGCGTAGGCGATACCGGAATTCACATCGCCGAGAATCACGCTCACCTGGTCGCGGTCGATCAGTTTGCTTGTCTTCTGGACGCCGGTGCCGACGTCATTGGCCGAGTCCTCGACAAGAAGTTGGACCTGGCGGCCGAGAATCCCGCCTTTCTTATTGATTTCAGCCTCGGCGTATTTGGCGCCGTCGACTTCGCTCTGTGCCAGAGCCGACAGCACGCCGGTCAGCGGATCGACCATGCCGATTTTGATCGGCTCATCGCCGAGCGCCTTGATCACGAATGGTGCGCCGATAGCTTGACTGGCGCCGAGCGCAAGACCCGCCTGGAGCAAGGTACGACGGCGCACGGATAGTGTGTTATTCGACATATTCGACCCTCCCTGATGTTGTTGTTTTTTGATTTTGGGGTTTGACCACGAATGCTTCGTGGCTTGAGTTGTCGTTTCTTCTTGCGGCCCTATGCGGGCGTCGCAGGTGCAGCAACGAGGCCAAACCCTAAAGCCCCTGCGCTGCGCCCAAGCTTGCAATATCTTCTACTGCGCTTTCGGTGCGGTCAAGGTGATGCGGGCCGAGCGGTGTCAGCTCAATGACTGCGCTGGCGGCGACAATTGGACGCGCCGCGATCGGCTATACTCAAGCTTCGCGGCACGGTGCGCGTCAGGCCAATTCCTTTTTTCGTGCTTTCGCCTGCTCGGCAAGAAAGCGCGACAGGCGCGCGCGAACTGCGTCGGCCTGCTCCGGCGTCCACTTGCGCAAACCCTCGCCGGTCTTCATGCCGAGTTTGCCGGCGGCCACGATCGCACGCAGGAACGGATGCGGGCCCGGCGTGCGGTCGAGATCCGCGTAAAGGACCTCGGCGATGTCGAGGGTAAGATTTGTTCCGACGAGGTCGGATTGCTCCATCGGGCCGAGCACGGCGGTCCGCGCGCCGAATCCTTCGCGCACCACGGTATCGACGGTCTCGGCGTCGCAGACACCAGCGGCGACGAGCGCGATGGCCTCGCGTTTCATCGCGTGTTGCAGCCGGTTGCCGACGAAGCCGGGGACGTCGCGCCGCACGTGCACCGGCGTTTTCCCGGCGTGGCGCAACAGCTCCATCGTCCGGCGCACGACTGCGTCGCCGGTTTTTTCGTTCTGCACGACTTCGACCAGCGGGACGAGATGCGGCGGATTCCAGAAATGCGTGCCGATGACGCGCTCGCGATGCGCAAGGTGACGGCCAATCTCGGTCGACGGGATCGCCGAACTGTTGCTGGCAAGGATCGTTTCCGGCGCGGTGAACTTTTCCAGTTCGGCGAAGATTTGCCGCTTGAGCGGGAGCTTCTCCGGCGCCGCTTCGAAGACGAAGTCTGCGCCCTGTACAGCCGGCGCGATTGTGTCGTACGCCTCGATGCGTTGCAGGAACTCAGGATCGTCTTCGAGCAGATCGGCGATTGCCTTCAAACGTGCCGCAAGCGATGCGCGGCTGTCCGCCGCCGGCTCGAACACGGCGACACGATGGTCCGCGGCGGCGAGCAGGTAAGCGATGCCGTGACCCATCAAGCCGCCGCCGACCACAGCTATTTTTTGTTCCCTCTGATCATGCATGTGTATCTCGCCAATCTTTCGGAACTATTAGGTTCCCGAGCCGTTATTTGAACAGAGTTTGTTCAGTGACCGATCCGCGGAGGAGAAAAGGTCATGCCTGTCCTGCTGTGGGTTGCCTTCTGGTCGTCGATCATGGGCGCCGCCGCGTGCTATGGCGAAGCGCAACAGCCGATTCGGGCGGAGGCGCCCAAGAAACGAAAGCTGCCGAGCGGCGACTAGCCTGCCGTATAGCCGCCATCAACATACATCACCTGTCCGGTACAGAAATCGGACGCCGGCGATAACAGATAAATCGCCATGCCGACGAGGTCCTCCACTTCGCCGAGCCGGCCGAGCGGAATGCGCGACAGCGAGCGGGCGCGCGTCTGCTGACCGAGCTCATTGTCGCCGTACATCCAGGCAGTCAGTTTGGAACGGAAAACCGTGGGCGCGATCGCGTTCACGGTGATGCCGTATTTGGCCCATTCGGTCGCCAGGACGCGCGTCAGCGAATCGGTGGCGCCCTTCGAGGCGCAATAGCCGGTATAACCGGAAAAATTACCGTGCCGGCCGCGCACCGACGACATCAGCAACACTTTGCCGCGCACCTTGCGCTCGATCCAATAAGCGCCGACAGCCTTGGCCATGAACCAGATGCCGCGCACATTGGCATCCATCACCGCTTGCCAATCTTCGTAGTCCAGCTTGTGAATGAAGCCCGGCTTGTTCAAGCCCGAGGCGACCACAAGCTGATCGACCCGACCGAATGTCGCGAGCGCGGCGTCGAGCATCGCTTCGGCATCGGCAAGGCTGTCCGGCCGGCGCACCACGGTCGCGGGCTGGCCGCCGAGCTCGCGCACTTCGCCGGCGACTTCATCGAGCTCGGCCTTGGTGCCAGAGGCGAGCAGCACTTTGCCGCCGAGCGCGGTGAGCGCCAGCGCAGTAGCGCGGCCAAAGGTGCCCGACGCGCCGGTGATAATGGCGACCTTGTTATTGACGTCGAACAGTGAAAGCGGATTGCGCAGCGGTTCGGAGATCATCGCGCTACCGACCGGTTTCAAATCTGAAGCTTTGCTTGGGATCGAGCACGGCGACGACGCGCAGCGCGCAACCTTCGCCCTCCGGCCAGCGCCATGGGAAGGCAAAAAAAGTGCAGCGCCGGCCGGTAATGGCGTCGATATCGCCGCCGATATTTTCGATGCCGGGAATGCCGTTCGTCATCATGACCTTGTGCGCCGGCTCCCAGTGCGGGAAATCGTCGATGATGTGACGGCCGGTTTCGGCGTAGTACTCGACATCGAGGTGAGGTTGCGCTGGCCCGGGTCCGTGCGGACCGAGAAACGTGCCGAGCGGATGGTCGAGCGCCTGCACGTCGATGCCGACAAGCTTGACGCCGCGTTCGACGAGCCACTCGGCTGCCTCCTTATAGAGGCCCGGCGAGTAGGCGAAATAATCCGGATTGTCGCCGTAAAGTTTATGGCTGCCGGTGTTGATCATCACGATGTCATTCTTCTCTATCTTCGGCTCCGCCCGCTGTAGATCCTTTGGCGTGATGACGCCCCATTTGCCTTTCGGAATCGACACCGCGACGCCAGTGCCGAAAAAGCGCCAGAGCGGATAGCCGGTCAGCGTCGGCTGATTTTCCGCAACATGGATCGGCGCGTCCATATGGGTGCCGCGGTGCATGATGCCTTCGAACTGCTGCACCAGAAGTCCGTCCTTGGCGTGAAACTCGAGTGTGCGCACGTTGAGATTGGCGCGCGACGGCCATTGCGGCATGCCGTGCCCCCAGTCATGGCTGAGGTCGAAAAGTTGCAGATCGTTGCCGCCGCGCGACGTTTTATGGGAAGACTTCTTACTAACGGCAGCTTTGTGGGCCGCGCCGCGCTCCAGGCGCAATTTCCCGTTGCGATCGAGCAGGGCGACGAGCCGGATCACGCAGGCATCGCCCTCCCGCCACTTCCAGGGAAAGCCCTGGAAGGTACAGCGCTTGCCTTTCAGTTCATCGAGATCGCCGCCAACATTTTCGATGGTCGGAATACCCGCCTCGAGCAACACCCGATGCGCCGGATTCCATTCCGGGAAATCGTCGATCGCCTCGCGGCCGGTCGCTGCCTTGTATTCGGGCAGGAGATATTTGATCTGCGGGCCGTTGCGGTGCGGACCGAGCGAGGTCGCGAGCGGGTGATCGACGGTCGCGGTGTCGACGCCGACGAGCTTCACCCGCTTTTTCACCAGCCATTGCGCAGCGCGCTTGCTCAGGCCCGGCGCATAGCCGAAATATTCCTTGCTGTCGGAATACTTGCGATGCCAGCCGGTATCGATCAGCACGATATCGCCGGTCTTGATTTGCGGCTTGGCGCGTTCGAGGTCGCTTGCCTCGATCAGGGCCCATTTGCGTTTCGGGATCGCGACGACGACGCCGGTGCCGAAAAACCGGTCTAGCTCGAGCTCGCCGATGCCTGCCGCTCCGGGAACCAGATGGATCGGCGCGTTGACGTGGGTCGAGGTGTGAAAAATCGTCGTGATCTTATGCGTCATCACGCCTTGCTTGGCATGGTGTGTGATGCGTTCGAGCTTGATCTCCTCGTAGCCCGGGAAGATCGGCGTATACATGCCCCAGCGATGGCTGAGTTCGTAGAATTCGAGCCCGCTTGCGGGATCGACGACGGCCGGCATCTCACACCCTCACTCGACGCAACTGACCGGCTCGGCGAGCCGCATTCGCGTGTTTTATCGTTAATTGGCGGTCCTTATCACGATCCAATGCAGCGTGACAAACTGCTGCGCTAGGGGATCATGTTGCAGCGGGCGGACCCCGCCGGTATCTATACGCGGCCTCTTTTGGAAGCGGCGCAAACACCCGGCGCGAAACGACGCGATTAAAGATATGGCCCGTCTCGTCATGAAATTCGGCGGCACCTCGGTCGCCGATACCGACCGCATCCGCAACGTCGCGCGTCACGTCAAGCGCGAGGTCGACGCCGGCCATGAAGTGGCCGTCGTGGTCTCGGCAATGGCGGGCACCACCGATCATCTCGTGAAATTGTGCGAGGCGGCCGCCGCCGAACGCCGTTTGCTCGAATTACGGGACTACGATGCAGTAGTCGCCAGCGGCGAACAGGTCACGGCCGGCCTCCTCGCCATCACGCTGCAGGACCTCGATATCAATGCGCGATCCTGGCAAGGCTGGCAGCTGCCGATCCTGACCTCGGACGCGCACGGCTCGGCGCGCATCCTCGACGTCAATGGCGACGAACTGATCCGGCGATTCAAGGAGCGCAAGGAAGTGGCGGTCATCGCCGGATTCCAGGGCGTGCATAAGGAAACCGGCCGCATCACCACGCTCGGCCGCGGCGGATCGGATACTTCGGCGGTGGCGGTCGCAGCTGCAATTCACGCCGACCGCTGCGACATCTACACCGACGTCGACGGCGTCTACACGTCCGATCCGCGCGTCGTGCCGCGAGCGCGCCGGCTCGAGAAGGTCGCCTTCGAGGAGATGCTGGAGCTCGCTTCGCTCGGCGCCAAGGTCCTGCAGGTGCGCTCGGTCGAGCTCGGCATGGTGCACAATGTCCGCATCTTCGTCCGATCGAGCTTCGACCCGCCGGAAAAAATCGACCCGCACGGCAATCCGCCCGGAACACTGATCTGCGACGAAGGGGAGATCATGGAACAGCAAACCGTCACCGGCATCGCCTTCTCCAGGGACGAGGCGCAAATTTCGATCCGCCAGGTTCAGGACAAGCCCGGCGTGGCGGCCGCCATTTTCGGCCCGCTCGCCGACGCCAACATCAATGTCGATATGATCGTGCAGAACGTCTCGGCTGACGGCAAGACCACCGACCTGACCTTCACGGTGCCGGCCGGCGACTACCAGCGTTCGCTCGATGTCATTGCCAAAGCCAAAGCGGCGATCGGCTACGCCCGGCTCGACGGCGCCACCGACTGCGCCAAGATTTCCGTGATCGGTATCGGCATGCGCAGCCACGCCGGCGTCGCCGCGCAGGCGTTCAGTGCGCTTGCCGAGCGCTCCATCAATATCCGCGCCATTACCACGTCCGAGATCAAGTTTTCGCTGCTGATTGACGCCGCCTTTACCGAACTCGCGGTGCGCACGCTGCATTCGCTGTACAATCTCGATAACGCGACGGGGTGAGCCGTCCAATTCGCTGCGCCGCAACATAATTCTTTGGCGCCGTCATATCGTTGTCTCTGGCTTGCGGTTTGCATGCCGCATTCGATATAGCCTGGAGGACATTCGCCGCGGGACGGGACCCGGGCGGATTTCTCTTTGATCGAGGCCGGCGCGCTACGGGCTCCGCTCCGGCCAAAGCCATGCCCGAGGGACCTCACGTCATGCGTGGCGCGCTTGGCGGTCCGCGCGTGCTGTTGCGCCGGCTTCGCGAAGTGATGGCGGAGCCGGTCAGCGCGCAGGAACGCCTTGATAAGATCGTGGTGCTGATCGCCGCCAACATGGTTGCGGAGGTCTGCTCCGTGTATGTGCTGCGCGTCGACGCCACGCTCGAGCTTTACGCCACCGAGGGCCTCAACCGCGATGCCGTGCACCGCACGGTGATGCGCGGCGACGAAGGCCTGGTCGGCTTGGTCGCCAGTCAGGCGAGCGCGATCAATCTGTCGAACGCCCAAGCGCATCCGGCCTACTCGTACCGGCCGGAAACCGGTGAAGAGATCTATCACTCCTTCCTCGGCGTGCCGATCCTGCGCGCGGGTAACACGCTCGGCGTATTGGTCGTGCAAAACCGCGCCCGGCGGACCTATTCGGAAGAAGAGGTCGAGGCGCTGCAGACCACCGCCATGGTGCTCGCGGAGATGATCGCGTCGGGCGAACTGTCGGCGCTGGCGCTGCCAGGCGCCGAACCGGCCGCCCGTCACTCGGTACATTTCAAAGGCTCGGCGCTGAGCGAAGGCATTGCGCTCGGACACGTCGTGCTGCACGAGCCGCGCGTCGTCGTCACCAATTTCATCGCCGACAACGTGCCGAAGGAATTGGAGCACCTCAAAGCCGCCGTCGAAACACTGCAATCCAATCTCGACGAAATGCTCGAACACGGCGACGTGGTCGAGGGCGGCGAACATCGCGATGTGCTCGAAGCCTACCGCATGTTCGCCTATGACCGCGGCTGGGTGCACAAGCTCGAAGAAGCGGTGATGACCGGCTTGACCGCGGAAGCCGCGGTGGAGCGCGTCCAATCCGACACCCGCGCACGCATGTTGCGGCAGACCGATCCGTTCTTACGCGAGCGGTTGCACGATCTCGACGACCTCGCCAATCGCCTGATGCGCCAGCTCACCGGCCGCGATCATGCGCCGTCGCGCGACAGCCTGCCGGAGAACGCGATCTTGGTCGCCCGCTCGATGGGCCCGGCGGCGCTGCTCGACTACGACCGCAAGCGCCTGCGCGGCCTCGTTTTGGAGGAAGGCGGCCCGCACTCGCATGTCGCCATCGTGGCGCGCGCGCTCGGCATTCCCGCGGTCGGCAACATCGATAACGCCACCGGTATCGCCGATCCGGGCGACGCCATCATCGTCGACGGCTCGGCCGGAGATTTGCACGTCCGGCCGTTGCCCGATATGGCGGCGGCCTATGCCGAACGCGTCCGGCTGCGGGCGCGGCGGCAGCAGCAATATCAGGCGCTCCGCGACAAGCCTTGCGTCACCAGGGACGGCGAAGAAGTAAAACTGCTGCTCAACGCCGGCTTGAGCGTCGACCTGCCGCATATCGCCGATACCGGCGCGGGCGGCATCGGCCTGTTCCGCACCGAGCTGCAGTTCATGGTGGCGCCGAATTTTCCGCGGACCAACGAGCAATATGCGCTGTACCGCGCCGTGCTCGATGCCGCAGGCGACAAACCGGTGACCTTCCGCACGCTCGACATCGGCGGCGACAAGTTGCTGCCCTATATGCGCAACGTCGAGGAGGAGAATCCGGCGCTCGGCTGGCGCGCCATCCGGCTCGGTCTTGATCGGCCCGGCTTGCTGCGAACCCAATTGCGGGCGTTGCTCCGGGCGGCCGGCAGCCGCGCGCTCAAGATCATGTTTCCCATGATCTCGACAGTCGAGGAATTCGATCAGGCCAAGGAATTCGTCGAACGCGAGCTCGACTCATCTGCGCCGGCACGGCCACAAGCTGCCCGCCGAAGTCGAAGTCGGCAGCATGGTGGAAGTGCCCGCGCTGCTGTATCAACTCGACGAGCTCTTGGAACGCGTCGACTTTCTCTCGGTCGGCTCCAACGACCTGGTGCAATTCCTCTATGCGATTGACCGCGGCAATCCGCGGGTGTCGGGCCGCTTCGACGCGTTGTCGGCGCCGGTGCTGCGCGCGCTCAAGGATATCGCCGACAAGGCGCACGCGCATAAAAAGCCGGTCACGGTGTGCGGCGAACTCGCCTCGCAGCCGATCGGGGCGCTGGCTTTGGTCGCCATCGGCTATCGCTCGCTCTCGCTTACGCCGTCCGCCGTCGGACCGGTCAAGGCGATGCTGCTCGACGTCGATTGCCGCAAGGCCGCCGGGTTCCTCTGCCCTTTGATCGAGCAAGGCGGCCACGGCACGCCGATCCGCACGCAATTGGAAAAATTCGCCGCCGGCGCCGGGTTGCAGATTTAGAGTGATTTTCTTATGTGCTTCGGCTTGAGCGATATATTGCTGTCATCGTCCGCGAAGGCGGACGATCGAGTATCCGCCGCCCCGACGTAGATCGTCGATCTCGGCGATTACCGGATGCCCGCCTTTGCGGGCATGACAACGGAATTTGTGATGCTGCCCGACCAGAAACTCAATGCGCTTGTCACCCGGGCTGCGGCGCTGGAACGCGATCTCGCCGCCGCGCTGCCGGCCGAGACCTATGTGAAACTGTCGCGCGAATTCGCCGAGCTAGCGCCCGTGGTCGAGGCGGTCAATTCCTATCGCGCCGCGCAGCATGAGATCGACGACTTGACGAGCCTGATCGCGGATCCCTCAACCGACCCCGAAATGCGCTCCATCGCCGAGGCGGAAATGCGCGAGCTTGAGACGCGGCGCACGGCGCTCGAAGGGGAACTGCGACTGGCGCTGCTGCCCAAAGATGCGATGGACGACCGCAACGTCATTCTTGAAATTCGCGCCGGTACCGGCGGCGACGAGGCGGCGCTGTTCGCCGGCAATTTGTTCCGGATGTACGAGCGTTACGCCGCAAAGCAGGGCTGGAAAGTCGAAATCGTGACCGCGAGCGAAGGTGCGATGGGTGGCTTTAAGGAAGTCGTCGCCGAAATCCGCGGCCGCGGCGCCTTCGCAAAGCTCAAATACGAATCGGGCGTGCATCGCGTCCAGCGCGTGCCCGACACCGAGGCGTCGGGCCGCATCCACACCTCGACCGCGACCGTCGCCGTATTGCCCGAGGCTCAGGATGTCGACGTCGCCATCAACGATACCGATCTTAGAATCGACACGCTGCGCTCGAGCGGCGCCGGCGGCCAGCATGTCAACAAAACCGAATCCGCCGTGCGGGTAACGCATATCCCCTCGGGCATCGTCGTAACGATGCAGGAGGACCGCTCCCAGCATCGCAATCGCGCCAAGGCGATGGCCGTGCTGCGAACGCGGCTCTACGACTTCCAGCGGCAGAAGCAGGATGCCGCGCGCGCCGCCGAGCGCCGCGGCCAGGTCGGCACCGGCGACCGCTCGGAACGCATCCGCACCTACAATTATCCGCAAGGCCGCGTATCCGACCATCGCATCAATCTCACGCTGTACAAGCTGCCGCAGATCCTGGAAGGCGAGGCGCTCGGCGAGATCATCGATGTGCTGGTCGCGGAGAATCAGGCGGCGCTGCTCGCGGCCGAGGAGACCAACTGATGCCGCCGGCCGCGAAAGCAGGCGCTGCCGTTGCCCCCGCGAGCGGCGCGATAGCGATCACCGTTGCCGAGGCGCGGCGCGCGTGGGCCGCAAAATTTCGCGCTTGCGGCATCGATTCGCCTGAACTCGACGCCCGGCTTCTGGTCGGCCACGCGCTCGGGCTCGATCACGCCGGCCTCGCGGCCGCGAGCGCGCGCGGTCTTGGCGCAGCGGAAGAGGACGCAATCGCGGCTTTGGCGCGGCGCCGCCTCGCCGGCGAACCGGTCGCCCGCATTTTCGGGATCAAGGAGTTTTGGGGTCTGAGACTCGGCATCGATGCCGAGACGCTGGTGCCGCGGCCGGAGACCGAAACAATCGTCGAGGCCGCGCTTGCCGCTGTCGACGCACAGGGATCGCGCTCGCGGCCATTGCGCATCGCCGATCTCGGCACCGGCTGCGGCGCAATCCTGCTCGCGCTTCTGACCGAACTGCCGAATGCGTTCGGGATAGGTACGGACCTAAGTCCCGGCGCACTAGTCGCGGCGCGCGCCAACGCCCGGCGTCTGGCTCTCGATCGCGCGTCCTATGTCGTCTGCGATCTCGCGGCAGCTTTGTGTGGCCCGTTCGACGTCGTCGTATCCAATCCGCCCTATATCGCGTCGCGCGACATCGCCGCTCTGCCGCCCGAGGTGCGACTGTTCGACCCCCTCCGCGCGCTCGACGGCGGCGCTGACGGACTTGATTTCTATCGGACGATTGCCGCCGCCGCGCCCGGTCTGCTGGCCCCCGACGGCATACTCGTTCTTGAGCTTGGGGCCGGGCAGTCGGAAACGGTTGCCGCTTTATGTGGCTCAGCCGGGCTTGCGCCGTCGGTGCCGCGACCCGATCTTAGAGGAGTGGCCCGCGCCCTTGTGGCAAGAAAGTTACAAGTAATTGGGCATGAGGCGTGAGCATTGGACCCCGGCAAAAAAGCACTTGGAATGTCGGCCGGAACCGACTAGCTTGCGACCACGGAATCGGCCCGAAATGAGGGTGCCGTGTTGCCCTGAACGCGCCCGGGAGCAGAACTCCAAGAGTTAGCTCCAAAGGGCTGGCAATGCAGGCCAGGCAATAAGCGAAAGCTGGCAAGCGATAGCTGGATAGCGAAAGCCGGATTGGACGGCATACAGGATCGCCAGATTCAGAGCGCGAAAGTTCAAAGCGTGAAGGTTGAGCCGAGAAGTTTCAGCGGTTCGGCGTGCATTAATGCGCGGACGACGCGCGTATGACGAAAGGTTTGCGGCAGCGGGCCGGCGGATCCGCCGGCGGGGGCTGATTTGCTGAGGGCTCGAGACGTTCAATGTGACTTTGAATTGGGAACGATGGCGAGCGGCGTGGGGCCGATGCGGCGAAACAAGTGACGTTCGGTGACTTAACGCGGTGAACAGAAGCGATGGCGTCGGTGCCGTCGCGCAACACGGGGTTGGCGGAACAGCAAACCATGAGAAACGGTCAGAATAAACGCATGCGCGGTCGTAATCGTAAGGGTGGTGGCCATCACCACCAAAATCCCCTGTCGCGAATGTACGAGTCCAACGGGCAGGACGTGAAAATCCGGGGAACGGCATCTCACATTGCCGAGAAATATCTCCAGCTTGCCCGCGACGCGCAAAGCTCCGGAGATACAATCGCCTCCGAGAATTATTATCAGCACGCCGAGCATTATTTCCGCCTGATCGCTGCCGCGCAGGAACAGCTTCGCCAGAACCAATCCTATTACCAGCCGCAGCAACAGCCGGGTGACATGCGCGGCAATTCCGCCGACGACGGCTACGAGGACGGTGACGAACAGCCGGCAATGGCCGGCGAGCCGTACGCGCCGCAATCGCAGCCGTTTTATCAACGTGAGCCGCAGCACCATCAGCCACAGCATCATCAGCCGCAGCAGTACCAGCCCCAGCCCCAGCCCCAGCCCCAGCCCCAGCAGCATCAACCGCAGCAACACCCACAGCCGCAGCAATTTCAGCCGCGCTCGCAGCAGTACACGCCGCCGGAAAACGAAGGCGACGTTGAACGGCTGCCGTCATTTATCACCGGCGGTCAACCGCAGCAGCAGAGCGCTCCACAACACGGCCAAAGTGCGAATGGCCCGCATAGCCAAAGCGGCGGCAACGGCCCGAACGGCTATGACGGTTCGGCGGACCGGTTTCCGCTGCATCGGCGGCGGCGTCGTCATCGCGGCGGCGGCCCGCGCGACTATTCCACGGATCAGTCTGTCCCCGCCGAGAACGATGCAGCGCCGCAGCCTGGTGCGGATTCGGTCGACGAGTAACGGCTAAGCCCTTCCGGGCCGCGCTCACTTTCTCTTCATTGAGTTCGGGTTCGCCCCGATGGCGGACCCTAAAGAGCGTCGCAGCTATAGGCCGCGGGGAGCCTTGGCCAAGCGCACCAGAAGCCAGATCGGCACGACGATCACCGCTCCGAGCAAAAAATACCGCCACAGCCAGCGTACGGCGTCGAAGCTCATATTCCAGATGTGCTCAATAAGCCGGCGCACCGATTCGATGATGTTCCAGGGGTCGAGGCCGATCGCGGCGAGAATGACGCCGACAAGGATCGACAGCAGGATCAGCCGGCCGATGACAGCAAGGGGCGGCCCGCCAAAGAAGCGCTGAACGTAAACTTGGGGTCTTCGGGATTCCAGGGATTCTTGGCTCATCGCGATCTCCCGCTTGCGTCAGTTAGGAACTCGCAACGCCCCGTGCAAGCGGCCTGCCCACCACACCTGGGTTGCCCACCGAAATGGCCTCGCGCCGCCCGGTCCGCTTGGCATCGGGACGACGTTGCCTCGGCTTCGCAACTGGCGCTAAGTTGCGCCCGCCCCACGCTCGGTATGGGGCGTTTCGAGGATATTTCATGGCCAAGGTCGAAGACCGCGCGCCCGCATCGAATGCGAGCCTCAATGACGATATCGGCGAGCAAGCCCGGTTTCGCATGTATCGCATGCAAGTCGAGATTCGCGAAGCCGAACAGCGTGCGTTCGATCTGTTCCTGCAAAATCTCGTCAAGGGCACGAGCCACCTGTCGCTCGGCCAAGAAGCGGTCGCCGCTGGCTGCGCTGCCGCGATGAAACCGGGGGATCTTTCGTTCTGTACCTATCGCGGCCATGCCCACACGCTGGCGCGCGGTGTCGAGATCGAAAAGGTGCTGGGCGAGCTGATGCAGCGCGACAACGGCTTAATGCGCGGCAAGGGCGGCTCGATGCACCTGACCTCGGCCGATCACGGCGTCATGGGTTCCTACGCGATCATCGGCGCGCATCTGCCGATCGCCTGCGGTGCAGCCTGGCGCGCGCAGTACAAAGGCCAGGACGACGTCTCGGTATGCTTCTTCGGCGACGGCACCACCAATATCGGCGCCTTCCACGAGGCGCTTAATTTCGCCGCAGTGTGGAAGCTGCCGGTGATCTTCGTCTGCGAAAACAATCTTTACATGGAATATACGCCGATCGGCGACGTCACCGCGGTACAGCATCCGGCGGCCGACCGCGCCGCCGCCTATGGGCTGCCGCGCATCGTGATCGACGGCAACGACGCCGACATCGTCTATCGCACCGCGCGCGCCGCCTATGACAAGGCACGCGCCGGCGGCGGGCCGTCCTTAATCGAATGCCTGACTTATCGGTACAGCGGACATTCGCGCGCCGATCCCGCCAAATACCGGCCCGAAGGCGAGCTGGAAAAATGGAAAGAGCGCGATCCGCTCAAAATCTATCGCGAGCGGCTCGTGCAATTCGGTGTCGGCGAGGACATCATCGTGGGCATCGAGACCGACGTGAAGCGCCGCGTCGATGAGGCGACCGAAAAATGCAAAGCCGCGCCGCCGCCGGCGCTCAATATTCTCACCACCGACGTTTACGCCGACGGAGGTTTCGCATGGCGGAATTGACCTATCGCGACGCCGTGGCTCGCGGCATCGCGCAGGAAATGACGCGCGATCCGGACGTGGTGTTTCTCGGCGAGGACATCGGCAAGGCCGGCGGCGTGTTCAAAGCCACCGTCGGACTTTACGAGCAATTCGGTCCGTTGCGGGTGCGTGACACCCCGATTTCCGAGCAGGCGATCCTCGGCGCCGCGATGGGCGCGGCGATGACCGGTCTAAAGCCGATCGCCGAAATCATGTTCTCGGACTTTTTTGCGGTCTGCTTCGACTACATCGCCAACGAGTTTGCGAAGAGCCGCTACATGTCGAACGGCCAGCTCAAATGCCCTCTCGTAGTGCGCACCGGTAATGGCGGCGGCGCGCGCTTCGGCGCGCAGCATTCGCAGAGCGTCGAGAACTGGTGCATGATGATTCCGGGACTGAAAGTCGTGGCGCCGTCGTCGCCGCGCGACGTCATCGGCCTGCTCGCGGCGGCGGTTCGCGATCCCGATCCGGTGATCTTCCTCGAGCACAAATCGCTTTACGCGACCAAGGGCGAAGTGCCGGACGGCGAGATCGTCGATCGGCTCGGCACCGCCAGCATCGTGCGGCGGGGAAACGACGCCACCATTGTCGCGCTCGCTTTGATGGTGCCGCGCGCGCTCGCTGCGGCGGACAAGCTCAAAGCCGAGCAAGGCATCGACTGCGAAGTCATCGACGTGCGCTCGCTGGTGCCGCTCGATACGCAGACCATCCTCGGTTCGGTCGCGCGCACGCACCGCCTGTTCACGGTCGAGGAAAATCCGCGGCTGTGCGGCTGGGGCGCGGAAATCGTCTCCATCGTCGCCGACGAAGCGTTCTACGATCTCGACGGCCCGCCGGTGCGGATCACGACGCCGCACATTCCGCTGCCGGCCGCCGATATCCTGGAAGACCTTGCGCTGCCCTCCGTCGGGCGGATCGCCGAACGCGTGCAACGCAGCCTTAATTCGTGACAGGCGAATGGTTATGGCCAACGAACCGAGCCGCGAAAATCCCAACGGGCCGATCGGCACCGAAGTCATCTTCGAGAACGATCAAGTGCGGGTGTGGGACATGCGCGTCGCGCCGCGCGGTAAAAAGGCGTGGCATCACCACACCATGGATTACATCATCATCAACCTCACCGGCGGCAAGGCCGAGATCGAAAACGTCGAGGGCAAGTCTTACATCGCTAACGACAAGCCCGGCGGCGTGATCTGGCAGGATGCCGGCCAGAAGCATGAACTGCGCAACCTCACCGACGAACCGTATCGGAACATCCTCGTCGAACTAAAACCCGAGAAGTAGCGCTGCATCGATTTCGGCGCTCATAGGATCACGACCATGGCCATGTACGATAATCTGCTCGCTAATGTTCCGACCGATTTGTGGATCGGCGGCAAGTGGCGCAAATCTTCCGACGGCGGCCGTTTCGACGTGATCGATCCGGCGACCGAGAACAAGGTCGCGTCGGTGGCGAGTGCGACGGTCGAGGACGCCAAAGCCGCGCTCGATGCCGCGCAGGCCGCGTTCCCCGGCTGGGCCGCCAAGAAGCCGCGCGAGCGCGGCGAAATCCTGCGCAAGTCGTACGAGCTCATCATGCGCGACGCGGAGCGCCTGGCGAAGCTGATCACGATCGAGAACGGCAAGGCCTTGTCGGATTCGCGCGGCGAAGTCGCCTATGCAGCGGAATTCTTCCGCTGGTACGCCGAGGAAGCGGTGCGCAACATCGGCCAGAACTCGGTCGCGCCGTCCTCCGGAGCGCGCATGTTCGTGCACCACAAGCCGGCCGGCATCGCGGTGCTGGTAACGCCGTGGAATTTTCCCGCCGCGATGGCGACGCGCAAGATCGGTCCGGCGCTCGCCGCCGGCTGTCCCGTCGTGCTCAAGCCAGCGTCCGACACGCCGCTCACCATGCTCGCTTTGATGCCGATCCTGGAAGAAGCCGGCGTGCCGGCGGGCGTCGTCAATGTCATTCCGTCGCGCTCGTCGGGCAAAGTGGTAAGCGCGATGCTGCATGATCCGCGCGTGCGGGTCGTTTCGTTCACAGGTTCGACAGAGGTTGGCAGGAAGCTTCTGCACGAAGCGGCCGACAATATCGTCAAGCCGGCGATGGAGCTCGGCGGCAATGCGCCGTTCATCGTGTTCGAAGACGCCGACGTCGACGCGGCCATCGACGGCGCCATGATCGCCAAGATGCGCAACATGGGGGAAGCCTGCACCGCCGCCAACCGTTTCTATGTGCATGAGAAGGTGCAAGACGAGTTTACCAAGAAACTCACCGCCAAGATGTCGGGGCTGAAAATGGGCAATGGGCTCGATGACGGCGTTGCGCTCGGCCCGCTCGTCAACAAGGATGGCCTGGACAAGGTCATCGAGCTGGTCGACGACGCGGTGAAGAAAGGCGCCAAAGTACTGACCGGCGGCAAAGCGCCCAGCGGCCCCGGCTTTTTCTACCCGGCGACAGTCCTTGCCAACGTGGCCGACGATTCCAAAATGCTGAACGAGGAAATTTTCGGTCCGGTCGCATCGATCCAGACTTTCAAATCCGAGGACGAAGTGATCAGCCGCGCCAATAATACCGAGTACGGGCTCGTCGCTTATCTCTATACTAAGGATTTAAGCCGCGGCATGCGGGTTTCCGAAAAACTCGACTTCGGCATGATCGGGCTGAACCGCGGCCTGGTCTCCGATCCAGCGGCGCCGTTCGGCGGCGTCAAGCAGTCCGGCCTCGGCCGCGAGGGCGCGCACGAAGGACTAATGGAGTTTTTGGAGACGCAATACATTTCTGTGACGTGGTAAGGCCGACGGAAGAGCCCATGACGCAGAGTGAGGTCGCCAAACAACTGATCGGCTCGTGGCGCTATATCGGCACCCGGATCAACGGCGGGAACTGGGATCGCGGCGCCAATCCCAAGGGCATGATCTACTACGGCCCGCACGGCGAGATGGCGGTGCAGATCGCGCCCGACGTTAAACGTACGCGCGCCGGCGCGGAAATGACGCCGGAAGAAGCCAAGATCGCGCTGAAGGACTACATCGCTTATTTCGGGACTTACAGTATCGACGAACAGGCTGGCACCGTAACGCACCATCGGCAAGACAGTTTGCAGCCGGGCGACAAAGGCGATTTGGTGCGCCGCTACGAGTTCGCCGGCGATCGCTTGGTGCTGCGCCCGCCGAATTCGACGATGGAAGTCAGTTGGGAACGGATCAAATGAAAGTTTTTATCGAAGTTCCCCCAGGGGCTGACGCAATTTCTGGCATGCAATTCATTCGGTGATGTGGTGAACGAAAGCTCTCAATCGGCTGTACAACGCCTGATCGGCTCGTGGCTTTATGTCGGCTCGACGCTCGACGGCAAGCCTCAGCCGGAACGCGGCGCGAGCCCCAAAGGCATAATCATTTATGATGCTCACGGCTACATGGCCTGTCACGTCGCGCCCGACCGCGACGTGGCGCGGGCCGGCAAAGAGCCGACCGGCGACGAGGCCAAGGCCGCGCTCGCGGACCACATCGCCTATTTCGGCACCTATTCGGTCGATGAGCGCGAGCGCACTGTCACTCATCATCGCCAGGGCAGCGTACAGCCCGGCGACAAGGGCGACGTCGTGCGCGGCTACGAGTTTGCCGGCGACCGCCTCATTCTGCGTCCCGTCGGCACGACGCGGGAAGTGATATGGGAACGGATCAGTTGATGCGCTGGGGAATGCGGTCATGGATTTGTTGATGCCGCAACTCGGCGAGACCGTCGCCGAAGGCAAAATTACCAAATGGTTCAAGACAGCGGGCGAGCCGGTCAAGCCGGGCGACAATCTCTTCGAGATCGAAACCGATAAAGTTTCGATGGAAGTGCCGTCGACTACGACCGGCGTGCTCGCCGAAATCCGTGTTGCGGCGGGCGAAGTGGCGCCGGTCGGCGCGGTGGTCGGCGTCATCGCGGATCGGTCGGGCGCGGCGGCGAGTTCGCCGGCTGCGCCTGCGCCGATAAACAGCGCGGACGTCTCCGCTCCGCCCATCGCCGCGCAAGCGGCAATCCCGCGCTCCGAACCGATGAGCGCTCGCGTTCTCGGGGCCGAGCGGCCGCGGCAGCCGCTCGATCCGTTCTTCGAAGTACGCACGCCGGAGCGCAATTTCGGTCCGGCGCGGTTATCGGGCGGCGTGACTGTCACGCCGCTGGCGCGGCGGCTTGCCGGCGAAGCCGGTATCGACCTTTCACACCTGCGCGGCTCCGGTCCGCATGGTCGCATTATTGCGAGCGACGTCGCTGACGCGCCGCGGCCGTCGCGCCCCCTTACGGAGGGACCGGGCGCCGCCGAGATCAAGGCGCTCTACGCGCCGGACGGCTATGAGGAAGTGCCGCTCGATGGCATGCGCCGCACCATCGCAACACGGCTGACGCAGGCTGCAACTGTTCCGCACTTCTATCTCACCGCCGACATCGAAATCGACCGGCTGATCGCACTGCGCGAAGACGCCAATACCGCGGCGCCCAAGGACAAAGACGGCGAACCGGCATTCAAGCTTTCAGTCAACGATTTCGTCATTCGCGCGGTCGCGCTCGCGCTGCAGCGCGTGCCGGCGGCAAATGCGGTCTGGGCCGGCGACCGTATCCTGCGTTTTAAGCATTCCGATATCGGCATTGCGGTCGCGCTCGACGGCGGCCTGATCACTCCAATCATCCGCAACGCCGAGTCGAAGTCGCTCAGTGCAATTTCAGCGGAAATGAAGGATCTGGCGGGGCGGGCGCGGGATAAAAAACTTAAGCCGTCGGAGTATCAGGGCGGCGCGTCGGCAATCTCGAACCTCGGCATGCATCAGGTGCGCGAGTTCACCGCCATCATCAATCCGCCGCACGCGACCATCCTCGCGGTCGGCGCCGCGCGCCGGCAAGCAGTCGAAAAAGCCGACGGCGGCGTTGCTTTCGCCAGCATGCTGAGCGTCACGCTGGGCTGCGATCATCGCGTGGTCGACGGCGCGCTCGGCGCCGAGTTGCTGGCCGCCGTCAAGACGCTTCTCGAATTGCCGGTGAGCATGCTGGTATGAGGACGAAGGATGACTTCAGCTAAGCGCGAGATCGTGCTGATCGGCCCGCTCAAGCCGCTCGTCGTGAAAGGGCTAGAAGCGGTGTGCGCGGTACACAAGGCGGCGGCAGCGCAGGATCGCGAAAAATTCCTCGACGCGCATGCCGACGTTCGGGCGGTCGCCTGCAGCGCCACCACCGAACTGATTCCCGGCGCGTTTATGGCGCGCTTTCCAAAATTGCAGATCGTTGCGAGCTTTGGCGTCGGCTACGACCACATGGACGTCAAATACGCGGCCGCGCACGGCATCGTCGTCACCAACACGCCCGAAGTGCTTACCGAGGAAGTCGCCGACACCGCGCTCGGATTGCTGCTTTGCACCGTGCGCGAATTTCCGCAGGCCGAGCGTTACCTGCGCGCCGGAAAGTGGGTGGCAAAGGGTTATCCGCTTAGCAGGGCGACGCTGCGCAACCGCACCGTCGGCATCGTCGGCATGGGCGCGATCGGCCAGGCGATCGCGCGACGGCTCGACGCCTTCGGCGTGCCAGTCGTCTATCACACGCGGCGCAAGCGCCCCGAACTGCCCTATCGGCACTATCCGAAGCTCATCGACATGGCGCGCGACACCGACACGCTCTTGGTCATCGTGCCGGGCGGCGCGGCGACGGCGAACTTGATCAGTGCCGAAGTGCTGGATGCGCTGGGGCCGAACGGCATCCTGATCAACATGGCGCGCGGCTCGGTGGTGGATGAGCCGGCTTTGATCAAGGCGCTCAAGGAGAAGCGGATCATGGCGGCGGGCCTCGATGTCTTTGTCAAAGAGCCTGAAGTGCCGGCGGAACTGATCGCGATGGACAATGTCGTGTTGTTTCCCCATCTCGGCTCGGCGTCGGTTCACACGCGCGACAAGATGGACCAGCTCATCGTCGATAACATTGCGGCCTGGGCCGCCGGCAAACCACCGCTGACGCCGGTGCCGGAAACGCCTTTCAAGGGGTGGAGCGCGGGCTAGGCGTCGAATGACGGCGCAGCGCTGGAATGGTACCGTTTAGAGCGAGTGGAAAGCAGTTGGCATGAGTCGTTGCGGCGTAATCGCTGTGGGAGCCGTTGCAGTAAGTCTCTGCGGCGGAATTAGTTTCGCGCAAGATCCTCATTCGCAAACGCCGCCGGCGACGCAGCCGCAGGCCGCGCCGCCGCAAACCGCTCCAGCGCAAGTTGTCCCGGCACAAGGCGCGCAGCAGCAAAGTCCGCCGCCGCAAAACGGATTGAGCGACGCGGTCAACGCGATGATCGGCGCCTGGGAATTCTCCAACGCCGATCATGACAGGGTTTGTCACTTCAATTTCCGCTCCGACGCGGTGACCGGTGGTTACAAGCTCGACATCGACAAGAACTGTCCGAACCTGTTCCCCTCGACCAAGGATATGGTTGCCTGGTCGTTGGACAATTACGGCGATCTGCGCCTGCTCGATGTGCGGGGCAATCCGGTCGTGGAGCTCACCGAGGTCGAAGGCGGCATGTATGATGGGTTCACGCCGGAAGAGGGCCGTTACATTTTGCAGACGGCGGCCGCCGCGCCGTCGCTTTCGGCCGACGACATCGCCGGAGATTGGGCAGTCGCGCGCGGCGCCGGCAAGCCGATCTGCGTGCTGACGCTGGCCAACAGTCCAGCCGGCGATGCCCTGACGCTCACGGTCAAGCCCGGCTGCGATCCGTTCGTCACGCGTTTTGCGCCAAGCGCCTGGCGTATCGATCAGGGCGCGTTGGTCCTCCTCTCGGCCCGCGGCCAGAACTGGCAGTTTGAGCAGAACGATGCCAAGACTTGGCAGCGTGTGCCGGAAACCGCCGATCCGATACTGCTGATGCGGCAGTAACGGACTGAATGCCTCAATCAACAGATAATTGAAATGAACAATCGACATCAGGTCGTCATTGTCGGCGGAGGACCCGTGGGCGTCGCGCTTGCGGTCGAGCTCGGCCAGCGCGGAATCTCGTGTGCGTTGGTCGAGCGCCGCACCGAGCCGCAACTTATACCCAAGGGACAGAACCTGACGCAGCGTTCGATGGAGCACTTCTATTCCTGGGGCGTCGCCGACGAAGTGCGGGCGGCGCGGATGCTGCCGGCCGAATATCCGATGAGCGGGATCGTTTCCTATCGCGATCTGAACAACGAATACTGGTACGCGCCGCCGCTGCGCGAAATCGTCAATTCCTATTATTTCCAGAAAAACGAAAGGTTGCCGCAATATCTGGTCGAACGCGCGCTGCGCATGAAATTGGCGCAGCTTGGCAATGTCGAAAGCCGGTTCGGGTGGAAGGCCGAGACGATCGAACAGGATGCCGACGGCGCGCGCGTCGCCGTCGCCGAGGAAGGCGGCGCCGGTCGGGAGATTTTGCACGCTGCATACGTGGTTGGTTGCGACGGCGGCCATTCCACGGTACGCCGGCAGATCGGCATCGAGCGTAGCGGGGCGGATTTCAACGAACTCATGGTGCTTGCCCTGTTTCGCTCCCGCGAATTGCACGAAAAGCTCAAGCGCTTCCCGCCGCGCTCCACCTATCGGGTGCTGCACCCGGAACTGAAAGGCTACTGGCAGTTCTTCGGGCGTGTCGATGTCGGCGAAAGCTGGTTCTTTCATTCGCCGGTGCCGGCCAATACGACGCGAGACAATTACGACTTTCACGCTCTGTTGCAGAGCGCCGCCGGGTTCCCCTTCGCCTGCGACTTCGATTATGTCGGCTTCTGGGATCTGCGCATCGCGGTCGCCGAGAAATACCAGCAGGGCCGCGTTTTCATCGCCGGAGACGCCGCTCACTCGCATCCGCCGTACGGCGGATACGGCCTGAACAACGGGCTCGACGACGTCGCCAATCTAGGATGGAAGCTCGCCGCAACGCTCAACGGCTGGGGCAGCGGCGCGCTGTTGCCGACCTACACAGAAGAACGTCGCCCGATCTTTAAGGAGACCGCGGAAGACTTCATCGAGGCGGGCATTCAAAAAGACGCGGTATTCCTTGCTCACCACGATCCGGACAAAGATCGCGCTGATTTCGAAAGAGCCTGGAAGGAACATTCGACCGGCGCGGTGCCCCGCGTGATGACCTACGAGCCCCATTACGAAGGTTCGCCAATCGTGTTCGGGCCGCCGCACGGCGTTTCCAGCGCGCGCGGCAGCCACACTTTCAAAGCGCGCGCCGGCCATCACCTGCCGCCGCAGCTGCTTTCGTCGGGGCGCAACGTATTCGAGGAGCTCGGCAGGGATTTTACCCTGCTCGCGTTCGACGGCGAAGATCAGACCGTCGCGGCATTCGAAAAGGCGGCGCGCACCCTGGGCGTCCCGCTCAAAATCGTGTGCGACAATTATCAGGACGGTCGCGCGGCCTACGAGGCGAAGCTGATGTTGGTGCGCCCCGACCGCTATATCGTCTGGACGGGCGACAGCGCGCCGACCGACGCGGCAGGCGTCATCGCCAAGGCCGTTGGCAGGGCATAGTACGGACCCGCCGTATACGTTAAATAGCGTGAAAGACGCGATAGGACAGGCAGCAGGAGAACGCTCAAATGGCTACGGCGCAAAAACTTCCAACTCGTATGCTCGGTTCGTCCGGCATCGTAAGCTCGGCGATCGGTCTCGGCTGCATGTCGCTCTCCGGCGTTTATGGGGCGAGCGGCGATGATGACGGAATTGCGCTCATTCGCGAGGCACTGGATCGGGGCATTACGATGCTCGACAGCTCCGACGCTTATGGCGCCGGCCATAACGAGGAACTGGTCGGCAAGGCCATTAAGGGGCGCCGTTCAGAAGTAGTTCTGGCGACGAAGTTCGGCAATCTCGGCGGCCGCGGCGGCAAGGTCGCCGATGGCCGTCCCGAATTTGTTATCAGCTCCTGCGAGGCGAGCCTCAAGCGCCTGGGTGTCGATGTGATCGACCTTTACTACCAGCATCGTATCGATCCCACCGTGCCGACTGAAGACACCGTTGGCGCCATGGCGAGGCTGGTCGAGCAGGGCAAGGTCCGCGCGCTGGGCTTGAGCGAAGCGAGCCCGCAGACCATTCACCGGGGCCATGCGGTGCACAAGATTGCCGCCGTGCAAAACGAATATTCCTTGCTGTATCGGACCGAAGGGGAGGAGACGCTGCAAACGACACGCCAGCTCGGCATCGCTTTCGTCGCCTATTCGCCGCTCGGCCGCGGTCTGCTCACCGGCGCGGTCGAGGATCCGAAGACCATGGCAGACAATGATGCTCGCAAGCGGCATCCGCGCTTTGCCGCGGAAAATATCGGCCACAATCTGGGGCTGGTGCAGAAGATCGCGGAGATATCGCGTAAGAAAAACTGCATGCCCGGCCAGCTTGCGCTGGCGTGGCTGTTGGCGCAGGGCGACGACATCGTGCCGATCCCGGGCACCAAACACAAAGATCGGCTCATCGAGAATATCGGCGCGCTCGCGATCAAGTTGAGCGGCGACGAGCTCGCGCAGATTTCAAGCGCGGTGCCGATCGGCGCCGTCGCCGGCTCGCGCTATCCCGAAGGGCAGATGAAGAGCGTGTATGTCTGAGCGCGATCCGCATGATCGCCGTACCGCGGTCGCGGCTCTAAACGCTACAAAATTGTCGAACCGTCCTGCAATCGCTAGCTAACGAGACTGTCGGATATGTCCATCCGCATCATCGGCATGATCGGCGTCACGGCGCCTTCGAGCGACGCCACCTTGCACGTCATCGAAGGTGGCCTGTCGCCTAACTATGTGACCGAAGCAGCCCGCGCCCACGAAGCGGCTGGATTCGATCTCGTGCTGGTCGGATACTCGTCGTCGTCCGCCGAAGGTTTTTTGGTCGCGCTGCATGCGGCGGAGCAGACCAAGCGGCTCGGTTACCTCATCGCGCACCGGCCGGGATTCGTGGCGCCGACGCTGATGGCGCGCAAGATCGCCACCTTCGATCATCTCACCGGTGGCCGGCTCGCCGTGCACATCATCACCGGCAAGACCGACGACGAGCAGGAGGGCGACGGCGATTTCACCCCGAAGGGGGAGCGCTACCGCCGTGCCGCGGAATATCTCGGATTGATGAAGTTGGCTTGGTCGAGCGAGAAACCATTCGATTTCGCGGGCGAGTTCTACCGCGTCAACGGCGCGCATTCCGACGTGCGTCCGCTGCAGAAGCCGCATCCGCCGCTGTTCTTCGGCGGCGCATCCGAGGGCGCGCTTGAGATGGGCGCCCGGCTTTGCGACGTCTATGCGATCTACGCCGAGCCGCTCGCTTCGACCCGCGAGCGCATGAAAGAGTTCCGCGGCCGCGCGGCGGCATTCGGCCGGACCCCGGGATTCAATGTCTCGGTGCGTCCGATCATTGCGGCGAGCGAAGGCGCGGCCTGGGACAAGGCGAACAAGATTCTTGCGGCCATGACCGGCGAAAGCGGCAGAAAGGGCTGGAGCCGGCAGGAGGCGATGACCGGCCCGGTCGACAACGCCGGACGCCGGCTGATGAGCTTTGCGCTCGAAAGTGACGTTCATGACGAGCGGCTGTGGATGCCGATCGCACGCGCGACCGGTGCGCTCGGCAATACGTCGTGTCTCGTCGGCACGTCGGAACAGGTCGCCCGCGCCATCCTGCAATATTACCGGCTCGGCGTCGGCTCGTTTCTGATCCGCGGCTTCGATCCACTGAACGATACCGTTGATTTCGGCCGCGAGCTCATTCCGCGGATCAAGGCCGGCGCCGCCGAAATCGACCGCTTGCCGGCGGCGGGTTGATCGAGGCCGCCTTGCGGCGCGGCCGGGAAGCTCCAATACTCAAGCGGTTAGCAGACCAGCCAGATAGCGGCCGGAAGTCATCCGCGGACGCGCGGCCCGGTGGCTTGTCGGCTTGGCGGTAAGGTGGTGCCGTGATGGTCGGACATCGCAGCAAGGCGTTGAATTGGCGCGCGGTTTTATTCATCGCCGCGCTGAGCGGCGCCGCATGTCTCGCGGCAACCGACGCTGCACATGCCCAAGGGTTCTTCGATTTTCTATTCGGCGGCTCGCAGCAGCAGCCACCGCCGCCGCAAAACCCCGAACTCCCGCCGCCGTCGCCGGAAATCGGGCGCGTGGCGCCGGCGCCGTTGGGGCCGGAACACGTCAATGAGGGTGCCGGCTCGACCGGCCACACAGTTGCTTTCTGCGTACGGCTGTGCGACGGCCAGCATTTTCCGTTGGAGCAGATGGCCGGTGTGACGCCGGTTGAAACTTGTCACGCCATCTGCCCGAGCAGCCTGACCAAGGTCTTCTTTGGCGCTGAAATCGCCTCGGCGGCCGCTCGCGACGGTTCGCATTATTCCGATCTCACCACGGCGTTCCTTTACCGCAAGCAGCTCATCGCGAATTGCACCTGCAACGGCAGAGATGCTTTCGGCCTGGTGCCGTTGGACGCGAAGACCGATCCCACCTTGCGGCCGGGCGACGTCGTTTCGACCAAGGAGGGGCTCGAGACCTATGGCGGCAAGACCGGCAATTCTTCGGCCTTCACGCCGGTCAGTCCCGAAGCACTCGGCCCGCAATTGAATTCGGTGGCGACGCCGCAAAACGCGCCGCCCGCCGGCAATCCGCCGCACCGATAACGGCAATGCAAAACAGCTCGGTTTCCCCTCACAACGGCGCGCACGCGCAATTGCCTGGCGTGAAGCTGTGGTTCGTCGACACCGGTGGCACGGGCGTGCCGGTCGTTCTGCTGCATCCGAACACCGGCACCTGCGCCGTTTGGGAGGAACAAATCCTGGCCTTTTCGCGGGCTGGATACCGCGCCATCGCGTTCGATCGCCGCGGTTGGGGCAACAGCGTGGCCGATCCTTCGTCTGGACCGCAGCCCGGAAGCATTGCCGATGACCTCGACGCATTGGTGAGCTATCTCGCGCTCGATAATTTTCACTTGGCCGGTGTCGCCGGCGGCGGCTTCGCCGCCTTGGATTTTGCGGCGTGGCGGCCGGAACGGCTGCGAAGCCTCGTTGTCGGCGCAAGCACCGGGGCAATCGCCGACAAGGAGATCGCGGATTTTATCGCGCGCATTGCTATTCCCGATATCAGGAAACAGTCGGCGCACTATCGGGAACTCGGGCCATCCTATCGCGGCGCCAATCCGGAGGGCACCAAACGCTGGATCGAGATCGACGAGCGCTCGCGCCAGCCGGGCGTGCCGTTTCAGCCGCCGCTGCGCACTCCGAACACGTTTGCAAAGATCGCTACCATCCCAACGCCTACGCTCGTTATTGCCGCTGATGCCGATCTGTTGGCGCCGCCGGCCTTGATGCGGATTTGGGCGGCGAGTCTGAAGAATTACGAATGGGCTATCATCCACGATGCCGGCCACGCCATGGCGTGGGAGCAACCGGGCACGTTCAACGATATCGTTCTCGAATTTTTGCGGCGCCACTGACCTAATAGCCATAAATAGCGGCATCGCCGAACGCCGCTGACGCGGTTCACGCCGCATGCTAAAAAGCCAAGTACCAACATCAGCTCATAATCCAGGTAGTAACGCGCCCATGCCCAAACTCTACGAAGCGCTCGCAGAGGCGTTCCTTGCTGAGGGGGTCGACACGCAGTTCGTCCTGATGGGCGACGGCAACATGCACTGGTCCACCGCCTTCGCCAAACTACCGGGCGTGCATACCGTCCACGTCAGGCATGAGCACGTTACGGTAGCGGCAGCGACAGCCTATAACGTAGCGACCGGTAAGGTCGCTGTTGCCTCGGTCACCTGCGGTCCTGGCGTGACCCAGTTGATGACGGCGCTGCCGGCCGCGGTTCGCGCCCGCCTGCCGATGGTTGTGTTCGCCGGCGAGTCGCCGATCAACGCCAAGTTCTATAACCAATACATCGACCAGGCGCCGTTGGTGACGGCGACCGGGGCACGTTACATCGCCGCGCATAGCGTGCCGCGCATGATGGACTACGTGCGCGAGGCCTTTCACATCGCCAAGTACGAGCGGTCCCCGGTGGTCCTGGGCATTCCGTACGACCTGCAGAAGGTCGAATACATGGCCAACCAGCCCTACGAGACCTCGGCGATGTACCAGCCCAAGGTCGGGCGCATGCAGCCCGATCCCGAGGTCGTGGCCGAGGCCGTCGAGCGGCTGGCTGCGGCAAAGCGGCCGATCATCCTCGGTGGCCGTGGCGTGCTGTGGTCCGGTGCACGAGACGCGGTCGTCGAGTTGGCCGATCGCTGCGGCGCCTTGCTCTCCAACACGCTGCCCGCGCGCGGTCTTTTCCACGACCATCCGTTCGGGCTCGGCACCACCGGCAGCTACTTCACGTCGTTGGGCAGAGAGATGTACGAGTCCGCGGACGTCGTGCTCGCGGTTGGTACCAGCCTATCCTACTACGTTGGCGGCGGGCATTACTGGGGAAAGGCCTGCAAGATCCAGTTGGACGATGCTCCGCGCGGCCTGCGCGATGGGCAGAAGGCCGCCGACATCTACGTCAGATCGGATGCGCTCGCCGGCGTCGAGGCGATCCTTGCCGGCCTGGACAAGAAACTGGGCGGCGGCAAACCAACGGCTGCTGCCATACGCTCGAAAGAGCTCGCGCATCGCATCGCGACCGAACCGGCGGACTCAATGCCATTCGACATCGAGCCCGGGGTGCTGGATCCGCGCGAGGTGATCCGGGCCATCGACGCGGTCGTGCCGAAAGATTGGGACTGCGTCGTCGGCGGCGGCCATCAGGCCTATTTCAATACCCAGATGCGTGGCAGGCCGGCCGAACGCTACATGACCGTCCGTGAATTCGGTGCGGTCGGCAATGGCCTGTCATACGCGCTTGGGGTTGCGGCTGCGCGCCGGCAGGGCCGTGAGGGCAAGATCGTGCTGTTCGAAGGCGACGGCGGGCTCTTGTTCCATATCCAGGAGCTCGAGACACTCAAGCGTTGCGGATATCGCATCCTGATCTGCGCGATGAACGACGGCGGATACGGCTCGGAGTTTCACAAGCTGCGCGCCGACGGCCTCGACGACAGCCTGGCTGTATTCGGCCGGCCCGCGTTCGAGAACATCGCACGCGGCTTCGGCCTGCGCGGCCACGAGATCCGCGACGTGTCGGTCATCCCGAAGCTGTTCGCCGACTTCGCCGCGCAGGGCGAAAGCGAAATATGGAACATCCAGATCTCGGATCAGGTCACGGCACCGGTGATCCGCCAGACCATCAAGCGCGGCCACGGGAATATGTGAGTGTGACGGGGACGACTTCATCTCGTGTGGGGTCCGTCAAGAGTTCGACGCCGACAGTGCCGTTGCGATATGTTGCGGTGATGTTACTCTCGACGCTATTCACCGCGCTTCGCGCGGCTAGGCTTGATGCATCGTGAATGCTCCGCGCAAGATGTCGCGCGACGGCTCCGAGCCGTCGACCAGCCGCAATGTGCGCCGTTTGATCTTCCAGCCGGATGCGGTGCGCACGAGGTCCCAGCGATTGGTGACCACGCGGTGGATGTGATAGCCGCGCGAGGCGCCGTGGTTCGGCACTTCGATCGCTTCGCCGGTTTTTTTCGGCGTGAGGATTTGCAGGTATGAAATCACCACCGCCTCGTCGCCGTCCACCGTGACATGCGGCAGGCCGGTGAAATGGGCGAGCCCGCCGTCAATGGCTGCTTGGTGGCCCGGGCTCTGGAGGTTCGCCCCGATGCTTTTATTGCCGCTCCAGCCGGGCAGATCGGCGCCGCGGTCGAATACGCCGTCTTCGCTATAGACCGCTTCGGTATAGGCGGCGGCGCCGGTATCGGCGCTCGGCGGATGGCCGGCAATGAGGTTGTAGATGGCAAGCCGGTCCTCGACGGCGCGGAGGCGGTCCTCGAGGCTCGCGTGCTGTTCGGCCATGATTAGTCCCCGAATTGTGATTCACAGGAATTATCGGGTTATATTATCATTGAGTTAGGGCGATTTTGCATTCTATGCGATGCCGGAATTTGGCATTGTCGCACTGCGAAATCAGGGGGAGATTCATGGCGTCCGGCGGCGAAATCGATCGCCGTTCCTTTGTCGTTGGTGCGAGCGCCGCAGGCGGCGGCTTGGCGCTCGGCATTGCTATTCCGTTCGCGCCTGCTTCCGCCGCGCCCGCGGGCGCCGCCATCGCCGCGTCCGAGATCACCTGCTGGGTGGTGATAACGCCCGACAACGCGGTGACGATCCGTATTGCCCGCGCCGAGATGGGGCAGGGCGCATTGACCGGGCTCGCCATGCTGGTGGCCGAGGAGCTCGAATGCGATTGGGCCACGGTCAAGACCGAGTTTGTGTCGCCAACGGAGAATCTGCGGCTCAATCAGATCTGGGGCGATACTTCGACGGGCGCCAGCCGCTCGATCGCATCCTCGCAAGCCTATTTGCGCCGCGCCGGCGCCACCGCGCGTGAAATGCTGATCTCAGCCGCCGCGGCGCGGTGGCAAGTACCGGCGGCACAATGCAGTGCACGCAACGGCGCGATCGTCCACTCGTCGAGCGGGCGCACGCTGACATTCGGTGCTGTTGCGGCGGATGCGGCCAAAATCGAGCCGCCAACGAACGTCAAGGTGAAGCCGCCGCGCGCCTGGAAGCTTGCCGGCACGCCGCGCAAACGCCTCGATGTCTTCGACAAGGTCACGGCACAGACGGTCTATGCGATCGACGTGCGGCTGCCAGATATGCTTTACGCGGCCATCTTGCAGTGTCCGGTATATGGCGGCGCGCTGAAGGCGGTCGACGAGACTTCGATTGCCGGCATGGCGGGCGTGCGCGGCGTGGTTCGCATGCCGGACGCCGTTGCGGTGGTGGCCGATTCGTGGTGGCGGGCGAAACGCGCGACCGACGTGCTGCACGTCAGTTGGGACGATAACGGCAATAATCGAGTTTCAAGCTCAACGATCGCGCAATCGGTGCGCGCTGGGCTCACTGCGCCCGTTTCGCAAATCGGCCGCGTCGAGGGCGATGCCGCGGCGGCACTCGGCCGCGCCGTGCGGCGGATCGAGGCCGATTATGCCGTGCCCTTTCTGGCGCACGCGACCATGGAACCGCAGACTTGCACCGCCCACGTTACGCCCGGCGGAGTCGAGATTTGGGCGCCGACGCAGGAACCTGCGACCGCGCTCGCGACAGCGGCGATTGCCGCCGGCGTGCCGAACGAGAAAGTCACGGTGCACCGGATGATGCTCGGCGGCGGCTTCGGTCGGCGCGCGCCGATTCAGGAATACGTGTACCAAGCCGTCGCTATCGCCAAGCAGTTCAAGGAGCCGGTCAAGCTCGTATGGTCGCGCGAACAGGACATCGCCCACGATCTCTACCGGGCTTGCGGCATGGCGCGCCTCGCGGCCGGGCTTGACGCCGACGGCATGCCGGTGGCGTGGACGATCCGCCTCGCCGGCCCGTCATTCGTCGCGTCGCTGGTGCCGGGCTTCGGCGTCAACATCATCGATCGGACATTCGTCAGCGGTCTTGCCGAGGAAATGCCGTACGACGTGCCGAATTATCTTGTCGACTATGTCATTCGTCCGACGCCGGTGCCGCTCGGAGTTTGGCGCGCGATCAATTACACCCAGAATGCCTTCTACAAGGAATGCTTCGTCGACGAGATGGCGCATGCCGCGGGCGTCGATCCTTATCTCTATCGGCGCAGGCTGCTGAGCAAGAGTCCGAAAAATCTCGCGGTACTGGATGCCGCCGCAAAGCGGGCCGATTGGGGCGGCCGGCTGCCGGCGGGCGTCCATCGCGGTATCGCACTCAACGAGGCATGCGGCAGCTTTTGCGCGCAGGTGGTCGAGGCGTCCGTCGCCGCCGGCGGCGTGCGGGTGCACCGCGTCGTTTCGGCGATCGATCCGGGTCACGTCGTCAATCCACTCTCGATCGAAATGCAGACGCAGGGCGCTATTCTCTATGCATTGACCGCCGTTTTGGACGGCGAGATCACCATCAAGGATGGCGCCGCCGAGCAATCGAACTTCGACACATACACGATGCTGCGGCTGGCCGACGCGCCCGTGGTCGAGACGGTGATAGTGCCGAGCGGCGTTTTCTGGGGTGGCGTCGGCGAGCCGCCAGTGCCGCCGCTTGCGCCGGCGCTCTGCAACGCGATCTTCTCCGCCACCGGCAAGCGCATCCGCTCGCTACCGCTGAAGAATCAAGATTTGCATCACGCCATTTGAGCAAATATAGCCGACGTAATTTTCGATCAATCCGGAGGATGCGTTCATGAGAGCTCGGTTCGTTGTACTCCTTTCGCTGATCGTTATTTTTGGTACCGTCCAAGCACAGGCACAGGTGTCGGTGGACGTCGCGAAAATCACTTGCCGGCAACTCTTATTCGACAAGGTCATCAGCCCGAACAGCAAGTCTCTCGCGCTGTGGCTGAGCGGTTACTTCAACGCCAAGCGCGATAATACCGTCCTCGATATCGGTGCGCTCGCGCAGAATACCGACAAAGTGGAAGACTACTGCCGCATGAACCAAGACGTGACGGTGATGGATGCGGTCACCAAAGCGCTTGGCTCGCCCAACTGATCATACGCGACGAAGCAAGGCGCCCACGATGGTTTCCGCGGCTTCTCGGCGCGCTCGCATTTCACCGCCGCCCGAACAACTTATCGAGCAGCCAGAAATCGAGCCCGCTCGAATTACTTTGCGGGCCGGCAACGGGGGCGGGCGGCGGCGGCGAATTGAACCAAGATCCATCCGCCAGGCCCGGCAGCGCCGTCGGCGCGATGCCGGCATGCGCGACTTTCATGAAGCGGCTCCAGATTTCGACCGGAAGGCCGCCGCCGACTGCCCGCTTGGTCGGCGAATTGTCGTCGTTGCCGAGCCAGACGCCGGTCACGAGATGCGAGGTATAGCCGATGAACCAGGCATCGCGGTAATCCTGACTGGTGCCGGTCTTACCGGCGGCCTGCCAGCCGGGTAGGCTTGCCGATCGCGCGGTGCCCGAAATCAGCGTCTGTTGCATCATCGTATTCATCATGCCGACGTAGCGCGGGTCGACGATACGGCCGAGCGGCTGCGCCGCGCGGTCGTAGAGCGTTTTGCCGTCCGCGGTGGCGATGCGCTCGACGACGTGCGGGGAGATCGCGAGTTCGCCGTTGGCGAAGGTCGCGTAGGCGGATACCAGCTCGAACGGAGACACTTCCGAGGTGCCGAGCGCGATCGAGGCGTTCGGTTCGAGCAGTGAGGTGATGCCAAGCCGGTAGGCGGTGCGAATCACCGCGTCGGGGCTGAATTCGAGCGTGAGCCGCACCGACACGGTATTGAGCGAATTGGCGAGCGCCTGGGTCAGCGTCACCGGTCCCCAATATTGGTGCTCGTAATTCTCGGGCTTCCAGCCTTTCACCGAGATTGGTGCATCGTCGCGGATCGTGTCGGGTGTCAGCCCGTGTTCGAGCGCGGTGAGATAAACGAAGGGTTTGAACGCCGAACCGGGCTGGCGTTTGGCGTCGATGGCGCGGTTGAATTGGCTCTCGCCGTAATTTCTGCCGCCGACCAACGCCCGCACGACGCCGTCGGGCGTCATCGCGACCAGCGCGCCTTCGCCGATGTTGAACCTGCCGCCCTTCTGGGCGAGCGTGTCGACCAAAGCCTGCTCGGCCGCGCTTTGCAGCGACGGGTCGATCGTTGTCTGCACGACAATGTCCTGATCGATATTGCCGACGATGTCGTTCACCGCGTCCATCACCCAATCGGCGACGTAATTGACGGTGCCGGCGCCGGCCGGTTTGATCGCGCGCGCGGGATGCGCCAAGGCGAGCTTGGCCGCGCCGTCACTGATCATCTTCAATTCCGTCATATCGGCGATAACGAGCGCGGCGCGGCGCACCGCGCCATCGGGATTGTGGTTCGGCGCCAGCCGCGACGGCGCTTGCACGAGGCCGGCCAGCATTGCCGCTTCGGGCAGGGTCAATTGCCGCGCCGACTTGCCGAAATAGCGTTGCGCGGCGGCTTCGACGCCATAGGCGCCGGAGCCGAAATAAACGCGGTTGAGGTAGAGGTCGAGAATTTCGCGCTTATCGAATTTGTGTTCGAGCCAAAGCGCCAGAACGATTTCCTGCAGCTTGCGGCTGACGGTGCGCTCTTGCGTCAGAAACAGATTCTTGGCGAGCTGCTGCGTGATGGTCGAACCGCCTTCGGAAACGCCGCGATGCAGCACGTCGGCGACGCCGGCGCGGAGGATTCCCCACGGGTCGATGCCGTAATGCGAATAGAAGCGGCGGTCCTCGATGGCGACGAAGGCATTGGGAACGTAATCCGGCAGCTCCGATAGCGGCACTGCGGCGCCACCCATGTCGCCGCGGGTGGCCAGCGTCGCACCGTTATCGCCGAGAATTAGGACAGAGGGCGGCCGCTTGGGGATTTCGAGCGATTGAATCGGCGGCAGGTGGATGCCGATCCAGACCAGTGCGCCGATGACGGCGATAACGGCCCACAGCGCCAGCACCGCGCCCCAATAGAACGCCCGCCCGATCGCGGAGCCGCGTTTACGGCCGCGCCGCGCCTTCCGGCTCGTGCGCGGCGTGCGCTCGCGGCGACGATTGCCGCCGCTGGGCGGGCCGCCGATACGGTCCTGCGGTCGCAAACCAAAATCAAAACCTTCGGCGTCGCCGGTTCGCTTGCGTCGCTCACGCCACGCCATATCCCGCCCTCAGCGCTGAAAAGAGCGCTGAAAGCAAGGTAGTTGGCGCGGTTTAAGGGGGGGTTACTGGCCGCAGCTGCGCCCACAGCGGGAAGCCAGAGTTACCCCGCCTCTCTGGCCGGCTTGGCCTCGCCGCTTTGCGGGGCGAACAGTGCCAGCAGTGGCCGTTTGATCGCGGCCTGGCGGGTCGGCGTCGTGATCTGGGCGCCGAGGAGATCGGTTACGTAAAACACGTCGACGACGCGCTCGCCGAAGGTTGCGACATGCGCCGAAGCGATATTCAGGTTGAGCTTCGACAGCGTCGTGGTCAGTTCATAGAGCAGGCCCGGCCGATCGAGGCCGGTGACTTCGACCACGGTGTACCGGCTCGACCACTGGTTATTGATGCTGATTTCGGGCTCGATCGCGAAAGCCTTGAGCCGGCCCTTCGGTGGCGCCCGTTTGGCCACCACTTCGGGCAATTTGAGCTCGCCGCGCAACGCCTTCTCGATGGCATCGCCGATGCGCGCGGCGCGGCGCGCCTCGTCCTCGTCGCGCTCGAACTCGCGCGACACCGCGATGGTGTCGAGCGCAAGCCCGTCGGTGGTGGTGTAGATCTGGGCGTCGACGATATTGGCGCCGGCCAGCGCGCAGGCGCCGGCAATGATCGAAAGCAGCCACGGATGGTCCGGCGCAAACACCGTGAGCTCGGTGACGCCGCGCACCGCATCGAAGCTGACGGTGGTCGCCAGCGTTTTACCGGCCGCTTCGGTCGCGCGCACGAACTCCGCGTGCGCGAGCTTGTGCGGCAGATCGACTTTGAGCCAATACGCCGGATAGAGACGATCGACATGGGCTTGCACGGCCTGCTCGGGCCACTCCTTGAGTTCGGCGCGGAATTCCCGCTCCGCCAGGGCCACGCGCTGGGCGCGGTTGACCTCGGAGAAGCCGCCGGTGAGCACCGGTTCGGTCTCGTAATAAAGCGTGCGAATGAGCTGGGCCTTCCAGCCGTTCCACACGCCGGGACCCACCGCGCGGATGTCGGCGGTGGTGAGAATGGTGAGAAGTTTCATTCGTTCCAGTGACTGCACCACGGCGGCAAAATTTTCGATGGTTTTGCGATCGGAAAGATCGCGCGATTGCGCCACCGTCGACATGACGAGATGAACCTCGACCAGCCAGGAGACGAGTTCCGTCTCCGCTGTATTGAGCCCGAGCCGCGGACACAGCCGGCGTGCGATGCGCATGCCGACGAGCGAGTGGTCCTCGACGCGTCCCTTGGCGATGTCGTGCAGGAAAAGCGCCACACAGAGCACGGCGCGATGCTGCGGCTGGATCGTCTTAATCAGCTCGTTGGCAAGGGTGAATTCGGGATTGTTGCCGCGTTCAATCTCGTTGAGGACGCCGATGCAGCGAATAAGATGCTCGTCCACCGTATAGTGGTGATACATGTTGAACTGCATCATCGCCACGATACGGCCGAACGAATGGACGAAAGCGCCGAGCACGCCGGCTTCGTTCATGCGCCGCAGCACGGTTTCGGGATCGTTCCGCGACGTCAATATTTCCAGGAACAGGCGGTTCGCTTCCTTGTCCTCGCGTACGGCTTTGTCGATCAGCTTGAGCGAGCGCGTGGCGATGCGCATGGCCTCGGGATGGAACGCGAGATTATGCCGCTGCGCGAGATGAAACAGGCGGATCAGGTTGACCGGATCGCGCCGAAATACATCGGCGCGCGCGATGTTGATGCGGTTGTTGTCGATGACGAAATCGTCGGTGCCGGAAAGTTTTTTTGGGCTCGGCGCCGGACGCAAGCGCGCGATGACGCGGCTTAAGACCGGCGCCGGCTTGGCTTGCCGTTCCTCAAGGCCGGCGCACAGAATGGCGGTGAGATCGCCGACATGCTTGGCGGTGAGGAAGTAGTGCTTCATGAAGCGCTCGACGTCGCGCAGCCCGGGATGCGCGGTATAGCCGAGCCGCACGGCGATATCGCGTTGGACGTCGAACGACAGGCGCTCCTCGGCGCGTCCGGTGAGGAAGTGCATGTTGCAGCGGACCGACCATAGAAAGTCTTCGCAACGGCGAAACATCCGGTATTCGTCGCGGTCGAACACGCCGCGGTCGATCAATTCGTCCGGCTCGCGCACGCGATAGACGTATTTGGCGATCCAGAACAGCGTGTGCAGATCGCGCAGGCCGCCCTTGCCGTCCTTGACGTTCGGTTCGACCAGATAGCGCGATTGGCCGGCGCGGCGGTGTCGCTCTTCGCGCTCGGCAAGCTTCGCGGCGACGAATTCAGGAGCGGTGCCCTGCACGACCTCCTTGTCGAACCGCGCCGTCAGTTCGCCGTAAAGCTTTTCATCACCGAACAGATAGCGGCTTTCAAGAAGCGCGGTGCGGATGGTCATGTCGGCTTTGGCCTGCCGAATGCATTCGTCGACCGAACGGGTGGCATGGCCGACCTTTAGTCCCATGTCCCACAGGCAGTAGAGCAGCGCCTCGGCGACTTGTTCGCCCCAGGCGGTCTGCTTATACGGCAGCAGAAACAGCAGATCGATATCGGATCCGGGGGCGAGCAGGCCGCGGCCGTAACCGCCGGTCGCGACCACCGCCATGCGTTCGGCCTCGGACGGCACCTGCGGCGGATAAAGCTCGGTGCGGGCGAACTCGAACAGGATACGGATGATCTCGTCCTGCAGCCGGCACAACCGTTCGGCGCACCGCCGCCCATGGCGGTCCTTCAGCAACAAAACTTCCGCATATTCCCGCGCTTGTGTAAGCGCCGATTTGAGGCGTTGCGCCACCGCGGTCCGCAATTCGCGCTCACGCCCGGCATAGGTCGTGGCGAGCGTCTTAAGGTCGGCGACGATCGCCGCGGAATTGATCAGTTCGACGGCGGCGCGGTGCGATCGTTGGGTGTCAAGCATCGTTGCTACGCATAGCGGAGGCATTGCACACTGTCATTGCCGCCCGTGGCCGAGCCGGCGGAAAATGCGCGAAAACCGAAAATCGCCCCCTGAGCGCAATTTTTCTAATTTCGTCGAAAACATAGCATATATTTCTATTTGACGCCCAGTGACCGCTTCCGTAAAGAATGAACATAGCGTCAATCTGAATAAATGGTGCGATCCGAAGCGGGAGGTCGTCATGCTTTCACGTCGCAGGCTACTTGCAAGTGCGATCGGCGTCGGCCTCGCGCCGTGGAGCGTCGCGCGGCCCGCGCGCGCTGCCGAGAAGCCGTCGCAAATCCGTATCGATTGGGCCACCTACAATCCCGTCTCAATGGTGCTCAAAGAGAAGGGCCTTCTCGAAAAGGAATTTGCCAAGGACGGCATTGGCATCCTGTGGGTGCAGACGCTCGGGTCGAACAAGGCGCTTGAATATCTCAACGCCGGTTCGATCGATTTCGGCTCGACCGCGGGCTCGGCGGCGCTGCTCGGACGGATCAATGGCAATCCGATCAAGTCGATCTACGTCTTTTCCAAACCGGAATGGACGGCGCTGGTCACGCGCAAGGACACCCAGATCAACACGATCCGGGACCTGAAGGGCAAGCGGGTCGCGGTGACGCGCGGCACCGATCCGCACATCTTTCTGGTGCGAGCGCTGTTATCGGTCGGCATGACCGAGAAGGACATCAGCGAGGTTTTGCTGCAGCATCCCGACGGCAAGGTCGCGCTCATTCGCGGCGACGTCGATGCTTGGGCCGGCCTCGATCCGATGATGGCGCAGGCGCAGGTCGAGGACGGCGGGCGGCTGTTTTACCGCAACAAGGACGCCAATACCTACGGCATCCTCAATTCGAGCGAGGACTTTCTCAAGACATATCCCGATCTGGCCCGCCGCGTGCTCGCGGTCTACGACCAGGCGCGCAAATATTGCCTCGCCAATTACGACGACGAGAAGCGCGTCTTCATGGACGTGACGAAATTGCCCGCCGCCGTCGTCGACATCCAGCTCAAGGAGCGCACCGATCTGACCAACAACCGGATCGGCGCGGCGCAGCGCGACACCATCCTGCAGGCGGGTCTCGCTTTGCAGCAGGCGGGCGTGATTCCGGGCAATGTCGACGTGAAAAAAGCGCTCGACGATCTCGTCGACGATCGCTTCGTCACGGCGGCGTAGGAGCGAATTGGCGCTTTCCGACCGCATTGATTTTGCGCATGCCACCATGTCTGCTGTGGGCATGACCATTGTCGTTGAAGGTAGCCCGACGCGGGAGCGGGCCACGAGAAGCCGCTGGGCGCGGCTGACGCGGCCAGCCCTGGGGCTCGTTCTGCCGGTTACGCTGGCGGTGGGGTGGGAAATCATCGTGCGCATGGGTTGGGCGAGCGGGCGGCTGGCGCCGCCGCCCTCGGTCGTGTTCGCGACCTTCGTGGACCTTGCACGCACCGGCGACCTGCAGCGCAATACGCTGGTGACATTGGCGCGGGTTGCAGCCGGCTTCGGCATCGGCGTGACTGCCGCTACGATCGTCGGCGCCGCGGCCGGATATTCGCCCTTGGTGCGGCGTTTGCTGGACCCCAGCCTGCAGGCGTTGCGCGCCATCCCCTCGATCGCCTGGGTGCCGCTGTTCATCCTCTGGCTGGGCATTTTCGAAGCGTCGAAGGTGACACTGATCGCGGTCGGCGTATTTTTCCCGGTCTATCTCGGACTGATGGGCGCGATCCAATCGGTCGATCGCAAACTGGTCGAAGTCGGCCGCGCGTTCCGGCTGTCGGACGTCGCGATGGTGCAACGGATTTTGCTGCCGGCGGTGCTGCCGGCTTATGTCATTTCGCTGCGTTCGGGGCTTGGTCTCGGCTGGATGTTCGTTGTCGCAGCCGAGCTCATGGGCGCCTCCGAAGGCCTCGGCTATTTGTTGATCGACGGCCAGCAACTCGGCAAACCGGCCGAAATCGTCGCCGCCATCGTCGCCTTCGGCATTGTCGGCAAAGCGACCGATTGGCTGATCGTGCTCGTCGCCGCGCCGTTCCTGCGTTGGGAAGACGTGGTTCGATCCGAATAGGCGCTTGGCATGCTCATCCTTGAACGCATCGGCAAGACCTATCCCAACGGCGTGCACGCGCTTGGCGGCGTGTCGCTCGATGTCGAACTCGGCGAGATCGTCGCCGTGATCGGCGGCTCCGGCTGCGGAAAATCGACGCTGTTGCGCGCCATCGCCGGCCTCGATCCGGCAAGCGAAGGCGCGGTCTTGCTGGACGGCGAACGCATCGTCGCGCCGCATGCCAAGATCGGCATCATCTTTCAGGAACCGCGGCTGCTGCCATGGCTTAAAGTCGCCGACAACGTCGGCTTCGGGCTCGGCGACCGGCCGAGCGCCGAGCGCGCGGCGCGCGTCGCGGCCGCGCTCAAGCGGGTCGGTCTCGCCGAAAAGGCCAATGTATGGCCGCGCGAATTATCCGGCGGCCAGGCGCAGCGCGTCGCCATTGCGCGCGCGCTGGTGCCGCGGCCGGAGGTGCTGTTGCTCGACGAGCCGTTTTCCGCGCTCGATGCCTTTACGCGCAGCGACTTGCAGGATCATCTGCTCGATCTGTGGACGGACGCCAAGCCGACCTTGATCCTGGTGACGCACGACGTCGACGAAGCGATCGTGCTCGCCGACCGCGTCATGGTGATGTGCCCGCGCCCCGGACGCATCTTCGACGAGATCGGCGTCGACCTGCCGCGGCCGCGCGATCGCCAATCCGCCGCCTTCGATTTCGTCAAACGGCGTGTCCTGGCCGCGCTCGACCGCTCGATGCAGCGCGTCCCGACCGGCGCGGAGACGGAGCCCCGGGCCGAAGCCGGCGCGGCATTGTGGTGGTGATGCGCTGTCCTCGTGCGCAAACGGGTCCGACACGAAGCCGGCCTGATGATAAGTTCCGCCGGACCATCCAGTGAGCGCTCGCGCCGGGTAGACACAATGCGCGGCAGTGGCTACTGCATTGCCCGCTCTCGCGGGCAATGCAAGTTGAGGAGAATGCCATGGATGCCGCCGGGTTGCGCACGCTGCAAGCGCCGATCAAAGAGCGCTACAAGGCCGATCCCAAGGCCGGCTTCATTACGCTTAAAGCCAAAGGCACCCTCGACGACGCCAACATAGCCTGCAAGGTGGAGACCGGCCGGGCGCTGGCGGTTGCCGGCCTGCATCCCGCCACCGGCGGGTCGGGCATGGAATTGTGCTCAGGCGACATGCTGCTTGAAGCGCTCGTCGCCTGCGCCGGCGTGACGCTCAAAGCGGTCGCCACCGCGATCGATATCCCACTGAAATCCGGTACGGTTTCGGCCGAAGGCGATCTCGACTTCCGCGGCACGCTCGGCGTCGCCAAGGAGGCGCCGGTCGGCTTCGCCCAGATTCGGCTCCGTTTCGATCTCGACACCGACGCGGTGCAAGACAAGCTCGATCAACTCCTCAAGCTCACCGAGCGCTACTGCGTCGTCTACCAGACGATCAAAAGCGGGCCGCCGGTCGAGGTCAGTCTCAAACGGAAAAATTGATTTCCGCAATTCCGTTTGCTGGTCCCGGCCCTCCTCGTGCGCGCGGAGGGCGTGTCTCACCTCGGTTTCTGCCATGTCCCCCGAACTCCTGTTCTGGTACGCGCTCCTCCTGAAGATGGCGCTGACGGCGCTGGTCGTCGTCATCACTTCGATCGCAGTCGAGCGCTCGGGCCCGTTCATCGGCGCCCTGATTGCCGCGTTGCCGACCGCGGCGGGTGCGGCCTATACCATTCTCGCCATCGAGCATCCGCCGGACTTTATCGCCGCGAGCGCCATCGGCAGCGCCGCGACCGGCGCCGCCGTCTCGATTTTTGCCCTGGTCTACACGGTGCTGGCGCAGCGCCGCGGCCTCGTTCTCAGTCTCGGCGTGGCGCTTTTGGTATGGTTTCTGGCCGCGGCGCTGCTGCGCTTGGTCGCCTGGACTCCGCTCACCGCCGCGGCCCTCAACGCCGTAGTCTTCGCGATCACGATTCCGCTGAGCTGGCGCTATCGCGCCTCGGGGCCGCCGAAGAAATTCCTCCGCACTGCGTTCGACATTCCGCTACGTGCGCTCGCCGCCGCGATTGTGGTCGCCGTGGTGACCACCGCGAGCTACAGCATCGGCTCGTTTGCCTCCGGCGTGTTCGCGCTTTTTCCGATCATTTTTTGCTCATCGATCGTCATTTTGCATCCGCGCGTCGGCGGCAAGGCGACGGCAAGCATGGCGGCGCACGCCCAGGTCGCATTCATCGGGCTCGCGCTGGGTTTTCTGGTCGTCCATTATCTTGCCGAACCGCTTGGCTCATGGTGGGCGCTGGCGATCGGTCTGTTTGTTGCCATCGGCTGGAGCGGTATGTTGTTGTTGGTTCGCGTGCTGGCTATGCGTCGTGCTTCGCCAGCTGCGCCTTGAGTGCATAGAGCGCTTCGAGCGCGTCGCGCGGCGACATTTCGTCGGGATGAAGCGCGGCAAGCGCTTCGATCACGGCGGTGAGCGCGCCGTCGCGCTGCGGCGCAGGTACGGGACGCGTGGCGGCGAACAGCGGTAAATCGTCGATCAACCTGCGCGCCGGCGATGTTCGATCCTCGGCCTCGATCTGCGCCAGCACGACTTTGGCGCGTTCGATCACGCCCGGCGGCAGGCCGGCCAGCTTCGCCACCTGGATGCCGTAGGAACGGTCGGCCGCGCCGGCAACGACTTCATGCAGGAACACGACGTCGCCTTGCCATTCCTTTACCCGCATCGTGGCGTTGTGCAGCCGCGTGAGTTTTGCGGCGAGCGCGGTCATTTCGTGGAAGTGCGTGGCGAACAGCGTGCGGCAGCGATTGCTCTCGTGCAGATGCTCGATCGTGGCCCAGGCGATCGACAGACCGTCGAAGGTCGCGGTGCCGCGGCCGATTTCGTCGAGAATGACCAGCGCTCGCGCGCCGGCCTGGTTGAGGATCGCGGCCGTCTCGACCATCTCGACCATGAAGGTCGAATGGCCGCGCGCCAGATCGTCGGCGGCGCCGACGCGCGAAAATAAGCGATCGACGATGCCGATATGCGCGGCCCGCGCCGGCACGAAGCTTCCCGTCTGGGCGAGCACGGCAATCAGCGCGTTCTGGCGCAGGAAGGTCGATTTTCCCGCCATATTGGGGCCAGTGACGAGCCAGATGCGGCCGGATGGTGCCTCCGTCGCGGCGTCGGCCGGCGGTGAAAGATCGCAATCGTTGGCGACGAACGGGCCGCCGCCGGCCAGCAGTGCCTGCTCGACCACCGGATGGCGGCCGCCAGTAATGGCGAAGGCGAGACTGCCGTCGACTTCGGGGCGCGTGTAGTCGCGCTCGACCGCCAGCGCCGCCAGCGCGCTTGCCACGTCGAGAAGCGCAAACGCGCTCGCGGCTTCCTTAACCGCCGCGCTTGACGCGGCAACCGATGCGGCGAGGCGATCGAAGATCTCGAGTTCGAGCGAGAGCGCGCGTTCGGCGGCGTTGGCGATCTTGGCTTCGAGATCGCCGAGCTCGGTGGTGGTGAAGCGCACTTGGCCGGCCGTCGTCTGGCGGTGGATGAAAGTGCCGTTGAGCGGCGCGCTCATCAATTTCTCGCCGTGCTGCGCCGAGACATCGACAAAATAGCCGAGCACGTTGTTGTGCTTGATCTTCAACGCGCGGACACCGGTCGTGTCCGCGTAACGCACCTGCAGCGCTGCGATGACGCGGCGGGATTCGTCACGCAGCGCGCGCGCCTCGTCGAGCGCCGCCATGTAGCCGGCGCGGACAAAGCCGCCGTCGCGGCGGAATGCCGGCAGCTCCTCAGCGAGCGCGCGCTTCAGTTCGGCGGCGATCGCTGCATCCGGCCGGCGCAGCGCATCGACGGCTTGCGCAATGTCGCGCGGCAGTCGCGGCAGCGCCGCAAGCCGCCGTGAAAACTCCGCCGCCGCTAAAATGCCGTCACGGATCGCGGCAAGGTCGCGCGGGCCGCTGCGGCCGACGACGATGCGGGACAGCGCGCGCGCCAGATCTGGCACGGATTTCAGGAGTACGCGCAGGTCGTTGCGCGCGGCAGCGTCCTCGGCGAAGACCGCGACCGCGTCGAGCCGGTGGGCAATCTCGGCAGGATCGGTCAGCGGCGCGGCAAGCCGCTGGGCGAGGAGCCGCGATCCCGCCGCCGACACCGTGCGATCGATCGCCGCCAGGAGCGAGCCGCGCCGTTCGCCGGACAGTGTGCGGACGAGTTCAAGGTTGCCGCGGGTCGCCTGGTCGATCGCAAGCGTTGCGCCCGCCGCCTCGCGCGCCGGGACCGACAGCGGCGGACGTTTGCCGATTTGCGTGCGCTCGACATAAGTGACCGCCGCCGCCGCCGCCGTGAGCTCGATGCGTGAAAACGCGCCGAACGAGGCGGTCGTCGCGACGGCGAAAAACGAAGCCAGCCGTCGTTCCGCCGTCGCGCCGTCGAATACGTCGCGGGTGAGCGGCGTGAGCGCCGGCAACGAACGCAGATATGGGGCGAGCTCCGTGTCGGCGTAGAGCGCGTCGGACACGATGATCTCGCCCGGCTCGATGCGGGCGATCTCAGCGGCGAGCGAGGCACGGTCGCATTCGGCAACGCGAAATTCGCCGGTCGATATATCGATCCAGGCCAGCGCGAAACGGTCTTCGCCGGAAGAGGCGCGGCTGCGCGCGATCGCCAGGAGGTAATTGTTGCGCTTGGCGTCGAGGAGGAATCTTCGGTCAGCGTGCCGGGCGTTACCAGCCGCACCACGTCGCGGCGCACCACGCTTTTGGCACCGCGCTTGCGCGCTTCGGCGGGGTCTTCGAGTTGTTCGCACACCGCGACGCGGTGGCCGAGCGCGATCAGCCGATGCAGATATTCGTCGGCGCGCTCGATCGGCACGCCGCACATCGGAATGTCGCGGCCGAGATGCTTGCCGCGCTTGGTCAGCATGATGCCGAGCGCGCGTGAGGCCACCTCGGCGTCATCGAAAAACAATTCGTAGAAGTCGCCCATCCGGTAAAACAGCAGGCAATCCGGATTGGCCGCCTTGATCTCGATATATTGCTCCATCATCGGCGTTACGCGAGCGACTTCGTCACTCGCGCCGGCCGTGACGCGGCCGGCGGCCTCGGGCTCCGGTTCGGCGTTTCTGATGGTGCGTGCGGCGTCCATGCCAGGCGACGCTAGCAAAAAAATAGCAGTCGTGCCCCGATCTTGTGCCGGGCATCCACGATTTCGTTAGAGCGTGATCCCGAAAAAACTCGCCCTCGGACTTGATCGGAGGGTGGATACCGGCTTTCGGAAAAGATCATGCTCGATCAACGGCGGGAGACGTCCTCCAGGATCATGTCGGAGGCCTTCTCGCCGATCATGATCGCCGGAACATTGGTATTGCCGGAGACGAGCTTGGGCATAATCGAGCAGTCGGCCACCCACAGGCCGTCGATGCCGCGCAGCCGCAGGCGGGGATCGACCACCGCCTCGTCGTCGGCGCCCATCCGGCAGGTGCCGGCGGGATGAAAGATCGTGGCGCCGTGTTGCCGTGCGAAGGTGAGGAGGTCGGCGTCGGTGGCGTATTCCGGCCCCGGCTGCACCTCGGCGGCAATATAGCCGGCCAACGGCTGGGTCGCGGCGAGTTTTCGCGCGAAGGCGATAGCAGCCGTGGTACAGCGCCGGTCGGTTTCGGTGGCAAGATAATTGGCGTGGATTTTTGGCGGCGCGAACGGATCGGACGAAGCGAGCTCAATCGAACCGGTGCTTTCCGGCCGCAGTTGGCAGACCGACAGGGTGAAGCCCGAGAAATCGTGCACCTTGCCGCCGGCCATGTCGGCAGACAACGTCGCGACATGAAATTGGATATCGGGCGTTTGCGATTCCGGCAACACGCGGGTGAATATTCCGCCCTGATTGATGCCGGTCGCTAGCGGTCCCGTGCGGTGGAGAAGCCATTCGATTCCCATTCCCATGCGGCCAAAAACGGAGCGCATCGCGTCATTGGTGGTGATCGGCTTGGTGCAGCGATAAATCAGCCGCACCTGGAGATGATCCTGCAGGTTTTGGCCGACCGACTTGCGATCGAGCACGACGGGAATGTCTTGCGCGCGCAATTGATCCGCCGGGCCGATACCGGACAGCATCAGCAGTTGCGGCGATTGGACCGCCCCCGCCGCCAGAATGACGCCGTGCCTGGCACGTAGTTCGCGCGTCTGCGAGCCGACGCGGCAGCTGACGCCGCTGGCGCGGCGCCGATCGATCAGCACGCGCGCAACCTGCGCATCGGTGATGATTGTCAGATTGTTGCGGTGCTTTGCGCCGCGGAGATAGGCGTCGGCGGCGCTCACGCGCCAGCCGTTGCGTGTGGTCAACTGATAGTAGCCGACGCCTTCCTGATCTAAGCCATTGAAGTCGGACGTGTGCGGCACGCCGCATCGTTCGGCCGCCAAAATCAGGGCCTCGATCAGTTCGTGCTTGCGGGTGATGCTGGTGACGTGCAGCGGGCCGCTGGTGCCGTGGATCTGGTCGTCGCCGAACGCGGCGTTGTTCTCCAGCTTGATGAAATACGGCAGCACATCGTCGAAGCCCCAGCCCGCGTTACCGATGTCGCGCCAGCCGTCGTAATCGCGCGGCTGACCGCGCACGACGATGAGGCCGTTGATCGAACTCGAACCGCCGAGCACGCGGCCGCGCGGCCAGTAAATCCGCCGGCCGTCCATGTTCGCGTCGGGCTCGGTGTAGAACTGCCAATTGACCTTGGCGTCCCACATCGTCTTGCCGTAGCCGATGGGCAGATGAATCCAGAGGCTGCGGTCGCGCGGCCCGGCCTCGAGCAACGCGACGCTGTGACGGCCGCTTTCGGAGAGCCGGCTGGCAAGCACGCAGCCGGCGGAGCCGGCGCCGACGACAATAAAATCGAACTCGCTATCCGCCATGCCCGCTGCTCCGTTGCGGCGGACATTTGGTGCGCGCACACCCCTTCCGTCAATTTCAATTGCCGGCGCCGTCTCATTGGGTGAGAACGGCGCGGCCGAAACGCTGGCGCTACCCGCCGCTCTTCTCGCCGCTTTTGGCGATGAGGGCTTGCAAATCCGCAACCCATTTTTCTACGTAGGCTTGGGCCGCCTGGCCGGCGACGTAGCTGTCTGGCACTGCAGCCTCGTCCGCGAGCATCTTCTTATAATCGGGCGACTGCGACGCCGCGTTCATGGCCGACACCAATGCGTCGTATTGCGCGGCGGCGGTGCCTCCTTTGACGGCGAATGCGCGAAAGTGAGTTATATCGATGGAGTAGTCGAGCTCCTTCACCGTCGGAATTGTGGGATAGTCGGGGACACGCTGTTCCGCGAACGCCAAGATGGGTCGCAGCTGCTTGCTCGCCAAATAAGAAATAAGATCGCCGAACTGCGCGTACAGCAGATCGGCGTGGCCGCCTAACAGCGAATTCCACCGCAGGCCGGGATCGTCGAAAGGAACGCTGACGAATTTCAGGCCTTGTACCTTGTCGAAATAGTTCACCGTCACGTCGCTTTGGGTGCCGAAGCCCGAGCCTGCGACCGTCACCGTCCTGGACTTCGCCGCTTGCAAGACGTCGTCCCATGTCTTGAACGGACTGTCGTCACGAACGAAGAAGCCGCTGGGCTGCTGATCGACCACCGCCAGCGCGGTGAAGTCCGAGACCTTGAATTTCGGATTGGCCGCCGCGGCCAGGATATAGCTGTCGGAAGTTATTTCGATGACGTTGTAGCCGTCGGCCGGCGCGCCGAGCACTTTGTTGAGACCGACCTGGCTCGCCGCGCCGGTGACGTTGATGACCGGGACCGAAACACCAAGCTTGGCCGACATCAGGCCGGCGACGATGCGTCCGACCCGATCGCCGCCGCCGCCGACGCCCCAGGGCACGATCATGTTGATCGGCCGATCGGGAAACGCGCGCGCCGGCGCCGCCGCAAAAGTGAATCCCGCAACAAGCAATCCCGCGATCGATCGGAGCACGCGAACGTCGCAACGCATGAATCCCTCCGTCATCGGCTACTTCTCTGCACGCGAATCACATGCGCCGGGAGCTGGACTGAAAAATCTGACATATTTGCCGGGCTTGTTCTCCCATCGTCTGGCGTCGGCCGGCTCCTCGCCTTTTTGCACGATCTTTGGCCAGACCGCCGAGTAGCGGCGATTGAGCAGCGTCCAGTCTGCCGCTCGCGAATCGGAGTCGGAGACGATTGCAGTCACCGGACAATTCGATTCGCAGGCCGCGCAGTCGATGCACTCCTCGGGATCGATGACCAGCATGTTCTCGCCTTCGCGGAAGCAATTGACTGGGCACTTCTGGACGCAATCCATATATTTACAGCGGATGCAGTCCTCAGTCACGACATAAGGCATTAAGCTTTTCCCGATCGATGGAGCGACGCGCTCGCAAGTCAATATTTCAGCGTTAAGACATGCGGCACGCGCGGCGCGACGTGCAGGTCTTCCGCCGGCAGGCCGGCAAAGCGCAGATCGTCTTCGGTGATTGTCGGCATGGTCGGCTGCATGCCATCGTAATATTTGGTGTTGATCAGCATGCGATTGCAACCGGCGCAGTAAGTGTCACCGCCGAACTGCTCGGTGGTCTCTTTCAGATTGGCGTAGATGTAGATCATTTCGCGAATGGAGGGCGGCTTCTGATCTTGAAGTGCCGTTCCCTTCAACGGAACGAAAACAAAGATCGTCGGTATCGCGCCCAGCAACGTGAGATGGACAAGTCCCTCGACCGTGCTTTGCGCCGGCTCAAGTCCGGCGATTAGGTTGGCGCTGGAATGGCCCCTGCCAAAAGTCTGCACCATGTAGGTGAGCATGCGGTCGTAATGGGCGTGGCCCGGTTTGCCTTTCTCGATGTCGCGCACCTTGCCCGGGCACATCTTGGCGAACAGCTGCGGATCGAAGATTTCGTAGTTGAAGCCGACGAGATCGGCGCCGGCCTCGAACAGCATATCGATGTAACGCTCCTCCTCCGGAGGCGCGATGGTCAGGCGCAACCAGTTGTCGGGAAAGGCGTCTTTGAGCGGGCGAAGGAATTTCGCGTGCGCCTTGGCGCCGCGATCCGGCGGCGGGGTCGTGCCGCCGGCAAAGACCGGGCCGTGGCGGAAGTATGGATATTTGCGCGCCTCGGCGACCGTCTCGAGAAAATCGTCCGGCCGCTTCGGGAAAATATCGCGGCCGGATTCGAGGTTCTCGTCGATGCCGCAGAATCGGCATTCGGTGTGCCGGTAATCATCGACGAACCTGCCGAAGTAATGGCAATGCGGAAAGATGGTCGCACCGCCAAAATCGCCGGCGATCGGCATGATGCTGCGCATCGAATGGCCGCGCGACGTGCACTGATCGTAGTAGTGCGGGTAGGACGGGATGGTGACGCTCATCAGCTTTTCCGGCTTGGCGCTGTCGTCGACGCATTCCCAGCGTCCGTTGTCGCGAAGCACCGCGGGCTTCTTGCCGATGAAATACTTGCCGTTCTCGACCTCCAGCGTGAACGGCGTGCCGTCGGTCAGATGCTCGGCCACAGCGGCGCCGACCGGCAAGCCGACATAGACTTTTCCGGGATCGAGAATGATATCGAGCGCGTGCTTGCCGACCGCGCCGACGGCGTAATCTGTTTTCAGCGTCTTGCCGATTTGGGCCGCCGCTTCGGACGAGATTTTCAGCCCTTGGCTCAGCAATTCAAGCTTGAGAATGACCGGATGATAGGTATTGCTCTTGCGCGGCTTGCTCAGGTTTTCCGCGGGGATCCAGCGGCTCAACAAGCCCTCGGCCGGTGTATTCTGCGAACCCGGCGCAGGCGATCTTGCCTCGGCTTCGGGCCGGAGCGATTCGAGTGTGGGCTGCATTGTATCCATGCATCCTCCCGAGTGGGATTACGCCGCGGCCACGATGAAAAGATGTTGTGTCTCGCGCTCGATGAATAAACGCACGGCGCTCGCAGCGCCTTTGACGTGTGCCTTCACGGCTTTCTCGATGGTCTTCAAATCGCCGCCAGCCAGCGCATCCAAGATCGCGCGATTTTCGCGGCGGATATCGTGCGCCCGCTGCACGTGCCGCGAGACGACGATCGTGCCGATGCTCCAGAACCTGGCGCCGAGATTGGCCAATACTTCCTGCAGCACGCCGTTGCCGGTTTGCGCGGCGATCAGATCGTGAAATTTGCGATTGGCTCGCAAAAAATCGGCGTACCGCTCTTGGGCCAAAAGCTCGTCGGCATAATCGAGCGCCGCGCGCATGGCGTCCAATGCGGCGGCGGTCAGATTCGGGAAGGCCTCGCGCGCCGCCTCAATTTCGAGAACTTCCCGAACGCGATAGAGATTGAGTATTTCACTGACGCTTAATCCGCGCACGATGAAGCCGGAGCCCTGTTCGCGTCGGATCAGGCCTTCCTGTTCGAGACGGATCAGGGCCTCTTTGACGGGCGTGCGGCTGATGTTGAGTTCTTGCGCCACCCGCAGCACGCGCAACCGCTGCCCCGGTCGATAGACGCCGTCGACAATCGATTTCTTCAGGCTGTCATAGGCCTCGTCCGGCACGCTGCGCAGCCGCTGCAGTTTTGCATGCATAGTGAATTCACTATTGCTGCAGTTATGCAATGTCAAGAGGAAGAATTCTAAACAGAAACTAATGGTTGTGACGAGTTGCAGCCATTGCCGCAGGCCGCCGCACGCCCGCGCCGGCACTTCCCAAAAGGCGCTTTTTGCGGTCGGACCGCACTAACCCGGCCGGCGCTCGATCGGAACGTAAGCCCGCGCGTCCGGGCCGCTGTAGAGCGTGAGCGGGCGGATCAGGATGTTGTTTTCCATCTGCTCCAGCGCTTGCACGACCCAGCCGGGCACGCGGCCGATGGCGAAAATCGGAACGAATAAATCGCGCTTGATGCCGAGCAAGTGGTAGACCACGCCGGAATAGAAATCGACGTTCACATTGACGCCGTGCCGTGCATAGGGCGCCATCGCCGCCACTACGGCTTGCAAAATCTCGTACCAGCGCGGCTGGCCCATTTCTCGCGACAGCCGCTCGACGCCGGCGCGCATATGCCGCGCGCGCGGATCCTCGGCGCGATAGACGCGGTGGCCAAAGCCGGTCACCGCCTCGCCGGCCTTGCGCTTGTCGCGCACATAATCGGCCGCGCGCGACGGATCGCCGATCTCTTCGGCCATCTTCATCACGTCCTCGGCGGCGCCGCCGTGCGCGGGACCCGACAAGGCCGCGATCGCCGCGGTAACGGCGGCGTGCAGATTGGCTTCGGTGCCGATCACCACGCGCGCGGTGAACGACGAGGCGTTGGAGCCATGCTCGGCATGAAGCACGAGGTCGCGGTCGATCAATTGCGCGGCGTCGGCGCTCGGTTTTTCGCCCTTAAGCATCCATAGCAGGTTGGCGGCGTGCGACAGGTCCTTGCTTGCGGCCACCGGCTCAAGCCCTTCGCGCAGCCGCGCATGCGCCGCGACGATCATCGGCACCTGCGAGGTCAAACGGATGCCCTTGCGAAGGACGGCCTCGCGCGAATTGTCGGCGGTTTCGCCGTCGAAGGCGGCGAGCGCCGAGGCCGCGGTACGCAACACGTCCATCGGGTGCGCATGTTTGATGGTGCGGATGATGTCGAGAATCGGCGCCGGTAATTCGCGCGCGGCCTTCAATGCGCGATCGAATTCCGCGAGCTGGGCTTTGGTCGGCAGCTCGGCGTGCAGCAACAGCCAGGCGGTTTCTTCGAAGGACGAATGTTCGGCCAGATCGTGGATCGAATAGCCGCGGTAGCGCAGCTCGCCAATGCGGCCGTCGATGAAAGTGCATGGCGAGCGGTCGAAATAGACGCCCTTCAAGCCGCGGTAAATCTTGATCGGTTCGTTTGTTTCGGTCATTTATGGCCTCGTCGCGGATCACTCGTACTCAACATGAATCCTATTGAGCGCTGTTTCGATACAGCACGCAGTCGTCATTTCAAGATCGTTTTGCCGGAAGGCGATGACATTCGCGTGCTCGCCGCCGCACGCCGTCTCATTGACCGGGAAATCGCCCATCCGATCGTGTTGGGTGCGCCGGACGCGATAGCGAAAGCTGCGGGTGACGCCGGCACCGCGCTCAATGGCATCGAGTTGATCGATCCGCGCGGCGATGCGCGCTTGCAGGCTTACGGCGCGGCCTGTGCCGGCGCCCGTGGAACCATGACGGCCGCGATGGGCGTGCGGCTGGTGTCGAAGCCGCTCTACTTTGCCGGCATGATGGTCCGCCAAGGCGACGCGCAGGCCATGGTCGCGGGTGCGGCAAATCCGACGCGCCGCGTCATCGAAGCCGGATTGATGACGATCGGACTCGCGCCCGGCATTACCCTGCCGTCGAGTTACTTCCTCATCGTGGCCCCGAATTTTCTCGGGCATGGGCCGCGGACTTTCATCTTCGCGGATTGCGCGGTGAATGCCGACCCGAGCGCGGAAGAATTGGCCGATATCGCGATCGCCTCTGCCGGCAGTGCGAAAATACTGCTCGGCGAAGCGCCGCGGGTCGCCATGCTGTCGTTCTCGACCAAAGGCAGCGCCCAACATGCGCGCGTCGACAAAGTCCGGCGCGCGCTCGATCTGTTGCGGTCGCGCGCGCCGCATTTGGCGGTGGATGGCGAATTGCAAGCCGATGCTGCAGTGGTACCCGCGGTCGCGGAAAAGAAGGTGAAAGATCTTGGCGCCGTCGCCGGCCGCGCCAATGTGCTGATCTTTCCCGATCTCGATGCCGGCAATATCGGCTACAAGCTCGTGCAATGGCTGGGCGGCGCGACAGCTATCGGCCCATTCCTGCAAGGCTTTGCCAAACCGCTCAGCGATCTGTCGCGCGGCGCGTCGGTCGACGACATCATTACGACTTGCGCCGTCGTCCTGGCGACGGCGTGACGCGACACCGGCAAGCCGTCCGAGAACATTCTCAAGTCTCACGTCGTCAAAATCCCGCCGTCCACTGGAATGACCGTTCCGGTGATAAAGCCGGCGCGCTCGGAGGCGAGAAACGCCGTCAGGTTGGCAACGTCGGCGGTCGTGGCCAGGCGGCCGAGTGGAATGCGCGGCAAAATTCTTTGCCGCGCCTCTTCGGTCAGCACGGCATGGGTCATCGCCGTATCCAAAATCGCCGGTGCGACGGCGTTGACGGTGATGCCGTCGGGTCCGAGCTCGCGCGCGAGCCCCATGGTCAGCGCCACGACGGCGGCCTTGGTGGCGCCGTAGAGCGTGTTGCCCACGGAGCCGCCGCCGCGCATGGCCGAAATCGAAGCGATGTTGATGATGCGGCCGCCGCGCGCCGCCGTCATTCCCGGGACCGCCGCCTTCACGCAATTGATGATGCCGCCGATATTGACCCTTGCGACGCGGTCGAATTCGCTTGCCGGCAAATCGGCGACGTGACCGGTCGAGAGCAGCCCGGCGGCATTCACCAGGATTTCAGGCGCTCCGGTTTTGCCGCGCAAACCGGTGAAGGCCGCTTCGACGGCGGTCGCCTCGGCGACGTCCACCGTGACGGCGTTAGCGGACAATCCATCGCGGGCCATCGCAGCAGCGGCGCGCGTCGCGGCGCCCTGGTCGCGATCGGCAACCCAAACCGTACAACCCTCGCGCGCCAGCGTGCGCGCGATTGTCTCGCCGATTCCGGCGCCGCCGCCAGTGACGAATGCGACGCGACCTTTGAGGTTGAGATCCATCTTGATCGCGTCGCTATTCGCGGCCCGGCGGGGCTAGGCCGCCTTCTTCTGATCGGCGGCGATGTCGCTCTGGTGACGATCCGTCATCGCATAGACCGACAATGCGCTGATCGCGCTGACGACGAGGATGTAGAGACAGATCAGCCACGGTTGTCCGCCGCCCAACGGCAACAGCGCTGTCGCGACAATCGGCGTCAGTCCGCTCGCGAAGATCCCCGAGAACTGATAGACAAACGAGATGCCGCTATAGCGCACGCGCGTATCGAACAGTTCGGAGAACAGCGCCGCTTCGGGGCCGTAGACCGCCGGATAGACCAAGGCGAACGGCACCACGACCGCGATGATCGTCAACAGCGGCGATTGCGGCCCCATGAACCAGAATGCCGGAAACGACAGCACGCCGATCAGAAGGCTGGCGATGCCGAACACTTTGCGGCGTCCGATGCGGTCCGACAACCGGCCGCACAGCGGCAGCATGACGATCATGATCGCCGAAGCCACCATCACCGCGGACAATGCCGACTGTCGCGACATATGCAACGTGCTGGTGAGATAGCCGACCAGGAACACGCCGTAGACATTGAAGGTCACGCCTTCGATGTAGCGCGCGCCAAGTCCCAGAATCGTGTTTTTGGTATGTGAACGGAACAGTTCGGCGATCGGCACCGCCGCGATCTTGTTCTCCTGTTGCGCGGTTTTGAACGCCGGCGTTTCCAAGATCCGCAGCCGGATGTAGAGGCCGATGATGACGAGGACCGCGCTGAGCAGAAAGGCGACGCGCCAGCCCCACGCGAAGAAATCGTCGTTATTGAGGAACGACAGCAGATTGACGACGCCGGCGCTCAGCAGCAGTCCCGCCGGCACGCCAATCTGCGGCCAAGCGCCGTAAAAGCCGCGTTGGCCGCTCGGAGAATGCTCGACCGCCATGAGAACGGCGCCGCCCCACTCGCCGCCGATGCCGATGCCTTGAAAGATCCGCAGTGCAAGCAGCAGAAGCGGTGCCCACATGCCGGCCGACGCGTAGGTCGGCAACAGTCCGATCAGGAACGTGGCAATGCCCATGATCAGAAGGGTGAGGATCAGCACGGTCTTGCGGCCGAGGCGATCGCCGTAATGGCCGAAAATGATGCCGCCGATCGGCCGCGACAGGAAGCCGACGAAGAACGTGCCGTAGGCGAGCAGCGTCGAGATCAATATGTCGGCATTCGGGAAAAACAGCTTGTTGAGCACCAGCGGCGTCATCACGCCGTAGAGAAAAAAGTCGTACCATTCGATCGTAGTGCCGATCGCGCTCGCCAGCGCGATGGTGCCGATCGACATCGTCGCGCCGTCGTCCTTCTTGTAAGCCTGATCCATTTTCCTCTCCCCTCACTTTGTTATGAACCGGCGCTTAGGCCGCCGGCAGTCCCAGCAAGCCGCGCGCGTCGGCGCAGCTTGCGGCGTGGCGCCCGTACTCGCCGCATAGTTCGGTGAGGCGGGCGACCAGCTCGGCGTTGCTCTTCGCCAGCCGGTCCTTGTCGAACTTGATGTTGTCCTCGAGCCCGGTGCGGACGTGACCGCCGAGTTCGAGACACCAGCGATTGACCTCGAGCTGATGACGCGCAATGCCGGCGGCGGACCACGTCGCGTCCGGCATGATCTCCTTGAGTTCGCCGACCAGAAATTCCAGCAATTTGCGCCGCGCCGGCAGCGCATTGGGAATGCCCATGACGAACTGGACCTGGCACGGGCGCTTGAGCAAGCCGCGGTCGGCGAGCGCCTTGGCGTTGTACAGCATCGCCACGTCGAAGACTTCGATCTCCGGCTTGACGTCGTTTTGCAGCATCGAGCGCGCGAGGTCTTCGACGAGCTGCGGAGGGTTCTCATAAATCTGCGCCGGAAAGTTTACCGAGCCGGTGGCGAGGGAGGCCATGTGCGGCTTGAGCTCCAGCATCCTGCCGCGCTCGCTCTGCTGGCGGCCGCGGCCGCCGGTCGAAAACTGGATGATCATGCCGGGGCAATGCTTGGCGATGCCGTCGCCCACTTGTGCGAACAGCGCCGGATCGGAGCTCGGCAACTCGTCGGCATTGCGGACATGGATGTGGGCGACCGCGGCGCCGGCTTCATAGGCCTCGTGCGTGGATTCGATTTGTTCGCTCGGCGTCACCGGCACCGCCGGCGTATCGGCCTTGCGCGGAATGGCGCCGGTGATAGCGACGGTGATAATGGCGGGCGTGGTCATCGTCATGCTGCCAATACGGGCCGATTGATCAGGTGAAACGACCGCACGCTCGGGCGCAACGCGATTTCTTTCAGCAGTGTGATAAGCGGCGTCGACGCCAGCGGATAATCGGTCTTGATCGAACTGGCCGCTTTGAGCGCCTGGTATTGGCCATCGGAATAGAACGCCGCGAGCAAAAGATCGTCGTCGGAGGTGAACGGCCCGCGGTCGCGCCGCAGGCGTGGAATGCCCGGCTCGACCAGGTCTCCCGGCCGCGCCGTGGTCGGTGCCGCGCCCTTGGCGATACGGTCAAAGAGATTGGGATCGATCGGTCCAGCGATCTCGCCGTAATAGCCGAGCACGTATTTGCGTACCTCGTCGGGCACCGTCGCGTAGCGTTCCTTGCCCATGACATTGAGCACGGCCTGGGTCATGACGAATTGTGCGAACGGGCTGACAATGATCGGGTAACCGAGATCGTGGCGCACCCGCGCGGCTTCCTCGAGCACATCGGGCAGCCGATGGGCGATGCCGAGCGGCGCCAGCTGCGATTTGAGATTGGACACCATGCCGCCGGGCATCTGATGCTCGTAGTGAAATGCATCGTGTTCGACAATATGTCCGACCGGCTTGCCTTCGCGCGCAGCGATGTAACGCAGTCGCTCGGCGACTTCGGCGACCGGCGCAAGATCGAGCGGTACGGTGAACCCGTCGCGCCTGGCGTTCTCCACGAAGCTTTCGGTCGCTGGATGCGACGCGCCGTTGGCCAAAGTGGATGTGGCGGTATGCACCACGTCGACGCCAAGCTCGATCGCGCGGATCGCGGTGTAGGGGGCGAGCCCGGTAAGACAATGCGAATGAAGGTGCAGCGGCAGCACACCGCAGGCAGCCTTGAGCGCCGGCACCAGCGTATGGGCGCGTTCCGGGGTGAGGAGCCCGCTCGGGTCCTTAAGGTAAATCGCATCGACGCCGAGCTTGATCAATTCGCGCGTCTTGCGGACGTAATAGTCGTCGGTGTGGACGGGGCTCAACGTGTAGACCACGCCGCCAGCGGTATAGAGGCCGACCTTCTTCGCCGCGCGCACCGGCACTTCCATATTGCGCATGTCATTGAGCGCGTCGTAGGGGGTGTGGTAGCGGATGCCGTTGGCGAAGATCCGTTGCGCCGTCAGTTCGACGATGTCGTCGGGAAAGAATTCGAACGTGAACAGGCTTTGCCCGCGCGTCATCACGATCAGCGGCGTGTCCTTGACCCAGCCGCTGACGATGCGCATGCGCTCCCACGGGTCCTCGCGCAGATAGCGCACGCAGACGTCGAACACGGCGCCGCCGACAAGGTCGATGGCCTCGAAGCCAGCGCGATCGAGCCGCGGCGCGATGTCGGCCATCATCGCGGTCGTCATGCGCGTCGCCCACAGACACTGGTGCGCGTCGCGCAGCGTCACGTCGATGAGTTGCACGGTCTTGCCCGCGCCCATTAGTGCACCGCCGTCCGCATTCGATCTTCCACCCAGCGGGTATGGATTTGCGCCCGGCCGAATTCCGGCCGCCGCAGCAAGTCGGCATGGAACGGCACCGTTGTGGCGATGCCGGACACGTCGAACCGCGCCAGCGCCGAGGCCGCCGTCTCAATCGCCGCTGCGCGATCGCGACCGGTCACGATCAACTTGCCGAGCATCGAATTGTAATACGGCGGCACCACGTAATTCTCATAGACGTGGCTATCGAGCCGGATGTCCCTGCCGCTCGGCGGCCGCCACCGCTTGAGCATTCCCGGCGACGGCCGAAAGTCGTGCTCGGCGTCCTCGGCATTGATGCGGAATTCGATCGCGACCGGCGCGTCGACGGCGGCCGGCACCACCGAGAGCCGTTCGCCCGCGGCGACGCGAAACTGCTCGGCCACCAGATCGTTGCCGGTTACCATCTCGGTCACCGGATGTTCGACCTGAATGCGGGTGTTCATCTCGATGAAGAAGAAGTTTTGGCTCTCCGCCTCATAGATGAACTCCACGGTGCCGGCATTGACGTAATTGAGAGCGCGGATGAGTGTTAACGCGGCATCCGCCATGGCGCGGCGCGCCGATCGGTCGAGCACCGGCGACGGCGCTTCCTCGACCAGTTTCTGATGCCGGCGCTGCACGCTGCAGTCGCGCTCGCCGAGTTGCGCGTAATTGCCGTGCCGGTCGCCAAAGACCTGGATTTCGATGTGACGGACTTTGGGGAAAAACCGTTCGAGATAGACGTCCGGCCGCCCGAACGCCGCCGCGGCTTCGGTACTGGCCTGCTCGAACAATGCGGTAAACACGCCGGCATCGGCGGCAACTCGCATGCCGCGCCCGCCGCCGCCGGCGCTCGCCTTCAGCAATAACGGATAGCCGATCGCCTCGGCGTGCTTCTTGGCTTCCGCCGCCGAGGTAAAGCCTTCCTTCGATCCCGGCACCACCGGAATACCCAACGCGGCCGCCGTCCGCCGGGCGGCGACCTTGTCGCCCATCCGGGCGATTACTTCGGCGCTTGGGCCGATGAAAATCAGTCCCGCTTCCTCGCAACGCGCGGCGAAGTCCGAATTCTCCGCCAGAAATCCGTAGCCGGGATAGAGGGCGTCGCATTGGCATGCCGATGCCACCTCGATCAGCGCCGCGGCATTGAGATAGCTCGCCTTGGGCGGCGGCGGTCCGATGCAGACTGAATGGTCGGCCGCCCAGCGATGCGGGGAATTGCCGTCCGCCGACGAATAAACCGCGACGCTTTGCAGACCGAGCTGCCGGCAAGTGCGAACGGCGCGCAGCGCAATCTCTCCGCGATTAGCGATCAATACGCGACGCACCAGTCCCTCCTGACGCGGCCGTTCCTTGATCGGCGGCCATTCCTCCTCTAATGACTCTGACAAGCAAAAAATCATATTGCAAGACATTACGAGTTGTTTTTTGATAAAAGGCATGGAAACGCCCCTCGACCCAACCGGCGCAGTCAAGCCGAGATTAAAGCGCGTACTCGGCAAGCGGCCTGCGACCGAAACCGCGGAACACGCGTTCCCGACCATCAAGGCGCTCGCCATCATCGAAACTCTGGCAACGGCGCGGCGTCCGCTCGGGGTAAGCGAGATCAGCGCGCTGCAAGGCATGCCGAAGCCGACCGCGCATCGCATCGTGCGCATGTTGGAAAGCGAGGGCCTCCTGCAGCGCGAGCCGGGCAAACGCCGCTTCGTTCCCGGCGCGCGGCTTTTGCAGCTTGGCCTCGGCATCGTTTCGGCCTCGATGCTGCGGGCGCCGCGTCACGCGATCTTGGAGGCGTTGTCGAACGAGGTCGGCGAAACCTGCAATTTCGGCGTGATGGTCGGCAGCCATGTCGTTTATCTTGATCGTGTAGAATCCGCTTGGCCGTTGGGCTTGCGCTTCGAGTCCGGTTCGCGCGTGCCACTGCATTGCACGGCTATGGGAAAGCTGTTTCTGAGCATGCTGCCTCCGCGCAAACGCTCGGCGCTCCTCCGCGCCATTCCGCTGCACCGCTACACCGAGAACACCATGACCGACGCGGCGCGGCTCAACAGCGAACTGGACAAGATCCGCGCGGTAAAAATTTCGACCGACAATCAGGAATTTCTGGCCGGCGTCGTTTGCGTGGCCGTTCCAGTCTATGGACACAATGCGCAAGCCGTGGCGGCGCTGGCGATTTCGGCGCCGCTCGCGCGCATGACGCTCGAACAGGGCTTGCGCCACGTCCAGTTGCTGCAAGACGCCGCCAAAAGTCTTTCGTCGACGCTTGACGACGAAGACGGCATCGATTGAAGGGGGCACGCGTGAGCCTGAGTTACGATGAAATCGCCGAAATATTGAAGATCATCGACGGCAGTTCGTGCGATGAACTGATCGTCGAGACCGGCGATATGAAGCTTGTCGTTCGTCGGAATGCCGCCGGCGGCGCGCCGGTGTCCTCGCACGACAGCGCGTCCAGCGCGATCGCCAGGCCGGCGTCGCCGCAACCCGCGGTCGCGCCGCCGCAAGCCGGCGCACCCGCCGCGGCGCCGGCGAGGGCGCCGCACCAGATCGAAGTGGCGGCGCCGATGGTCGGCACGTTCTACCGCGCGCCATCGCCCGACGCGGCGCCGTTCGTCGAAATCGGCAGCGGCGTGCGCAAGGGCGATCCGCTTTGCCTAATCGAGGTGATGAAGCTCTTCACCACGATTGCCGCCGAACACGACGGCCGCATCGTTCAGATCGGCGCCGAGAACGCCGAGCTTGTCGAATACGGCCGCACGCTGTTCGTGATCGAACCGGCGTGACCGGTTCGATCCGTAAACGCTACGATCCCATCTTGGCGAACGCCGACAGATCGGTGCCGGTCTGTTCGACGCTGACGCCCGAGGTCTGCAAGCCGACGAACCAGATCGGCAGGATGCAGATCACCGTCAGCACCCCGAGGATGAGATAGAGCGTCGATGCAGCCATCGCGGCGCTCATGATCGGGAACAAGTAGACCAGAACGACGCCGCCGAGAAAGCGCGTGATGCTCTCGCCCAGCATCGATCCGGTGCCGCGCAGCCGCGTCGGAAATTGCTCGGCCATGTAGAGCTTTGCCAGCGGGAATCCCGCATAGACAAAGCCCCAGACGACGATCGCCGCCGCGATGGTCCCGGCCTGCGACAGCGGCTGACCAAGCGCGATCGTGGCGGCCGCCGTTACCGTCATGATGATGACGAGCCCCCAGCGCCGGCTGATCTTGTCGCCGATCGCGCCCGCGATCGCGGTGGTGATGACGGTCCAGAACAACAGCGCCGACGTATAGTAGAGTGCGTCTTCCTTGCCCGCGCCCATGCGTTGCAGGATCGAGGGTCCGTAGATTGTGATCACGTAGAACACGATGAACGGCGACAGCAGCGCCAGATAGGCCACGATGCAGCGTTGCGCGTACGGATAACGGAACAGGTCGAAGATCGAGACGCGCCGCTGCGCGGTTGCTTCGAGGACCTTGAGCGAGCCTTCGTCGATGAGCTTCTCGTCGTGCGGTATATGACTGCGATTCTCGAGATCTTCGACAAACGCACGCACGGTGTCGGCTTTGCCGACCTTCAGGAGAAATCGCGGCGATTCCGGGAGAAACTTGATGATGATCGGCACGATGAGGATGGGCAGGCCGCCGAGCATCAGGAGGACCCACCACGCCTCGCTGCCCGGCATGCGGCCGACGATGAGCGCGCCGGCGAGCGTGTTGAGACCGTAGGAAAAGCCGAGCAGCGAATTGGCAAGGCCGACGGCGGTGCCGCGCCATTGTTTGCTGACGAATTCCGAGAGTAGCAAATAGGGAACTGGGAATACCGCGCCCTGCCCGAGGCCGGCGACAAAACGGCAAAGCGCGAGTTGAGTCACGTTCTGCGCAAATGCCGCCGAGAACGTAACGATGCTGAAAATTATAATTCCGGCGACCAGCGTCGACTTTCTGCCGAAGCGGTCGGCCAGCCGGCCCGCCGGAAGCAAGCCGATGACGATCCCTAATGTTCCGGCGCTGCCGATCAGTCCCATATTGCTGGGCGACAGCTGCCATTCGTTTTTCAGAATGAACAAGACCGGAGCGATGATGCCGATGTCGAAAGCCTCCAGGATCCAGACCACGCCGAGAAGGCCGACGAGGAAAAGTATCTTGTTGTTGACCGGCATCCGATCGAGCCGCGCCAGTAAATTTTCCTGCGCTGCAAGATCCGCGGGATGCTGAAGACTGGAAATTGCCGACATTTTTCCCTCCCTGTGAATTCCGCCGATTTTTGTTTTTGTTGTTCCGCACTTCCCCCGCGTTGCCTCTTGCAACGGCGGGTTGGCGCTGACCGAATTTCTTTCGACAAGCCCGACCGCGTTGCTGCGGCTGCAGGCCTCGTTGTCGGAAGATTAGCACTATGCTATTCCCTTTTAAAACCGTACGTCTCAATCAATGAGAATATGTTCGAATGTGCTGACGCGCTGATGGATGACTGCCGCCGCGCGAACGGCCGACAAGCTCGGGATAGAGGGAGGAAACGTGATGGTCGCTAAAAAAATGGCGCGGTTCGCCGCGCTCACACTGACGCTCACACTTGGACTCGCGCTCGCCGGCAGCTCTGCGCAGGCGCAGGAAAAATACCCCGACCATCCGATCAATTTCATCGTGCCGTGGGGACCCGGCGGCGGCGCCGATCTGTTGGCGCGGACCGCCGGCAAAATCATGTCGCAGGACCTTGGCGTCTCGCTGCCGGTGCTCAACGTGCCGGGCGCCACCGGACAGACCGGCATCACCAAGCTTCTCAACGCGCCGGCCGACGGCTACACGCTCGCCGTGTTGATCGGCGACACCTACTCGCTCTTGGCCGGGCCGCATCCGGGGTTCACCGCCGATCAGGTCATTCCGCTCGCCATCATGATCCAGCAGCCATCCGGCTACTGGGTCAACACCCAGAGCAAATGGCAGACCTGGCAAGACCTCGCCGCCACCGCGAAACAGCAGACGCTCAAGGTCGCGGTGCTCGGCTTCGGCAGCGCCGATGACATCACCACGTCCTATCTCGACAAGCAGGGTTTCAAGTTCGAGCCAATTCCCTATGCCGAGCCGGAATTGCGCTACACCTCGATTCTCGGCGGCAACGCCGACGTGCTCTATGAGCAAACCGGCGACGTGCGCAGCTATTTCGACGGCGGCAAGATTCGTCCGCTGATCTTCTTCTATTCGCATCGCCTCAGCATTCCGCAATTCGCCAATGTCCCGATCGCCAAGGAGTTTGGCTACGACGTCACGCTGCCGCAATTCCGCTCGATCGTGGTCAAAGCGGGTACCGATCCGGCGCGGGTCAAGCTCCTGTCCGATGCGCTGGCGAAGGTCGCGCAAACTCCGGAATTCAAGGCCTATCTCGATCAGCAATATGCCGATCCGGACAGCTACGTGCCGATGGATAAGGCGCGCGACTTCATGGATTCATGGCTCGCCCAGGCCAAGGGCATCTTGGCCTCTACGAAAACGGGATCGAAGTGAGCCCGGACAAGGCCGTCACATTGCTCGATCGGTGCCGGGCGACGCTGCCTTATCTCGTCGTGCTCGCGGTGGGCGTGTTTCTCTATCACGCCGCCGCGAACTTCGAGTTTGAGCAATCCTCGGGGCGGATCGGGCCGGGTGCGTGGCCGAAGCTCATTCTAATCCTGATGCTGGGATCGGCGCTGTGGGGCGCGGTAGCAAGCGCGCTGCGGGTCGGAAAAGCCGACGAGCACGACGCCGAGGCCGATCAGATGGAGGCGTTGGTCCGGCCGCCGGAGATTTATCCGTGGTTGGTCTGGCTCGCGGTCGCGGCGACGCTGGTTTATCTCTATATCTTGCCGTTGCTCGGCTTCTTTCTGGCGACGATCGTTTACGCCTTCGTTCTCATGTATCTCGGCCATTACCGGCAGTTCGCGCATGTCGCGCTCTTGAGCGTGGCGATCGCGTTCGTCTTCATGTTCATGTTCATGCGCGTGGTCTATGTGGCGCTTCCGGTCGGGATCGCGCCATTCGACCGCCTGTCGTACGCGCTCATGGCCGCGATGGGCGTGCACTAGGAGGCGTCGTGGTCATCGTCAATCTTGCTCACGGCTTCGTCCAGGTTTTTCAGCCGTTCGACCTGCTCATGCTGTTTGTCGGGCTGTTGGTCGGCATGGCGGTCTCGATCATGCCGGGGCTGGGCCTGGTGATGGGCGTGATCCTGGCGCTGCCGTTTACCTACCGGATGCCGATTGAGCCGGCGGTCATCCTGCTCACCGCGATTTATTTCTCCGGCACCTATGGCGGCTGCTTTACGGCCATTCTTTACCGCATTCCCGGCGAGCCGATGGACGTGCCGATGCTGTGGGACGGCTACACCATGGCGCAACGCGGCCAGCCAGCGAAGGCGCTAGGCTGGGCGCTTCTCGCCGCGCTCATCGCCGGTCTCGTATCGTCGACAGTGATGGTGGCGCTGGCCGGCCCGATGAGCGAGGCCGCGCTCAAATTCAATTCGCCGGATTACTTCGCCGCGGTGTTTTTCGGCCTGACCACCGTCGTCGCGCTTGCCGGAAAATCGCTGGTGAATTCGCTGATCAGCCTGTGCGTCGGCCTTCTGGTGGCGACCATCGGCATCGACAGCATCTACGGCACCGACCGCTTTACCTTCGGCGTTCCGATCCTGCGCGACGGCGTCCAGCTGGTCGAGGTTCTGGTCGGCATGTATGGCCTCGGCGAGGTGCTGGCGCGGATCGGCCAAGGCCTGCATCTCGACAAGCCGAAAGACGCCAAAGTCAACGTCGCCACGCAGTTCCCGTCGGTGAAGGAATTCCTCGCGGTCAAAATGACGATTTTGCGCAGCACCGTGCTCGGCACCGTACTCGGCATCGTGCCGGGCGCCGGCGCCACGATCACCTCCTTCATTTCCTACGGCATCGAAAAGCAATACGGGCGGCGGCGGCACCTGTTGGGGACCGGAATCCCGGAGGGTATCGTCGCGCCGCAGATCGGCGCCACCGCGTCGGTGGCGGGCCACATGATTCCGCTCTTGACGCTGGGCCTTCCCGGCAGTGGCGCCACGGCCGTCATCCTGGCCGCCTTTCTGCTGCACGGCGTGCAACCGGGTCCTATGCTGTTTGAGGATCCCGCCTCGTCGCTGATGGTCTACACCATCCTTGCCTCGATGTTCGCCAGCGTCATCGGCATGTGCATCGTCGGCTTTTTCTGGATCAGGGTCGTCGTCAAAGTCCTGACCGTCCCGCAGGGCGTTCTCTCCGCGATCGTCGTGATGTTTTGTCTGGTCGGCGCCTACGCCAACCGCAATGACATGTCCGACGTCTGGATGATCGTGATATTCGGCGTGCTCGGCTATTTGTTCGAAAAATTCAAATATCCGATCTCGCCGATGGTGCTCGGAGCGATTTTAGGACCGGTCGGCGAGAGCGCGTTCATGCGCAGCATGATCAGCAGCGGCAGCGACTGGACCGTGTTCTTCCGCGGGCCGATCTGCGGCCCGCTGATGGTCGGTTCGCTTCTCGCGCTGAGCTACCCGCTGTTGCGCGAACTTTACAATATGCGGCGCCGCGCAGCGGCCGTCGCCATTTCGGGTGAGCACCGATGAAAGCATATGCGATGACCGACGCTCTGCACCGCGAGGCGCCGCACGACACAGCGCCGGGCGGTGAGAACGAAGCGATTTCGACAGCGACCGCGCGCACCTTCGCTATTCTCGACCTCGTCGCGCGTTCGCCGGTGGCGGTCGAAGTCGCCAGCGTCATCGAGGAGCTGGCGCTGCCGAAGGCGACTGCCTATCGCCTGGTCGACGGCCTGGTCAGCTCCGGTTATCTCGCACGTGAACCGGTACGCAAGCGGCTGACGGTGGGGTCGCGGCTCACCGACCTCGCTTTCGGAACGATGCGCGCGTCGATGCGTGACGCCGGCCGCCATACGCTGTTGCGGCGGCTCGCCCACCAGGTCAACGAAACCTGCAATATCGGAATTATTCTCAACGGCGAAATCGTCTATCTCGACCGCGTCGAAGCCGAGCATTGGCCGCTACGTTTGCATTTCGGCGCGGGATCGCGCGTGCCGTTGCATTGCAGCGCGATTGGCAAGCTGTATTTGGCGTTGTTGCCGGCGCGGCGCCGCCAACGCCTGCTGCAAAGCCTCGAATTGCGCCGCTTCACCGATAGCACCATCACCGAGCAATCGCTGCTCGAGGCCGAGCTCCGGCAAATCCGCAAGGAGCAGGTCTCGTTCGACCGTGAAGAATATCTCGCCGGCGTGGTCTGTGTGGCGGTGCCGGTGATAGGGCGAAACGGCGAGATGCTGGCCGCGATCGCGATTCAGGCGCCGGAAGCGCGCATGAACGTTCATATGGCGCACGAGCAACTTCCCGCGCTGCGCGCCGCCGCCGTGGAACTTGCGGAGACTTTTCAGGACCGGCCGTAAGACCCATCTTTAACCGGCATCGGTCGATGCCGACGATCGAAAAAGGAATTGAACGATGAAAATGACGACGGAAGAAGCTTTCGTGAAAGTCTTGCAGATGCACGGCATCGAGCACGCTTTCGGCATTATCGGTTCGGCGTTCATGCCGATCTCGGATCTGTTTCCGCAGGCCGGCATCACGTTCTGGGACGTCGCGCACGAAGGTAACGGCGGGCTGATCTGCGACGGCTATACGCGAACGACCGGCAAGATGGCGATGGTGATCGCCCAGAACGGTCCGGGCATCACCAATTTCGTCACCCCGATCAAGACCGCTTACTGGAATCACACGCCGATGCTATTGGTGACGCCGCAGGCGGCGAACCGGACGATCGGTCAGGGCGGATTTCAGGAAGTGGAGCAAATGGCGCTGTTCCGCGACATGGTCTGCTACCAGGAAGAAGTGCGCGACCCGTTCCGAACCGCGGAAGTCTTGAACCGCGTCATCACCAAGGCCAAGCGGCTGTCGGCGCCGGCCCAGATCAACATCCCGCGCGATTATTGGACGCAGGTCATCGACATCAGCCTGCCGGCGGCCGTCGAGTTCGAGCGTCCGGCCGGCGGCGCCCATGCGATCGCCGAGGCGGCGAAGCTCCTGTCCGCGGCGAAATTCCCGGTGATCCTGTCGGGCGCGGGCGTCGTTCTTGCCGGCGCCATCCCCGAGTGCGCGGCGCTTGCCGAAAAACTCGATGCGCCGGTCTGCAACAACTATCAGCACAATGACAGCTTCCCCGGCAGCCATCGGCTTGCCGTCGGCCCGCTCGGCTACAACGGCTCGAAGGCGGCGATGGAGCTCATCGCCAAGGCCGACGTGGTGTTGGCGCTCGGCACCAGGCTCAATCCGTTTTCGACCCTGCCCGGTTACGGCATCGACTACTGGCCGAAGAACGCCAAGGTGATCCAGGTCGATATCAATGCCGACCGCATTGGGCTCACCAAACCGGTTACTGTCGGAATCTGCGGCGACGCCAAGCTCGTCGCCAAAGCCATTCTGGCGCAGCTATCGCCGTCGGCCGGCAACGACGGCCGCGACGAGCGCAAAGCATTGATCCACACCACCAAGTCGCGTTGGCTGCAGACGCTGTCCAGCATGGATCATGAGGACGACGATCCCGGCACGACGTGGAACGAGGACGCGCGCAAGCGCGATCCCGACCGCATGTCGGCGCGGCAGGCGTGGCGCGCCATTCAGGCCGGGCTGCCGAAGGACGCGATCATTTCGAGCGACATCGGCAACAATTGCGCCATCGGCAATGCCTATCCGACCTTTGAAAAGGGGCGCAAATATCTGGCGTCGGGCCTGTTCGGGCCGTGTGGTTACGGCTTCCCGTCGATCATCGGCGCCAAGATCGGCAATCCGGAAACGCCTTGCGTCGGTTTTGCCGGCGACGGCGCGTTCGGAATCTCCATGAACGAGATGAGCTCGATCGGCCGGCCGGAGTGGCCGGGCATCACCATGGTCGTGTTCCGCAACTATCAGTGGGGCGCCGAGAAGCGCAATTCGATCCTCTGGTTCGACAATAATTTCGTCGGCACCGAGCTCGATCCGCATCTCAGCTACGCCAAGGTGGCGGAGGGCTGCGGACTAAAGGGCGTGGCCGTGCGAACGCCGGCCGAATTGACCGAGGCGTTGCGGACCGCCTGCGAGGCGCAGAAAAAGCGCGTCACGACCTTCATCGAAGTCATCCTCAATCAGGAGCTCGGCGAGCCATTCCGCCGCGACGCCATGAAGAAACCGGTGCGCGTGGCGGGCATCCGCCGCGAGGATATGCGCGCGCAGCAGATTGCGCAGTGAAGGGGCGACGATGACTGTCGCAGTGAAATCGCCGGTGGATGCGCACCATAAGCCGGTCGTTGATGAAGTAATGCGGCGCGCGCGCGCCGCTTTCGAAGCCTTCCGTGACGTCAGCCAGGAACGCGCCGACGAGGCGGTTCGGGCGCTGGCGTGGTCGATCTATAAGCCCGAGCATGCGCGCGAACTTGCCGCACTTGCCGTCGCCGATACCGGGCTCGGCAACGTGCCCGACAAGATCGTCAAGAACCAGCGCAAGACGTTCGGCACCTTGCGCGATCTTCTGCGCGCCAAATCGGTCGGCATCATCGAGGAAGACAAAGCCAAAGGCATCGTCAAATACGCCAAGCCGATGGGCGTCGTCGCGGCGCTGACGCCGTCGACCAATCCCGCCGCGACGCCGGTCAACAAGGCGATGATGGCGATCAAGGCCCGCAACGCCGTCGTCATCGCGCCGTCGCCGCTCGGCTACGAGACCACCAAGCGCACCGTGGATTATATGCGCGCCGCATTGGAACGAGCCGGGCTGCCGGCCGATCTCGTGCAAATCCTGCCGTCGCCCGTCACCAAGGAATTGACCGAAGCGCTGATGAAGGCCGCCGACCTCGTCGTCGTCACCGGCTCGCAGGATAATGTCCGCCGCGCCGCCATGAGCGGTACGCCGGCAATCGGTGTCGGCGCCGGCAATGTTCCGGTCATCATCGACGAGACCGCCGATCTTGCCGACGCGGCGCGCAAGATCCGCGCTTCGAAGATCTTCGACAATTCGACCTCATGCTCGTCCGAGAATTCGGTGATCATTCTCGATTCGATCTACGACAAGGCCATCGCGGCGCTTACCGAGGTCGGCGGCTATCTGTGCACGGCGCAGGAGAAGGCCGCGGTGCAACAGGCGCTGTGGCATCACGGCAAGCTCAATCGCCATCTGATCGCGCGCGGTCCGGATATTCTGGCGCCTGCCTTCGGCTTGCCGGAACAAGCCGCCCGCGCCGACTTCTTCATGGTCGAGGACACCGGCGTAGGCAGGGAACATCTGTTCTCCGGCGAGAAGCTGTCGCTCGTGCTCACCGTCTATCGCGCCAAGGATTTTGCCGCCGCCAAGGCGCGGGTTGCGGCCGTGCTCGACTACCAGGGCAAGGGCCATTCCTGCGGCATCCACACCAAAGACATGGCGCATGCCCGCGAACTTGCCGAGGACCTCGATGTGGTGCGGGTGCTGGTGAACTTCGCCCACACATTCGGCAACGGCGGCGGCTTCGACTCCGGTCTCGGCTTCACGCTCTCCATGGGCTGCGGCTCGTGGCAGAAAAACAGCATCTCGGAAAACCTAAGCTACAAGCACTTCCTCAACATCACTCACCTCGTCACGGTGATTCCTGAGGACAAACCGGGCGAAGAGGAATTGTTCGGCCCGCATTGGAAAAAATACGGGCGCTGAATGCGGGGGTGGTGATGAATTTCGAAGAGCACGTCGCCAAGGCGAAGGTGCTGGCTCCGGCGTCGATCGCGGTGCCGCGCGGCAAGCTTTGCGTCACGGCGGACGAGGCCAAAGCCGCATTCGGCGAGATCGGGCCATGCGTGGTCAAGGCGCAGGTGCCGACCGGCAAGCGCGGCAAGGCGGGCGGCATCCGAAAAGCGGACAGCGCCGCCGAGGCCGCGGCGATGGCGCAAGCGATTCTCGGCATGGAGATCGACGGTTATCGGGTCGAAAAAGTCCTACTCGAGGAACGCGCCGAAATCGCGCGCGAATTCTACGCCGCGGTGCTCACCGATTTCGCCGCCCGCCGGCCCTTGGTTCTGTTCTCCACCGAAGGCGGCATGGAAATCGAGGAGGTCGCTGCGGCGCGGCCGGATGCCGTCCGCCGCCACGGACTCGAGATCGACCAGGAATTCGGCGACGAGGCCGCGCGCGCCATGCTCGCCGGGCTTGATCTCGGCGATGCCGAGCCGAAAATCGCCGCCATCTTGAAAGCGCTCTACGCGGTCTACCGCGCGCGCGACGCCGAGCTCATCGAGATCAATCCGCTGGCGCTGTTGACAGATGGGCGCGTCGTTGCGCTCGATTGCAAATTCACACTCGACGATTCGGCGATTTTCCGGCAGCGCGATCTCGCTGCTGCCGGCGCGGCCGAAAAACTTACGGCGCTCGAGCGGCGCGGGGCCGAGGCCGGGCTTAAATTCATCGAGCTCAACGGCAATGTCGGCGTGCTCGCCAACGGCGCCGGCCTGACCATGACCACGATGGACGTGATCGCCCATTGCGGCGGCAACCCGGTCAATTTTCTCGAGATCGGCGGCGAGGCCTATACCAAGGCGGAAGCCGGGCTCGGTCTCGTGCTGTCGGCAGCGAATGTCAAAAGCCTGGTGATCAATTTTTGCGGCGCCTTTGCCCGCACCGACGTGATGGCCGACGGCGTGGTCAAAGCCTGGGAAAAACTCAAGCCGAAAACCCCGGTGTTCTTTTCGATTCACGGCACGGGCGAGGACGAGGCGGTGAAGCTCGTGCGCGAGCGCCTTGGCATCGAGCCCTACGACTTCATGGAAGATGCCGTGCAGGCGGCGGTGGACGCTGCGCGATGATCATCCATCGAAAAGCGCATCGCGTGCTGGTTTCGGGCGTCACCGGCAAGCAAGGCACGTTCTGGACCGAAAAGATGATCGAGTGCGGCACCCGCGTCGTCGCCGGCGTCAATCCGAAGCGCGCCGGCGAGACCCATATCGGCGTGCCGGTCTTTGCCTCAGCGGCCGAGGCGATGGCGAAAGCGCCCTATGACGCAGCCGTCATGTTCATTCCGCCGGCGCTTGCTAAAGCCGCCGCGCTTGAGGCTATTGCCGCCGGGGTAAAACTCCTTGTCGTTCTCACCGAACACATCCCCGCTCAGGACGTCATGGCGATGCTGCTCGCGGCGCGCCGGGCGGGCACGCAGATCGTCGGGCCGAACACGGCGGGCCTGGTGACCCCGGGCGAAGGCTTTGTCGGCATCATGCCGGGGCATAATCCGAACGTGTTCCGTCCCGGTGCCGTCGGCGTGATTTCGCGCAGCGGCAGTCTCGGCACGCTCGTTTGTCTCAATCTGACCCGCGCCGGCATCGGGCAGTCCGCTTTCATTGGTATCGGCGGCGACCCGATGATCGGCACGACGACGCGCGACGCATTGGCCGCGCTCGATGCCGACGAACGGACGCAAGCGGTCGTTCTGGTCGGCGAGATCGGCGGCGCGATGGAAGAGAAAGCCGCGGAATACGCCGCCGGGATGAACAAGCCGGTGGTCGCCTTCATCGCCGGGCGCGCCTCGCCGCCGGGCAAAAAAATGGGCCATGCCGGCGCGATCGTCACCGGCAATGCCGGAAGCTACGCATCGAAACGCAGGGCGCTGGAACAGGCCGGGGTCGTCGTGGTCGAAACCCCGCGCGACATCCCCGCTGCGCTGTCACGCGCCTCATGACGCGCGGGAGCGCGGTCCTTTTTGCTACTCCACGCCGCCGACAGCGTAACTCTTCCTAAGGCGCGTCGGCCGGCGCACCGGTTCGACCGAGCAGAGCGGCGTCGGCACCGGAGTCCGGTCGAACGCGAATTCTCCGTCGCGGTCGCGAATATCCACCCAAGCAAGCCAATTCTGATCGTCGCGGGTCTCATAATCTTCGCGGAAATGACTTAGGCGCGATTCCGTGCGCATCAGCGACGCGCCCAAAATCATTCGCGCACAAAGCAGCATGGCTTCGGTTTCCTTCAGCCGCACCAGCTCATGGACGTGGGGCGCGGCGATCGCGGCGGACTCATCCGCCAGCGCCTCGACCTGCGCGCGCGCGCGTTCCAGCCGGTCGGCCTTTTTCAGGATACCGACGTCATAGGCGAACATGACCTGCTGCAAATCGCGCAAGATTCGATCCGACTCCGCCTCGGCGGCCGGCGCCAGCGGCTTGATCGCTTCCGCATGCAGCATCTCGATCTGGCGCGCATCGATGGCCGGGTCCGGCAGCCGGTCGAGGTCCTCAACCGCGCTGCGGCCGGCGATCCAGCCATTGCCGACGCAAAGTCCGATGTGAAAGCCGGCAAAGTGATTGGCGCAACCCGCTTGCGCCAGCCCGGCGGCCAAAAGCCCCGGCACGTCGGACCGGCAATCCGGCCCGGTCTTGACGCCCATTTTGGTCATCTGGTTAAGAGCGTAGTAGGGAGTCTTGCCGAACATGTCGGTCTTGGCTTCGCTGCCGAGCTTACGGAAGAAATAGTCCATCCATTTTACTTTGCTGCTGATAAAGGCATCCCGCATGTGCTCGGGTATCTCCGACATATCGAGATACATCGGGTCACGGCCCTTTTGCTTTTCGGCGGCCATGGCGCGCGCGATGCGCGGAACATCCGCTTCGTCGCCCCAATCCGGCTCGTAGTCGCGCATGAACGGTGTGCCCTCGGCATTGACCCACCGCGCGCCTTCCTGAATCGCGAAAGTGATGCCTTCGAAATAGAATTTCGGCGTGCCCGGGCGCACGTAGCTGAATTCGGCGTTACGCAGTGTCGCGCCGGCGCGATAGGCGAGCAGCGTGCCGGTTCCGGTGATGTCGCGGACAAAGCCGGAACGGAACGTCATCGCGTTGGTGCAGACAATCGTTGTCCGCGCCTTGATGACGTGAAATTGGCCGGTGCGGCTGTCGATGCCGACGGCTCCCACCACGTTGGGGCCGGTGCGCAGCAACCCGGTGATAAATAGCCGGTCGATCAGCTGCACGCCGATCGGCTCGAGCGCGCGGCGCAGCAGCCAGCAGAATTCCAGCCCGCCGCCGTCCGGATACATGACCCGCGCGATATCGAGCCCGCGCGTCGGCCGACGCGCGTAACTGCCGTCCTTGGCGCGATGGAAGTTCATTCCCATCGCCTCGAAATCCTTCAGCCGCGCGTAGGAGCTTTCCAGGACTTCCCGCACCAGAATCTGATCGGCGATGCCATCATTGCCGGCGACGATCTCGCGCAAAATGCCGTCGATATCGTCATCGGGAAACGCGGTGATCATCCAGGCATTGGAGAAGGCGGTATGTCCCGTTCGTCCGATGGTCCAGGAATCGAGAAGCGTAACGCGGGTGCCGGGAGCGCCGTGGCGTTTGGCGCTCAGTGCGGCCAGCAAGCCGCCGGCGCCGGCGCCGATGACAAGCACGTCGGTTTCGGTGAACAGCCCGTCGGATTTCGCGGCAAGGTTCACCACGGCCGCGGCCTGTTTTTGACCGAGGGGTGCACGTCGACAATCTGCTCCGGGCAAAAAATCTCGCAGCTAAAGCAGGTGATGCAATGCTCACGAAATTTTATGGCCGGCAGACGAAACGTCGGATTGAGGCCCGCTATCACGCTTGTTGCGGGCGCCGGCTCCATGTGGATGACGTCGGCCGGGCAGACAATGTCGCAGATGCCGCAACCCGTGCATTTCTCAAGTTTGATACTTTCGATCATTTGCGATCTTATCAGTTTGCCGTTCGGGTTCGGCTTCAACTATCTCGGCATCGGACGGCGGATCACTTTACCAGCTTCTTGCCGGTGACTGCTTCCAGATTCTTGTAGAACACCTTGTCGCTGGTGGTCTTGTCCATCTTGAGCTTGTCGAGAATCCGCAACGTCTCGCGCGGAAACATCGTGCCGCCTTCGGGATCGAACGGGCAATCCGAAGCGAACACCAGCTTGTCGATTGGGAAGAACTCCATGCCGCACTTGGTCGCCGGCTCGGCGGTAAAGGCCGCAGTGTCGGCCCAGAAATCGTTCTTGAAATAATCGAGCGGCCGTTTCTTCAGGCTCCTGCGCAGCCCGACGTAATCCTCGTCGGTGGTGCGATTGCCCATGACGTCGTTGCCCGGCCCAAGCCGGCCTTCCAGCATCGGCACGATGCCGGCGAAGTGATGGGTGATGATTTTCAGGTTGGGGTGGGTGTCCATGATCTTGGAATAAACCAGGCGCAGCATGGCGCAGGCGGTCTCATACGACCAGCCGATGGTCCACCAGATTTCGTAAAGCGATTTCTTCTCGTCGAGATAGTCCGGCGTCTCGGCGCCGCGCGCCGGATGCAGCCAAATCGGCGCGCCGAGCTCGTTCATTTTCTTCCAGAACGAGGCGTACTCCGGACGATCGAGCGGCTTGCCGGCGACGTTAGTGTAGATCTGCACGCCGAGCGCGCCGTTCTTGAGCGCGCGCTCGGCTTCGCCGACGCCGGCATCCGGCGACGCCAGCGAGACCTGCGCCACCCAGCCGGGAAAATGATCCTTCTCCTTGGCGATCAGTTCGGCGAAGCCGTCATTGATGATGCGGCAGAACTCGTCGATATCGTTAGGCGTCTTGGCGAAGCGCTCGACCGGCGGCTGCGGATAGGACAGGATCTGTTGGTAGTCCTTGTGGCCGTCGACAATCTTCTTACGCACGTCGAGATCGAACAAAGCCGGCAGCGAGCGGATACGCTTGCCCATGTCCTTATAGTCGCCGGCAACTTCGTTGAGCTTGGTGAAAAATCTTTCCGGGAAAAAATGGGTGTACGCGTCGACACGCATGGACATGGGCGTTTCCTTCCTTTTGGTGGCTAGGCTTCTAGCGCACTTTCGCGCCGCCGGGAAACAGTCCCAATATCAGCTGCCATGCGTCAGCCGCGCGACCAGTTCGGGCGGGATGGCTTGCGATTTCATCCGCGTGGGATCGGCGGGGTCGCGTCCCACCCAGACCCGGGTCTCGGAGCCCTCGACCGCAAGCGCGCCGGCATGGGTGAGGCGATGCTCGATCTTGAAGCTGGAGCGGCCGCAGGCGACCACCGCGCTCTCGATCGTGACGTCATCTCCGAACTGGGTGGGCAGGCGAAATTTTGCCCGCGTTTCAACCACCGGATGGCCCGCAATGGCATAGGCCTTGAGATAGTTGATCTTCTTCATGCCCAACGCGCGTTCGATCAGCATGGTCGTCGAGGCGTCGAAAATCGCGAAATAGCGCGGATAGAAAATGATCCCCGCAGGGTCGCAGTCGCCCCATTCGATGCGAACGGTACGGGTGTTGGTCAGCATTTGCGCGATCAGCGCGGCGCCATACGCAGCGCCCCGTCGAGCCGCACCACCTCGCCGTTGAGGTAGCGGTTCTCGATCATGTGGCGCACCAATGACGCGTATTGCGGCGGCTGGCCGAGTAGTTTTGGAAACGGCACGGAAGCCGCGAGGCTCTGCTGCGCAGCTTCCGGCAAAGCGTGCAGCATCGGCGTGGAGAAAATTCCCGGCGCGATGCCGTTGACCCGGATGCCGAACTGCGCGAATTCGCGCGCCGCCGGCATGATCAACCCGACCACGCCGCCCTTCGAGGCGGCATAGGCTGCTTGTCCGATTTGTCCTTCATAGGCGGCGACCGACGCGGTGCAGACGATGATGCCGCGCTCGCCGTCCTGCAGCGGTTCGAGCGATTGCATGGCTGCTGCAGCAAGCCGCATCACGTTGAACGTGCCGACGAGGTTGATCTCGATGACGCGGGCGAAATCGGCGAGCGGCATCGGTCCGTCGCGGCCGACAATGCGCTTGGCCGGTCCGACGCCGGCGCAATTGATGACGATCCGCGCCGTGCCATGGTCGGCCGCCGCCGCGGCGACGGCTTTTTCCGTTTCAACGCCATTTGTGACGTCGCAGGCAAGCGCGATGCCGTTGATGTCGATTGCGACTTTGGCCGCGGCCTTCTGATTGACGTCGAAGATCGCGACCTTGGCGCCGGCCTCGGCCAGCATTTCAGCGGTCGCGGCGCCGAGTCCCGAAGCGCCGCCGGTGACGATCGCGGCGTGTCCCCGAATGTCCATCTCAATTCACCTGTTCCGTTTGCCGCGAGCCGGCGCGCATGACGCGGGGCGGCGGGTCGTCGGCGTATAGCTCGTCTATGAGTCTCGCGCGATTGGCCAGCACCGCGCGCTGATTGATCGATCCTTTGTCGGTCATTTCGCCGAGATCGAGCGACGGCGGCTCGTCCAACAGGATGATTCGGGTGACGCGGTTCGACGTGCCGCTCGCCACGGCGAAAAACGAATTGAGTCGGCGGGCGAATTCGGCCGTCACGCGCGGCTCGACGAGCAACAAGCGCGCCGGAACGTCCGCGGCCACGCCTGATGCGGCTTTGCGGCAGGCGTCGAGATCGGGAAAAACCAAAGCCGTGACCTCGTCGCGGTCGGGGGCGGCGAGCACCACATCGCGCACCAGCGGCGCAAAATGCCCGATGAAAGCCGCGCGCAGCGGTCCGACGCTGACCCAGGTGCCGGTCGCGAGCTTGAAATCCTCGGCGAGCCGCCCGTCGAACAGCAGCCCTTTGGCCGGTTCGTCCGGATCGTCGAACTTCAGCGCGTCGCCGATCTTGTAGAACCCCTCGGCGTCGAAGGCGTCCGCGGTCAACGCCGGGGCGCGCCAATAGCCGGGCGTGATATTGGTGCCTCTGAGCCGCGCTTCGAGCTTGCCGTCGTGCGGCACGAGTTTGAGCTCCACGCCGGGGAGCGGCAGGCCGATATTCCCCGCGCGCTCGCATTCCCAGGTGCAGGCGATCGCTGCCGGCGCGGTTTCGGTCGAGCCCAAACTCGAGATGAACGGAATGCGGCCGCCGGTGGTCGTGATCGCGAGGTCCTGGTAGGCCTCGACGACATGTTGCGCGAGCGCCGCGCCGGCATAGAACATGATCTTGAGACGGCCAAAGAAAGTCTCACGACATGCCTGGTCGGCCGCGAGATAAGGCAACAACATCTCAAAGCCCTTCGGCACGTTGAAATAGATCGTCGGCGCGATCTCGCGCAGATTGCGGACCGTCGCATCGATGCCGCCCGGCAGCGGCTTGCCCTCGTCGATATAAAGCGAACCGCCGTTGTCAAGCACCAGGCCGAAGTTGTGATTGCCGCCGAAGGTATGATTCCACGGCAGCCAGTCGACGATGACCGGCGGCTCGTCGGCGACAAAGGCAAGCCCGGCGCGGATCATCGCCTGGTTGGCGCACAACATCCGCTGCGTGTTGATGACGCCTTTGGGCTGGCCGGTCGAGCCGGAGGTGAAAAGGATTTTCGCGATCGTGTCGGGACCGACATTCGCATGCGCCGCTTCGACGGCCGGCGTCGGCGCCGTGTTCGCAAGTTCGGCAAACGGCGTGATGCGCCGATCGCCCGCCGGATTGCCACCGACGACGATCTCAGCGCTGCCAGGCGCCGTGGCGGCGAGGGCGCGCGCGAAGGCAGCACCATTCGCGGCGAAGATCATTCCCGGCGACAGCAATTCCATGATCGCTTTGAGCTTGCCGAAATCCGCCGATTGCAGCGAATAGGGCACCGAGATCGGCGCGTAGGGAATGCCGACATGCATGGCGGCAAGGCCAACGAGTGCATGCTCGATATCGTTGCCGGAAAGTATTGCGATCGGGCGTTCGGCCGAGAGATCGCGCTGCAGCAGCGCCGCCGCAATCGAGGAAACCGCCGCGAGCGTTTCGGCATAAGTCAGCGTGCGCCAGCCGCCCGCGGCATCGCGTTGCGCCAGAAATATTCGTTGCGGCGCAGCCTTGGCCCAATGCGCCAGCCGCTCGGTGAGCTTTTGCGGATGCGGCGGCAACGGATGCGGCGAGCGCATCAGGATGGCGCCGTCGCTGCGGCGCTCGACCAAGACATCCGGCGGTCCGAGCTTCACCGGCCGCAGCGGCGGACGATTTCGCGGTGCAAACGTCTTCGCCGGCGCGCTCGACATGTCAGCTTCGCGTCACTTTGGCTGCACGTTTTTCCAGAAACGCCTTGAGTCGCGCTTTCGCCTCGGGCTCGCCCTGGGCAATTGCCGAGGTCAGCGCCTCGGTCGCAAAGCCGGTGGCGGGATCGCTCCTGGCAATGCGCGGCAGCATGTGCATCACGGCAAAATTCGTGAACGGCGCGTTGCCGGCGATGCGCAGCGCGAGCTCCATGCCTTTGGCCAGCCCTTGACCGTCGTCGACCAAATATTGGGTCAGCCCGATCGCCTGGCCCTCCTCGGCGGACAGTGTGCGTCCGGTCAACATCATGTCCGTCATGCGCGCGGTGCCGATCAGAGGCGGCAATCGCACCGAGCCGCCGCCGCCGACAAAAATGCCGCGGCTGGTTTCCGGCAACGCGTAGAAGGCAGAACGTTCGGCCACCCGGATATGGGCCGCGGCGGCGATTTCGAGGCCGCCGCCGACGACCGCGCCATGCAGCACGGCGACAACCGGCACCTTGCCAAACTCGATGCATTCGAACGCGCGATGCCAGGATCGCGAGTGTTCGACGCCCGCGAAAATGTCCCGCTCGACGAGTTCGGTCAGATCGAGCCCCGCGCTGAAATGCTCTCCTGCGCCGGCGAGCACGACGGCGCGAATATCGTCCGGCAGCGCACTGAAGAAGGCGCCGACGCCGCGCACCATCTGGTCGTCGAGCGCGTTGCGTTTGGCCGCGCGATTGAGCCGGAGCACCGCGACCGCGCCGCGCCGTTCCGCCTGTAACGTCGGCGGCAGATCCGCAAATTTGGGTGGCGAGGTCGTCATTTGCGCCATTTGACCCGTTCCGCCCCGGCCCGTAAATAGCCTGCAAGGATCGAAAAAGCGCGGAACAGGAGCAGCCGATGCGGGAGGTGTTCATCTGCGATGCCGCGCGCACCGCAATCGGCCGTTACGGCGGCGCGCTGGCCAAGGTCCGCACCGACGATCTCGCCGCGGTTCCGATCAGGGCGCTGGTGGCGCGCAATGCGAAGGCGGATTGGTCGAAGCTCGACGAAGTGTTCTTCGGCTGCGCCAATCAGGCCGGCGAGGACAACCGCAATGTCGCACGCATGGCGCTGCTGCTTGCCGGGCTGCCTGACTCGGTTCCCGGCATCACCGTCAACCGGCTGTGCGCTTCAGGGCTCAATGCGGTCGGCGACGCGGCGCGCGCGATCCGCTGCGGTGAAATGGAGTTTGTCATCGCCGGCGGCGTCGAATCGATGACGCGCGCGCCCTTCGTCATGGGCAAGGTCGGCGAAGCATTTTCGCGCTCGGCGGAGATTTACGACACCACGCTCGGCTGGCGTTTCGTCAATCCGGTGTTCAAGGCGCAATACGGCGTCGATTCCATGGCCGAGACCGGCGAGAACGTCGCCGAGGAATTTCAGGTCACCCGCGCCGACCAGGATGCTTTCGCGCTCCGCTCGCAGCAGCGTGCCGCCAAGGCCGGCGCCGCCGGTTATTTCGCCGAAGAGATCGTGCCGGTCGCCGCGCCAGGCGGCAAATCAGGTCCGATCGTCGTCGACAAAGACGAGCATCCGCGGCCCGATACCACGCTGGAAAATCTGCAAAAGCTGAAGCCCCTCGTGCGCAACCCGGGCACCATCACCGCCGGCAACGCGTCCGGCATTAACGACGGTGCCGCGGCCATCATTCTTGCCAGCGCGGACGCCGCCAGGGCAAATGGACTGACGCCGCGCGCCCGCGTCCTTGGCATGGCCTCGGCCGCGGTGCTGCCGCGCATCATGGGAATCGGTCCGGTGCCGTCGACGAAGAAGCTCATGGAACGGCTCGGCTTGAAGATTTCCGATTTCGATCTGATCGAGATCAACGAAGCCTTTGCCTCGCAGGGTCTCGCCTGCCTGCGTCAGCTTGGCGTCGCCGACGACGCCGCGCACGTCAATCCGCACGGCGGCGCCATCGCGCTTGGCCATCCGCTCGGCATGTCCGGTGCGCGCTTGACGCTGACCGCGGTGCACGGGCTCGAAAAGCGTGGCGGCAATCGCGCGCTGGCGACGATGTGCGTCGGTGTCGGCCAAGGCGTGTCGCTGGCGCTGGAGAAAGTTTAGCCGTCATTCCGGGGCCGAACGTGGCGAGGAGTCCGGAATTCGTAACCCCTGATGGGCAATTGGATTGACGGTGAAAACTTTCGACGGCGATGATTGTGGATTCCGGACTTGCTGCTGTGCGTCAATCCGGAATGATGAAATGGAGAACGTCTCGTGCCGATGTCACCCGGTTACATTCCCTTCCACCCCGATCCGTCGCAACCGAAATTCGAGCCGCCGGCGGGCGCGGTCGATGCGCATTGCCACGTGTTCGGGCCGGAGGCGAAGTTTCCCTATGCGCCGGAGCGCAAATACACGCCCTGCGACGCGCCGAAGGAAAAGCTGTTCGCGCTGCGGGAGTTTTTGGGCTTCGATAAAAACGTCATCGTGCAGGCGTCGTGCCATTCCAAGGACAATCGCGCGATGGTCGATGCGCTCGACGCCGCGAACGGCCGTGCCAAGGGTGTCGCTTTTGTCGGCGAGGAAGTGACCGACGACGAGCTGAAATGGATGGACAAGGCCGGCGTGCGGGGCGTGCGCTTTAACTTCATCAAGCGGCTGGTCGATTTTACCCCGCGCGACGTGTTGCAACGCATCGCCGCGCGGGTGGAAAAACTCGGCTGGCATATTGTCATCTATTTCGAAATGCCGGATCTGCCGGAGCTTGAGGATTTCTTCACCTCGCTGCCGACGAGAGTCGTGGTCGATCACATGGGTACGCCGAGCGTTGCGAAGGGCGTCGACGATCCGGAGAACCAGCGCTTCCACCGGCTGATGGACAAGCATAAGAATTTTTGGGTGAAGGTGACCTGCCCGGAGCGTATGAGCCTTGCCGGGCCGCCCTATGACGACGTCGTTCCCTTCGGCCGGGCGCTGGTCGAGCACTTCCCCGATCGGGTGATCTGGGGCACTGATTGGCCGCATCCCAATATGAAGAAGGTCGCGCCGGACGACGGCGTTCTGGTCGATTACATCCCCAAAGTTGCGGTAACGCCGGTGGCGCAACAGGCGATGCTGGTCGATAATCCGATGCGGCTTTATTGGAGCTAGTCTAATTCAAACTCCTCTACGCCTTGCAACCCTGTTGTTGGCCTTGGGAATTTCGGCGGCGTCGGCGCCGACTTCGCCGACGGCTTCGTCGCCGGCTTGGCCGCCTCTGCCGACCACCGGCTTCATTTCCGGCCGTGCCGCCACAGGGAAGGACGTCGCCGACGGCAACGCCATTTTTGTCCTGAAAAGCTACGGGGCTTATTTCGGCAGGCCGTTGGATATCGTCATTCCGCAATATGCTTATCTGACTAAAAGAGGCGAGAAGCCCGTGCCGGTGATCGTCATCCAGGCCGAAGTAGGCGGCGGCATAAAAATGTTTGGGGTTCGCGGCCTCGAGGGCGATAAATCGACGGCGCGGGATTACGAGTTGAATTTGCTGGGCACCAAGCCGCCAAATTAAGCCGCACGCCCTCGGCGACTTACGTTGCCAACGGACGCTGCGCCATATATGTCAAAGATTAAACGGGAGCTACGCCCAAACGGGAGAGATGAATGGCCCGCGAACAGCACGATTATGACGACATCCCGGGCACTTTTGTGTTCGACGCCGAGCGGTCCCGGCAAGGCTTCGGCATCAATATGTTCTGCATGTCGCTGATGAAGGACGAGAACCGCAAGGCGTTCAAGGCGAACGAAGCGGAATATCTCAAGAAGTTCAAGCTAACGCCCGAACAGACCGACGCCGTGCTCAAGCGCGATTACAACCGCATGCTGGAGCTCGGCGGCAACATCTATTTCACCGCCAAGCTCGGCGCCGCCGACGGCCATTCGTTCCAGCACCTCGCCGCGGTCATGACCGGCGCCTCGCAGCAGGACTACGCGGCGATGATGCTCGGCGGCGGCCGCTCGGTCGAGGGCAATCGCTCGCGCTCGGGCAAAAATGCGCCGTCCAAATTTCTCTTGGCCGCGGCGAAGACGTCAGCCGCCGCAAAGTCGAAAGCCAAATCCGGCAAGTCCAAATCAAAATCCAAATCAAAATCAGCAAAACGGAAGTGACGCCGTGGCCAGGATCATTGCAGGTATAGGTTCATCGCACGTGCCCGCCATCGGCGCGGCAATCGACAACGGCAAGACCGAGGAGCCGTATTGGAAACGGGTCTTCTCGGGCTTCGAAAAATCCCAAGAGTGGATGAGGCAAACGAAGCCCGACGTTGCGATCATCGTTTATAACGATCACGCTTCGGCGTTCTCGGTCGAGATGATCCCGACCTTCGCGCTCGGCTGCGCGGCGGAATTTCCGCCGGCCGACGAAGGCTGGGGGCCGCGGCCGGTGCCGGTGGTCGAGGGCCATCCGGCGCTTGCCTCGCATATCGCGCAGTCCGTCATCCTCGACGAATTCGATCTCACCATCTGCAACAAGATGGACGTCGATCACGGCATGACCGTGCCGATGAACCTGTTGTTCGGCAAAGTCGACAAGAATTCCCACTGGCCGTGCCCGGTCGTCCCGCTCGCGGTCAATGTGGTGATGTATCCGCCGCCCACCGGGCATCGCTGCTTCATGCTCGGCCGCGCCATCAAAAAGGCGGTGGAGTTCTTTCCGGACGATCTCAGAGTGGTGATCTTCGGCACTGGCGGACTGTCGCACCAAATCTCCGGCCCGCGCGCCGGGCTCATCAACAGCAAATGGGACAAGAACTTCCTCGACAATCTGTCGAAGGATCCGCAAAAGCTCGTCAAGATTCCGCATCTCGACTACATGCGCGAGGCCGGCGCCGAGGGCATCGAGATGGTGATGTGGCTCGTCATGCGCGGCGCGCTCGACGACAAAGTCGACGAGGTCTATCGCTTTTACACCGTGCCGGCGTCCAACACCGCGGTCGGCCATATCATTCTTGCCAACCGGCCGCGCGGCGCCAAAGGCACGGCCAAGCGCAAGCCGGCTGGCAAGCACAAGCCGGCAGCCAAGCACAAACGCGCCGCCGTGCGCGCCAAGGTACAACGCATTCGCAGTTAATCATCATTGCGAGCAAAGCGAAGCAATCCAGCGCGGTCGCGAAGAAATGGATTGCTTCGTCGCTTTGCTCCTCGCAATGACGCCGTAGATTATTCTTGAGAGGTCAACAATGAAGATTTGCGTAGCGGGGCAGGGTGCGTTCGGACAAAAGCACCTCGACGCGCTTAAGCGTATTCCCGACGTCGAGATCACCTCGCTGGTCGGCGGCAATCAGGATTTCGACCGCCCAGGTGGCGAAGAAATACGGCATCCCGCATTTCACGGGCGAATTGTCCGAAGGCATCAAGCGCGCCGACGCGGTCATTCTCACCACGCCGACCAAGATGCACTTTCGACAGGGCGAGCAGGTGATGCGCGCCGGCAAGCACGTGCTGGTCGAAATTCCCGTCACCGACAGCGTCGACGACGCGGAAGCGCTTGCTAAAATCGCCAAGGAAACCGGCGTCACCGCGATGGGCGGCCACGTCCGGCGCTTCAATCCCAGCCATCAATGGGTGCACAAGCGCATCGCCAAGGGCGAGCTAAAAATCCAGCAGATGGACGTGCAGACCTATTTCTTCCGGCGCAAAAATATCAACGCGGCGGGCAATGCGCGCAGCTGGACTGATCATTTGCTCTGGCATCACGCCGCCCACACCGTCGACCTGTTTCAGTATCAGGCCGGCGAGACGATTTCGGATTGCTATGCCGTGCAGGGACCGATCCACCCGCAGCTCAATATCGCGATGGACATGGGCATCGTGGCCAAGACGCCGTCCGGCGCGATCCTGACTTTGTCGCTGTCGTTCAACAATGACGGGCCGCTCGGCTCGTTCTTCCGCTACATCTGCGACAACGGCACCTACAAGGCGTTCTACGACGATTTGAGCGACGGCAAAGACAACAAGATCGACGTTTCCAAGGTCGATGTGTCGATGGACGGCATCGAGCTCGAGGACCGCGAATTCATCGCCGCAATCAAGGAAAAGCGCGAGCCCAACGCCAGCCTCGCCCAGCTGTTGCCGTGCATGCATGTGCTCGGCAAGTTGGAAAAAATCATCGATCCGCAGCGCAAGGCGCACGCCTAGGTCTCGTTCAACGCACACCGAAGAAGCCAGATGAAGCACGGCCCGCGCTCGCGTATGTCCTTCGGTTTCCTCGCCGCGCTGTTGGTTTTTTCGCTTTCGGCGTCGGAGAGCTTCGCGCAGGCACCTCCCGCGGCCCCGCCCGCGCAGACACCCCCCGCAGCCGTTCAAGCGCCTCCCGCGCCGACGGTGACGCTGTCGGCAGAGCAGCTGAAGAAGATTGACGGCTGGATCGCCGACAAGGGCCGCGAGATTGCGATCACGCCGATCATCACCGACATTCTGGGCCTGACCAAGGGCGATCAGACGATGTCATGCCGCGCCTTTGCCGCCGAGGGCGATGGCGACGAGGTGCATCAGATCTACGTGCTGCCGGAAGACAAGGGCTATCTCGAAGCGCACTTCTACAATGACAAGCTCGACGTCTATTGGACCGACAAGGACTTCGCCCTGAAAGCCGCGCTCGAAGGCGTCCGCGGTCAGATGCCGGTACCGACGACGTATGCCGACGCGCAATACGGGTTCAGTTTCGAAGTGGCGTGGTGGGTGAAATATACCGACGCGCACTGATCTTTCCTGCCCCGCTCCGCGTGGTGGAAAGAATTACCCCCAGCTCGCGAAACTCAACCCCGTGCCGGTGCCGGCCGGCGTGCGGTAGCCGGGCACGTATTCGAACCAGTTCAGATCGAGATGCTCGCAAGTGGCGGCGACGCCGACCCAGTTGAGGATCTCGGAACTTCCGGCGTGCAGCTTGTTGCGCGGAAGATTCTGCAAGAATCCGGCGTCCTTGTCGGCGCACGCCTTGAGGATGGCGCGGTCGAAATCCTCATCGACCAGAAAATGACTTAAGCCCCCCGACGCGATGATGCCGACGCGGGCATTGCCGGGAAAAGTCTCGACCGCCCCGCGGATAGCCCGGCCGAGCTCGTAGCAGCGCCGCGGCCTCGGCTGGTTCGGCGGAAAATAAGTATTGAGGAATACCGGCACGATTGGAATCGGGTTGTTCTCGTCCATCAAGCGGCGATGCACATAGGCCATGCCGTGGCCTTCGCCTTCACCTTCGCGCATGCATTTCGACGCCGCCGGATCGAAGCCGTTGTCCATCAGCCAATCGATGAGATGCAAGGCAAGCTTGCTGTCCACCGGATAGGCGCGCGGCTTGTTTTCCTCGAAAAATCCTTGCCGATTCTTGACGTACCATTCCGGAAAACGCTCACGGTATTGTTCGTGCTGCTCGTTGCTGTTGACGATAGTGGCGCCGTAATAGATCGCAAAGGTTGGACGGGCGTCTTCCAGATAGGCTTCATCCTGGTCGTCGCTCATCACGATGAGCGTATCGAGCTTGGCGGAGCTCAGCATCTTGCTCAAGTGCGCCCCCGCCGCGCGCACTTTGTTCTGCCGCGCGACGAGCTCGGCGGGCGCGACCATCGCCGCAATTTTCGGATCGGCCTTCTCCAGAAGCTGTGCATAGGTCGCGGGCCGCCCCTCCTTGTCGCGGTGCTTGATCTTCTGGTCGGTCTCTTCGAAACGCGGCAGTGTTTCGTCGGAGGCGAGCAGCATCGGGGTGTGTGAGCTGCCGAGCCCAAGCACGATCTTTGCCATCCGCACCTCCCAAAAAGCGAGCAACGCTGTATTTCGCCGGATGCTAGCACAGATGTGGGAATGGGCGGCACTAGCCGCGCGCCAAATCCGCAAGTGAGGCATTGCGGAACTGGACAACGGCGTGCCGGGGTGTTGGTATGCGGCCAATTCGTGTCAGTAAGGGAGGAAGCCCATGAAACTCAGCAATAAAAGCAGATCCCTGTTGGCCGCAGCCTGCGCTGCCGGCGCGCTCGCGACGGCAGGCGGTGCGCAGGCACAAGACGTCAAGATCGGTTTCATTCTGCCGATGACCGGTCAGCAGCAATCGACCGGCAAGCAAGAAGCGGCGGCCGCCAAGCTCTGGATGGCGCAACACGGCGACACGGTCGCCGGCAAGAAAATCGAGCTCATCATCAGGGACGACGGCGCGGTCCCCGACAATACCAAGCGCATCGCGCAAGACCTCATAGTCAACGACAAGGTCACCTTCCTCGCCGGCTTCGGCATCACGCCGTCGGCGCTCGCGGTCGCTCCGCTCGCGACCGAAGCCAAGACGCCGGAGATCGTCACCGCGGCGGGCACCTCGATCATCACCGAGAAGTCGCCCTATATCGTGCGCACCAGCTTCACGCTGGCGCAGTCGACCGTGCCGATGGCCGACTGGGCGGCGCAGAACGGCATCAAGAAAGTGGTGAGTATGGTGTCCGACTATGCGCCCGGCGCCGATGCGGCGAAATCCTTCGCCGCGGAATTCACCGCAAAGGGCGGCCAGGTCGTCGACTCCATCACCTTTCCGCTCGCCAATCCCGATTTCGCGCCGTTCCTGCAACGCGCCGCCGATGCCAAGCCCGACGCGGTCTTCGTGTTCGTTCCGTCCGGACAGGGCGGCACCTTCGTCAAGCAGTTCGTCGAGAAAGGCCTCGACAAGGCCGGAATCAAGATCATCGGCCCTGGCGACGTGACCGACGACGATCTGCTCAACGGCATGGGCAACGCGATCCTGGGCACCGTCACCGCGCATTTCTATTCCGCCGATCACAATTCGCCCGTCAACAAGGCCTTCGTCGCCGCGTTCAAGAAGGCGAACGACGGTATGCGGCCGAATTTCATGGCGGTCGGCGGCTATGACGGCATGCACTTGATGTACGCGGCGCTGGACAAGGCCGGCGGCAAGACCGACGGCGACTCGCTCGTTGCCGCGATGAAAGGCATGGCCTGGGAGAGTCCGCGCGGTCCGATCTCGATCGATCCGGATACGCGCGACATCATCCAGAACGTTTACATCCGCAAGGTTGAGAAGAAGAACGGCGAACTCTACAACGTCGAATTCGCCACCTTCCCGAACGTCAAGGATCCGATCAAGGCTGCGGAGAAGAAGTAGCGCCTGCTCCACGATCAAACGTCATTCCGGGGCGCGGGCGCGAGCCCGGAATCCATAACCACGGACCGTGCAGTCATGGTGAGGACAGTGATTATGGATTCCGGACAGCCGCCGACGCGGCTTGCGGAATGACGCCGGAGTGATTGGCCGATCATGCTGACCATCCTGTTCGACGGTGTTGCCTACGGCATGCTGCTGTTCGTGTTGGCATGCGGGCTTTCGGTCACCCTCGGCCTGATGAATTTCATCAACCTGGCGCACGGCGCCTTCGCCATGGCCGGCGGCTATTGCACCGTCATTCTGGTCAATCGCCTCGGTGTCCCGTTCGCACTCGGCGTGCCGATCGCGTTTATGGTCACGGCGCTCCTAGGCGGACTGTTCGAGCGCACGCTCTATGTTCACGTCTATGCGCGAAGCCATCTCGATCAGGTGCTGTTCACCATCGGGCTCGTCTTCATGTCGGTCGCCGCGGTCGACTACACGATGGGCTCGTCGCAGCGCTTCGTGCAGATACCCGACGCGCTGCAGGGCCAGTTCGACGTGTTCGGCATCGGCATGGGCAAATATCGGCTGCTGATCATCGTGATTTGCGGCCTGCTCACGATCGCGCTGCAGCTCATCCTCGCCAAGACGCGGTTCGGCAGCCGCTTGCGCGCTGCGGTCGACGATCAGCGCGTCGCGCGCGGGCTCGGCATCAATGTCGGCGCCGTGTTCGGCATCACCTTTGCGGTGGGATCCGGCCTCGCCGGGCTGGGCGGCGCGCTCGGCGCCGAAATCCTCGGTCTCGATCCGACGTTTCCGCTGCGCTACATGATCTACTTCTTGATCGTGGTCACGGTCGGCGGCACCTCCAGCATCACCGGGCCGTTCGTTGCCTCGATCCTGCTCGGCATTGGCGACGTCGCCGGGAAGTATTATGTGCCGACGCTCGGCGCTTTCGTCATCTACGCCATCATGATCGTCGTGCTGATCTGGCGTCCGCAGGGCTTGTTCGCCCGCTCATCGGCGCGGTGACCGCCAATGACAACTCCCGTGTCTGCGCTCGCCGATGACGTGTCGGCCTATCTTAGGCGCCGCGCCCGCTGGTCGCCGCTCGAAATCGCGTTCTGGATTTTTGCCTTTGCCAGCATCTGGCTGTTCCCCAGCAAGTATCTGATCCTGAAAGACGCCGTGATCCTCGCGCTGTTCGCGCTCTCGCTCGACCTCATCCTCGGCTATGCCGGCATCCTGTCGCTCGGCCAGGCGGCGTTTTTCGGCGTTGCCGGATATTTTTCCGGGCTGGTCGCCAAATACGGCGTCATTAACGAGCCGGTCATCGCGCTGATCTGTTCCGGTGTCGTGGCGGCTGCGTTCGGCTTTGTCACGAGCTTTCTAGTGCTGCGCGGTTCGGACCTCACCCGGCTGATGGTAACGCTCGGCGTTTCGCTCATGCTCGGCGAAGTCGCCAACCGCTATTCCAACATCAGCGGCGGCGCCGACGGGCTGCAAGGCGTCGACATGGCGCCGATCCTCGGCAGGTGGAATTTCGATCTCTATGGCCACAACGGCTACATCTATTGCCTCATTGTGCTGTTCATCTGCTTTGTCATCGCCCGGCGCATCATCTATTCGCCGTTCGGCCTGTCGCTACGCGCGGTGAAGGGCAACGCGTTGCGCGCCGCGGCGATCGGCATTCCGGTGAATCGGCGGCTCGTCGCCATCTACACGGTGTCAGCCGGTTTTGCCGGCATTGCCGGCGCGCTGTTGACGCAGACCACGGCGTTCTGCTCGCTCGATGTATTCTCGCTGGAGCGCTCGGCCGACCTTCTCCTCGTTCTCATCATCGGCGGCACCGGCTATCTCTATGGCGGCCTGATCGGCGCCGTGATCTACAAATTGCTGCAGGATTGGATCGCCAATCTGACGCCGCAATATTGGCAGTTCTGGATCGGGCTGATGCTGGTCGTCATTGTGCTCATCGGCCGCGAGCGCATGGCGGGTTGGGTCGCCGCCGCACGCGGCTTTGCGTCGCGGCTGGGCGCTCGCGTTTGGTCGCGCGTAGGGCCGCACTCCGCGGCGCTCGGCGGCGCGTCGCCGGACCGGCGCTGAAAATGGAGCCTTGAACCATGCCGATCCTCGAAACGATCGGGCTGGAAAAACGCTTCGGCGGCATCCTCGCCGCGCAGAACGTCAACCTTGCCGTAGAAAAGGGCGCGCGCCACGCCTTGATCGGGCCAAACGGCGCCGGCAAGACCACCATCATCAATTTGCTCACCGGCGTTCTGAAGCCGACCGCCGGCCGCATCATGCTCGAAGGCCGCGACATCACCGACGTCGTGCCGCACCAGCGGGTGCGGCTCGGCATGACCCGCACGTTTCAGATCAATCAATTGTTTCTCGATTTGACGCCTTTGGAATCGATCGGTCTCGTCGTCTCCGAACGGCTAGGCACCGGTGCCGATTGGTGGCGGGTTGTCGGAACGAAGCCGAAAGTGACCGAAGAGATCGTCGAGATCGTCGAGCGCTTTCGGCTGACCGACGTCATGCACGAGCGCGCCGCGATACTGCCCTACGGCAAGCAGCGGCTGCTCGAGATCGCGCTCGCTTTTGCCTGCCGCCCGCACGTGCTTTTGCTCGACGAGCCGGCCGCCGGCGTGCCGGAGGCCGAGCGCCACGAGCTTCTCGCCACCATCGAAGCGCTGCCGAACGAGGTCACGGTGCTTCTGATCGAGCACGACATGGACCTCGTTTTCTCCTTTGCCGACCGCATTTCGGTCCTCGTCAACGGCGCGCTCTTCGTCGACGGCGCGCCGGAAGAAGTGGCGCGCGATCCGCGGGTGAAAGCCGTCTATCTCGGCGAGGACCTCGATGCCTGATCTTCTGACCATCGAGCGGCTTTCCGCCGGATACGGCGAGGCTGTTGTGCTCTCCAACGTCTCGTTGTCGCTCGTCGAAGGCGAGGCGCTGGCTTTGCTCGGCCGCAACGGCATGGGCAAGACCACACTGATCAACACAATCGTGGGCGTGACCCGTTACTTTGCCGGGGCGATTTCGCTCGACGGCGCCGACATCACCAAGCTGCGACCCGATCAGCGCGCTCATCTCGGCATCGGCTGGGTGCCGCAGGAGCGCAACATTTTCAAGTCGCTCACCGTGCACGAAAACCTAACCGCCGTTGCGCAGCCCGGCCGCTGGACCACCGATAAAGTCTATGCGCTGTTTCCGCGGCTCGGCGAACGCCGGCAAAATCTCGGCAATCAGCTCTCGGGCGGCGAACAGCAGATGCTCGCGGTCGGGCGCGCGCTGGTGCTCAATCCGCGCGTCATGCTGCTCGACGAGCCGCTCGAGGGCTTGGCTCCGATTATCGTCGAGGAATTGCTGACGGCGCTGCGCCGCATCATACGCGACGAGGGCATGTCGGCGATCCTGGTCGAGCAGAACGCCAAGAAAATCTTAGGCGTCACCAACCACGCCATCATTCTCGAGCGCGGTTGCGTGGTTCATTCAGCCGACAGCATTACGCTTGCCGGAGATCGTACGGCGCTGGAAACCCATCTCGGCGTTACCGATCATGGGCCGCGGCGGAGCGGCAGGGCGAAGCCGTAAAGGCCATAACAACGCTGAGCCAATTTTTTGAGCAATTCTTTTTAGCGAAGCGGACGGCCATCCCGAGGCCGCAACCTGTCGCAAATCCGTCGTGTTGATTTGTCTTATGCTTTGCCGTTCGATTGTTCGACCCGAGGAATAACCTAGGAAAGACCATGAGGCCGCACAGCTTCGCATTGCGCACTGTAATCTTCGGGGCGGTGACGCTGTTGACGGCATTTCCGCAGGCGCACGCCAAAATTCTTGCGCAATGGGTCGAGTTTGGACCGGACGGCGGTTCGAGCGCACGCGCGATCACCGACGATGCTGGCTGCCCCGCCGTGATCTTCGACGGCGTAGCGGCGCCGATGACGACACGCTCCGGCCCGGAACAAAAGTTCGGCAATGTGAAGCAGGCTTCGTTCCCAGTCCGCGGCTGTGAGGTCGCGGTTCCCGCCGGAGCGGTCTCAGGCCTGCTCGACGGCAAGCCGCTGCCGCTGCCGCGGCCCGATCCGCAGCGCATCGTGATGTTCGGCGATACCGGCTGCCGGCTCAAGAGCGGCGCTCCGACACAGGCCTGTGACGACCCGAACGCTTGGCCGTTCCCGAAAGTCGCCGCGATGGCGGCAGCAGCGCGCCCCGATTTGATGATCCATGTCGGCGATTACGAATACCGCGAAGACGCCTGCCCGCCCGGCAATGCCGGCTGCGCCGGCAGTCCGTCCGGTTACGGCTGGGATGCCTGGAACGCCGATTTCTTTCAGCCGGCGGCGCCGCTCTTTGCGGCGGCGCCCTGGATCATGGCGCGCGGCAATCACGAAGATTGCGACCGCGCCGGCGAGGGATGGTTCCGGTTTCTCGATCCGTCGCCGATGCAGCCGACCTGCCGCGATCTGACTGGCGATTATGTGGTCCCGCTCGGCGATTTCGCCGCAGTCGTTGTCGACAGCGCCAAAGTGAAAGACCGCGCCGGCATCGACAGTGAACAGATCCCAATCCTGCGCCGGCAATTTGTCGACGTGCTCGGCAAAATTCCCGCCTATGCCTGGCTGGTGACGCATAAGCCGGTCAATGCGATGCTCGCCAAGCCGGGCGACCCGCAGGCCAATATCGTCTCCAACAAAGTGCTGCAGGCCGCGCTTGGCGCCGACATGCCGGCGAGCGTGCGCATGGAGGTTGCCGGCCACATCCATTTCTTCCAGGCCGTCGATTTCGACGCTGCACGGCCGTCGCAGCTCGTGGTCGGCACCGGCGGCGACAATCTCGAAGAGATGCCGACGGCGAGCGTCGCCGGCGCCGACATCAATGGCCTCAAGGCGCTCAGTGCCGTAACCTATTCCGGTTTTGCCTACATGGTGTGGGACCGCGTCGGTAATAATGCGTGGAGCGGCACGCTGTTCGACGTCGGCGGCAAGCCGCTCAACCACTGCCGCCTGGCCGAGCGTGCGTTGAGCTGCGGTACTTAGTGCAGAGCCATCGACTAGCAGCTGCTCACTGTGACTCCGCCGCTTGCTTGGCCTTGGCGACAACGTCCGGCGGCGTGGCATAGACCTCCTTCACCAGCTTCTCGACCTCCTCGCCGGAGACCGGATTGATTTCGAGCTGCATCTTGTCGGCTTCGGCCAGGAAATCCTTGTCCTTCATGGTGTCCAGGAACGCCTGGCGCAGCACCGCGACGCGGTCCGCCGGCAGGTTCGGCGGCGCGACGTAAGGCCGGCCCATCACGTTGCGGGCGAACATCATCTTGAGAATCTGCCGCTGTTCGTCGGTCTTGGCGAAGTCCATCACCAGCGGCACGTTGGGCAGGTCGGGATGCTTGGTCAGCGACAGCTGCACCAGGACGATCATGCGTCCATCCGTGATCCAGGATTTGTGCGTCGAGAGCACGCTCGACCACGACCAACCGCAACGGCCCGCCACCTCGCCGCGCTCCATCGCCAGCACCACGTCGTTGCCGCCTGGATAGCCTTGCACGACCTTGAAATGCGTGCCGAGCACGGCGTTGAGCACGCGCGGGAACTGATCGGTATCGGAGCTGGCGCCGGTGCCGCCGACGGTGAGCTCCTTGGTGAACAGATCCTGGAAGCTGGTGATGCCGGAGCTTTTCATCGCCACGCAGACGCTGACCTCGTTATTGGCGCTGCCGAGCCAATTCATTTTTTGCGCGTCGAATGCGTCGCCTTGGCTGAGCAATAGCGGATCGAAGGCGATGCCGCGCCCGAAGGTGGCGATCGCGGAGCCGTCCTGCGGCGCCACGCGATAAAGATAATTGGCGAGCCGCAGGCTGCCGGCGCCCTCCATGTCCTGCGGCACGATGGTCGGATCGCCGGGAATGTGCACACCCATGTGGCGGGCGATCACCCGTGCGTAGAGGTCATAGGCGCCGCCGGGCGAATAGCCGATATAAAGATTGATGGTACGGCCTTTGTAAAAATCGCTCGCGCCCTGCGCCAGCACGATCGCCGCCGACGCTACAACGAACAGCACGGCGCCAAACCCTGTGCGCACAAGCCCTGCGCGCACAAACCCAATTTCCCGGACGCTCATGGATCTCCTCGAACTGCGTTGCCATCCCGTGCCGGCGGCCACCGCGATGTACGCCTGCCGACCTTATCTCTCCTGCGTCACCGTACCACGGGCTTGACGGCTTTGCAGGTTTCGGGCGCGATGGCCTTCGGGATCAGGGAGCCTCGATGCAACCGGACATGATCGCCAGCGCCGTGCACGCGCTGCACCTGCTCCTTGAGCCGACCCGGCTTATGATCCTGTTCCTCGGCGTCCTGATCGGGCTCGCCATCGGCGTTTTGCCAGGCTTGAACGGCATCGTCGGCATGGCGATGCTCATTCCGTTCACTTACAACCTCGACGAATACACCGCCTTTGCGCTCCTGCTCGGCATGGCGGCGGTGATCACCTCGTCCGATTTCATCACCGCTGTGCTGTTCGGCGTGCCCGGCCATGTCGGCGCCGCCGCGACCGTGATCGACGGCCACGCCATGGCGAAAAAGGGCGAGGCGGGCCGCGCCTTCGGCGCCGGCTTCGCCTCATCGCTCGCCGGCGGCATTGTCGGCGCCATCGTGCTGGCGGTCAGCATTCCGATCTTAAGGCCGATCATGCTTTCGATCGGTTCGCCCGAGCTTTTGGCCTTCACGCTGTTTGGCATGTCGATGGTGGCGACACTGTCCGGACGCGCTCCGCTCAAGGGACTGACCGCCGCCGGGCTTGGCCTCATGATCGCCATGGTCGGTTCGCGCGCGCAAAGCGGCACGCTGCGCTGGACCTTCGACTGGCTCTATCTGTGGGACGGCGTGCCGCTCATTCCGGCGACGCTCGGCATCTTCGCGCTGCCGGAGCTGGCCGAGCTTGCGGTGTCGCGCAAGCGCATCGCCGGCGACAACGCGCCCAACATCAATCTGTCGAGCCAATGGGAAGGCGTGCGCGACGTCGGGCGGCACTGGTGGCTGGTGTTGCGCTGCGGCGTGCTCGGCGTCGGCCTGGGCGCAATCCCGGGCATCGGCTCGGCGGTGATCGACTGGATCGCCTACGGTTACGCGCAACGCACCGAGAAGAATTCAGAGACCTTCGGCACCGGCGACGTGCGCGGCGTCATCGCGCCGGAGGCCTCGAACAATTCCAAGGAAGGCGGCCATCTGGTGCCGACCATCGCCTTCGGCGTGCCGGCTGGCGCATCGATGGCGATCCTACTCGGCGCTTTCCTGATGCACGGGCTGACGCCGGGCCCGGACATGCTCACCAAGCATCTCGACCTGACCTACATGATCGTGTGGAGCCTTACGCTGGCGCATGTCATGGGCGCGATCATTTGTCTGGCTTGCAGCCGCTGGCTCGCTCAGATATCGCGCATCCGGCCGGAAATCCTGCTGCCAATCATTATCGCGCTCGTCTTCGTCGCCGCGTTCGAGGGCGAGCACGATTGGGGCGACCTTTATTTGCTGGTGTTCTTCGGCATCATCGGCTGGATCATGAAACGGCTCGGCTGGCCGCGGCCGCCAATGGTGCTCGGCATCGTGGTCGGCGCCATTTTCGAGCGTTACCTGTTCATCTCGACGCAGCTTTACGGCTGGGGCTGGCTGTTGCGCTGGCCGGTCTTGGCGATCCTGGCCTGCGTTGCCTGGGTGCTGTACCGGCCGCTGTCGCAGATCGTTGTCACCCTCATCGGCCAATTCCGCGAAGTCCGCCGTCATCGCCCGCAGTTTGGCGCGGCTCCGGCGTTCTCGCTTGCCGTCATCGTGCTGATCGTCGCGGCGATCCTGTCGTCGACCGATTGGCCGCACGATGCCAAGCTCGTACCGCTCACCGCCTGCGGCATGGCGCTGGTCGCCGCGATCCTCAATCTGATCAACGAGCTGTTCGGCCGCGAGCAAACGGCGATCGCGCACGTCGATTCCGGCATGCAAATTCAGGCGGTTGACGATCCCGGCGCGAAGGTTAGCGCCCATGTCGGCGACCTCGGCGTGACGGACGACGTGGTGCGCCGGCGAGCGGCGATCTTCTTCGTCTGGATGGCGGCGTTTATCGCTCTGGTCTGGCTGATCGGGTTCATCCCCGCCATCGCGGTGTTCGTGTTCGCCTATATGCGCTTCGGCTTCGGCGAGCCGTGGCTGTCCTCGCTCGGGTATGCCGCGGCGACGACGCTCGTCTGCATCGTCGTCTTCCACTGGGCGCTGCAAGTCGCGTGGCCGCCGTCGCTGCTCGGCGATCTGTTCCCAGCGTTGCGGGCGTCGACGCGGCTGATTTGATTTATTGTCTCAGAGGCGCGGCGGCTTCTGCGCGTTTGCGGCCGGAGCGGCGAGCGCCGACCCTTGAGTTTGCCGCGATCCTGGCGCGTCCGGTCCGCGCCACCGATGCGGCTGAACGCCATTGCGACATTGCGCGCATGGCGGAAATTTCGTAATGACCGGCGCGCAGGAGCGCCACATGACCGGAATGCTGGAACATGAATTGCCTGGGCTCGGCCACAACAAGCCGTCCCCGGAAGACGCCGACGAGCTCAAGCACGGCAAATGGGAGCGCTGGGCGAAGAAGCGCACCTTCGTGCGCGCGCTCGAAGGCACCTATAGCCATCTCTACAAGAAGCTCATCGAAGAACCGCGGGTCTACTCATCGAAGGATCATCCCTGGAAAGGGGGCCCTGCGATGTACGGCAAGCACGTCATTTCGCCGAGCGCGGTCAGCATCGTGCAGTCGATCGAATCGCACATCGAGTGTTACGCGCCGCTCAATGCCGGGCAGAAGCACGGCCACCTCAACAGCGCGGTGTTTTACGTGCTCAAGGGCCACGGCCACGACATTCACGACGGCCGCTACATGAAGTGGGAGGCGGGCGACGTCATGCTGGTGGAGAATGCGAGCGTGCACCAGCATTTCAACGACGATGAGAGGGAATCCTGCATCCTGTTGGTGTTCAAGGCCAAGCCGCTGTTTCTGTTCATGCACTTGCTGTTCCAGAAAATGGTCGAGTGGCCGACCGACAAGCTGCCGCCCGGCGTGACCGAATTCCATCCGCCGACGGAAATTTGAGCGCGGAGACGACGATGGCGTTATTCGAAGACAAAGCGGCCGCGCTGTCCGGCGCCAATTCGAGCACTTTCCTCGCCGAGGCGATGGTGGAGTCGGAGAAATTCCGCGAGCATTACGCGACGCTTCCCAACATCATCAAAGCCCAGGACATGCCGTGGGAGCGCTCGCCCGACGGCCTGATCAAGCATCTCGTGAATCAGAAAATGCAGACGCGCGAGTGCTGCATGGAAGCCTATATGCAGTTCCTCAAGGACGGCGAGCGCTCCGGCAAGCATCGTCACATGTGGGAGGAGCTGTTCTTCGTGGTGGAGGGCTCGGGTTACGACCTGCATTGGGACCTGAAATGGGACTGTCTCGAAGCGTTCGAATGGGAATGGGCCACCGAGCCGAAGAAATTCGAATGGACGGTCGGCGATTATGTCTACATTCCGCCGTTCACCATGCATCAGCACTTCGCCAAGCCCGGCGAGCAATGCCGCATCATCGTGATGAGCAATCGGATCGTTAAAGATATGGGCTTCGACTGGTACGATCAGGTCGAGCGGGCGCCGGGGTTTTGACCGTTCCATTTGATTCCATTGGCAAATTCGAGATATACGCGGCGGCGGCAAGGCCAGGCTTCGGTGCGTCGCCAAGTCGCGCGCCAGCGTCTAAACTGCCCGCCGGGAGCGCGATTTAGTCGCGGCGCGGTCGGCGGCAGAGAGCCCGGCGGCAGGCAAACGGCGAGAGAAATATGTCCGTGTCACTGCTGACGACGCGCCGTTTCGCGCCCTTGTTTTGGTGCCAGTTCTTTGCGGCATTCGGCGATAATTTTCTGAAGACAGCGCTGGTCTTCGTTATCTTATTCGCGGTTGCCGGCGACAATTCGGCGGTTTTGATTACGCTCGCCGGCGCGACGCTGATCGCACCGTTCTTTTTTCTCTCCGGGCTCGGCGGCGAGCTGGCCGACCGTTACGACAAAGCCTTCGTCGCGCAGCGCATCAAGCTCACCGAGATCGGCGCCGCCGTGGTCGCCGTCGCAGGCTTTGCTTTTCATTCGCTCAGCTTGCTGTTCGTCGCGGTATTTCTGTTCGGTACGCTCGCCTCGCTGTTCGGTCCGATCAAATACGGCATTCTGCCCGACCTTCTCGAACGGCGAGAGTTGCCGTCCGGCAACGCGCTGATCGAAGCCGGCACCTTTCTCGCCATTCTGCTCGGCACCATCGTTGCCGGCCTTGCCGCCAACGGCAACAGCAATCCAATCCATTTCGCCTGGCTGATGATATTGACGGCGCTCGCAAGCTGGTCGTCGAGCCTGCTGATCCCGAAAACCGCCGAAGCGGCGCCCGATCTTCCCATCAACCGCAATATCCTGGTGTCGACCGGGGCGCTCATCAAGCAGGTGCGCGCCGATCCGCGGCTGTGGTGGGGTGCCATCGTCGCGAGCTGGTTCTGGCTGGTCGGCGCGCTGGTGCTGTCGCTCTTGCCGCCGCTCGTTTCGTTCACCATCGGCGGCAGCGAGCAGGTCGTCACGCTGTTTCTGACGATCTTTTCGGTGTCGGTCGGGGTCGGCTCCGGTCTTGCCGCTTGGCTCGCCGCAGGGCGCATCGTGTTGTTGCCGACCCTCGTCGCAACGGTGCTGCTCGGCCTGTTCTCGCTCGATCTCGGCTGGACCGCGTCCGCCGTCGTGGCGGCGGCAACCCCGCTCACCATCGCCGGGTATTTGGCTTCGCCGCACAGCATCCATATCGCCGTTGATCTTGCTGGATTGGCGATCTCCGGCGGCTTGTTCATCGTGCCTGTCTTCACCGCGGTGCAGGTCTGGGCCGGCGCCGATCGGCGCGCCCGCGTCGTGGCGGCGGTCAATGTGATCAATGCCGCCTTCATGGTCGTCGGCGCGGTCGTGCTCGCGCTCCTGCAAAAGTTCGGGTTCGGCACGCCGCTCCTGTTCGCGCTGATCGGCGCCGCGAACCTCGCGGTCGCCGTCGCCATCGGACTGACGATGCCGGCGAGCTGGCTGAACGATTTTCTTTCGATCGTGTTCCGCGCTTTCTTCCGGCTCGAAGTGAAGGGCTTGGAAAACGTCGACAAGGCCGGCCACAACGCCATCATCGCCCTCAATCACGTCAGCTTCCTCGATCCGCCGCTGGCGGTCTCGATCCTGCCGAAACGCCCGGTCTTCGCCATCGATGTGGCGATGTCGAAACACTGGTGGATCCAGCCGTTTCTCAAATTCGTGCGCACCATGGCGCTCGATCCGCTCAAGCCGTTTTCGCTGCGTGCGCTGATCGCCGCGGTGCGCGACGGCAATATGCTGGTGATTTTTCCGGAAGGCCGCATCACCGTCACCGGCAGCCTGATGAAAGTGTACGACGGTGCGGCGATGATCGCCGACAAGTCGGACGCCATGGTCGTGCCGGTGCGCATCGAGGGGCCGGAAGCGACGATCTTCTCCAGGTTGAAGAGCACCCAGGTGCGCCGCCGCCTGTTCCCGAAGATCACGGTGACGATCCTCGAACCGGTGCAGCTCAAGGTCGACCCCGAGCTGAAGGGCCGCAAACGGCGGCAGGCCGCGGGCGCGGCGCTCTACACCATCATGTCCGACTTGATCTTCCGCACCACCCCGACCGACCGCACCGTCGTCGAGGCGCTGATCGAGGCGGCAGAGCTGCACGGCCCGAATTGGCTCGCCATCGAGGATCCGGTGAGCGGCCGGCTCACCTATAAGCGGCTATTGATGGCGACCGCGATCCTCGGCAAAAAGCTGATGCCGCTCGCGCCCGAAGGCCGCGCGCTCGGCGTCATGCTGCCGACCTCGAACGGCGCGGTCGTCACCCTGCTGGCGGTGATGTCGGCCGGACGCGTTCCGGCGATGATCAATTTCACCGCGGGGGCGGCCAATATCCTCGGCGCCTGCCGCGCCGCGCAGGTCGAGACGATCCTCACGTCGCGCACCTTCGTGGAAAAGGGCCGGCTCGAAAATCTGATCGCGCATCTGCAGGGCCAGGTCCGCATCGTCTACCTCGAAGACGTCCGCGCGACGATCGGCACGCTCGACAAGCTGCGCGGTCTGATGACGTGGAAAAAGCCGCTGGTAGAGCGCAAGCCCGACGACTGGGGCGTGATCATGTTCACCTCGGGCACGGAAGGCCTGCCCAAAGGCGTCGTGCTGTCGCACCGCAACATGCTGACGAACGTGGCGCAATGCGCGGCACGCATCGATTTCGGGCGCGAGGACAAGCTGTTCAATGCCTTGCCGGCATTCCATTCATTCGGTTTCACCGGCGGCATCGTGCTGCCGCTGATTTCCGGCGTGCCGATCTATCTTTATCCCTCGCCGCTACATTACCGCACCGTGCCGGAACTGGTCTACGGCGTCTGCGCGACCGTGCTGTTCGGCACCGACACGTTCCTCAACGGCTATGCGCGGGTGGCCAACCCTTACGACTTCCGTTCGCTACGCTACGTGCTGGCCGGCGCCGAGCCGGTGAAAGAGTCGACGCGCCGGATCTATCTGGAAAAATTCGGCCTGCGTATTCTCGAAGGCTATGGCGTCACCGAATGCTCGCCGGTGATGGCGCTCAACACGCCCATGTTCAACAAGTTCGGCACCGTCGGGCGGCTGTTGCCGGGCATGGAGCCGAAGCTGGAAAAGGTGGAAGGCGTCGAGGAAGGCGGCCGGCTCTACGTCCGGGGACCGAACGTCATGCTCGGTTATCTGCGCGCCGACAAACCGGGCGTCCTCGAAACGCCGCCGGCGGGCTGGCACGACACCGGCGACATCGTCGCCATCGACGACCAGGGCTTTGTCGCCATCAAGGGCCGCGCCAAGCGTTTCGCCAAGGTCGGCGGCGAGATGGTCTCGCTCGCCGCGGTCGAGATGCTGGCGGCGGAACTATGGCCGCATTACACGACGGCGGTCGCCGCGATCGCAGACGCGCGCAAGGGCGAGCGCCTGATCATGGTCACCGACAAGCACGGCGCGACACGCAGCGACTTCATTGCCTATGCGCGAAGCAAGCATGCCTCCGAGCTGATGTTCCCGGCGGAAGTCGTCATCCTCGAGAAATTGCCGATGCTCGGGTCCGGCAAGGTCGATCAATTGGCGATCGACAAATTCGTCCGCGAACAGGCGGCGGCGAAGGCCAAGGCGGCGGAGTGATCTTTATCCGTCATCCCCGGGCCGAGCCAACGGACTCGCGCGAAGTCGCGCGGCGCCCCGGAATGCCGCCAAGCTACTTCCCCCGCATTGCCAGCACCCGATCCACCATCGCCCCGGCTTCGCCGAGATAGTTCGCCGGGTCGCAGAGTTTTGTTAGTGCCGCGCGGTCGAGGTGCTTGGTGATCTCCTCGTTTTCGGCGAGTAAATCGACCAGCGGCCGGCCGGTGGCGACGACTTTGCGGCAGATGTCGTAGACGAGATCGTGGGCGTATTGGCGGCCCAGATAGGGGCCGAGCCCCATCATCACTGCTTCCGACACGATCAGCCCCTTGGTCAGATCGAGATTCGATCGCATCTTCTTCTCGTCGACCTGCAAGCCGGTCAGCACGAATTCGGTCTGCGACAGTGCGCCGGCGGCAAGGCAGAAGATTTCCGGCAGCACGATCCACTCGATCTCCCAGGGTCCTGTGGCGCGCTCGTGGTCCTCGACCACGGCGTCGAGCAGCGCGCCGACCTGCTGGCGCACCACCGAGGTGAGCGCGGTGATATAGACCGAGGAAATCGGATTGCGTTTTTGCGGCATGGTCGAGGACGAGCCGCGCCCCTCCTGGAACGGCTCGTAGACTTCTTCCACCTCGGTCTGCATGAGAAGTTTCACGTCGAAGGCGATCTTGCCGCAGGTGCCGGTGACCAGGCCGAGGAAACAGCCGACTTCCGCGATTGTATCGCGCACCGTATGCCAGGCGATCGCCGGCTGGCCGAGCTTTAATTCCTTCATCAATTCGGCCTGCGTCGCTAGTCCCTTGCCGCCGAGCGAGGACAGCGTGCCGGCGGCGCCGCCGAATTCGCCGATCAGCACGCGGGTGCGCAATTCCGCCAAGCGCTGCTTGTGCCGCTCGAACGCCGCCAACACAGTCGCCATCTTGTAGCCGAAGGTGATCGGCACGGCCTGCTGCAGATTGCTCCGCCCGGCCATTGGCGTGTCGCGGTACTTGCGGGCGAGGCCGGCGAGCGCATCGGCGATGCGCTCGAGGTCCGCTTCGACCAGCGTGAGCGCCTCGCGGATTTGCATCACGGTCGCGGTATCGGTGATGTCCTGTGTCGTCGCGCCCCAATGGCACCACTCGCCGAGGCCGTCGCGGCACAGCGCCACGAGCTGCTGCACCACCGGCAGCACCGGATAGCCGATTCGCTCGGTCTGCGCTTTGAGCTTGACGAAGTCGATCTCGGCGACGTTGCAATGCCGACAGATTTCGTCTGCGGCCTCCTTCGGGATGATGCCGAGCCGCGCTTGCGCCCGCGCCAAAGCGGCTTCGAAGTCGAGATATTTCTGAGTGCGATTCTCGTCGGAAAAAACCCGCCGCATCGCCTCGGTGGAGAAAATGTCGCGGAAGACGGCGGAATCGATCAAGCTCGACGGCATGGCTTCGATACTCCCGAATGGACATTCGCCTTCCGCTCATTCCCGCGAATGCGGGAATCCAGATGCAGAGCGCAAAGCGTGCGGTGGGCTGGCTGGGTCCCCGCTTTCGCGGGGATGAGCGGTTCATAGCAGCCGAACGGCGCGATCGAACCGTTATCTAACAAAATGGATTTGCCAAGCCCACCCCCTTACAGTGGTAATATGAGCGAGCCCTCGAGCCGCATAGGTTTCGATCTGCCGCCGCGGCTGCGGGCGATCCACGAGGCTGAATATCCGCGGTTTAGCGACGCGGAATTTGCACGGCGGCGCGCCGCGATCGAGACCCTGCTCAACGAGGCCGGGCTCGACCACCTGGTTTATTGCGGCGCCAATCGCTTCGGCTCGGCGGTGCAGTGGCTGACCGGCTGGCCGGTGACCGCCGAGGCGGTCGGCGTGTTCACTCCCGGCAGGCCCGACACCTTGTTCGTGCAACACGTCAATCACGTGCCGCTGGCGCGTCAGCTCGCCGCGCCGGCCGAGGTCGCCTGGGGCGGCGGCGCGTCGATCGCCGAGGCGATTGCCGCGCTGGAGCATCGCGCGGCGCGCAGCGGCCGCATCGGCGTCATCGGGCCGATGACGTTCGAACAGCACGAAAAGCTCGTCGCGCGATTCGGCGCGCCTGCGAACCTCAACCGCGGTTACGTGCGGCTGCGCCAGATCAAATCCGAGGAAGAGCTGGACTGGCTGCGGATCGGCGCCGCCTTGACCGATCGCGGCATGAGCGCGTTGCGCGACGGCCTGCGGCCGGGCCTGAGCGAACGCGATCTCGCCGATCTGGTCGAGCGGTCCTATGTGGCGCTCGGCGGCACGAACGTCATTCATTTTCTCGGCGTTACGCCGATGGCCGCGCCGCGACTCGGCGTGCCGACGCAATTTCCCGCCAACCGCAAGGTCGAGCGCGGCGATGTCGTCGTCGCCGAGATCGCCGCCGCGTTCTGGGAGTATCCCGGCCAGGTCTTGCGCAGCTTCGCGGTCGCCGGCGATCCGCCGCCGCTCTATCGCGATCTGCATGCGGTCGCCGATGCGGCATTCGAGGCGGTCGCGGCCGTGCTCAAGGACGGCGCCATGCCGCAACAGGCGATCGACGCTGCCGGTGTCATCGAGCAGGCGGGCTTCACTATCATTGACGATCTGTTGCACGGCTATGGCGGCGGCTATCTGCCGCCCATTCTCGGTTCGCAGAGCCGGCCCAGCGCGCATATCCCGGACGAGCCGTTTCGCGCCGGAATGACGATCGTCATTCAGCCCAACGTGGTCACACGCGATGGTAATGCCGGCGTGCAGACCGGCGAAATGGTGCTGATCACCGCGACGGGTATTTCCAAATTTCACACCGTCCCGCGTGGCTTCGCGCGGGTGTGATGCGCGTCTCGGCATCGCAAAGAAGGCGCCTTGCCGTTCGTCCTTAACGGCGTCCTACCGGAATTCGTAAAATCGGCGGCGCGCAGTGCGGCATCATCAATGAATCGTTGTACGCGCAAAACTCCAAGCCTGACGCGGCTTGGTGCGGGCTGCTGCGCCGCGCCGAATGTCGTCGGTCAAGTTCCGTAAAGGATATCTCTTCACTTCGAGCGATGCGCGATACGCACCGTAAAGAATACCGTTTCAACCAATCTTCAGCATAGGGGGAAAACCCTACGTAACTTCACCAATTCCATACCAGCAGCCGATCAATAATCCCCGCGAACAACGACGAAATTCTTTCGCGGAATTTTGTCTAACAGAATTCCCGGCGTCATCAGGGGACGGACTTGCGGACCAGTACCATCGTCATGATCGGCTTTGCGGTCCTGTTCGGATTGCTCGCGGTCTTCCTGGCGCAGACCTGGCTCAACAACCAGGACGCTGCGCACATGAAGAGCCTCGAAGCGCAGCGCAAAGCGCCGCTGCCGGAGCGCACGATCGTCGTCGCCAGCCGCCCGTTGCGGTTCGGCGACCAATTGACCGCATCGGTGCTGCGCGAACTGGCGTGGCCGCAGGATGCGCTGCCGGCCGGCGCCTTCGGCAAGATCGCGGATCTCACCGCGGCAAAGCGCGTCGTGCTGCTGCCGATGGAGCCGAACGAGGCCGTTCTCGCCTCGAAGATTACCGGCCCGGGCGAACGCGCCACGCTTTCCGCGGTGCTCGATCCGGGCATGACGGCGGTGGCCGTTCGCGTCAATGACGTGCAGGGCGTCGCCGGCTTCATACTGCCCGGCGACCATGTCGATGTGGCGCTGACGCGCCAGGGCGAGAAGAACACGGCCGCGACGGACGTCGTGATCGAGGACGCGCGGGTTCTCGCGATCGATCAGCTTGCCGACGAGAAGACCGACAAGCCGTCCGTCGTCAAGGCGGTCACGCTCGAGGTCAGCGCCACCGACGGCGAAAAAGTCGCGCTGGCCTCCACGGTCGGCACGCTGTCGCTGCTGCTGCGCAAGGCCGGCGAAGTCGCCGCGGACGATTCGCGGCGGGTGACGCCTGCGGATCTGGGCAAACCGGCCTCGCGAAAATCGGACTTTGTTACCGTTGCCGTGACGCGCCCGTCGAAGAACGAGCGCGTCGAATATTCGGTGCCGGTCGAGCGCGGCAACGCGCAGTCCGCCGCGCTGCCTCAGCCGGCGCCGGCGAACGACTGATTGGAAATGACGACGCGGAGCGATGTGAAGTTCAAGTTTGGGGAAATCAAGTGAGTGACGGGGAGAGTGTCGTGAAAAGCCGGTACAAAAATCCAAGCGTCGTCGCGGGCGATGGCCCAAGACATCCGACAAGATTTTCGGACAGGAACACCAAGAGCGCCGGCGTCAAGGTCGGCGCGCTGTTGCGGCGCGGCTGGATCAGGGCGGTGCTTGCGGCGTCGGTCATGCTGGCGCTGGCGCCGGCCGTGCACGCGCAGCAGCATATTGCGCTCGCCAGCCCCGTTCACAGCGCGACGGTGAGAGTGACGATCGGCAAAACCGAAGACGTCCGTACCGACCAAAGCTTCGCCAATATTACGGTCGGCGATCCGGATATCGCCGACGTCAGCCCGCTCACCGACCATTCGCTATCGATTCTCGGCAAGAAGATCGGCACCACGCGCGTCACCGTCTATGACGCCGATCACAAGCCGGTCGGCATTTTCGACATCGAAGTGTCCTATGACATCTCGCGGCTGGCGGCCGAGATCGGCCGCTTCACCGGCGGCGGCATCAGAGTGTCGTCGATCAACGGCCGCATCATGTTGAGCGGCACGTCACCCGACGCCACCACGCTCGACAAAGCGGTGCAGATCGCGAGCCAGTTCGGTGGTGACCCGATCAACACGGTCCAGGTGTCGCAGCCGCAGCAGATCGAGCTTGAGGTGCGCTTCATCGAGGTCGACCGCAACGCGGGCCGGGACCTCGGCGTGCAGTGGAATGCGTTCGGCAATTCGGTACTTGCCAATACTGGCTCCGGGCTGCCCGCGTCGCAGCTGCCGATCACGCAGCCGAACGGCGCGTTCCAGCAGCCGGCCCTCGCCGGCAGCGGCGTCGGCGGCCCCAACGTGCTGGCCAACACATTGCCGATTTCGCCGGTGGTCGCCGCTGGCGTGCTGTCGGGCGCGGCGCCGTTCGGCTTCCTGATCGGGCAACTGTCGAACAAGCTGCAGATCGAGGTCAACGCGTTGGAAGCGAAGGGTGCGGCGCGCCTCCTTGCGGAGCCGAATCTGGCGACCCTGTCGGGCGAGACCGCCAGCTTCCTCGCCGGCGGCCAAATTCCAATCCCGGAGGTCGGCGCCACCGGTACGCCGTCGTTCGGCTTTCAGCCCTACGGCGTCGGCCTGTCCTTTACCCCGACCGTGCTCCGCAACGGCGTGATCAATCTGGTCGTCAAGCCGGAAGTGAGCGAGATCGACCACGCCAACGCCGTGACCGTCGCCGGCACCACGGTGCCGGCACTCACAACGCGAAAAGCCTCGACCACGCTGGAATTGCGCGATGGCCAAAGCTTCATGCTTGGCGGACTGCTGCAGAGCGACGGTACCAACAATATCGATCAATTGCCGTGGCTCGGCGACATGCCGGTGCTCGGCGCCTTGTTCCGCTCGACCGACTACCAGAAAAAAGAAACCGACCTCGTCATCCTGGTAACGCCGCACCTCGTGCGGCCGATGACGCCGACCGATCCGGTGCATACGCCGCTCGACAGTTCGCTGCCGCCGAACGACATCGACCTGTTTCTGATGGGCGACACCGAAGTCAGTCCGGAGCTGGCCCGGCTCGCCGTCGGCGCGCTCAACCGGCCCTATGTTGGCCACATCCTCGACCTGCCGAGAAATGGAGACGTCTATGTGTCGGCCAAAGACTGAGCGCGGCACGCGTCGGGCCACGCGGCTGATTGCAGCCGCGTTCGCCGCCATCGGGCTTGGCACCTGGCTTGCCGGATGCTCCGACCTGTTCGTGCGCCGCGAAAGCGACTCTTACCTGGATCGCCGCGAGACCGTCGCGCTCTCCGGCGGCGATGCCGTGACGGCCAATACGGTTACTCAGATGGTCGATCCGTGGCCGCCGTATAGCGGTGACAAGAACATCGAATTTAACGGCCAGAAGATGCAGACCGCGGTCGAACGTTACCGTACCGGCAAGGTCATCCCGCCGGCCGACCCAGACAACTTTATGTCGACGAACCAGTCGGGCCAAACCATCAGCCAGACGACGGTCAATACCGGCGGCAGTGCACCGCCCGCAGCCAGCACCCCGGCGCAATGACACCCGCATCGGCAAGGCGAGCTTGAAAGCATGCGTATCGGTCCCGTCACAGCACCGCGCGCCCAGGCCAAGGTGGTCGTGCTGACCGCCGACGCGGGCTTCGAAGAGGCCGTCCGCTCGACCTTCGGCGGCAGCGCCCAGATCGGGCTCGACGTCGTCACGGGAAAGCTCGCCGGCGTGGCCAATACCGTCAACGTCGAAGGGGCGACCGTCGTCGTCGCCGACGTCGATGCCGCCGACGAAGCCGAATTGCGGGCGCTCGAAGACCTCTTGCTGCGGATCGGGACGTGGCCGCCGGTGGTCGCCGTGACGCAGGCTTTCGATGCCGACGTGGCGCGGCGGCTGATGCAAATGCGTGTCGCCGATTTTCTGGTGAAGCCGGTTCCGCCGGTCGAACTGGTGCGGACCTGTGCGCGCGTCGCCAAGCCGCCGGCCGGCGCCGAGACCAAGGAATCGCAGATTTTCACGTTCCTGCCCGCCGTCGGCGGCGCCGGCGTGACCACGCTCGCGGTGCAGACCGCCATGCTGCTGCTCAACAGCGGCGCGCGCGGCAAATCCGCGACATGCCTGGTCGATCTCGACTTTCAGCACGGCGCTTGCGCCGATTATCTCGATATCGAGCCGCGGCTCAATCTGAGCGAGATCGAGCCGCGCCCCGAGCGGCTCGACCGGCAATTGCTCGAAGTAATGATCTCGCAGCATCCGTCTGGCCTCGCGGTCGTTGCCGCGCCGAATCGGCCGGCGGAGATGCGTTCGTTCGATCCGGACGTGGTGACGCGGCTGCTCGATCTGGTGTCGTCGCATTTCGATTATGTCGTGTTCGATATGCCGCGCACCTGGTTCTCCTGGACCGACAGCGTGCTGTTGGGCTCCGACAAGCTGTTCATCGTCAGCGAAACGACGGTGCCGGGGCTGCGCCATGCCAAGCAGCTCGTCGACGCCATTCGCGAGCGGCTGGGCGAGGGGCCGCAGCCGCAAGTCATCATCAACCGCTTCGTGCAGAAAATGTTTTCGGCGGGCCTGCGCAAGAGCGACATCGAGCAGGCGATCGGCGACGCGTTTTTGGCCTGCGTGCCCAACGACTACGGCCTGGTTCGCGAGGCGATCGACCGCGGCGTGCCGCTGGAGGAAGTCAGGAAGGGCAACAAGATCACCCTGCAGCTCAAGAAGCTCATCCTCGCGCCAAGCGCCGCCAAGACCGCCAAGGAGACCGCCGGCGTGCCGAAGAAACTCAAGCTGTCATTGGCGCGATAAAAGTTTCGACCGTGCCTCAAGAGAGAATCTAGGACACCGCAATGGCCAGCCGCTTTTCGATGCGCCGCGTCGCCGCTCCGGACATTGTGCCGGCGGCCGAAGAGAGCGTGCCGGAGCAGCTGCCGTGGACGGTGCCGCCGGAGGCCGCCGCCGAGCCGGCAGTCGCCGCCGCACCCGCCGCCGCCAATCCGCTTCTGAGCGACAAGCTCCTCGACGCCAAGGTGCGGCTGCATCGCCGGTTGATCGAGGAGACCAATCTGTCGGCGCTGGAAAAGCTGCCGGAAGAGGAAATCCGCGGCCACGTCCAGCAGCTCGTATCGCAATATGTGCTGACCGAACGGCTGGCGCTGAACACCCAAGAGCTCAACGATTTCGTCTCGGAAATTCTCGATGAGATGACGGGCTTGGGTCCGCTCGAACCCTTGCTCAAGGACGAGACCGTCAATGACATCCTGATCAACGGTCACGAATGCGTCTATGTCGAGCGCAAGGGCGTTCTCGAGCCGACCGGGGTGCGCTTCAAAGACGAGGCGCATCTGCTGCGCATCATCAACAAAATCGTCTCCGCCGTCGGCCGCCGCGTCGATGAATCGCATCCGATGTGCGACGCCCGCCTGCTCGACGGCTCGCGCGTCAACGTCGCGGTGCGGCCGGTGGCGATCGATGGCCCGCTGATGTCGATCCGCAAGTTTTCCAAGAAACCGTTCAACCTCAACAAGCTGGTCGAGGTCGGCGCGCTGCGGCCGCAGATGGCGGAACTCCTCGCCGCGGCGGTGAAGGCGCGCGTTACGCTGATCATTTCCGGCGGCACGGGCTCGGGCAAGACCACGATGCTCAACGCCTTGTCGGCCTTCATCTCCGAGAAGGAGCGGCTTCTTACCATCGAGGACGCCGCCGAACTGCAATTGCAGCAGCCGCATGTCGGCCGCATGGAGACGCGGCCGCCGTCGATCGAGGGCAAGGGCGAGATTCGTCAGCGCGACCTCGTCAAGAACGCGCTGCGCATGCGGCCCGATCGCGTGATCCTGGGCGAGTGCCGCGGCGAAGAAGCCTTCGACATGCTGCAGGCCATGAATACCGGCCACGAAGGTTCGATGGCGACGGTCCACGCCAATACGCCGCGCGACGCCATTTCGCGTCTCGAGCAGATGATCGGCATGGCCGGCCTGCCGATGACGGTGGCCTCGATCCGCGGCCAGATCGCCGCCGCCATCCGGGTGATCGTGCAATTGTCGCGGCTGTCCGACGGTAAGCGCCGCGTCATGAGCATCGCCGAGATCACTGGGCTTGAGGGCGACATCATCCAGATGCAGGAGATCTACAAATTCGTGCGCACCGGCACGGCGCCGGACGGCGCGGTGCAAGGCCATTTCCAGGCGACCGGCGTGCGGCCGCGCTTCCTCGCCGATCTGATCGCGCTCGGCATCAAGATTCCCGGCTCGCATTTCGATCCGTCGCAGCCCTTGTGACAGGTGCGGTCCACCATGTCTTTCGATTTTCTGTTGTTTGATATCAATCCGATCTATCTGGTCTGGCTGTTTGTCGCGCTTGCGGCCGGTCTCACCGTCGAGGCCGTCTATCTGTCGTGCTTTTCGGCGGCGTCCTATCGCAGCCGGATCAACCGGCGGCTCGCGATCTCCAAAAATCGCACCGATCGCGAAAGCGTTTTAGTCGAATTGCGGCGCGAACGCGGGCTGACCGGAGAAGGCGATTACCGGCTCGGTCTCACCGCGCTCAATCGGCTGATCCTGCAATCCGGCCTCACGCTCGGCCTGACGCGGCTGTTCGTGATCATCGCTTTTGCGAGCCTGTTTGCGTTCGGCGCAACGATGGTGTTTCGCCATAGCCTTGTGGAAGCGGCCGCCGCCGCGTTGTTCTGCGCCACGGCCTTGCCCTATCTGGTGCTGAAGTTGCTGCGCAGCCGACGCCAGAAGAAATTCGGCGCCCAATTTCCCGACGCGCTCGATATCATCGTGCGCAGCCTGCGCGCCGGACACCCGGTGCCGATCGCGATTTCCATGGTCGGCCGCGAAATGCCCGACCCGATTGGCTCGGAATTCGGCGTGGTGTCCGACGAGATCACATATGGCGCCGATCTCGAAACCGCGATGCGCAATCTGTACGCCCGGCTCGGTTCCGACGATCTGCCGCTGTTTGTCACCGCGGTAGCCATTCAGGGCTCGACCGGCGGCAATCTCGGCGAAATCCTGGAAAACCTGTCCGGCGTCATCCGCCAGCGCTTCAAGATGCGGCGGAAGATCCGCGCGCTGGCCGCCGAGGGCCGCGCCTCGGCGATGATTCTCTCGGCGCTGCCGATCGGCATGTTCGTCGTCATCCAGTTTATCGCGCCGGATTTTTACGCCTCGGTGTGGAACGAGCACCTCACCAAGGTGCTGTTGTTCGGCGCCGCCGCATGGATGCTGGTCGGCAACATGGTCATGTTCAAAATGGTCAATTTCAAGATTTGAACGATGGACAGCGCAACCGCCATGATCGGCGACAACGCTCCGCTGATGCTGAGCGTGCTGATCTTTCTCGCCACCGGCACGCTCGCCTTCGCGGTGATGCTCGGCGTGCGCGCCCGCGAGGCGGTGCGCCGCCGCGCCGTCCGCGTTGGGCTGGACGGCAATTCGCCCGCCGGCCGGCGCTCGCTGCGCTGGTCCGGCACGCAAGCCGCGCGCAAGCTCGTCGACTATACGACCAAGCATTATTCGTCCGCCGATTCGAGCGACATGAAGATGCTGCGGGCGCGCCTGGTGCAAGCCGGCATCTACGATCCGCACGCCGCGGCCTATTACTTCATCACGCGCGCGACGGCGGCGGTGGGTCTTGCCGTCGGCGCTTATTTCATCCTGTCGATGCTCGGGCTGCACACCAAGAACTCGTTCTGGCTCTTGGTAATGGGCGGCGGCCTGTTCGGTTATCTGGGGCCGAGCCTCTATCTCGACCGCCGCATCGCGGCGCGCCGCCTCGAGCACCAGGCGGGCTTTCCCGATTTCATGGATTTGCTCGTGGTCTGCGCCGATGCGGGCTTGAGCATGGAGGCCGCGCTCGACCGGGTCGGCCGCGAGCTCGGCGTTTCCTATCCGTCGCTTGCCGCCAACATCCATATGGCGAATCTCGAAATCCGCGCCGGCCGCACCATGACCGAGGCACTCAACCATCTCGGCGACCGGCTCGGCCTCGAAGAGGCGCGCTCCTTCGCCACGCTGATCCAGCAGTCCGACGAGCTCGGCTCGAGTATCAGCGACGCGCTGCGCGTCTACTCGGACGACATGCGGCACAAGCGATTGTCGCGGGCGGAGGAGAAGGCCTACAGCCTGCCGGCCAAGCTCGCGGTGCCGATGATGGTATGCATCTTTCCGGTGCTGTTCATCGTCATTCTGTGCCCCGTCATCGTCCGCGTCGCGATCGGCATGTGGTGAGGTCTGCGCTTTCCCGCCCCGCGAGGGGCACCGCGCCGCGCTCGCGCGACGGGGACCTCGTTGCGGGGAAGGGGGACCACCTTGCGAACCCGCGTTTCAAACCCGCCCGCCGTGACGAATCGCCGGCGAGGAATTCCTTAACCAACGTCGCCTAGCTTTGCTTGTCCGGCGCTGTCCGCTCCTTACGGTTTCCGGGGCGGACGGTGCAATCCGCGTCGGGTGCGGGGGTGGCCGGACACGGCGTGTCCGGAGCGTGTGTATGAGTATCCGAGCGGCGCGGGTCCTGATCCTCATCCTCGCAGCGGCAGGCCTCGCCGGCCTTGGCGGCTGCTCGACCGCGCCGAAGCTCGACGATACCGCGGCCACGGACAACCCGCCGGCCGCCGACAGCGCCACACCCGGCGACACCACCGGATCCATCGTCACCCCGCCGGCCGAGCCCGGGCCGAGCGGCGAGCCGGTCGCGCCGATGTCGAAGCCCGGCCTCCTCGGCGACGACCCCAACGACAATGTGCAGCTCGGCAAGAAATATTTCCGCAGCAACAATTTCGGCCTCGCCGAGCAGAGCTTCCGCACCGCCGTCGAGCAGCGGCCCAACGACGCCGAAGCCTGGCTTGGGCTGGCGGCGTCCTACGACCGGCTGCGCCGCTTCGATCTCGCCGACCGCGCCTACGGCCAGGTGCTCCACCTCATCGGCCCGACCGTGGAAGTCCTCAACGACGAGGGCTTCTCCTTCATGCTGCGCGGCGACTACGAGCGCGCCCACAAATTGCTGACGCAGGCGCAGGCCAAGGACCCCGGCAACCCTTACGTCCAGGCCAATCTGCAATTGCTCAACGACAGCTACCACGACCGCAAAGGCGTGCAGTAGCGGGGCGGCACCCTGATGTGCGGGCGGAGTGAGCCTCGAAGGACGACGGCCCGGGCGCCTCGGCCGTCTCCTTCGAGGCGCGCAGTTGGCGCGCACCTCAGGATGACGGGATCAAAGTTTGCGCGGCAACGAGCGGATAAAAATGCGGCACAGCCTACGCCCAGCGGCGAGGCCCCTCACCCCTTCCTCTCCCCGCACGCGGGGAGAGGAAGCGCGAGAGCGGCGAGGGGGGCGGTGAAGGATTGCGCGCCTTGACCGGCGCGGTCGCGGTCGCGATATGAGCCTGGAACCAAGCCGGGGCGCCGGGGAAGAAACATGTTCGAAGCCTTCAAGACTTTCATTTCCGAATTCGCCGACGGCGGCAAACATCCGAGCCAGTTCGGCGACGACGATTACCGGCTCGCCGCCGCGGCGCTTCTGGTCCATGCCGCGGCGATCGACGGCGAGGTCACGGAAAGCGAGCGCGACAAGCTTCGCGCCGTGATCAAGCAAAGTTTCAGCCTCGACGATGCGGCGACCGACGAATTGATCGAAAAAGCGACCGCGGCCGAGCACGAGTTCGGTCGACCTTTATCATTTCACCCAAGCGCTCAATCGCACGCTCGACGAGCCGGGCCGCGCCCGCATCATCGAAATGATGTGGCAGATCGTCTATGCCGACGGCCGCCGCGACGAGCTGGAAGACAATCTCTTGTGGCGCGCCGCCGATCTGCTCGGCGTGTCGCCGCAGGAGCGGATCGCGCTGCGCCGCCGGGTCGGCGGCGACGACGCCGAACCGGGCGCGCCGGACGATGCCGGTGGGCAAGGCGGCGCGGCGGGAAAGGCCGGGACCGCATGAAACCGGTCGCGCTCGTCACCGGCGCTTCGGCCGGCATCGGCGTCGAGTTGGCGCGCGTTTTCGCCGCACATGGGCATGAGCTGGTTTTGGTGGCGCGGCGTGAAGATCGTCTCACAACACTGGCCGATGAGATTGCCGCTTCCGGCCGGCCGCGGCCGGTGGTGGTGGCACTCGATCTCGAGCGGCGCGATGCCGCCGCCATGCTCGCCGCGGAATTGTCGGCGCGGGGCCTCGAACCCGCATTCGTCGTGAATAATGCCGGTTTCGGTCTCAGCGGTCCGGCCGCCGCGCTCAGCCGTGACGAGCAGTTGGCGATGATCGATCTCAATGTGCGCGCGCTCACCGAACTGTCGCTCTATTTTGTCGACAGTCTTGAGCGCCAGCGCGGCGGCATCCTCAACGTGGCGTCGGTCGCCGCCTTCGCGCCCGGGCCTGGCATGGCGGTTTATTATGCCAGCAAGGCCTATGTGCTGTCGTTCAGCGAGGCGCTGCATCGTGAGCTCGCCGGCCGCGGCATCCGGGTGACCGCGCTCTGTCCGGGCCCGGTACAGACCGAATTTCAGGCGCGCTCCGGCATGCGGCTGCCGAGCATCGCCAGGCTCCTCGAATTGCCGCCCCGGCGCGTGGCGCAGATCGGCTATGATGGATTGATGCGCGGCAAGCGCGTCGTCGTCGCCGGCACGGGCAACAAGCTCGCGGTGGCGCTGATGCGGCTCATTCCCAATGCGCTCCTGATCGCGGCCGTGGACCGGCGCACGTCGCATGCGAGCGGCGACTGACCGCGCAAGTGGCGCGCCGTTTGCTTCGGATGAGGGACACGCTAAGAATCTAACAAAGCGAGCGAATCGCCGGCGTCATGGAACAGCCGATCCTGATCATCCTGCACCAGGAGCACTCGACGCCCGGCCGCGTCGGCAATGCGCTGCGGGAATTGGGCTACCCGCTCGACGTGCGCCGGCCGCGCTTCGGCGATCCGCTGCCGGCGACGATGGCCGAGCACACCGCCGCCGTCATCTTCGGCGGCCCGATGAGCGCCAACGACGAGGACGATTATATCCGGCGCGAGATCGATTGGATCGGCGTGCCGCTCAAGGAGGACAAGCCGTTTCTCGGCATCTGCCTCGGCGCGCAAATGTTCGCGCGGCGGCTCGGCGGCAAAGTGTTTCGCCATCCGCGCGGCGAGGCCGAGATCGGCTATTACCCGATCCGGCCGACGGCCGAAGGCCGTGCCGTCGTCGCGGCCTGGCCGGAATGCGTTTACCAGTGGCACCGCGAGGGTTTCGATCTGCCGCCGGGCGCCGAGCTTCTTGCCGAGGGCGATACGTTCGAAGTGCAGGCGATCCGCGCCGGGCGGGGCTTTGCGCTGCAATTCCATCCCGACGTGACGCACGCCATGATGCACAAATGGACGACGCGCGGTCACGACCGCCTCGATCTGCCTGGCGCGCGGCCGCGCCACACCCATTTCGCCGACCGCGCCGTCTACGATTATTCAGCGCGCGCCTGGCTCAGCATATTTTTGGAGCGTTGGCTCGCGGCGGCGTGAGCGCGTTTGCGGCTACTGACCGTTCTCAAGGAGCTGGCCGAAATAGGCGACGGTCTTGGTATAGACCTGCGACGAGTTCCACTGCAGCAGCACCTGGAAGTTCGCGGTGCCTTCGCCCCAGGGCTGGCCATGCTGCCAGCCGTAACCCTTGAGATAATTGGCCGTCGAGGCGAGCACGTTGGGCACGTCGTGAATGAGGTCGCGGCGGCCGCTGCCGTCGAAGTCGACGGCGTATTTCAGATAGGACGAGGGCAGGAACTGGGTCTGTCCGATCTCGCCCGCCCAGGCGCCGCGCATCGCGGCGGGCGTCATGTCGCCGCGATCGACCATGCGCAGCGCGTCGATCAACTCGCCGCGAAACTTGTCCGGCCGCCGGCAATCATAGGCCAGCGTCGCCAGCGAGCGGATGGTCGGAAAATGTCCGGTATCGGCGCCGAAATCGGTTTCCAGTCCCCAGATCGCGACGATGACGCCGCCGGGCACGCCATACTGCTGTTCTATACGCTCGAGCAGCGATCCGTATCTCTGCATCATCAACCTAGCGCGGGCAAGCCGCGGCGGCACCATGCGGCCGGAGAACTGCTCGAAGCTTTGCCGGAAGACACCCTGGGCGTGGTCGCGCGCGATGATGGTCGGATCGTAGGTCACGCCCGTCAGTCCCGCTTGGATCGCGCGCTGCGAGATGCCGTCCGCCGCGGCTTCCTGCTTGACGCCTTGCAGCCAGGCGCCGAAGTCGCCGCCGCAAGGCGCGGCGGCGCGTGCCGGGGCCGACATCGCGGCCAGCGCAAGCGCAAGCCAGATCATTGTGAGCGGTCGCATGCTGTTTCCCTTTGCCGCTGCCAAACTCCCCGGCCGGCGCCATGATGCCGCAGCGGCGCGGGCGCTGCCAGGGCCTCCAGGATCATAGCCGCGCGTCGTGATACCGGTCGGCATTGTAGAGTTCGCGAAAAATCTTGGTCGAAATCAGGACCACCGCGATGGTGGAGAGGCCGCCGAACAGCACCGAGGGTATGGTGCCGAACACCGCGGCCGCCGCGCCGGCGCGGAAAATGCCGAGCTGGTTCGACGTGTTGGTGACCATCGAATTGACCGCATAGACGCGGCCGCGCATGTGGTCGGGCGTGCGCAGCTGCACCATGGTCTGGCGGATCACGACGCTGATCGTGTCGGAGGCGCCAAGAACGGCGAGCGCGGCGAGCGCCATCACGAAGTTCGGCGTCAGGGCGAAAAGAATTGTCGCCACGCCGTAGATCGTCACGGTTACGAACATGAGGCGGCCGACGCGATCGGTAATAGGCCAGCGCGCCAGCACCAGGGCCGTGGCGACGGCGCCGGCGGCGGGCGCGGCGCGCAATATGCCGAAACCGAGCGGTCCGGCGAGATAAATGTCGCGCGCGAAGATCGGTAGCACCGCGGTGGGGTTGCCCAGCACCACCGCGAATAGATCAAGCAACACGGCGCCGAGCACGATCTTTTGGCCCATCATGAAAGTCAGTCCGCTGAACATCGATTTGAGATCGAGCGGCGCGCGCTCCGGAAGCTTCGCCTCCATGGCGATGCCGAGCGTTACCAGTCCGGCGGAGAGCCACAACGCCGCGCAGACCGCAAAGACCAAGGTCGGGCTGATCTCGATCAAGATGCCGCCGAGCGCCGGACCGGCGATGACAGCAGTTTGCGATGCCGAGCTCGAACCGGCGATGGCGCGCGGCAACAGGTCGCTGGGCACGATATTCGGCAGCACCGATTGCAGGCTCGGCTGCTCGAAGGCGCGGCCGGTGCCGACCACAAAGGCCATCGCGAGAAGAAGCCCGGGTGTGAGCCGGTCGGTGGCATTGGCGAAAGCCAGCGCGGCGACCGCGATTGCCTCGATCAGCTGCGCCAGGAAGGTAACCAGGCGTCGGTCGTAGTGATCCGCGACATGGCCGGTAAAGACGAACAGACCGACGGCGGGGATGAACTGCACCAGACCGATCAAGCCCAGATGGAATGGGCTGTTGGTCAATTCATACATCTGCCAGCCGACCGCGACGACCTGGACCTGCTGCGCGATCGACGCGGCGATCCGCACATAGAGAAAGCGGACATAAGCGGGATGGCGCAACAGCGACACCGCCGGGGCGGATCGTTGAGTCATTTGCGGCCCTTATAGCCGCATCTTGGAGCTTGTACCCATCCTTGACAGCATAAGACGGCGGTCCTAAATGGCGCCCACTCGCCACAACGGTGGAATCTGCCGATTGGCGGGGCCGTAGCTCAGTTGGGAGAGCGCCTCGTTCGCAATGAGGAGGTCAGGGGTTCAACTCCCCTCGGCTCCACCAGCCCACTCCGCCGCCCACCGGGCGGCTTGCAAACCTTGTTCGCAAACGCTCAGTTCGTTAGTTTCCGCCCGCTAGTTTCTGCCACCCTCAACGCGAATCCGGTCCATGCTCGCCCTTTTTGAAGTCATCCTTCTAGCTCTGCAGCTCTATATTTGGATTGTGATCGCGATGGCGATCTTCTCGTGGCTTGTCGCCTTCAACGTGGTGAACACGCGCAATCCCGTGGTCGCGATGATCGGCGATTTCCTTTTTCGCATCACCGATCCGGCACTGCGTCCAATTCGCAACATGCTGCCCAATCTGGGCGGCATCGACATTTCGCCGATAATTCTTTTCCTGATCATCATCTTCATCGAAAAAGTAATCGAGATTTACATTTTGCCAAACGTTTTCTGAACGCGATGGAATCGAAGCCGTGGACGCAAGCCGCAGGCGGCGTCGCGCTCGACGTGCGCGTCACCGCGCGTAGCGCGCGCGAGGCGATCGAAGGAATCGAGCGGCGCGCCGACGGCCGAACGGTGCTCAAGGTGCGGTTGCGCGCGGCGCCGGTCGAAGGCGAAGCCAACGAGGCGCTGCGCCGGCTCGTTGCCAAAGCGCTCGGCGTTGCGCCGCGGCAGGTCGATATTGCAGCGGGCGCAGCGGCGCGGCTAAAGCGTTTGCGAATCGCGGGCGACCCGCAAATGCTTCACGCCATGCTGGAGCGGCTGACGAAGAGGACTGGATGAGTGCGAAAGTAATCGACGGCAAACAGATCGCCGCAGACTTGCGTGCCGCGGTTAAAGCCGAGACGCATCGCTTGACCGCCGCCCATGGTCTGGTCCCCGGATTGGCGGTCGTACTCGTCGGCAATAACGCGGCCAGCAAAACTTACGTCACCAGCAAATCGCATGCGGTGCATGAAGTCGGCATGCGGCCGCTCGACTACCATTTGCCCGCCGCGACGGGCGAGGCAGAGTTGATCGCGCTGATCCAGGCACTCAATGCCGATCCCGCCGTGAGCGGCATTCTGGTGCAGTTGCCGTTGCCGCCGCAGATCAATCCGTCGCGCATTCTCGCCAGCGTCGATCCGAACAAGGATGTCGACGGATTTCACCCGCTCAATGCCGGCCGGCTGATGACGGGGCTGCCGGCGCTGGTGCCCTGTACACCGGTCGCCTGTCTCAAGCTGATCAAGACGGTGCATTCGTCGCTGCTCGGGCTCGACACTTTGATGGTCGGCCGCTCGCACATCGTCGGCAATCCGCTGTCGCAAGTCCTGCTCAACGAGAATGCGACCGTTACGGTCGCGCACACGCATACGCGCAATCTGCCAGATTACTGCCGCCGCGCCGAGCTTCTGTGTGTCGCCATCGGCTGCGCCGAATTTATTCGCGGCGATTGGATCAAGCCGGGCGCGACCGTGATCGATGTCGGCATCAACCGCGTGACTGATGGCGTCGGCAAATCCCGCATCGTCGGCGACGTTAATTTTGCGGAGGCCGTCAAGGTCGCGGGCGCCATCACGCCGGTGCCCGGCGGCGTCGGACCGATGACGATCGTGTGCCTCCTGGTCAATACGCTGCGCGCGGCCTGCACGCAGGCCGGACTGCCGCCGCCGGCGGTGTAGCGTGTCATTCCGGGGCACGCGAAGCGTGAGCCCGGAATCCATAATCACGATCGATGCGGATCTGCAATGGCGGTGGATATGGATTCCGGACAACCGCTGCGCGGTTTCCGGAATGACCGGTCCTGAACGGCCCGGTCAGCTATTCCAGCCGAAGGCGACCTTATCGAGCACGCGGGTGCCGAATTTCTCGGAGCTGCGCGCCACCGCCTTGCCGCCGAGCGCGCGGTAGAACTCGACCGCGTTTTCGTTTTCCGACAGCGCCCAGACGATCAGCGATTTGAGCGCGCTCTGCGCCAAATCGCGGCGCGACGCGGTGAACAGGCGGCGGCCGAAGCCGAGCCCCTGGAATTCCGGCCGCAGATAGAGCTCGTAGATTTCGCCGTCGTAATACAGGCTGCGCGCCCGGTTGCGTCCATAATTGGCGTAGCCAGCGATCTTGTCGCCGAATTGCAGGAGCGCGATGCGGCTGCCCTTGCGGATGGCGCTTTCCCACCACGCCGGGCCGCGACGGTTGATGAGCTTCTCCAGTTCGCCGCCCGGGATGATCCCCTGGTACGCGGTCCGCCAAGCCTCATCGTGGGCATCCGCGACTGCGCCGGCATCGCATGCGCGGGCGCGACGGATTTCAATGAGGACAGTGCTCATGATGCGATGCTCGTCCGGCAATTCATCACGCGATTCACGACCCGATCAAAGCAAGCGTTTCTGCCGCCTTCAAGGCTTTCAGATTCACCTTCGGTTAACGATGTGGATTATTAGCGAAAAGGCGTGGCCCTGGCCACGTTCGCCGGCACGAAAATGCAGCGTTCAGGCGCAATCTGGAGGTGCTGTTGCAATCGCGTCACGGTTCTCGGAATTTTGCACGGGCGGCGCTCGGCAAAACGAAAAATGTGACAAGATGAGGCTCGGTTGGCACGTCGGATCCCGCGCATGACGCGCGAAATCGGACGTGCTTAAACGCGCTCGGCTTCTTTGCGCCGCTCGTCGCGCTTGCGCTCGTTCGGATCGAGCAGCTTCTTGCGCAGCCGGATCGAGTTCGGCGTCACCTCGACCAATTCATCGTCTTCGATATAGGCGAGCGCCTTTTCCAATGTCATGCGGATCGGCGGCGTGAGCCGGATCGCTTCGTCCTTGGAGTGGGTGCGGATGTTGGTGAGCTTCTTGCCCTTGAGCACGTTGACTTCGAGGTCATTGCCGCGCGTGTGCTCGCCGACGATCATGCCGCGATAAACCTTCCAGCCCGGCTCGATCATCATCGGGCCGCGGTCTTCCAGATTCCACATCGCGTAGGCGACGGCATCGCCCTGGTCGGTCGAGATCAATACGCCGTTGCGCCGGCCGACGATCTCGCCGCGGTGCGGGCCGTAGGCGTGAAACAGCCGGTTCATCACCGCGGTGCCGCGTGTGTCGGTGAGGAGCTCGCCCTGATATCCGATCAGTCCGCGCGTCGGCGCATAGAAAATCAGCCGCACGCGGCCGCCGCCGGAGGGACGCATCTCGACCATCTCGCCCTTGCGCTCGGCGAGCTTCTGCACCACCACGCCGGAGTGCTCCTCGTCGACGTCGATGACGACTTCCTCGATCGGTTCGAGCAGTTCGCCGGACGGTCCGTGCTGGTAAAGGACTTTCGGGCGCGACACCGAGAGCTCGAAGCCCTCGCGCCGCATGGTTTCGATCAGGATGCCGAGCTGGAGTTCGCCTCGGCCGGCGACCTCCATGGAATCCTTCTCCATGGATTCGGAAATACGCAGCGTGACGTTGCCCTCCGCCTCGCGCAACAGACGGTCGCGGATCACCCGGCTTTGCACCTTGTCGCCTTCGGTGCCGGCGAGCGGGGAATCGTTGATGTGGAACGTCATGGTCAGTGTCGGCGGGTCGATCGGCTGCGCCGGCAGCGGTTCGGTCACCTCGGGCGCGCACAGCGTGTGCGAAACGAACGCCTCCGGCAGTCCGGCGATGGCGACGATGTCGCCGGCAAAGCCCTCGTCGATCGGCACCCGCTCCAAGCCGCGGAAGGCGAGCACCTTGGTCACGCGGCCCTCCTCGACGAGTTCGCCGTTGCGGTCGAGGACTTTGACCGGCTGGTTGGGCTTCACCGAGCCCGAGAAAATGCGGCCGGTGACGATACGGCCGAGATAGGGATTGGCTTCGAGGATCGTGCCCAGCATGCGGAACGGGCCGTCCTCGACCTGTGGCGGCGCGACATGGCGAATGACGAGCTCGAACAGCGGCGCCATGCCCTTGTCCTTGGGCCCGGCGGGGTCGGTCGCCATCCAGCCTTGCTTGGCCGAACCGTAGAGAATCGGGAAATCGAGCTGTTCCTCGGTCGCGTCGAGCGCGGCGAAAAGGTCGAATACCGCGTTGGCGACTTCGGTCGGGCGTGCGTCGGAGCGATCGACCTTGTTAATGACCACGATGGGTTTGAGTCCCATCTTGAGCGCCTTCGACACCACGAACTTGGTCTGCGGCAGCGGCCCTTCGGCCGCGTCGACCAGAACCAGTGCGCCATCGACCATATTGAGGATGCGCTCGACCTCGCCGCCGAAATCGGCGTGTCCCGGCGTATCGACGATATTGATCCGGGTATCGTGCCAAACCAGCGATGTGGCCTTGGCTAGAATGGTGATGCCCCGTTCGCGCTCAAGATCGTTCGAATCCATTGCGCGTTCGAGCACGCGCTGGTTCTCGCGGAACGAGCCGGATTGCTGCAGGAGCCGGTCGACCAGCGTCGTTTTGCCGTGGTCGACATGGGCAATGATGGCGATGTTGCGGAGATTCATGCGTTAATCGTTAAACCGTTACGGGCCCCGAGGGGCCCGCGATTGCGACCGTATATAGTCAGGAATCGCCGAGAAGCAATCGTTTATGCTGCGGCGGCCTTGGCGCCTGTGGTTCCGGCGGCGCCGGCCTGGCCCACGAGGGCGGCCCGGCGTGCCGCGATGGTGAAGCGCAGCTGATCGAGCGCGAAGGCAAACGACATGCGCACCGTCTCGTCGAATTCCTCGTGTTCGCTTTGATGGATGATCGCAATCACGAGGTTATCGGCGTCGATCTGGAGACCGTCGATTATCTCCACGCTTTGTGCGGCATGAGCCTTGCGCACCAGATCAAGCACACGTTGCAGGAGCCGCAGCCGCCGCGTGCGGCTATCGCTGCGCAGATAGCTCGCCAAGCCCGCAATCGCCGATCCAAATACGGGGAAGATCAGCATCCCATAGAAAATGTCGTCGCCGTATTTGTCGAAAAATGACTGCTGGCTGTCCGAAAGGTAGGCCAGGGCGCCGGGATGGACGACGACGTCCGCATCCTTGTCGGTCGACGGCGCTGCGATCTTGATTTCGCCCGGAAGCGCGGCGGCGAGCGCCTGCCGTGACGAATAGATGACCTTCGACAGCGTGTCGATGACGGATTCGCTGTAAGATCGTCGCGCCACGACAAACTCGGCGAAGCTCAGTGTTTTGAGGCTGTCATCGGGCATCGGCGGATTGCCGCCAAACGTGCCGGCATCGACGTCAACCGAGCTGAACGCCGGATTGCGTTTGGCAATGCCGTCGGCTTGGTCGATCTCGATAAAGCTCGGGGCCTTGCCGTTCACCGTCGCCGCCGCCACCGTGCTCGAAATTGCCTGACCGGTCGCCGCACCGGCAACGAACAGCGCGTCGACCTGATTGTTCTTGATGGCGTCGGCAAGGTTGTCGGGGTCGATGTGCGACACCGTCACTTTGGCGAGCGGGACGCCATAATGGCTGAGCACGAGTTCGAGCAGGCCGGTCGTTGCCTCATTCCCCGTGACGATGCCGACGCGCTTGCCGGAGAGTTGCGCGACCTTACCGAACTTGTCGCTATCGCCGCTGTCGTCGCTGTCATCGCTAGCGGCGGTCTTGGTGCTCTTGGTGCCCTTCGCGGGCTTCGATCCCGCGGCGCCTTTACTGCCTTTGGCGGCATTGGCAGTCACGGCGCTCGCGCCGCTACCAGGCTTGTTCGCGGCACCGGGCGCCGGAACGATCAGCGCCATTACGTTCTGCCTTAGAATGGCTATCACCGGCCAATTTAGCGAGTCGCCGAGGTTGCTCGGCAGGATGGCGAGATCGGCCTGGCCTTTGCTGATCGCCTGCGCCGTTTCCTTGGATCCCTGCGTCGGGACGATCTGCAGGGAAATATCGCGGTGACCGTTTGCAATTTGATTTGACAGCGCCTGGACGAACTTGCTGTCCAGCGGACCCGCGGCGATCCGCATATGGTCGGCCTGAGTGGTGGAATAAAAGCCCGCCCACACGGCGGCGCCGAGAAGAACGGTTCCGAGAATAGTGACGAGCCAGGTATGGCGCAGAAACATCCGCACCCGGCTTCGCACCATATGTTCGAGCGATTCGATGCTCATGGCGTGACCCGATGAGTGGCTATGCGCGGCCGAAGCCGAGCCGGTTCCACTTCCTTTGGAACGCCGGAAAAGCCAAAGCCTCATGGCAAGCGGCGGGCGGTGTGGAAGTCCGGGCGGCATGGTTAATCCTAACACGGCTCGCCGGATTTGACGCCAGGGCTCACGTGCACGTTCAAGGAGCAACACGCACTGTGGTTAATTGCGGGAGCAGCGGCTTGGCCCGCCTTTGACATTTCAAGCCCTTCTGCGCCGACCCTATCCAGGCATCGTTTCCCGCGATTAGAACCGGGCGGGACGGCCCCAGGGGCCGGGCCGGAAGCCCGCCGGAGCCGGTGATCAAAGACCGGCCCGTAGCGGCCTCCCGACCACAGCCTGCGGGAACCTCGCCCCTTGCGGCGTTGTTTGCTAGGTACGAACTTTACCGCCGATGGCGACCGTTGTCGCCCGCACCGATGGAGTCTCCACATGAGCCAGAAACTCTCCGGCGAGGCGCGCAAGACCGCGCTGGGCCGGTTGAAAGGTTGGAGCGAAGTGACGGGGCGCGACGCCATCACCAAGAAATTCGTCTTTGCCGATTTCAATGAGGCTTTCGGCTTCATGACTCGCGTAGCGCTGGCCGCGGAAAAGCACGACCACCATCCGGAATGGTTCAATGTCTACAAGACCGTCGAGGTCACATTGTCGACTCATGACGCCGGGGGATTGACCGAGCAGGATGTGAAGCTCGCCGAGGCGATGGACAAGCTGGCGGGCTAACTCGCCCGCTCCTGACAAGCTTGCGGGTCGAAATCTGCCTTGCGGCTGCCGTGTTTCGGAACCATGTTTCGCGTGTCATTTGTTGGGCGCCATCGCGCAGGAGGGGCAAATGAGCTTTTGGCAGCAAGCTGCCACCTGGCAAGGCGCTAGTTGGCAGGATTTTGCCGCGTTAGGCCGCCGGATCATTTCCGATGAAGCGGGATTGCGGCGTAAATTCTGGCGCAAGATTCTGGCCGAGGCGGCAAGCCTGCCTTTCCTCGAAGAAGTGCTCACGGCGCATTACTGCGCATTCGACCGGCAAACGCCGCTCTACGTGAAGGTGATCCTCGTCGGCGCGATGGTCTATTTCATCGTGCCGGATGATTTTATTCCCGACTCCCTTCCCATCATCGGCCTTGCCGACGATGCCGCAATCCTCGGGGCGGCGCTCAAGGTGATGTCTTCGCACATAAAGCCTGAGCATCGCGAGGCGGCGCGGAACATGCTGGCGCAGTTGCGCGCGTAGGCGCTTTACGGCCGCAGCACAATCTTTCCCATCACCTTGCGGTCGGCGATGGCTTTGAGTGCCGTGGCGATCTCCACCAAGGGATAAACCGCGTGCACATGTGCGCTGAGTTTGTCGTGCGCGCACCATTCCACGATCTGCTTCATCAAGGCATGCTGCCCCTGCGGCTCGCGCTTGGTCCAGGCGCCCCACGACACGCCGCGGATGTCGCAGCTCTTCAGCAGCACCAGATTGAGCGGCAGCCTTGGAATTTCTCCGGCGGCGAAGCCGACCACCAGATAACGGCCTTCCCAGGCAAGCGAACGTACGGCCGGCTCCGCATAAGGACCACCGACCGGATCGTAGACCACGTCGATGCCGTGCTCGCCGCCGAGCGTCTTCAGCGCGCCGCGCAAATCGTCGCGCGCGTAGTTCACCGTTTCATCGGCGCCGTGTTGGCGGGCGAAGGCAAGCTTATCGTCCGATGACGCACAGGCAATGACGCGCGCCCCCATGATCTTGCCGATCTCGATTGCTGCGAGCCCGGTGCCGCCGGAGGCGCCGAGCACGACCAGCGTCTCGCCGGAATTCAGTTCGGCGCGCTCTTGCAGCGCGTAAAGCGTCGTGCCGTAGGTGACGGTCAGGCCTGCGGCGCGATCGAAATCGAGCGTATTCGGAATTTTCACGAGCTGCTGCGCCGGGACGGCGACCGCCTCGCGCGCAGCGCCCCAGCCGATATTGCCCATCACGCGGTCGCCCGGCGCAATGGCGGTTACGCGGGCGCCGACGCTCTCGACGACACCGGCAAACTCGGCTGCCGGCGAGAACGGAAACGGCGGTTTATGCTGGTATTTGCCGGCGATGATCAGCGTGTCGAAGAAATTGAGCGCGGCAGCCTTGACCCGCACGACGGCCTCGCCGGGCCCGGCCCACGGTTCATCGATGTCGGCGAATTCGAGCTCGTCGGGCGCGCCGAAGCGCGTGCAGAGGATCGCTTTCATTGGCGCTTCATATCAGGCTTCCGCCACCCCGGCATTACGCAGAAGGCGGCTGCAGCCGCGAGAACGCAAGCCGCAGCCGCGATTTTACCTGCCGAGCGGTGACCGGCTGCCGGAGCAGGACGGGGCGGGGCGGGATAAAGCCCGTATGAGCTTGTCTATCTCATTCCGTTTTCGACCGAATTGGATTAAAAAATCAAGTTTGCTAATCAGGGCGGGGCCCCCAATCCAGAAGGCCGTATGCGCATGCATCGACGATGGCAGCTTATCGCTTTGCTGTTCATTGCGGCGGCATTCGCCGTTTCGGCGCGCGCCCAGCAGCCGGCCGCGCCGGCATCCGCCGCGCCCGCCGCTTCACCCAAACCCAAGCCCAAGCCGGCACTAAAGCCCGCCGCAAAGCCTGCTGCCGAGAAGCCCGCTGTCGCGCCTGCGAAGCCTGCGGCCGCCGCTGGCGGCGTCCTGCCGAAGCTCCTCGGCCAATATGCCGAATGGGGCGCCTATACCGCTTCTCCCGGAGGCAAGAAGGTCTGCTTTGCGATTGCCAAACCGTCGTCGTCGGAAACGATTCCGCCCAACCGGCCGCGCAATCCCATTTATATGTTCATTTCCACTCGGCCGGAGGACAAGGTGACCAACGAGGTCTCCATCATCAGCGGATACCCGTTCAAGCCGGGGTCCGAGGCCAGCGCGCAAGTCGGCTCGACCACTTTCGCGCTTTACACGCAGCAAGACGGGGCCTGGATCAAGAACGCCGCCGAGGAGGCGCAGATGGTCGACGCCATGCGGGCGGGCGACACAGCAATCGTCAAAGGCGTGTCCGCGAAGGGGACACAAACGACCGACACATACACGCTCAAGGGCGTCTCGCAGGCGCTCGACCGCATCGCACAGGAATGCAAATAGACGGCGTTCCGTGCGCGATCCGCAGCCAGGGCGGATTTGTGCGCTTTTGCCACTGTCGGCAACCCGGCATCCGCCCCATTTATTCCTGAGACGCGCTTTCGCCTTTGCCTACAGAAATACGGGTTTCCCGGTGACCGCTTCGCTTGTCGCAACCGATACCGCCGCCTCGGCCCTGTTCGTCGAAAAGCGGCCGCTTGAGGACTATGCCGCGCCGGCGCAGCCGTCGCTCATCGGCATGACGCGCGAGGTGCTCGCCGAGGCGCTGGGCGAGGCCGGTGTCCCGGAACGGCAGCGGCGCATGCGCGTACAGCAGATTTGGCACTGGCTCTACGTACGCGGCGTGCAGGATTTCGACGCGATGACGACGCTGTCGAAGGATTTGCGCGTCGCGCTGGCGCAGCACTTCACATTGGCGCGGCCCGAAATCGCCGCCGAGCAGATTTCCGTCGACGGCACGCGCAAGTGGTTGCTTCGGCTGCCCGGCGAACACGGCGGCGCCCCGCACGAGGTCGAATGCGTCTACATTCCGGAGGCCGACCGCGGCACCTTGTGCATATCGAGTCAGGTCGGCTGCACGCTCAATTGCACGTTCTGTCACACCGGCACGCAGCGCCTGGTGCGCAATCTGACGGCGGGTGAACTTGTCGGCCAGGTGGTCTTGGCCCGTGACCGGCTCAACGATTGGCAGCGCGCGCCGGCGGCGGACGGCGAGCTCGAAAAGCGCCTTGTCTCGAACATCGTCATGATGGGAATGGGCGAGCCGCTCTACAATTTTGAGGCGGTGCGTGACGGCCTCAATGTCGTCGCCGACGGCGACGGCCTGAGCATCTCCAAGCGGCGCATCACGTTGTCGACGTCCGGCGTTATTCCCAATATCGCGCGTGCTGGCGCGGAGATCGGCTGCATGCTCGCGGTGTCGCTGCATGCCGTTACCGACGAGCTGCGCGACGAGCTCGTGCCGCTCAATCGCAAATATCCGTTGCGCGAATTGCTCGACGCCTGCCGCAATTATCCCGGCGTGTCCAACGCGCGGCGCATCACCTTCGAATATGTCATGCTCAAGGGCGTCAACGATTTGCTGGTCGACGCCAAGGCGCTGGTGCGTCTCCTCAAAGGCATTCCAGCCAAGATCAATTTGATCCCGTTCAATCCGTGGCCGGGCACGAAATATGAGTGCTCCGACTGGGAGCAAATCGAGAAGTTCTCCGAAATCGTCTTCAGCGCCGGTTATGCCTCGCCGGTGCGCACCCCGCGCGGCCGCGACATCCTCGCCGCCTGCGGCCAGCTCAAAAGCACAACCGAAAAGCTCTCCGCCCGCGAGCGCCTGGCGCTGCGCGCCATGGCGATGACCGACTAACGCCGAGCGGATCGAGCGCGAACCATGACGGTTCTCTTTCGCATCACCATGATGTTCGTCGGTTACGTCTGGGCCTGCGTCGCCGCCTCGATTGTGCTGGCGCTGAGCACGCTGACGCCGGAATGGAACGATCTATTCGTTTCGTTCGGCTTGCAGTCGCACCAAGCGCAGTCGGCGGCTATGTGGACGGTTGTCGGACTGGGCGCGTTCATCATTTTTGTCGTCGGCTTTTTGCCGACGCTTCTTGTCATCGTATTAACCGAAGGCTTTGCCTTACGTTCGGTCGTCGTCTATGGCGTGATAGGCGGGGCGCTGGCTCTAACGATGGCTTACGGCCTCAATTTCGCAGGCTATGTCGCGCCAGCCGGCGACATTGCGCACGATCGCGAAGTGTTCGCCGCAGCCGGCATCGCCGGCGGCCTGGTCTATTGGCTGTTCGCCGGCCGTAATGCCGGCGCGTGGAAATAACGCTCGGCGACGGACTTGGCGATAGACTTGGCTTTAGACCTGGCATGGATGTGATCGCATGAATCGGACCGGGCTCGCGATCGCACTCAGCATCGGATTTGCGCTGGGTCTCATCTGTGCAGTCGATCCGCAGCTCGACCTCGACCTTGCCGGATTAAGCTTCAACACGAAAATCCACATGTTCGACGTCAATGCGCAACTGTGGGTCCAGCACACGCGCGAAGCGGCGCGCCTGATCATCACGTTGCTCGTGCTGCCGGCGTTCCTTGCTATTATCGGCAAGCTGGTCTGGCCGCGGCGGCGCATGTTGATCGAAGCCCGTGCCGCACTTTTCCTGATAGCGACGCTGGCGATCGGCCCCGGCCTTCTCACCAATGTCATCCTCAAGGATCATTGGGGCCGGCCGCGTCCGATCGACGTGCGGGAGTTCTATGGCGGTTACCGCTTCATGCCGTGGTGGGACCCGCGCGGCGAGTGTCCGAATAATTGCTCGTTCATCGCCGGCGAGCCGTCCGGGGCATTTTGGACGCTGGCGCCCGCCGCGCTGGCGGCCCCGGAATTGCAGCCGCTCGCCTATGGCGCGGCGCTTGCCTTCGGCGTCGGCGTCGGGGCGCTGCGCATGGCCGCGGGCGCGCATTTTTTCTCCGACGTCGTGTTCGCCGGCGTGTTCATGTATCTCGTGATCTGGGCCGCGTACGGCCTGATCTATCGCTGGCCGGCGACCCGCATCGACGAAGACGCAGCCGAGCAGCGGCTGGCGAATACTGGCGACGCGCTCGCGGCGCTGGTGCGGCGGCTCATGAGCCGAAGCGGGAAGACCTCCTGACCTGTTCGCAACGCTTGCGTCGGCCGGGCGCGCCCCTATAGTCCGCGCGCATTTCGGGCGGGCAGCGCCGCCTAAACTTTAAGGTTTTCACCATGCCCGCGCCCGGTAAGAAAGACGTGAAGAAAGTCGTGCTGGCCTATTCCGGCGGGCTCGACACGTCGATCATTCTGAAATGGCTGCAGACGACCTACCGCTGCGAGGTCGTTACCTTCACGGCCGATCTCGGCCAGGGCGAGGAGCTTGAGCCAGCGCGGCAAAAGGCGCTCACGCTGGGCATCAAGCCGGAGAACATCTTCATCGAGGATCTGCGCGAGGAATTCGTCCGCGATTACGTGTTTCCGATGTTCCGCGCCAATACGCTCTACGAGGGCCAGTATCTGCTCGGCACCTCGATCGCGCGGCCGCTGATCGCCAAGAGGCAGATCGAAATCGCCGAGAAAGTCGGCGCCGACGCGGTCGCCCACGGCGCGACCGGCAAGGGCAACGATCAGGTGCGCTTCGAACTCGCCTACTATGCGCTCAAGCCCGACGTGAAAGTCATCGCGCCGTGGCGCGAATGGGACTTCAAGTCGCGCGAGGCGCTGATCGCCTTCGCCGAGAAAAATCAGATTCCGATCGCCAAGGACAAGCGCGGCGAGGCGCCGTTCTCAACCGACGCCAATCTTCTGCACACCTCGTCCGAGGGCAAGGTACTGGAAGATCCGGCGGGCGAAGTGCCGGATTACGTCTACTCGCGCACCGACGATCCGGAAAATGCACCGGCCCAATCCGAATATGTCACGATCGAATTCGAACGCGGCGATCCGGTCGCGGTCGACGGCAAGAAGCTCACACCCGCCGCGTTGCTGACGGCGCTCAATGCGCTCGGCAAGAAGCACGGCATCGGCCGGCTCGATCTGGTCGAGAATCGCTTCGTCGGCATGAAGTCGCGCGGCATGTATGAGACGCCGGGCGGCACCATCCTGCTTGCCGCGCATCGCGGCATCGAATCGATCACGCTCGACCGCGGTGCCGCGCACCTCAAAGACGAGTTGATGCCGAAATATGCGGAAGCGATCTATTACGGCTTCTGGTTCGCGCCGGAGCGCGCCATGCTGCAGGCCGCGATCGACAAGAGCCAGGAATTCGTCACCGGCCGGGTGCGGCTGAAACTCTACAAGGGCAATGTCGGGGTGGTCGGCCGGGAGAGCAAATATTCGCTATACGACCAGGACCTGGTCACGTTCGAGGACGGCAAGGTCGCCTACGACCAGCGCGACGCCGAAGGGTTCATCCGGCTCAATGCGCTTCGGCTGCGCACGCTTGGGCAGCGGAAGAAAAAGCTGAAGCTGTAGCCGTCATTCCGGGGCGCGCCGAAGGCGCGAGCCCGGAATCCATATTCACGATTGGAAATTGTTCCGCGCGGACTGCGGCTATGGATTCCGGATTTGCCGCGGAGCGGCAATCCGGAACGACGGCTTCACACCTGCCGCTCGACCAGCGCGCGCTTGATCTCGGCGATGGCCTTTGCCGGATTGAGATGCTTGGGGCAGGCCTTGGCGCAATTCATGATGGTGTGGCAGCGATAGAGCCGAAACGGGTCTTCCAGATTGTCGAGCCGTTCGCCGGTCGCTTCGTCGCGCGAATCGACGATCCAGCGCTGCGCCTGCAACAAGGCCGCCGGGCCGAGGAAACGGTCGGAATTCCACCAATAGCTCGGGCAGGCGGTCGAGCAGCAGGCGCACAAGATGCACTCGTAGAGGCCGTCGAGCTTTTGCCGGTCTTCGTGGCTCTGCTTCCATTCCGTGCGCGGCTCCGGCGACACGGTCTGCAGCCACGGCTGGATCGAAGCGTGCTGAGCGTAAAAGTTGGTGAGGTCGGGTACCAGATCCTTCACCACCGGCATATGCGGCAGCGGATAGATGCGCACGGCGCCGTTGATCTCGCCCATCGACTTGGTGCAGGCGAGCGTATTGGTGCCGTCGATATTCATCGCGCAAGAGCCGCAAATCCCTTCGCGGCAGGAGCGGCGGAAGGTCAGCGTCGCATCGACGTTGTTCTTGAGCCAAATGAGCGCGTCGAGAATCATCGGGCCGCAGTCGCCGGTATCGACGTAATACGTGTCGATGCGCGGATTGCGGCCGTCTTCGGGATTCCAGCGGTAGATGCGGTATTCGCGCTCGGCCTGCGCTTTCGGCGAATGCGGCCAGGCCTTGCCTTGCTCGACCTTGGAATTTTTCGGCAGCGTGAATTGAACCATCGGAACCTCAATAGACCCGCTTCTTGGGCTCGATATAGGATACGTCGTTGGTCAGCGTGTAGGTGTGCACCGGCCGGTAGTCGATGGTGACTTGTCCGCTCTCGTCGAGCCACGACAGCGAGTGCTTCATCCAGTTGTGGTCGTCGCGATCGGGAAAATCCTCGCGTGCATGGGCGCCGCGGCTTTCGGTGCGGTTGACCGCGGAATCCATGGTAACCACGGCCTGCTCGATCAGGTTGGAAAGTTCGAGCGTTTCAATCAGGTCGGAATTCCAGATCAGCGAGCGGTCGGACACGCGTACATCGCCGATGCCGTCATGAACTTCGTGGATCAGCTTCGAGCCTTCCTGCAGCACCTCGCCGGTGCGGAACACTGCGCAATTGCTCTGCATGACGTGCTGCATCCTGGCGCGCAGCTTGGCGGTCGGCGTGCCGCCCGCGGCGTTGCGGAATTTATCGAGCCGCGACAGCGAACGCTCGGCGGAGTCCTTCGGCAGTTCGGGATGCTTGTCGTTCGGCGTCAGGATTTCGGCGCAGCGCAGTGCCGCGGCGCGGCCGAACACGACGAGGTCGATCAGCGAATTCGAGCCGAGCCGGTTGGCGCCATGCACCGAAACGCAGGCCGCCTCGCCGAGCGCCATCAGGCCCGGCACGATGTGGTCGGGATTGCCGTCCTTCTTGATCAGCGCTTCGCCGTGATAATTCGTGGCGATGCCGCCCATATTGTAATGCACCGTCGGCACGATCGGCACCGGTTCGCGCGTCAGGTCGACGCCGGCGAAAATGCGCGCGGACTCGGTGATGCCGGGCAGCCGCTCCGCCAATATTTTAGGATCCAAATGGTCGAGATGGAGGAAGATGTGATCCTTCTTCGGCCCGACGCCGCGGCCTTCGCGGATTTCGATGGTCATGGCGCGCGACACCACATCGCGCGAGGCGAGGTCCTTGGCCGAGGGTGCATAGCGCTCCATGAAACGCTCGCCCGAGCCGTTGACCAGATAAGCGCCTTCGCCGCGCGCGCCTTCGGTGATCAGCACGCCGGCGCCGTAAACGCCGGTCGGATGGAATTGCACGAATTCCATGTCCTGCAGCGGCAACCCAGCGCGCAGCACCATGGCATTGCCGTCGCCGGTCTGGGTGTGCGCGCCGGTGCACGAGGCATAGGCGCGGCCATAGCCGCCGGTCGCGATGATCGTCATCTGCGCCGAAAAGCGATGAATCGAGCCGTCGTCGAGATTGATGGCGACGACGCCGCGGCAGCGGCCGTCCTCGTCCATCATCAGGTCGATGGCGAAATATTCGATGAAGAACTCGGTCGAATGGCGCAGCGCCTGGCCGTACATGGTGTGCAGCATGGCGTGGCCGGTGCGGTCAGCGGCGGCGCAGGTGCGCTGCGCGGTGCCCTTGCCGTAATGCGTGGTCATGCCGCCGAACGGCCGCTGATAGATCTTGCCGTCCTCGCGCCGCGAAAACGGCAATCCCCAATGTTCCAGTTCGTAAACCGCTTCTGGCGCGCTGCGGCACATGTATTCAATGGCATCCTGGTCGCCGAGCCAGTCAGACCCTTTCACGGTGTCGTACATGTGCCAGCGCCAGTCGTCCTCGCCCATATTGCCGAGCGCCGCGGCGATGCCGCCTTGCGCCGCCACCGTGTGCGAGCGTGTCGGAAACACTTTGGTGATGCAGGCGGTGCGCAGGCCGGCTTCGCTGCATCCGACCACTGCGCGCAAGCCGGAGCCGCCGGCGCCGATGACGACGACGTCGTAGGCGTGGTCCTCGATCGGGTAGGCGCGGCCGTTGATGGCTGCCGCGCCGCCGTTTGCGCCATTCTCTGCCATGCTCACAGTCCGAACGAAAGTTTGAGGACGCCGTAAACCGCGGCGAGGCCGACGGCGATGGTGAAGAACGTGTTGGCCATCAGCAAAGTGAGCTTGGCCGACTCGTCATGCACATAATCCTCAATGATCACCGCCATGCCGATCCGCATATGGACGGTGATCGAGAGGATAAACAGCAGCATGATGAGGGCGATGGCGGGCGAGCCCAAGATTTGCGCCACGGCCGCCTGATTGCGGCCGAGCAATGTCATCAGAATGATCACCGCGGCGATGGTTAGCGGGATATTCGCGACCGCGGTGAGCCGCTGGTGCCAGAAATGTTCGGTGCCGGATCTCGCCGCGCCGCGGCCGAGCACGCGCGCCAACGGCGTGCGGATGTGCTTGGGAGCGCTCATTACGAGCCTCCCATCGTGAGGAGGACGAAGATCCACAAAACAAGCGTGATCGCGATCGAGCCGATCAGGTTCGCGGCGGCGAGCCATTCGCGCTCGCTCGGCCCAAAGCCGCGGCCGGTATCCCAGATCAGGTGGCGAATGCCGCCGAGCATGTGATGGATAAGCGCCCAGGTGTAACCGAACAGGATGAGGCGGCCGATCCAGGATCCGGCGAACCATTGGAAGCGCGCATAGGCATTGGGGCTCGCCGCGGCGATCAGCCACCAGGCCAAGAGCAGGGTTCCGAAATAAAGCGCAAATCCGGTGGCGCGATGAACGATCGACATCATCATCGTCAGCATCGGCCGGTAAATTTGCAGGTGCGGCGACAGCGGCCGCTCGGCGGGGGCGCGTCCTTCGAGCGAACGTGTTTCGGCCATTGGTGTCATTCCGAATTCGCTCAACGCAAAGCGCGTCAAGCATGGGAACCGTTCCTATCCAATCCGCGAGCTTGCCGCAATGCACACTGCATAATGGCAGGCCTTGCAGGCGGTGGTAAGCTTCGCGTTGAACGAAAGAATAGCGTTGAAATAGTCAATGACAATGGACAATATATTAAGTCTAGCTTCGTTAAATCCGAAGGTGGCGTTCTCGCCATGCGCTTCGATCTCGCCGATCTCAGCCTCTTTCGCCATGTCGTCGAAGCTGGCAGCATTACCCATGGCGCCGAGCGCGCGCATCTCGCACTCGCAGCGGCCTCGACCCGCATCCGCAATATGGAAGTGGTGCTCGGCGTGCCGCTGCTCACGCGCGGCCGTCAAGGCGTGACGCCGACGCAAGCCGGCCGCACGCTGCTGCAACACGCGCGCGCCATCCTGCGCCAGTCCGAGCGCTTGCACGAAGACCTCGGCGCTTATGGCGGCGGCAAGGCCGGGCAGATCCGCGTCTTATCGAACACCAATGCTTTGACCGAATTTTTGCCCGAAGCGCTGTCATCGTTCCTCGCCGCGCATCCGAATATCAGCGTCGATCTGGAAGAGCGGTTGAGCGACGAGATCGTCGGTCTCATCGCCGAAGGCGTCGCCGACCTTGGCGTCGTCGCCGGCACCGTCGATGCCGGCGGCCTCGAAACCTATCCGTTCCGCAGCGACCGCTTCGTACTCGCCGTCGCGCAAGATCACGCGCTCGCCAAACGTGCTAAGATCGCTTTCGAGGACGTGCTCGATCAGGATTTCGTCGGGCTCGATCGCGCCAGCGCGATCCAGCGCTTCCTTGCCACTAAGGCGTTGCGCGTCGGCCGCCCGTTGCGGCTTCGCGTACAATTGCGCAGCTTCGACGCGGTGTGCCGTCTGGTCGAATGCAAAGTCGGCGTCGGCATCGTCCCGGAAACGACGGCACGGCGGGTGTCGAAGACCATGGCGATCAAGGCGATTGCCTTGTCCGACGCCTGGGCGGTGCGCGACCTGACCATCTGCGTGAAGAGCCGCGCCGAATTGCCGACCTATGCGCGGCAGTTGGTCGAACATCTAAGAGTGCCGGCTTAGGCAGAGCGTAGACTCATAAGCGCGCAGGCGAGTCTGCCTCCAGGGATAGACATCGCAAATTTGAACGACAGCTCCGCTAACGACTTTTAACGGACGCTACGCCTATCCGGATGCGTGGAAATACCATCGTTGTAATTATCAGAACCTTCACGCTCCCGGGCCTGATCTGTGCAATGGCACAATCCCGGATCGACCTAAGATGTCAAATTTTGAAACGACAATTTTCACGGGCGAATCCCATTTGCGCCATTGCCGTTGGAATGTTGCTGCTGGGGGCGGCCGAAGTGCCAATTATCGATCGACCATTTGCGCGCGCTACCGTCGTTGCGCCGGAAGGTCAGTTGTGGGCCGAGTGGCAGCGGGCACAATCGGAAATGAAATCGGACGAGAAGGTTATCGGTCAATGTCGCGCCGAGCCTACGATACGCGCTTCGCCCCAGGCCCTGCAATTTTTATCGATTGTCAATGAAGCGCAGCAGTATCAAGGGCTGACCCTTCTCGGTCACATCAATCGCGCCTTTAATCTTGCCATCCAGCCAGGGCATGCGCTCGCGGACAGCGGTGATCAAAAGTGGAAATCGCCGCTTACTGCGCTTGCCTCAAAGGACAATAATTGCACAAGCTACGCGATCGCAAAATACCTGGCACTCAGTGACGTCGGAATCGCCGAGAATGAAATGCGCCTCATCATTGTTGCCATTAGGCCGCTCGAAAAAGAGCACATGGTGGTGGCGGTGCTCAATTTGGGAAACTGGATCATTCTCGACGACCGCTCGATAGCGCTGGTCGACAGTCGCAAGATTGACGATTATCTGCCACTGTTCGCGCTGGATTATCGTGGTGTCAGACAATTTGCTCCGCCGAATCCCAAAGTGGCGATCGCACCAGCCTGCGTCCGAACCGTCGGCTAGCGCCTGACCTGGGCGCCGTCACCGCGGCACGAGCACCCAGTAGTCGAGGTCGAGCAATACCGCGGGATCGTAATCGTCGCCGGTCTTTAGCGGAAAATCCGCGCACGGCCTGTCGGATGTCGCAACGGTTCGCAGCCGCAGGCCGCCGACGTCGGTGCGGCCGGGCAATTCGGATTTTGCCAGCACCTCCGACCAGGCATACACCGTGCCGCCGGCGAACAGCGGCGCGACGTGACGACCGCCATTGATGGCGGCGACGTGGAAGGCGTTGGCGAGCCCGTTGAACGACAACGCGCGCGCCAGAGAAATGACGTGGCCGCCGTAAATCAGCCGGCGGCCGAAGCGGCCTTGCTTGGCGGCGAACAAATCGAAGTGGATGCGCGCGGTATTTTGGTAGAGCCGCGTCGCAGTCATGTGCTCGGCTTCTTCGACCGTAATGCCGTCGACATGGTCGATCTTCTCGCCGACCTCGTAATCGCCGAATTTGTAGCTTGCGCCGGCGAGGGCGAAATCGTAGGCCGCTACGTCGATCGTGGGGCACGCTTCGCCCAGAACCTTCGGCTCGAGCGCGGTCGGCAAGCGCGGCACGTGATCGCCCGGTGCGGGAGCCGCCTCGTCGCGTTTGCGTACCATCACCCAGCGCACATATTCGAGCACCGGCTTTGCGTCCTGGTTGTAGCCCGTGGTGCGCACATAGACGATGCCGGTTTTGCGGCTCGAATTTTCCTTCAGCCCGATGACCTCGGACTGCGCCGAGAGCGTGTCGCCGGGAAAAACCGGGGCGCGAAGGCAACAATTGGCGTAACCGAGATTGGCGACCGCATTGAGCGACACGTCGGGGACGGTCTTGCCGAACACGATGTGAAAGACCAGGAGATCGTCGATCGGCGAGCGCGGATAGCCGATCGCCTTGGCGAAGGCATCCGAGGACTGCACCGCGAAGCGGCCGCCGAACAGGCCGGTATAGAGCGCGACATCGCCGGTCGTCACCGTGCGCGGCGTCGCGTGGCGGATGATTTGTCCGACGCGGAAATCCTCAAAAAAATTGCCGGGGCTATTCTTCGACATCGCACCACACCTTGAGCATTACACCGTCGCGCGGAACCCGGCATTCCGCCGGCGCTTCATAGCCCACCCCTTTAGCCGGCGCAAAGCGCCCCCTCGAGTTTATTGGACATCATCATCTTTTCAGAAACGCCGCCGTCTTTCGGCCGCGGGAAAAGCGATCACGCAAGCGTGAGGTTGTCCCTGAAACCCCCGCCGCAAGCTGCCGTAACTGATTGCGACGACGCAATAGACCCTGCGTCGCCGGCGGTCCGCCGCCGCAACCGCAATGAAATGGAGACTTTCATGTCCAAGCGTTTCGTCCTGCTGGCCACTGCCGCCGCTCTCGCTTTCGGTGCGATGGCGTCCGCTCCGGCCCATGCGCAGATGTCGGAGAAGACCGTCACCGTTGGCGGCGCGCCGATGTATCCATCCAAAAACATCATCCAGAACGCGGTGAATTCGAAGGATCACACCACGCTCGTTGCCGCGGTAAAGGCCGCCGGCCTCGTACAGACGTTGGAGGGTCCCGGGCCGTTCACGGTGTTTGCGCCGACCAATGCCGCGTTCGCCAAGCTGCCGGCGGGCACGGTCGATAGCCTGCTCAAGCCCGAGAACAAGGCGACCCTGGTGAAAGTGTTGACCTATCACGTCGTGCCCGGCCGCATGACCGCGGTGAGCCTGATGAAGGCCGTCAAGGACGGCGAGGGCGAAGCCCACCTCAAGACCGTCGCGGGCGAGGACCTCATCGTGAAACAGGCCGGTCCCGGCAAGCTCACCGTCACTGACGCGAAGGGTGATGTGGCCAACGTCACGATTGCGGATGTTTTGCAGTCGAACGGTGTTATTCACGTTATCGACACGGTAATGCTGCCGTAATGGGCGCTGTTTGTCGTGTGCAGGTCCCCCTCTCCCCGCAAGCGGGGAGAGGGAACAGATAGGCACTGACACGAATGTGAGGCGCGCCTGCCTCGGCAATTTGCTAGAAGCTCGCGCCATGACCGCGGAACTTGCCGGTACTTCAACTTCCCTGCCCGAAACTGCGACGGGGCAGCTCATCCATCCGCGCTGGGTGCGCGTGACACATTGGATCAATGCGCTCGCCATGCTGATGATGATCGGCTCGGGCTGGCAAATCTACGATGCCTCGCCGTTGTTCAGGTTCATTTACTTTCCGAGCCACTTTGCGCTCGGCGAATGGCTCGCCGGCGCGCTGTTGTGGCATTTCGCCGCGATGTGGCTATTGGCGATCAACGGTGTCGTCTATGTCACGCTCGGCATCGCGACCGGCCGCTTCCGCCGCAAGCTGCTTCCGATCCGGTTCGGCGAGGTCGTGCGCGATATCGGCGCCGCTTTGCGCGGCAGGCTCGCGCATGACGACCTTGCCGTCTACAACGCGGTGCAGCGGCTGTTGTATCTCGGCGTGATCTTGGCCGGTATCGTCATCGTTCTTTCCGGCCTCTCGATCTGGAAGCCGGTACAGTTGAAGTGGCTCACGGCATTCTTTGGCGGTTACGATACGGCGCGTTACGTGCATTTTTTTGCCATGGCCTCGATCGTCGGCTTCCTGGCGGTGCATGTGGTGTTGTCGTTGATCGTGCCGAAGAGCCTGCGCGCCATGATCTTCGGCCGCTGAAGGGGAGTATGCGATGTCTCGCCTACGCAAGCCGATAAAAGGCGTCGATCCGAGCCTCCTCATCAAGGACGCGGCGAAACTTCTGCCGGCGCCGTCGCGGCGGCTGTTCCTGCGCGGTGCTACGAGTCTCGGCGCGCTGGCGATGCTGACCGGCTGCGATATCGTCGACGGGTCGACGTCCGAGAACGTGCTGCGCGTCATTTCGAATTTCAACGATTGGGTCCAGGCGCGCCTATTCAGCGAGACGACGCTGGCGCCGACTTTTGCGGAGAGCGCCATCACGCGGCCGTTTCCGTTCAATGCCTATTATGCCGAAGACGAGGCACCGGACGTTGACGGCGACAATTACAAGCTCGAGATCGGCGGCCTGGTGGACAATAAAAAGCCGTGGTCGCTTGCCGACCTGAACACGCTGCCGGAAGTCTCCCAGATTACGCGGCTGGTCTGCGTCGAGGGCTGGAGCGCGATCGGCTCCTGGCAGGGCGTGCGGCTGTCCGATTTTCTCAAGCTGATCGGCGCCGACACCAAAGCCAAATATGTCTGGTTCCAGTGCGCCGAAGGCTATTCCAACACCATCGATATGCCGAGCGCGCTGCATCCGCAGACGCAACTCACGCTTAAATTCGACAACAAGACCCTCCCGCAGGCCTACGGCTTCCCGATCAAGATCCGCATACCCACCAAGCTCGGCTTCAAAAATCCGAAATATGTCACCGCCATGTGGGTGCAGAACAACGACGCCGGCGGCTATTGGGAGAACCAGGGCTACAATTGGTTCAGCGGGCTCTGACGAATTGGGCGCGTCTAAGCCGCGCCGTTCTCGCGCGATACCGGTCCGGCTTGCCAAGCTAGACCGGGGCCTTTAGCAATCCTTTTCCGTTATTCCGGGGCGCGCGAAGCGCGAGCCCGGAATCCATAACCCCGGCGCGTTTTGCACGATCTCGATCGCCGGGAGTGTGGATTCCGGACAGCCTCGCTTCGCTCGGCTTCCGGAATGACGAGCTTGAATAACCCCACGAGGCGTCAGTCATGCCCAGCTTTAAGCTCCTGCTTCTCGCCGGCGACGGCATCGGCCCGGAGGTCATGACCGAGGTAAAGCGGCTTCTTGGTTATTACGCCAAGACCGGCATCGCCGACTTCCAGACCGAGCAAGGACTTGTCGGCGGCGCCTGCTATGACGAGCACAAAGTCGCGATCACCGACGCGACCATGGCAAAGGCGCACGCTGCCGACGCCGTGATCTTCGGTGCCGTCGGCGGACCGAAATGGGACAAGGTGCCGTTCGAGGCGCGGCCGGAAGCGGGACTCTTGCGGCTGCGCAAAGACCTCGGCCTGTTCGCCAATATCCGCCCGGCGATCGTCTATCCGGCGCTCGCCGACGCTTCGAGCCTCAAGCGCGAAGCGGTCGACGGGCTCGATATTGTCATCCTTCGCGAACTCACCGGCGGGGTCTATTTCGGCGAGCCGAAAACCATTACCGATCTCGGCAACGGCCAGAAGCGCGCCATCGATACTCAGGTGTACGACACCTACGAAATCGACCGCATCGCCCGCGTCGGTTTCGAACTGGCGCGCCAGCGGCGCAACAAACTCACCTCGATGGAAAAGCGCAACGTGATGAAGACCGGCGTGCTGTGGCACGAAGTGGTCGAAGGCCTGCATGCGCGGGAGTACAAGGACGTGCAGCTCGAACATATGCTTGCCGATTCCGGCGGCATGCAGCTGGTGCGCTGGCCGAAGCAGTTCGACGTGATTGTCACCGACAATCTGTTCGGTGACATGCTGTCCGACATCGCGGCGATGCTCACCGGGTCGCTCGGCATGCTGCCGTCGGCTTCGCTTGGCGAACTCGATGCCAAGACCAAGCGGCGCAAGGCAATGTACGAGCCGGTGCACGGCTCGGCGCCCGACATAGCGGGCAAAGGCATGGCGAACCCGATCGCCATGTTGGCGTCGTTCGGCATGGCGCTGCGCTACTCGTTCAATATGGCCCACGAAGCCGACCGGCTCGATGCCGCGATCGCCGCCACGCTGGCGAAGGGGCTGCGCACCGCCGACATCAAGTCCGAGGGCGCGACGATTGTCAGCACCGCGGAAATGGGCGAGGCGGTGGTCGGCGAATTGGAGCGGTTGGGAAGCTAATTCGCTTCAGTCTTTGCGGAACACCAAATTAGGCCCAAATTCCTGTGTCAGCGCGTAGCCGGCGGCCGACATCAATCCGATCGTTTCCGCGCGCGCTTCGAGCACTTCGATCTGCACGATGCCGCGATTGTCGCGCAGCGTGCGCGCCATGCCGGTGAGCGCTTTGCGCTCGTAGCGCTCGATGTCGATCTTGATCGCGAGCTTCCGGCCTGAAAGCGCCACGAGGTCGTCGAAGCGCACGACCTCGACCTCGTAACCTTCGCTCGTGCGCGCGTTCTCCACGATCTGCGACAGGCCGATATCGCGCTCCGGTCCCGGCACCAGCCGGAATTTGCCCGGCTCCGCACCGAGCGCCAATTCGTGAATCTGGATATCGGCGTCGAGCAAATCGTTGATCAGGAGATTGGCGCGCAGATGAATGCGGTTGCGGCGATCCGGCTCGAATGCGATCGCGCGCGGCGCGAGCCGGTTCTTCAACATGATGCAGGTATAAAGGCCGAGATTGGCGCCGATATCGATGAACAGATCCGGTTTGAGCTCCGTGCAGGCGCCGACGAAATTCTTAAGCTCCGGGTACTCGCCGATCTTGGCGGAAATCTCCAGCCCGCCGACATTGACGGAGCGCACCAGGAAATCGGCGCCGAAATAGCTGCAGACAAAATAATGGCCGCGGTAAACGATTTTGTTGAATGGACTGTAGAAGCGGCGTCGCAGCTTATTCCGCCACCGCAACGCAAGGCTCATCGTCCCACCCACCCGCCGGCACGCTTGCGAAATTGAGTTCAGAACGGCGTGTCGGGATTATATCCCGGGATATAGAACGGGCGCGGTAATGGGTAGCCCCCGTCGCCCTGGAGGTCCGGTCCCATGAACCAATTGGGGCGGCCGGGATCTCCGCCGGGCGGCAGCATGTAGTCCCGGAAGTCGCGGTCGCCGACCGACACTTCGGTCCCGGTGTCGAGATAGGAGCGGTGCCGGGGAATGATGATGATGGTGCGATGGCCATTGCCGTCGGGGATGATGGTCGTGGTTGGCTGGATGATCGTTCCGCTTGCGGAGCGCTCTACCACCGGCTGCTGCGGCTTCCTGGTGACCGCGCCGGCGGCGACGCCCGATGCCGAAAGCACGGCAATGGTAGCGGCAATGACGGCAAAAGGACGCACGACAGGGTACATAGGCTCCTCGCTTTCGGCGCAGGTCGAAGCACCCCAATGTAGCCGGGTTTGACCAGCCGCAACAGCGCTCTGCTAACCCCCGGCGCCGCCGCCCGTTCCAGGCAAAACCACCGTGGCAAAGGCTCTCGGCAGAATAATATGCTTTAACTCGTTGCATTTGTGTTCCATTATTTCCTGGAACGGTCTCGATGGAGACCATTCGGGCCAGCGCGAGACATAACGCGCAACCCAACAGCGGGAGGGGTCCCATGTTGACACGACGTAGCCTATTGGCGGCTGCGAGCGCGACCGCCGCATTCGGCGGTGGGGCGCTCGGCTTGCCGAAACAACTATTCGCGGCGGAATCGGCGGCCGGCGAGCTTTCGCCCGGCGTGCCAGCAGGGATTGGGAGCTACGCCACGATGGCGACGCTTCCCGGCAAGAAGCCGCTGATCAGACTTTCCGATCGCGGCCCGAACTACAAATCGCCGCTGGAATATTTCCGCACGCCGATCACGCCGAACGACGAATTCTTCATCCGCTATCACCTGTCCGTCATCCCCGAGGTCGACGCCAAGACCTACAAGATCGAGGTCGGCGGCGACGGCGCCAACGGCCAGACCGAGATCACGCTCGACGATCTCAAGAAGCTGCCGGCCTATGAAGTAGCGGCGGTCAATCAATGCTCCGGCAACCGGCGCGGCCTGTCTAATCCGCACGTCGCGGGCGTCGAATGGGGCTACGGCGCCATGGGCTGCGCGCGCTGGAAGGGTGCCCGACTCAAGGACATCGTCGCCATGGTGGGGCTCAAGCCGGAGGCGATCGAAATCGCGTTCAACGGCGCCGACGGCCCGGACTACGACAAGACGCCCGATTTCATCAAAAGCCTGCCGGTCTGGAAGGCGATGGATGACAACACCCTCGTCGCCTACGAGATGAACGGCGAGCCGTTGCCGCATTTCAACGGCTTTCCGGCGCGGCTTATCGTGCCCGGCTGGACCGGCACCTATTGGATGAAGCACCTCATCTCGGTCACCGCCCTGACCAAGCCGCAGGGTGGATTCTGGATGAACCCGGCCTACCGGATCCCGATCGGCAAATTCCCGGTGGTGGCGCGCTTCACCTCGCAGGAATACGCGCCCAATACCCCGATCACCGAAATGGTCGTCAATTCGCTGATCACCAGCCACCGTGACGGTGCCAAGGTGAAGCCGGGCAAAGTCACGGTCGGCGGGTTGGCGTGGGACGCCGGCTATGGCATCCGGAGCGTTGAAGTCTCCACCGATAGCGGCAAGACTTGGTCGGAAGCCACGCTCGGTCCGGATCTCGGCCGCTATGCGTTCCGGCCGTGGAGCTTCGACCTGCACGCCAAGCGCGGTAAGAACACGGTGATGGCCAATGCCATCAACGCGATCGGCCAGACCCAAACCGTCACGCTGATTTGGAATCCGGCCGGCTACCACAACAACGTGATGCAGAACATCACGCTCGACGCGAGCTAGGGGAGGGGACTATGCGGAAACTCGCAATTGCATGCGTCGCCGTCCTGATCGCCGTTCCGGCACTGGCGCAGGAACAAGAGATCACGCTTAAACCAGGGCCCGGACTCGATCAGGTCCAGGGCAACTGCGGGGCCTGTCACAGCCTGGCCTATATCCCGATGAACTCGCCGTTTCTCGATGGCGCGGGATGGAGCGCCGAGGTCACCAAAATGCGCAAGGCCATGGGCGCGCCGATCAACGACGACGACGCCAAAACAATCATCGATTATTTGACCAAGAATTACGGCGCGTAACTCCCGCGCAATCGATTGCCGCGATCGGCGGCAATTCCGCGCTGACGGCGGCAAGGGTTTCCGGAAGGCCGCTGTGGCGGCTTCCGGGCCAACGGCATCATCTTTGTGGCGGGCGGTCCGGCGGCCTGGCGCCGCGCGCCATTCTGATGCGATGCGGAACGGGGACCGGCACATTGCGTTCCGGCGTCGCCGCCAGGATCGGATTGTGCTCGCCGCAGAACGTCCGCCTGAGCTCGGCGCGGGCGAACAGGCCGGCCACCTTGTCGTCGCCGCCGGCGGACAGGACAGCGAGCCGGTCGAGCGCGCAAGCGAGTGTCGCGCGATTGACGGGCTTGTCGCCTGAGTTGCAATACCAGCCGGCAATTTGCATCGCCGGATCGTCGAACGGTCGCGCAAAGCCGAGGCAGCGGCGCGCCTGACCATGCGCGGCGATGGCGAAATCGACCAGCGGCACGGCGCCGAATTTGCTGTCGATCTCGCCCGCCGGCTTGACGTCGTCGGTGACGTTGAATTTGACGATCCGGGCGGCGATCTCGCTCGGCGCATCGATGAAGCCCTCGCTCGCGGCGCCGGGCCGATAGATTTCAACGATGACATAGGGTCCGCCGGCGGCCGGTGCGCCCCAGGTCAAAACGTCCTTGCGCGCGCCATCAGCGTTCCGCCGCAGGATGCTATAGGTGAAGCCGTCAGACGCGAGCTCGGGCATTTGCATGTCGAAGGCCGGGCGGGGCCGCTCGACATTGATCCATTCCGGTTGCGGCGCTGCCGGCACCGCGGCCGCGCCCGGGGGCGGCCGAAAAAAGCTTGCCGCCGCGATGGCAAGGATCGCCAAGGCGCCCATATAGGCGAGTATGCGCACGACGGTGGCGCGAATGTCGCCCGGTAGGGTGCGCGAGGCGTCCTGCACGGTCGCTCCGATCGAAGTTGTCTTTGCAATGGTTCTCGCTTAGAAGCGCTTCCGCTCCGGTTCCCGCGCGACCCGCGGGGACGCGAATTTTCGGTGGAGAGTTAACGATGGGTTACAACGTCGCCGTTGTGGGCGCGACCGGCAATGTGGGCCGGCAAATGCTCGACATCCTTGCCGAGCGGTCGTTCCCGGCCGACGAGGTGGTCGCGCTCGCCTCACGTCGCAGCATGGGCACGGAAGTGTCCTATGGCGACCGGACGCTGAAGGTCAAAGCGCTCGAACACTACGATTTTGCAGGATGCGATATTTGCCTGATGTCGGCGGGCTCCGCCGTGTCCAAGGAATGGTCGCCGAAGATCGCGGCTGCCGGCGCAGTGGTGATCGATAACTCGTCCGCTTGGCGCTACGATTCCGACGTGCCGTTGGTCGTGCCGGAGGTCAATGCCGATGCGGTCGTGGGCTTCCGCAAGCGCGGCATCATCGCCAATCCCAATTGCTCGACGGCGCAGCTCGTCATCGCGCTCAAGCCGTTGCACGACAAAGCCAAGATCAAGCGCGTCGTGGTCGCCACCTATCAGTCGGTGTCCGGCGCCGGCAAGGAGGCGATGGACGAATTGTTCTCGCAGACGAAGGCGGTGTTCCAGCTCAACGAGGTCGAGGCGAAGCACTTTCCCAAGCGCATCGCGTTCAACATCATCCCGCAAATCGACACGTTCATGGAGGACGGCTACACCCGAGAAGAGTGGAAGATGGTGGTCGAGACCAAGAAAATCCTCGACCCCAAGATCAAGCTCACCGCGACCTGCGTGCGCGTGCCGGTCTTCATCAGCCATTCCGAGGCCGTGAACGTCGAGTTTGAGAATCCGATCACCCCGGATGAGGCGCGCGAGATCTTGCGCGCCGCGCCGGGCTGTCTGGTCATCGATTCGCACGAGCCGGGCGGCTATGTGACGCCCTACGAGGCGGCCGGCGAGGACGCCACCTATATCAGCCGGATCCGCGAGGACGCGACCGTCGAGAACGGGCTGTCGATGTGGGTCGTGTCCGACAATCTGCGCAAGGGCGCGGCGCTCAATGCCATCCAGATCGCCGAGTGCCTGATCAACCGCAAGCTGATCACCGCCAAGCGCAAGGCGGCGTAGGCAGAAATCTCAGCCCCGCGAGAACCCTACATTGCGCAGCCGCGAAGATACGCGGTGCGCGCGTCTCGTTCGCTTCCGGCGGCCGCGTAGGATGCGCCGAGGCACCAATTGTAATGGACCTGCTGATCCGCCGACCAGCGTGCGCCCTGCAGTCCGGGTACGCAGCGCGGATGCGCGAGCGCGCCACGGACCTGACGAATGGCGGCCTGCGCGTAGGTGGCACAGAAACCGGGATCGGCGGCTTGCGCCCCGGCGGGGATCAACACCGCCAGCGCCGGCGTGAAAATCATGATACGAACCCAGTTCTTGAGCACCGTTTTCCTCCGGTAAATTGGTGTGGCTTGGCGCCATACATCATCTCCTCTGATTCATGTCCAGCCGGGCGCAAAGCGGCAGTGGTACGTTGTATGCAAGACAGCTAATGGAAAGACTTCAGGGGGAGTAAGGGGACCTGACCATGACCGTCCGCCCGCGGCGAAGTGTGCTTTACATGCCCGGATCGAACGCGCGTGCGCTGGAAAAGGCGCGCGAATTGCCGGCCGACGGCCTCATCCTCGATCTCGAAGATGCGGTGGCGCCTGAGGCCAAGGCGCCGGCGCGCGAGGCCATCGTCAAGGCGTTGAAGAACGGCGGCTTCGGCGATCGCGAAGTGCTGGTGCGCATCAACGGCCTCGATACACGGTGGTGGGTCGACGACATCGACGCCGCTGCGTCGGCCAAGCCCGATGCGATCCTGGTGCCGAAAGTCTCCACCCCCAGGCAATTGCAGGATCTGGCGGCGCGGCTGGTCGACATGGGCACCCATCCGAGCGTTCGCGTCTGGGCGATGATGGAGACGCCGCTCGCGATGCTCAACGTCGGCGAAATCGCCCACGCCGCGCTCGATTCCGAGACCCGGCTCGCCGGCTTCGTCATGGGCACCAACGACCTCGCCAAGGATACCCGCGCAAGATTGGTTCCCGGCCGCGCGCCGATGCTGCCCTGGCTGATGGCCTGTATCGCCGCCGCCCGTGCCTACGGCCTCGATATCCTCGACGGCGTCTATAACGACCTCGGCAATGCCGAGGGCTTCATCGAAGAATGCAAGCAAGCGCGCGACCTCGGTTTCGACGGCAAGACGCTCATTCATCCGCGGCAGATCGAGCCATGCAACGCGGCGTTCTCGCCGACGCCGGAAGAAGTGGAAGTGGCGCGCAAGATGATCGCCGCCTTCGACCTGCCCGAAAACGAGAACAAAGGCGTCATCCAGATCGACGGCCGCATGGTCGAACGCCTGCACGCCGAAATGGCGCGGCAGACGGTGGCGATCGCGGACGCGATCGCGAAACGGCAGATGCAGCCGGCTTGACGCGCGGCCGGCAAAGCTGGCGCGAAGCTACGCCGCACATTTTCAGCTGCCGCCGCGGTTCACCGCGCGGGCGCTGCCGGCAATCCCGAGGTCAGGATTATCCGTGCGGCCTGTTCCGAAGCTGACGCCCCGAATTTGCAGCAGGCGGAACGTACTGGGTATTTTGCACACAGAAGCCGCCCATACCCCGCAAAGTCTGCATGCACTGTGCAAAGCTTATGAATCCGCAGTTCGTTGCGCCGCCGCCGGCGCCGGCATACTGCGCGCACCACGGATAATTTTGCGCCTGGGCGCGGCTGACAATGCCGGCCGTAGCGATGAAAATTCCCAACACCAGCAAGAGAGGTCTCATGGCCGCCTCCTGGCATTGCGAGAGCTCTTGCCTACTAACGCCGAACAGCCCCCGTTATTCCGTCACCGAGGGCGCAATATTAGTTCTTCAGCCGATACCCCGTCCTGAAGAACCACCAGACGATCGCCATGCAGACCGCGAGGAAGAACAGCGTCATCGCCACGCTGACCTCGATGTTGACGTCAGCGATGCCGAAAAAGCTCCAGCGAAACCCCGAGATCAGATAGACGAGCGGATTGAACAACGTGACGGTGCGCCAGAACGGCGGCAGCACGCTGGTCGAGTAGAACGTGCCGCCGAGAAACGTCAGCGGCGTGATGATGAGTAGCGGTACGATTTGCAGCTTCTCAAAGCCGTCGGCCCACAATCCGAGAATAAAACCGAACAGACTGAAACTGACCGCAGTCAGAACGAGGAAGGCGAGCATCCAGAACGGATGCGCGATGTGGATCGGCACGAACAGAAACGATGTCGCCAGGATGATGAGGCCGAGAACGATCGATTTGGTCGCCGCTGCGCCGACATAGCCGAGCACGATTTCGAACGATGAGATCGGCGCCGAGAGGATTTCGTAGATGGTGCCGACGAAACGGGGGAAATAAATGCCGAACGAGGCATTGGTCACGCTCTGCGTCAGCAGCATCAGCATGATCAGGCCGGGCACGATGAAGGAGCCGTAACTCACGCCTTCGATCTGGGTGATGCGCGAGCCGATCGCGGCACCGAACACGATGAAGTACAGCGACGTGGAGATCACCGGCGACACCACGCTTTGGAAAAGCGTCCGCCCGGTCCGAGCCATTTCGTAAAGATAGATAGCGCGCACGCCGTAGAGGTTCATCGCCGCTCCCTCACCAGGTCGACGAAAATATCTTCGAGCGAGCTTTGCGTGGTCTGCAAATCCTTGAAGGTGATGCCGGCGCGGTGGAGATCGTCGAGCAAAGCAGTAATTCCGGTGTGCTCGCTTCTCGTATCGTAAGTGTAGGTCAGCTCCTTGCCGCCGACGGCCAGTTTCAGATTGTGGGCGGCGAGCGCGGCCGGGATCGCGTCGAGTTGCTCGCGCAGTTCCAGCGTCAATTGTTTCTTGCCGAGCTTGCGCATCAGCTCGGCCTTGTTCTCCACCAGGATGATCTCGCCGTGATTGATGACGCCGACCCGGTCGGCCATATCCTCGGCTTCCTCGATGTAATGCGTGGTCAGGATGATGGTGACGCCGGAGGCGCGCAGCTCGCGCACCAATTGCCACATGTCCTTGCGCAATTCGACGTCGACGCCGGCGGTCGGCTCGTCGAGGAACAGAATGCGCGGCTCGTGGGCCAGCGCCTTCGCGATCATGAGACGGCGCTTCATGCCGCCGGACAGCATTCTGATCTTGGCGTCGCGCTTGTCCCACAATGACAGTTGCGTGAGCACTTTCTCGATATGTGCGGGGTCGGGGCGCTTGCCGAACAACCCGCGCGAAAATCGCAAGGTCGCCGGCGGCGTCTCAAAGGCATCGGTGGTGAGCTCCTGCGGCACCAGCCCGATCAGCGAGCGCGCCGCGCGGTAATCGGCAATAATGTCGTGACCCTCGACGGTCACCTTGCCGGAGGTCGGGTTCACGATGCCGCAGATGATGCCGATCAGCGTCGTCTTGCCGGCGCCATTCGGGCCGAGCAGCGCGAAGATTTCGCCGTGACGGATGTCCAGGTTGATGTCTTTGAGCGCCTGGAACCCGGACGCGTAGGTCTTTTTGAGATGCGAAACGGAGATGGCGGACGTCATCGGCCCCGTTACACCCAGGGCCGTGACGCCTTGGCTTTGGCCTCGAAACCGTCGATCTTGTCGTGCTTCTGCATGGTGACGCCGATCTCGTCGAGGCCGTTGAGGAGCGCGTGCTTGCGATGCGGATCGATGTCGAATTTGACCACGCCGCCGTCGGGACCGCGTATTTCCTGCTTTTCCAGATCGACGGTGAGCGTCGCATTGGCGCCGCGATCGGCGTCGTCGAACAGCTTCTCCAGGTCTTCCGGCGAAACCGCGATCGGCAGCACGCCGTTCTTGAAACAGTTGTTGTAGAAAATATCGCCGAACGAGGTCGAGATCACGCAGGTGATGCCGAAATCCAAAAGCGCCCACGGCGCATGCTCGCGGGAGGAGCCGCAGCCGAAATTGTCGCCGGCGACCAGAATCTTGGCCTTGCGATAGGCCGGCTTGTTGAGGACAAAATCCGGGTTCTCGCTGCCGTCGTCGCGATAGCGCTTCTCGGAGAATAAGCCCTTGCCGAGCCCGGTGCGCTTGATCGTTTTCAGATATTGCTTCGGAATGACCATGTCGGTGTCGACGTTGATCATCTTGAGCGGCGCGGCGACGCCTTCGAGAACGGTGAACTTTTCCATGTTCAAGCCTGCGAGCAACCGATGCTGTGTAACCGTAACGGGTTAATGGCGTCTCTGCGTGCGCCGGTCAAGCCGGCGCCGAATGCGGCGCATTCAGGTCTGCTTTTCGAATTTGGGCACCTGGGCAAGTTCGGTGACCCATGGTCGCGCCGAGCGCCACCAGTTCTGCCGCTTCGGCGTCAATTGATCGCGCTGGCGCAGCATGCCGACCCGCACCGTGTAGGACGGCTGAACGCCGTCGCCGGGCGTCGTCGAATAGATTGGCGAGCCGCAGCGCGGGCAAAACGCCTGCTGCCGCGGCTTGCCGCTGTCGGCAGTCGTCTTCAGATAGGTCGTCGGCTGACCCGTCATCTTCAATGTCGCGCCCGGCACCGGAACCGATATGCGAAACGCGGTGCCGGTCGAAGTCTGGCAATCGGTGCAATGGCAAATAGCGACCTTTTCCGGGTCGGCCTCGCCTTCGATGGTGATAAAGCCGCAATGGCACGCACCGTCGATTTTCATCGAACTTCTCCTATTGCTTTGGCGAAATACTATCCAGCCCGTTCGATCGCATGCATGTCGGCATCCGACAAACCCAAATGATGGCCGATTTCATGGATCAGCACGTGCTTGACGATAGCCCCTAGCGTATCGTCGTGCGCAGCCCAGTAAGCGAGGATCGGACGGCGGTAAAGCCAGATCATGTTCGGCATTTGCACCGGCGCGCTGACCGAACGGAACGGCAAGCCGACGCCCTGAAACAAGCCGAGCAAATCGAACTTGCTCCGCGCGCCCATGCGCCGGAGAATCTCATCGCTCGGAAAATCATCGACCTGAACGATGACGTCGGCACAAAGGTCGCGAAATTTTTTCGGCAAATGGCGGAACACTTCGCCGGCCAGCACTTCGAACTCCGCAAGCGAGGGCGCTTTCACCGGCCGCCAGGCCGGCGGATCGGATTTAAGATCGGCCATAATCGTAATGTAGCGCAGATTGCAGGACTGGCTAAGCTAGAGGGGAAGATGCCACCGAAACCATTGATTGCGATTCTGTCTGTCGCCGTGCTGCTCGGCGCGGCGCCGCAAGTTATGGCGCAGACCTCACCGGGCGTTGCTTCGCCGCCGCCGTCTCATGTCCGCGGGCGCATCACCATCCATCCGGGGCGATTGCTCTATCGGCATTGCGTCGACTGGTATGAGCTGCAGCACCGGCCGAGCGGCACGGTGCTTTATCCGCAAATGCGCTGCTGGTGGGTGCGCGGCTAATTCCACTCGCGCACGTCGACGAAATGTCCGGCGATTGCGGCGGCGGCAGCCATGGCCGGCGAGACCAGGTGGGTGCGGCCCTTATAGCCCTGGCGGCCCTCGAAATTGCGGTTCGAAGTCGAGGCGCAACGTTCGCCGGGCGCAAGCTTGTCGGGATTCATGGCAAGGCACATCGAGCAGCCGGGCTCGCGCCATTCGAAGCCGGCTTTCACGAAGATTTTGTCGAGCCCTTCTGTTTCGGCCTGTTCTTTGACCAGACCCGAGCCGGGCACGATCATCGCATTGACGTTCTCTTTTACTTTCTTGCCGTCGACGACCTTGGCGACCTCGCGCAAATCCTCGATGCGAGCATTGGTGCAGGAGCCGATGAAGACGCGGTCGATTGCGATGTCGGAAATCTTCTCGCCGCCCTGCAGCCCCATATATTTGAGCGCGCGCTCGATGGCCTCGCGTTTCTTCTCGTCGCTGATGCCGTCGAGGCTCGGCACGCGGCCGGCGACCGAGACCACCTGTTCGGGGCTGGTGCCCCAGGTGACGAGCGGCGGCAGCTTTCCGGCGTCGAGCTTGATCTCGCGATCGAAATGCGCGCCATCGTCGGATGTGAGCGCCTGCCAATAGCGCAGCGCCGCGTCCCAGTCCTTGCCCTTCGGCGCCTTGGGACGGTCTTTCAGATAGGCGTAGGTTTTCTCGTCAGGCGCGATGAAACCGGCTTTGGCGCCGGCCTCGACCGACATGTTGCACACGGTCATGCGGCCTTCCATCGACAGCGCGCGGATCGCCTCGCCGGCATATTCCAGCGCATAGCCGGTGCCGCCGGCGGTGCCGATTTCGCCGATGATGGCGAGGATGATGTCTTTCGCGGTGACGCCGGGCGGCAGCTTGCCGTCGACGACCGCGCGCATGTTCTTCGACTTGCTCTGGATCAGCGTCTGCGTCGCCAAGACATGTTCGACTTCCGAGGTGCCGATGCCATAGGCGAGCGCGCCGAACGCGCCGTTGGTCGCGGTGTGACTGTCGCCGCAGACCAGCGTGACGCCGGGCAGCGTGAAGCCCTGCTCCGGGCCGATGATATGGACGATGCCCTGGCGCTTATCGAATTCGTCGTAATATTCGAGATTGAAGAATTTCGCGTTCTCGGCGAGGTAGGCGATCTGCGCCGCGCTTTCGGGATCTGGATTGGGCAGATGGCGGTCGGTTGTCGGCACGTTGTGATCGACGACGAGCAGCGTCTTGTCCGGCGCATGCACCTTGCGGCCGGTCAGCCGCAAGCCTTCGAACGCCTGCGGGCTCGTGACTTCATGGACGATATGGCGGTCGATATAGATCAGGCAGGCGCCATCGGACGCCTCCTCGATCAAATGCTCGTCCCAGATTTTATCGTACAGCGTGCGGAGCTTGGCCATTGTCGGAAACTCGCGAAACTTCACCACCGGCCCGCACTATAATCGCGTGGCGGCGGATTGGAATTACTCCGCCGCCTTCTTGCCGGCGGCGCCGGCCGCTTCTGCCGTGTGGTCCTGCCGCTCGAAAATGCGGGCGGATTTGCCGCGAAGGCCGCGCAGGTAATAGAGCTTGGCGCGGCGCACTTTGCCACGGCGCACCACCGTGATCGATTCGATCATCGGCGAATAGAGCGGGAAGACGCGCTCGACGCCCTCGCCGTAGGAAATCTTGCGCACGGTGAAGTTCTCGTTCAGCCCCGAGCCGGCGCGGCCGATGCACACGCCTTCATAAGCTTGAACGCGGGCGCGCTCGCCTTCGACGATCTTGACGTTGACGATGACGGTATCGCCCGGCTGGAAATCGGGGATTTCCTTGCCGGCGGAGAGCTTCGCCACCTGTTCGTTTTCGATTTCTTTCAGCAAGTTCATGGCGAATTCTCCATCGGCTGCGCTGTTTTCGCGCCGTTTCCGACCGGTTCTACACGGGTTGGCGCAGCTTCTATTACACCTTGCGGGCTTTGTCACCCTGTCGTCACCCGGTTCGGGATCCGCTCCGGAAACGTTGCAAAAAGGCCGCCCAAAGGTCTGGCCGCCGCTCGCCGGTCAGCCGCTCCGCCTCGGCGCGGCGCCAGGCGGCGATTTTGGCGTGATCGCCTGAGGTCAGGACTTCGGGGATGGCCCGGCCTTCCCAGACTTGCGGCCTGGTATAGTGCGGATATTCCAAAAGCCCGTCGGCAAAGCTCTCCTCGGCGCCCGAGGCGGGAGCACCCATGACCCCGGGCAGGAGCCGCACGCAGGCGTCGATCAGCGCCATCGCGGCGATCTCGCCGCCGGACAGCACATAATCGCCGACTGAAATCTCCTCCAGGCCGCGTGCAGCGATCACGCGCTCGTCGACGCCCTCGAAGCGGCCGCAGACCAGAACCACCCCGGGGCCTGCGCACAGCGCTTCGACCCGCGATTGCGTCAGCGGCGCGCCGCGCGGCGACAGCAGAAGTCGGGAGCGGTCGTCTGTCGCGGTTGCGTCGATGGCGCGGCCAAGCACGTCGGGCTTCATCACCATGCCCGGACCGCCGCCGGCCGGCGTGTCGTCGACTGAGCGGTGCTTATCGGTCGCGAACGAGCGGATATCGACGATGTCGAGCGCCCACACCCCTCCCGCCAAGGCTTTGCCGGCAAGGCTTGCGCCCAACGGGCCCGGAAACATGTCCGGAAAAATCGTCAGCACGCTCGCCCGCCACATATCGGTCCTTGTTCGTCAACCTTGTCTGTCAGTTCTGTCGTCAATCCTGCCCGGCCGGCGGATCGACGACGATTTTTCCAGCCGCCACGTCGACCATCGGCACGGTGGCGGCATCGAACGGCAACAGCTCCGTCTTGCCGCCGCCGTCCGGCCGCACCTCGATCAGATCGCCGGCGCCGAAATTATGGACGGCAACGACGGTGCCGCGTTGCTGGCCGGCGCGGTCGAGCACTGCGAGGCCGACGAGGTCGGCGTGATAGAACTCATCGGGCTCGCTGGTCTGCGGCAGCCGTTCGCGCGGCACATAGAGCTTTGTTCTGGCGAGCCGTTCGGCGGCGCTACGATCGGCGATGCCGGAAAACTTCGCCACGAAGTGATCCCTGGCGGGACGCAGCGTTTCGATTTCGAACACGCGGCCGTCCTCAGTTTCGAGCGGGCCGTAATTGACGATCGCCGCCGGATCGGCGGTGAACGAGCGCAGGCGGACCTCGCCGCGCACGCCGTGGGCGGCGCCGATCTGTCCAAGACATATCCGCCCGCCGCCCGCCATCGCTTCCGTCCGTTAGCTCGCCGGCGCCGCCGGCGCCGCTGCCGCGGCCGGAGCCGCGGCAGGTGCTGCGCCTGCGGCGGCTTTGGCCGCCTCTTCCTTCGCCTTGCGTTCCTTGCGCGGAATCGCCTTTTCCGGATTGTTGCGCGCCTTGCGCTTCATCACGCCGGCGGCGTCGAGAAAACGCATGATGCGGTCGGACGGCTGCGCGCCCTTGGCCATCCAGGCTTTGGCCTTTTCGACGTCCCACTTCAGCCGCTCGGTCTTCTCCTTCGGCAAGAGCGGATTGAAATAGCCGAGCCGCTCGATGAAGCGGCCGTCGCGGGGGCTGCGGCTGTCGGCAACGACGATGTGATAGAACGGCCGCTTCTTGGTGCCGGCACGTGCCATGCGGATGACGAGAGACATTCAGTTTCCTTTCGTTAGGGTGATGCGATCGATGGTGCGGTTACTTCTTCTTTCCCAATCCGGGGAAGCCGCCCGGAAATTTCGGACCGAGACCCGGTAGCCCGCCCGGCAGTCCGGGAAAATTCGGCGGCAAGCCCGGCATGGTCGGCGGCAGGCCAGGCGGCAAACCCGGTGCGCCGGGCATTCCCGGCGGCAAGCCGCCGCCCGGCATTTTCTCCGCGAGCTTCGCCAGGTCTTCCGGGCTCGGCATGCCGCCGCCGCCGAAGCCAAGCATGTTGGCGAGCCCCGCCATTGGTCCGCGCTTGGCGCTGCCCATCGCTTTCATCACGTCGGCCATGGTGCGATGCATCTTGAGGAGCTTGTTGATGTCTTCGGGCTTGGTGCCGGAGCCGGCGGCGATGCGGCGTTTGCGGCTGGCTTTGAGCACGTCCGGATTGCGCCGCTCGCCGGGCGTCATCGAATCGATGATCGCCATCTGCCGCTTAAGGACTTTTTCGTCGAGATTGCGTTCGGCGAGCTGGCTTTTCATTTTGGCGATGCCAGGCAGCATCGCCATCAGGCCGCTCATGCCGCCCATCGTCTGCATTTGTGCCAATTGTTCGCGCAAGTCGGCGAGATCGAAAGCGCCCTTGCGCATCTTCTCGGCGACGCGCGCCGCCTTCTCGGCATCGATGGTCGTGGCGGCCTTCTCAACCAGCGAAATGATGTCGCCCATGCCGAGTATGCGATCGGCAATGCGCTGCGGATAGAAATCCTCGATGGCGTCGAGCTTTTCGCCGGTGCCGATGAGCTTGATCGGCTTGCCGGTGACCGCGCGCATCGACAGCGCGGCGCCGCCGCGGCCGTCACCGTCGATCCTGGTGAGCACAATGCCGGTGAGATCGAGCCGCTCGTTGAAAGCGCGCGCGAGATTGACGGCGTCCTGGCCGGTCAGCGCGTCGGCGACCAGGAGCACTTCGTGCGGATTGGCGGCGCGGCGCACTTCCGCCGCCTCGTTCATCAGCGCCTCGTTAAGCGTGAGCCGGCCGGCGGTATCGAGGAGTACGACGTCGTAGCCGCCGAGCCGCGCGGCTTGTTGCGCGCGCGCGGCGATTTGCACCGGCGTCTGTCCATCCACGACCGGCAGCGTGTCGACGCCGACCTGCCGGCCGAGCACCGCGAGTTGCTCCATCGCGGCCGGGCGGCGCGTATCGAGCGAGGCCATCAGCACCTTGCGCTTGGAAACCTCGGCGAGGCGCTTGGCGATCTTGGCGGTAGTCGTGGTTTTGCCGGAGCCCTGCAATCCCACCATCATGATGACGACGGGCGCCGGCGCGTTGAGGTCGATCGGCTCGGCGCTCGATCCTAATGTCTCGATCAATTGGTCGTGCACGATCTTCACGACCATCTGGCCGGGCGTGACCGACTTGATCACGTCGACGCCGACCGCGCGCTGCCTGACCTCGTCGATGAAGCTGCGCGCGACGTCGAGCGCCACGTCGGCCTCAAGGAGCGCGCGCCGCACCTCGTTTAGCGCCGCGTCGACGTCGGCTTCCGACAGCGCGCCGCGCCGGGTCAGCCGATCGAGGATGCCGTTCAACCGTTCGGAAAGACTGTCGAACAATTTCTGCGTCCCTTGGTACGGCCGTCCATGCGGGCGGCCCCTTGTCAAAACACCTTTGCGCCCGAGGGCGCATTGCGCTGTCGGGCGGGAACCTCCGGTCTCCTGGACCGGTCGGCGGTTAAATCTCGATCTCTTGCGAGAGTGGGCGGAAAATAGGTGCAGACCCCCGTGCCGTCAACCGTGGCGTTATGGTCGGGGCGCCCGGGCGGCCCAGCTGTATTGTAGGGCCGCAATGTCCCGCTATTACAACGGCCCGGTCTCCGATCACTTTGACGGCGAGCGGTTTTTTGACCCCGACGGCGCGCCGCCGCGAAGCCGGCGCGATTTGTGGCGCTGGTACCGTCACCGGCGCGCCACCAGGGCAAAGTGGCCGTCCTGGGCGCCATCGCCTTATGCCGACCGCCCGCCGGCGCGGGTCGAGGGTACCGCCTGGCGTATTTGCTATGTCGGCCATGCAAGCTTCCTCATCCAAACGGCCGGACGCAACATCCTGCTCGACCCGGTCTGGTCGAAGCGCGCCTCGCCGTTCCGTTTGATCGGGCCGCAGCGGGTCAACGATCCAGGCATCGACTTTACAGACTTGCCGCCGATCGATGCCGTGCTGGTGTCGCACGGCCATTACGATCATCTCGATGTCGCCACGCTGTCACGGCTCGGCGCCGCCCATCGACCGCGCGTCATCACGCCGCTCGGCAACGACGCGATCTTGCGAAATCACGATCCCGCGATCGCGGCCGAAGGCTATGACTGGGGACAACGGGTCGATATCGGCGCCGGCCTAGCCGTGATCCCGGTCGCCACGCGACATTGGTCGGCGCGCAATTTGTGCGACCGCAACATGTCGCTGTGGGCGTCGTTCGTCATCGAGACGCCTGCCGGACGCATATATTTCGTCGCTGATTCCGGCTACGGCGACGGACGCCATTTCCGAAACGCGCGCGATCGTCATGGGCCGTTCCGCCTCGCCATTCTCCCGATCGGAGCCTACGAGCCGCGCTGGTTCATGCGCGATCAGCACATGGATCCGGCCGAAGCGGTGCAGGCGTTCCTCGATTGCGGCGCCGAGCTTGCGCTAGGGCATCATTACGGCACGTTCCAGCTTACCGACGAGGCAATCGACGCGCCGCTCATTGCGCTTGCCGATGCCTTGCAGGTTGCCGGCATCCCCGCCGCGCGTTTCCGCACGTTGCGGCCCGGGCAGGTGTGGCAGCTGTAAGCGTAGTCTTTCGGCCTTTAACCGGGAGAGGTGTCCGGCGGCTTGATCAAGACGTAAACGTTGACGACCAGCTTCTTCGCGTCGGTGGTGAGCGGGTCGGTGACGTATTCTTCGACCATTTCCTTGGCGTCGAGCCGCTTCTCATCGAGATAGTCGGTGATCGTCTCGTAGGTGTTGTCGAGATCGTCATACGAACCGCGGTAGACGAATTTGAGCGCCGCGCCGTCCGGCGTCTGGCCGACGGAAAATTCACCGTGCGGCGGATTATTCGGCGGCGCTGCGATCGGAACCCCGATCTCGTAGTCGAAGCCGTTATCGTCGGAGGACGTGAAGATCGTCATCGGCGGCCCAGCGGGCTTGATGCCTTCCTTGTCGAGGTAGGTTTTAATTTTCTTCAGCGAAGCGGTGATGATTTCGAACGTCTTGTCCCAGGTGCCGCTGCCCTTTACGTAGATCATCGTTCTCGCGGTGAGCGTCGTGTCCTCGCCGAACACATCGCCCGGCTGGGCCGGTGTCGATGGGGGAGCGATTTGCTCCGGCGCGGCGGGCGCAGCGGCAGCCGGCGGCGCGGGACTTTGCGGCGAAGTCTGTGCGGGCGCCGGGGCCGGGCTTTGCGCGGGGTTCTGCGCAGATGCCGGCTGCGACACCCCGAGCGCAATGGTCATGGCAATTGCAGCGCCCGCGAGGCCGGCGCGCAGCGCTAAACCGAACGACATCAGTTTCTCCCCAAATGAGCCACCCGGCGCCCGCGGCCGCGCCGTCGCCCGTCCTCTCTTCGTCGCCAAACCGAATCTAGCATGTTCGGCCGCATCCCGCCCTGCCCAAATTGCCATCACCGCTTGCGGACACTGGCGCATGACGAGCGATTTCTCATATAAGTCCCTCACATTAGGACTTTTTGCAGGCTCCGGTTTGGGCGGTAGCATGAGCGCGCTGGGCAATCGCGATTTCATCAAGATGAACGGCCTCGGCAACGAGATCGTCATCGTCGATTTGCGCCGCGCGCCGGGCGCAATTGCACCGGCCGACGCACGCGCCGCGGCGCAGCAGGAGCCCTACGATCAGCTGATGGCGATTTATCCGGCGGCGCGCGGCGATGCGGATGCGGCGATCCGCATCTACAACAGCGACGGTTCCGAAGCGGGCGCCTGCGGCAATGGCATGCGCTGCGTGGCCGCGCTCGTCAGTGAGGAAACCGGCCGCGCCGAGCTGAAGTTCGTAACGCCGGCCGGCATCGTCGCCTGCCGGCGTGAGGCAAGCGGTCTGTTCACCGTCGATATGGGACCGCCACGTTTGCGTTGGGACGAGATTCCGCTGGCGCAGGAATTCGCCGATACGCGCGCCATCGAACTCGAAATCGGGCCGCGCGGCGCGCCGGTCCTGCACTCTCCCTCCGTTGTGAGCATGGGCAATCCACATGCGATCTTCTGGGTGGACGATCCCGCGGCTTACGATCTCGGCAAAATCGGCCCGCTGCTCGAGCACCATCCGATGTTCCCGGAGCGCGCCAATATCACACTCGCCGCGACGCGGGGGCGCGACCGCATCGTGATCCGGACGTGGGAACGCGGCGCCGGACTGACCCAAGCCTGCGGCTCGGCGGCCTGCGCCGCAGCCGTAGCTGCGGCGCGGCTTCGCCGCACCGGGCGCAAAGTAACGGTCGGTCTGCCGGGCGGCGATCTCGCAATCGAATGGCGCGAGAGCGACGATCACGTGCTGATGACCGGTCCGGTCGAATACGAGCATAAGGGCCGGTTCGACGCTGTCTTGTTGGTCAATGCCGGCGCCGGAGCGACCTAACGATGAGCGTCGAGGTCGTCACCTTCGGCTGCCGTCTCAATGCCGCGGAATCGGCAGTGATCCGCCGCGAGGCGGAGCGCGCCGGCTTTCACGATACCGTCGTCGTCAATACCTGCGCGGTCACAGCGGAGGCGGTACGACAGGCGCGGCAGGCAATCCGGGCGCTGCGCCGCGACCGTCCGCAGGTCAAGATCGTCGTCACCGGTTGCGCGGCGCAGACCGAGCCGCAGACTTTTGTCGCCATGGCCGACACCGATTGCGTGCTCGGCAACGCCGAAAAGCTCGGCCCCGCGGGATGGGCGCAAGCACGCGCGGCTTTCGATGTTGGCGCGGCACCGAAGACTATCGTCAGTGATATCATGGTGGTGCGGGAGACCTCGGCACATCTGATCGAGGCCTTCGCCGGCCGCAGCCGCGCATTTGTCCAGGTCCAGAACGGCTGCGATCACCGCTGCACTTTCTGCATCATTCCTTTCGGGCGCGGCAATTCACGCTCGGTGCCGATGGGCGCGGTGGTCGAGGATGTGCGCCGGCTGGTCGGCAACGGCTATTGCGAGATTGTGCTGACCGGCGTCGACATCACGAGCTATGGCGGCGACCTGCCGGGCGCGCCAAAACTCGGCGCACTGGTCAAGCAAATCCTCAAGCACGTGCCGGAGCTCAAGCGTCTGCGCCTCTCCTCGATCGATTCCGTCGAGGCCGATCGCGATCTCCTCGATGCGCTGGCGGCGGACGCGCGGCTGATGCCGCATCTGCATTTATCGCTGCAATCCGGCGACGATCTCATCCTCAAGCGCATGAAGCGGCGGCATTTACGCAGCGATGCCGTCGCGTTCTGCGAGTCAGTGCGCCGCTTGCGGCCGGATATCGTGTTCGGCGCCGATCTGATCGCCGGCTTTCCGACCGAGACCGAAGACATGTTCCGGCGCTCGCTCGATCTCGTCGCGGAATGCGGGCTGACGCATCTGCATGTTTTTCCGTTCTCGCCGCGCCCGGGCACGCCGGCGGCGCGCATGCCGCAACTCGACGGCACCGTCATTAAGGAGCGCGCGCAGCGGCTGCGCGAGCGCGGCGCATTGGCGTTACGCATTCATCTCGACGCCGAAGTCGGCGCGACGCGACGCGTGCTCGCCGAATCGCGCGACAGCGGCCACACCGAGCAATTCACCAAAGTCCTGCTCGCGGAATCGGCCAAGCCGGGCACGATTGTCGATCTCAAGATCGCCGCGCACGACGGCAGACAATTGCTGGCGGCGTGAGATAAACTCGCCTCACAGCGGAGACCGTACCATGGACGGCAACGGGCAAAGCCACACGATATCGACCACCGAACAGCTCGAGAGCCTGTACAGCGACACGCCTTATGGACCGGCAGTCTTCAAGGAAACCGACCGCGTCACGCCGCAATACCGCAAGCTGATCGAAGCTTCGCCCTTCGCGGTGCTGGCGACTTGCGGTCCCGAAGGGCTCGATTGCTCGCCGCGCGGCGACCCACCCGGATTCGTGCGGGTTATCGACGAGCACACGCTCCTCATCCCCGATCGCCGCGGCAACAATCGCATCGACAGCTTGCGCAATCTGGTGCGCGATCCGCGCGTCGCGCTGTTGTTCCTTATTCCGGGCGTCGGCGAGACGATGCGCATCATCGGCCGCGCCAAGATATCGACCGACCCGAAGCTGACCGAAAGCTTTGTCTTCAACGGCAAGGCGCCGAAATGCGTGCTGGTCGTGACGGTCGAGAAGGCCTACTTCCAGTGCACCAAAGCGATCATCCGTTCGAAACTGTGGGATCCGGCGAGTATCGTCGATCGCGGGAACTTGCCGACGCCGGGTTCGATCCTCGCCGAATTGACCGACGGCAAGATGGGTGGGCCCGAGCACGACCGCCTCGCGCCAGAACGGATCAAACAGACGATATATTGATCTATCCGCCGCTGCGGAGTTCGGCTTCGCGGGGCGGGCAGGCCGCTGGGCTCAAGTCGCTCTTTTCACCGTCCCAGCCGCATTGCGCCAAACGCTCGCGCAGATGCTCCGGCACCGGCGCGACGACGTGAATTGGCTCGCGGTTCTTGTAAAGCGGCACCGCGATTTCGCGGGCATGCAGATGAAGCGGTGGGCCACCCTGGCGTGGTGCGGTGCCATACACCGCATCGCCCAGAATAGGCCACCCCATTTCCGCGCAATGCACCCGCAGCTGATGGGTGCGCCCGGTCAGGGGTTCGAGCGCGAGCCAGGTCAGGCCCGGGATACGCCCCATAACCTTCCACCTGGTCAGCGCGGGCTGGCCCTGCGGATCGTGCTTCTGCCACCAGCCGATATTGGCGTCGAGACGGCCAAGCGGCATGTCTATTTCGCCCTGTTCGGCATCCGGGCCGCCTTCGACGATCGCCCAGTAGGTTTTGTCGATCGCACCGTTGCGAAACAGCTTGCCGAGCTGCGCCAGCGCCTTGCGATGGCGGCCGAGAATGAGGCAGCCGGATGTGTCGCGGTCGAGCCGGTGTGCCAATGCCGGCGGGCGCGGCAGCCCAAAACGCAGGGTGTCGAAGTGGTCCTCGAGCAATTCTCTGCCCCTATCCTTGCTGTTCGGCGCGCCACGGTGCACGGCCATGCCGGCCGGCTTGTCGACCACCAGCATTAGCCCATCGCGGTAGAGGAGCCGCGACACCATCTCTTCGGGGGTCATGTTTGCCTACCTTGGCGAAACGGCTATCACGGGCGTCGCATGCAAGACAGTACGATAGATCATACGGCCGAAGCGGCAGAAACGCCTGGAACGTGGTGGCGGCGCCTGTCCGGCGGCCTCAAGCGCAGCTCGTCGGCGATTGGCGGCGCGATCGCGCACGTGGTCGCCAAACGTCAGCTCGATGCGGCGACGATCGGCGAGATCGAGGATGCGCTGGTCCGCGCCGATCTCGGCGCGGATACGGCGGCCCGCATCGCCACCGAGCTCCGTTACGGCCGCTTCAGCACGTCGATCACGCCGGATGAGATCAAGGCCGTGGTCGCGGCGGAAGTCGAAAAGACGCTCGTCGCCGTGGCGCAGCCGCTCGTCATCGATGCAGCCAAAAGGCCGTTCGTCATTCTCGTCGCCGGGGTCAACGGTTCCGGCAAGACGACGACCATCGGCAAGCTTGCGGCAAAATTCTGCGCCGAAGGCCGCTCGGTCATGCTCGCCGCCGGCGACACGTTCCGCGCCGCCGCGATCGAGCAACTCAAAATCTGGGCGACGCGCAGCGGCACCGATTTTATTGCGCGCGAAGCGGGCGCCGACGCCGCGGGTCTCGCCTTCGATGCTGTCGCTGAAGCAAAACAGCGCGGCACCGATGTCCTCTTGATCGACACCGCGGGCCGATTGCAGAACCGCACCGAATTGATGGGCGAACTGGAAAAGATCGTCCGCGTGATCAAGAAAGTCGACCCCACGGCACCGCATGCGGTGCTGCTTGTGCTCGATGCCACCGTCGGACAAAACGCGCTGTCGCAAGTCGAGATTTTCCAGAAAGCCGTCGGCGTCACCGGCCTCGCCATGACCAAGCTTGATGGCACCGCGCGCGGCGGCATTCTGGTTGCCATCGCGGCAAAATTCGGTTTGCCGGTGCATTACGTCGGCGTCGGCGAAAGCATCGACGATCTTGCGCCATTCTCGGCGCGTGACTTCGCTCGCGCCATCGCCGGCCTCGATTTCTGATTGAGCAAGTGATCCGGCCACACTACATAGCGCATGACGATGACGACAAAACCGCAGCTCAATCCGCTCCTTAAACTGGCGCTCGATCTCGGGCCGCTGGCACTGTTCTTCTTCGCCAATTCCCGCTTCGGGATTTTCGTCGCCACGGCGACTTTCATGATCGCGGTGCTCGCGGCGCTTGCCGTCTCCTACGTCATAACGCGGCAGCTTCCGATCATGCCGGTGGTCACGGCGGTCATCGTGGTCGTATTCGGCGGACTAACGCTCATTCTACATGATGCGACCTTCATCAAGGTCAAGCCGACGATCATCTATGCGCTGTTCGGCGCGATGCTGCTCGGTGGCCTTGTCTTCAACAAACCGCTCCTTGGCATCGTCTTCGATTCTATGTTCAACCTGACCGAGGAGGGCTGGCGCAAGCTGACGCTGCGCTGGGCGCTTTTCTTCCTCGTGCTTGCGGTCCTCAACGAAATCGTCTGGCGCAACACCTCGACCAATGTGTGGGTGGATTTCAAGGTGTTCGGCGTGATGCCGCTGACGCTTGTGTTCGGTGCATTGCAGGTGCCGCTGTTGAAGCGATACGCGGCCGAGCCGGCGGAATAATCCTCGTCATTACGAGGAGCTCGGCGACGAAGCAATCTAGATACTTCACCACCGGCTGGATTGCGTCGCTTCGCTCGCAATGACGATTACGACTTCGCCGCCAGCGCCTTTTCGATCTGCGGCTTGAGCGCCGACTCGTAATTCTCGGGCGTAATCGGGCCGACAAGTTTATAGGCGATGCGGCTGTCGCGGCCGATCACAAAAGTTTCCGGCACGCCATAGACGCCCCAGTCGATCGCGGCGCGGCCGCTCTGGTCGGCGCCGGCCGCCACGAACGGATCGCCGTAGCGGCCGAGGAAACGCCGCGCGTTGCCGGGATCGTCCTTGTAATTGATGCCGACCAGATGGAAGCGGGTGTCCTTCGCCATTTGCTCCAAGAGCGGTGCTTCGTCGTGGCACGGTATGCACCACGACGCCCAGACGTTCACGACCGTCACGGCGTCCTTGAAGCTTGCCGGGTCGATGCCCGGGACCGGCGCGCCGTCGCGCTCGAGGCCCGCGATTGCCGGCAGCGTCGTTTGCGGGGCTGGATGGCCGATCAGGGCCGAGGGGATGAGCGACGGATCGCCGGCATTGAGCTGGATCAGAAACAGGACCACGAGCCCAAGGAAGACGCCGAGCGGCACCAGCCACAGAACGCGGTGCCAGCGCACGGTGCGGCCGCCGTTTTCCGCGACGCTCATGCCTCCTCCTCTGTCTGTAGCCTTGCAGCTTCCTCGGCCTGTTGCGCGGACTGCGCGGAATCCGCCGCGGAGCGGCGGGTAAATCCCCGCATTTCAAGTTCCGCAATTTTCCGCACTTGTGCGCGGTAATCGAGCATCACCCAGGCGATCAGCGCGCCGATAACGAGTGTCGCGGCGGCATAGGCCGCGGCGATGAAATCGATATGTGCCGTCGTCTCCATCGTCAGCTCGCGGCGTTGGCCTGCATGAGCTGCAGGGTGCGCACGCGGCGGCGCAGGATCTCGTTGCGCATCGCCGCGAGCACGAGCGTGGCGAACAGCAAGGTGAACGCTCCCGCCATGATGAAAAGCGGCAGCAGGATTGTCGGATAGATGGTCGAGCCGCCGATGCGAAACACCGAAGCGCCTTGGTGCAGCGTGTTCCACCAGTCGACCGAAAATTTGATGATCGGCAGATCGATCGCGCCGACCAGCGTGAGCACCGCCACGGCACGCGCCGCGCGCGACGGATCCTCGACCGTGCGCCACAACGCGATGACGGCGAGATAAAGCAGAAACAGAACCAATTCCGAAGTAAGCCGCGCGTCCCACACCCAATAGGTGCCCCATTCGGGCCGGCCCCATAGCGAACCGGTGACGAGGCAAAGCAGCGTAAATGCCGCGCCGATCGGCGCCGCCGCTTTGGCGGTGACGTCGGCAAGCGGGTGGCGCCAGACCAAAGTGCCAAGTGCTGCGACCGACATCAGGCCCCAGCATAATAGGCCGAGCCAAGCCGACGGCACGTGCAGATACATGATCTTGACGGTGGCGCCTTGCTGATAATCGTCCGGCGCGATCATCGTCTGCTCGAGGCCGAAGGCGAAGACGAGAACCGTCGCGCCGGCCAGCCATGGAATGATGCTGTTGGCGAACTTCAGGAACCGCGACGGATTGGCGAGGTCGAGGAGGGCCATCGGCAGCTTTCCATATAACCCGGTTCTTTAGAGCATGATCCCGAAAAAAGTGAAAACCGATTCTTGCAAAAGATCATGCTCAAACTGAGAACTAATACCTTGATTCGATTCAACGGGATCGGATCAAGGTCTAGTGCAGTTGCCGGCACGAGCACAATGCGACTCTGCCAATTCCGCCGTCACTTTTGCATGAGCAATGTTGCTATTCCATTTCTTGCCGCAGCGCCGCGGCGGCGGCAAAGGGTCCGACCACGAGGCTCGCGAGCGTCAGCGCGCAGAGGATCGTGAACGGCGTTCCGAACGGCGCTTGCCCGGTGACCGCCGCATTGGCGGCGGCAACGCCGAAAATCAAGATCGGCACGGTCAACGGCAATACGATGACGGCGAGCAGTAGTCCGCCGCGGCGCAGCGTCACGGCGATGGCGGCGCCGATGAGACCGATGAAGGTCAGCGCCGGGGTGCCGACGAGCAGCGTCAGCATGAGCGTTCCCTCGGCCGGCAGGTCGAGATTAAGCAACAAACCGATCAACGGCGCGCAGATCACGAGCGGCAGTCCCGTCGTAAGCCAATGGGCAATGCCCTTGACCGCAACCACGAGTTCAAGCGGCGCGTGGCCCGTCAGGATGAGATCGAGCGAGCCGTCGTCGTGATCGCCAGCAAACAGCCGATCAAGCGCCAGGAGACTCGCGAGTAATGCCGCGAGCCACAAGATCGCCGGCCCGATGCGCTTTAGGAGCGCGAGATCAGGCCCGATGGCGAACGGAATCAGCGTTACCACGACCAGGAAAAACAGTACCCCCATCAGCGCGCCGCCGCCGACGCGGATGGCGATACGCATGTCGCGGACCAAGAGGGCGGCGAGCGGGGTCATGCCGCAGCTCCGCCGGCAGCGGGTTGATCCAGTCGCAATTCCTGCGTCTTTTCGAGTCCGATCGGTCCGTGGCTTGCCGCGAGAATAAGACCGCCGCCGGCAAGATGCGTCCGCATTAAATCGGCGAGGCGGTCCTGCGCCGCCGCATCGAGCGTGCTGGTCGGCTCGTCCAGGAGCCAGATCGGGCGCGGCGCCGCAATCAGCCGCGCAATCGACAGTCGCCGCCGCTGTCCGGCCGAAAGGTAGGCGGCTGGCAGTCCTGCGAGCGCACTGAGCCCGACCGCTTCAAGCGGCTCGCGCACATCGCACGACGCTGCGCCGAAAAATCCGGCCCAAAAGCGTAGATTTTCCGCGACCGAAAGTGAGCCTTTCAGGGCGTCCTGGTGGCCGAGATAATGGGCCTGTTCGGCAATGCTCAATTCCGCGTCGCCCCCCTCCAGCGTGAGCCGGCCCGCCGTGGTGCGCAGGAGCCCCACAATCATGCGCAACAGCGACGATTTTCCCGCGCCATTGCGGCCGCTAATGGTCAAAGCCTGGCCGGATTCCACCGTGAAGCCGACGCCCGAAAAGACGCCGCGGCCGCCGCGGTGACAGGCGAGTTCGACGGCGATAAGGCGCATCAGCACTGACCTGGTGGCGATTTTTGGCGCCATTTTCCGAGATCTCGGTCCATGCAAGGCATGTTACCGGACCATTCGTTGCTGAACTGGCACAACATCCGAAAAGACCCTATAAGCCGCAGGTCGGGCTGCGGCGCGCCGGCGACGCCTGCCACGTCCGATTTCCCACTCCCTTTCGTCTCCCGCCCGCGGGGGAAGGGCAGGGAGGGGGTTGGGGCCTGTTTCGGCAATAGATTGTCTCCGAATTGCGCTGGTGCTCTGCCGGCGGGATGGGAAAAAAATCATGGAATCGCTCGATAGCTTCAAGTGTCTCAGGCCGCTTAAGGTCGGCTCCAAGACCTATGCGTATTACAGCCTGCCGGTGGCCGAAAAGAACGGCCTGAAGGGAATTTCGCGGCTGCCCTTTTCGCTCAAGGTTTTACTGGAGAACCTGTTACGCAACGAGGACGGCCGCTCCGTCACCAAACAGGATATCCAGGCCGTCGCGCAATGGCTCAAGACCAAGACTTCGGAGCGCGAGATCGCGTTTCGGCCGGCGCGCGTGCTGATGCAGGATTTCACCGGGGTGCCGGCGGTGGTCGATCTCGCCGCCATGCGCGACGCCATGGAACACCTCGGCGGCGATCCGAAAAAGATTAATCCGCTGGTTCCGGTCGATCTCGTCATCGACCATTCGGTCGCGGTCAATCACTTCGGCAACGCACTCGCGTTCAAGCAGAACGTCGAGGACGAGTACAAGCAGAACCAGGAGCGCTACAAATTCCTGAAATGGGCGCAGCGCTCGTTCGAGGATTTCCGCGTGGTGCCGCCCGGAACCGGCATCTGCCACCAAGTCAATCTCGAATATCTGTCGCAGACGGTGTGGACGTCGAAGACCAAAATCCAGTTCCCGGACAAGACCGTCGCGACCGAGCTTGCCTATCCGGACACCCTGGTCGGCACCGATTCGCATACCACCATGGTCAACGGCCTGTCCGTGCTCGGCTGGGGCGTCGGCGGCATCGAAGCGGAAGCGGCGATGCTGGGCCAGCCCTACTCGATGCTGCTGCCGGAAGTGATCGGCGTGCGATTGAACGGCAAGCTCAAGGAAGGCATGACCGCCACCGACCTCGTGCTGACCGTGACGCAGATGCTGCGCAAGCGTGGCGTGGTCGGCAAGTTCGTTGAATATTTCGGCCCCGGTCTCACCAATCTGTCGATTGCCGACCGCGCCACACTCGGCAACATGTCGCCGGAATATGGCGCGACCTGCGGCTTCTTTCCGATCGACGACGACACCATCCACTACCTGCGCGACACCGGGCGCTCGGCCGATCGCATCGCATTGGTCATCGCCTATGCCAAGGCGCAGGGCATGTATCGCACAAAGAACACGCCCGATCCGATGTTCACCGAGGTACTCAAGCTTGAATTGTCCTCGATCGAGCCGTCTCTTGCCGGACCCAAACGTCCGCAGGACCGTATTGCGCTGAAAGACGTCAAAAGTGGCTTTGCCTGGTCGATGGACAAGGAGTTCAACAAAGCCGTGGAGATGGACAAGCGCGTGCCGGTGGAAGGGCGCAAGCATACGCTGGGCAATGGCGACGTGGTAATCGCCGCGATTACGTCCTGCACCAATACGTCGAATCCGAGTGTGATGGTCGCGGCCGGGCTCCTTGCCCGCAAGGCAGCGGCGAAAGGGCTTACGGTGAAACCGTGGGTCAAGACCTCGCTGGCGCCGGGCTCGCAGGTGGTCGCCGAATATCTGGCGAAATCCGGTTTGCAGAAGGATCTCGATGCGCTTGGCTTCAATCTGGTCGGTTTCGGCTGCACCACCTGCATCGGCAATTCGGGTCCGCTGCCCGAGGAGATTTCCGAGGCGATCAACAAGAACGATTTGGTCGCGGCCGCAGTGCTGTCCGGCAATCGCAATTTCGAAGGCCGCGTCAATGCCGACGTGCGCGCCAATTATCTCGCGTCGCCGCCTCTGGTGGTGGCTTATGCGATCGCCGGCTCGATGCAGATCGATGTCGCCAAGCAGCCGCTCGGTACCGACCAGAAGGGCCGCAAGGTCTATTTGCGCGACATCTGGCCGTCGAACCGCGAGATCAGCGATGTGATCCGCAAGAACATCAACAAGCAGATGTTTACGCGCAAATACGGCGACGTGTTCAAGGGCGACGCCAATTGGCGCAAGATCAGCGTACAGGGCGGACTGACTTACAAATGGGACGATCGCTCGACCTACGTGCAGAACCCGCCCTACTTCGAACAGATGCCGAAGCGCAGCGAGCCGATCGAGGATATCGTTGACGCGCGCATCCTTGGCCTGTTCCTCGACTCGATCACGACCGACCACATCTCGCCGGCGGGATCGATCAAAGAGGAAAGCCCGGCCGGCGAATATCTGCGCGACCATCAGGTCCGTCCGCGGGACTTCAACCAATACGGCACGCGGCGCGGCAATCACCAGGTGATGATGCGTGGCACTTTCGCCAATATCCGCATCAAGAATCAAATGGTGCCGGGCGTCGAGGGCGGTTATACGATTCACTATCCGTCGAAGCAGCGCATGACGATCTATGATGCGGCGATGCGCTACAAATCGGAACACGTGCCGCTGATCGTGCTCGCTGGCAAAGAGTATGGCACCGGATCGTCGCGCGACTGGGCGGCGAAGGGCGCGACGCTGCTCGGCGTGCGCGCCGTGATCGCGCAGAGCTTCGAGCGCATTCACCGCTCCAATCTCGTCGGCATGGGCGTCGTGCCGCTGGTGTTCGAAGAAGGCACGTCCTGGCAGACGCTTGGCTTAAAGGGGGACGAGCAGATCACCATCCGCGGCCTGCACGGCGACCTCAAGCCGCACCAACGTCTCCTCGCCGAGATCATCGCCTCCGACGGCGGGCTCAAGCGCGTGCCGCTGATCTGCCGGATCGATACCGGCGACGAACTGGAATACTACCGCAACGGCGGCATCCTGCAGTATGTCCTGCGCCATCTCGCCGCTTAACGTTTCGGCGAGTGTCGAGGGTTAAACTTCCCTACTCACCGCGAATTGAGTGGCGGGTGACCGGCGCCGGCGTTAGAGATGCCGGCGTCACGAAAACGTCACCAACGGTCGACACTTCGCTTGGGGTCCGGGGGGTGGAGGTTGGAATGCTGCGTCGCCGCCTCGCGTCGGCATCCCTCATCGCGGGCTTCTTGATTGCGACATTCGTAGTTGCGCGGGCCGCCGAGCGGCGGGCGCTGCTTGAACTGTTCACCAGTCAGGGCTGCTCGTCTTGTCCCGCCGCCGACAAGCTTCTGGGCGAATTCACGGCCGATCAGTCGCTCGTCGCACTCAGCCTGCCGATCGATTATTGGGATTATCTCGGCTGGAAGGATACGCTTGCGAGTCCGGCGCATTCGGCGCGGCAGCGCGCCTATGCGCGCATGCGCGGCGATCGCCAAGTCTATACGCCGCAAATCGTGGTCAACGGCAGCATGCATGCTCTCGGCAGCGACAAGGCCGCCATCGAGCACGCGATCGCGCAGACCGATCAGAAATCAGGCGTGATGTCGGTGCCGGTGTCGATGACGGTGGACGGCAACGGCCTGAACGTGAAAGTCGAGTCGGCGGAGAACCCTTTCAACGCCGGTGAAGTGTGGCTGTGTCCGCTAGCCAAGGCGGTCGCCGTTGCGATCGGCCGCGGTGAGAATCGCGGCCGCACCATCACCTATCACAACGTCGTGCGCGGCTGGCGGAAGCTCGGCGATTGGACCGGCGCGGCGTCGAGCTGGAATATTCCGATGTCCGAGATCAAGACCGACGGTGTCGATGCCGCGGCGGTCATGGTGCAAGAGGGCACTCGCGACAAGCCGGGCATCATCCTGGGCGCTGCCTATACGCCCCTTCAACTGCCGGCACCCCCGCTGTCATCCCAATAAAAAAGGCCGGCAACGCGCGCCGGCCCAAGGGATTGGGGAATGAACCATACTGTAAACGCTGCCGCCCTGTGGCCCGATCCGTCCGTGCCCCGGGGGGCTGGGGGGCTGAGGAATCCGGAACGCGATCCGAATCGGGCCTTGAGGCAACACGGTACTATCTCGCACCGTAGCTTGGCGCGTGCTTGGCCGAAATGGGGCCGTATTATGATCCACTTAACGAACGCGTGATTCCGGGCGGCGAAGGTGTCGCAGGCCGAGGCAATGTCGTACGCGAAGTTTCCCCCCGGGGGCGGACCTGAACGCGCGGCCCACTTGCGATATGCCGCGCCGATAGGCCCTTGCCGGCCGTCCATTCTGGCGCGATCATGAACTTCCAATGACACAAGGAGGCGCCGTATGGATTTCGGCGAGACCGATCCAAGCGCGTGGCGCGGGGGCGAGCATCGTCCGCACGCCCCCGCAAGCGAAGTAACCTTCAGCCGGCGCGAGCTCGACCGCATCCTGCGGCTCTATGGCCGCAAAGTCGCAGCCGGCGAATGGCGTGATTACGCAATCGATTTCCTGAAAGATCGCGCGGTATTTTCGGTGTTCCGCCGCGCTTCGGAAATGCCGATCTACCGAATCGAGAAAAATCCAAAACTCGGACGCCGGCAGGGCGCCTTTAGCGTGATTTCGGCTACCGGACATATCGTCCGCCGCGGTCACGAACTCGATCGGGTGCTGGGTGCGCTCGACCGCTCGCTCCGCGTGGTGGCGGGCTAAGAAGCTTACGGCGGCGCTCGATCGCCGATGCCGAGAGGCCGTTGCATCAGCACGGTGTCGAGCCATTTACCGTGCTTGAATCCGACTGAGCGCATCGTGCCGATCAGCGTAAAACCAGCTCGTTCATGCACCGCTATTGAAGCGGCCTGCGCCGAATCCCCGATCACCGCGATCATCTGACGGAAGCCTAGCGTTTCGGATTCGGCAACCACGCGCCCGAGCAAGCGGCCGCCGATGCCCTGGCGCTGAAATTGCGGCGCGAGGTAGATCGAATCTTCGACGCTCCATCTGTACGCTGGCCGAGCTCGATACGGTCCGGCATAGGCGTAACCCGCCACCGCATCGTCGCGTTCGGCAACGAGGTAGGGATAGCCGCCGATCACCAGCGCCTCCTGGCGCCGCGCCATCTCCGCTTCGTCGGGCGGTTCGATTTCGAACGTTGCCGTCCCATGCACGACGGCGTCGGCATAGATGCGCGTAATGGCCGCGATATCTGCAGGGGCGGCTGGCCGGATACGGACGTTGCTCATAGCTGTCGGCGAAACTGCCAGAAAATGAGCGCACGGAAAAGAAAACGCCCCGGGCAAAGCCCGGGGCGTTCGGATGGGAAAGCTGCGATGACTTAGCGGCGGTCGCCGAACAGCCGCAGCATCATCAGGAACAAGTTGATAAAGTCGAGATAGAGCGACAGCGCACCCATCACCGCCTTGCGGCCGGCGATGGTGCCGTCGTCCATCGGCGAGTACATGTCCTTGATCCGCTGCGTGTCATAGGCGGTGAGCCCGACAAAGATCAGGACGCCGATCACGGAGATCGCCCAATCCAGCCCGCTCGAATGCAGGAACATGTTGACCAGCATCGCGATGACAATACCGATCAGGCCCATGAACAGGAACGAGCCGACGCCGGTGAGATCGCGCTGCGTGGTGTAGCCGTAAAGGCTCATCGCGCCGAACGTCGCCGCCGAGATGAAGAACACCCGCGTGATCGAGTCGCCGGTGTACTGCAAAAAGATCGACGCCAGCGCCAGGCCGAGCAGGCCCGCGTAAACGAAGAATAGCGTCAGCGCCGTTCCCGCGGACAGCCGGTTGATGCGGAAGCTCATGAAGAACACCAAGCCAAGCGTGCCGAGCATCAGAATGATCGACAGCGGGCCGCTGAAGATGGCCTGTCCGAAGGACGTCAGCCCGCTGATCTGGCCACCCGCGATTTGAATGGCGTCACCACCGGCGGCTTGATAGGTCAGCCAGGCCAAGACGCCGGTCAGCGCCACGCCGGCCGCCATGTAGTTGTAGACGCGGATCATGTACGCGCGCAGACCCGCATCGATCGTCACCTGGTCGGTGCGATAGCCGGCGCGGCCGGTCGCGTAATTCCGATCGAAGTCGGACATGGAAAATACCCCTGGGTTGTTATCCCGGCGTATCGCCGGGGCTGGCGTTCGGCGCAAGCCCAACGCCCTCGGCTCAGAATCTAGTGCGAAAGCACCCGGTGCGCCAGATGGGCGACGCCATATTTTGCGACCGTTACAAACCGTTCATGGTGTTTAACGCGACGGCTTGCGGCGCAACGAATTAAAGGTTTCGCAGCACTTCCGCGGGCTTTCGGCTGAGCGCCGAGAACGTGCCGAGAAGGCCCAGCCCCACCGTGACAATAAGCGCAAGAAACGCGGCTCCGGCGGCCTCGCCGGCCACAAAGACGAAAGGAAACTCCATCAGCCGGGTGACGACGAGTGCTGCGGCGACCGCGCCCGCCGCGACGCCGAATACCGCCGTGGCCAGGCCGATGAGGAGATATTCCAGGGCGTAAGCGGCTAACAGCCGCGCCCGCGTCGCCCCCAGTGTCTTCAGGACCACGGCGTCATAGACGCGAAAACGCTGGCTTGCCGCCAATGCGCCGCCAAGCACGAGCGCCGCGGCGACGAGCGTGATCGAACTCGCGCCGCGCACCGCCAGTATGAGCTTGCCGACGATTGCGGCCACAGCGTCGAGCGCGTCCTTGACCCGTACGCCGGTCACAGTGGGGAACGCATCGCCGAGCGCCTTGATCAGCGCCGTATCTTCCGCCGTGGTGCCGCCGTCGGCGAAGGTCAATGTCGCGATGTCGCTATGCGGCGCACCGTTGAACGCGCCGGGCGTGAATACCAGGACGAAATTGATGCCGAGGTTTTCCCAATCGACGGCGCGAAGATTGGCGATCCGCGCGGTGATGTTACGGCCGAGCACGTTCACCGTAACGGTATCGCCGATTTTCAGATTCAAGTTCTGCGCCGTCTTGTTTTCGAGCGACACCAGCGGCTCGCCGGAATAGTCGGCGCTCCACCAGTGACCGGCGACGATACGCGACCCAGTGGGCACGGCAGTCGCGTAAGTGATGCCGCGGTCGCCGCGCAGCACCCAGCGCGATCCCGCGGCCGGCTTGAGATCCTCCGCCGCCACGCCATTTGCCGCCACGATACGGCCACGCAGCATCGGCACGCGCTCGACCGTCGAGCCTGGCGCCTGTTGGTGCACGAAGGCATCGAAGCTTGCGGCGTCCGCTGCCGGAATATCGAGGAAGAAGAACGACGGCGCTTTGTCCGGCAGCGCTTCCGCCAATTCACGATGCAGATTGCCGTCGATTTCGACGACGGTTACGAGCAAGGCGAGACCGAGGCCGAGCGAGAGCATCACGCTCGGCGTCAGCGCGCCGGGGCGGTGAATGTTCGCGATGGCCAGCCGCAAACTGGTCGAGCGCTGCCGCGGCAAGCGGCGCGCGATCCACATCGTGCCGAGTGCGATCAGCCGCAGAATGAAGAAGACAATGGCCGCGGCGATAACGAAGAACACAGCGACGCGGCGATCGTAAGTGGTCACGATCGAGAGCGCGGCAAGAAGCGCAACGACTGCCGCCGACGCAATGACGTAACGCGGCCGCGGCCAGCTGCGCGCCGCGGCGATCTGGTCGCGGAACAGCATGGCTACCGAGATGTCGTGCGCGCGACCAAGCGGCCACAGGGCGAAGGCGAGTGCGGTGAACAGCCCATAGGCCATCGCCAACGCCAACACATGCGGATGCAGCCCCGGCGCGACCGGCAGTGGGATGATCGCGCCGAACGCAGATACGATGGCAAAGGGCAAAGCCGCGCCCAGCGTCGCACCGATCAATGTGGCGAACAGCGCGACCACGACGATCTCCCCGCAATAGATGGTGAAGACGCCGCCGCCGGTGGCGCCGAGCGCTTTCATCGTCGCGATGACGTCGCGCTTGCGCGCCAGGTGGCTGGCGACGGCATTGGCGACGCCGACGCCGCCGATCAGAAGCGTGGTCAGGCCAATGAGCGTGAGGAACTGGCTGAATCGTTCGACGTTGCGTTCGAGCGCCGGGGAAGCGTTCATGCGGGTGCGGATTTCCCAGCCGGCTTGCGGGAATTGCGTCTGCGCCTGTCTTTCGATTGCCGTCACCGCGCCGTCGCTTGAATTGCTTTCCGGCAACCGCAGACGGTATTGCCAGCGCACCAGGCTTCCCGGCCGCAACAGTCCGCTGGCTTGAAGCGCCGCCTCGCTGATCAGCACGCGCGGGCCAAGGCCGATGCCGCTTGCGAGCTTATCCGGCTCGTTCGATAGCGCCGCGCGAAGCTCGATTACCGCATCGCCGATCGTGATGCGATCGCCGGGTTTCAGATCAAGCCGCGTCAACAGCGTGGGATCGACCGCCGCGCCGAAGGCGCCGCCGCTTTGCGCAAACAATGCGGCAAGCGGCATCGCGGGATCGGTCACGACAGCGCCGAACAGCGGGTATTTGTGATCGACTGCCTTTACCTCGACCAGCATCGAGCGTTCGCCGGCGGCGGCTTTTGTCGTCTTTGCCATCGCCCGAAGCGTGGCGGCGACGGAGACCTTGCCATGGGCATCGAGAAACGCGCGCTCGGCATCGCTCGCCTGCCTCTGGATCAGCGCAAAAGCGAGGTCGCCGCCGAGGATGACGCGGCCGGCACCGCCGATGCCGTCGCTCAAACTCGCGGCCACCGAGCCGACGCCGGCAATCGCCATGACGCCGAGCGCGATGCAGGCAATGAAAACGCCGAAGCCGCGCATGCCGCCGCGCAGATCGCGCCAGACAAAGCGCGCCGCAAAGCGCCACAGCATAACACGATTTGGCGTTGAATTCGGCGCCAGCATCAGTTCGCGCTCGGCATGACGCGCGCCAGGAGAAAATGCACTGGCGCGAACACGAAGACCGGAATTCCAAGCAATAGTCCGGCAAACCAGATGTACGGCGGCAGCAAAGTCTGCGCCGTGGTGTCGCGCATTCCCCAGACATAGTTGATGTTGACAGGCGTCAGCCCCGGATTTGGCGTCGGCGGCGGCATCAAAAAGAAGCAGATCAGCATGACCGCGAAGAACAGCACGGTCCACGCCGGCAGCGCGCGCCGGTCGTATCCGATCCTCGACACCAGATAAATCAGAAAGAACGGCAGCCAGCCGTGGAACAGCGACAACAGCCGCAGGAACAGCGAATGACTCGAATCGAACATGTAGTCGGTCATGCCGGTCAGCGAATAACCCGCCACATTGACGAAAAAATCGAACACCCAAAACGCTTGCGGCACGAGAACGCCGACGCAGCCCATGGAGACGAGCAGCGCGTTCTCCGGCCAGATCGCGATCAGAAGCAGGATCAGCGTGATGTCGCAGAAATACAGAAAGTTGGTCGGCCCGTAATAATGCCAATAGACCGGAATCAGCACCGCCATGAAGGCGGTGTAGGCGAGTTTGACGGCAAGCGGGACGCGCGCGGTATGCGTCATGGTGCGCCTGTCGCGGTGAGACGGCTTTCGATCCGTCCCGAATGCATGCGCAGCATGCGATCGCAGCGGGCCGCAAGTTCGGTGTCATGGGTGACCAGAACGAGCGTCGTGCCGCGCTCGCGATGGCCGCGAAACAGAAGCTCGATAATATCGCGCCCGGTCGTCTCGTCGAGATTGCCGGTCGGTTCGTCGGCGACGAGGATGGCGGGATTGGGCGCGAGCGCGCGGGCAAGCGCGACGCGCTGCTGCTCGCCGCCGGAAAGCTCGGCCGGATAGTGATGCATGCGCGCGTTCAGCCCGACGGCGGCGAGTTCGCGCTCGGCGCGGGCCAGCGCATCGGAGGCGCCGGCGAGTTCGAGCGGAATTGCGGCGTTCTCCAGCGCCGTCATGGTCGGAATCAAGTGGAATGCCTGAAACACGATGCCGATCGTTCTGCCGCGAAAGCGGGCCAGTTGATCTTCATCGAGCCGACGTAAATCCTCGCCGGCGACCGTCACGGTGCCGGAGTCGGGTCGCTCCAACCCGGTCATCACCATAAGCAGCGTCGACTTGCCGGAGCCCGAGGGGCCCAGGAGGCCGACGGCTTCGCCACGACCTATATTGAGGGCGATGTCGCGCAGGATGTGGACGCGGCCGGCACCGCGGCCGAGCGACAGGTTGACGCCGCCGAGCACGATAACGTCGCCGGCAATAGGATGCCCTGAAATGTCGTTCATGCCTCCAACCGGCCCCGATCCTGCAAACCGACAATGGCGCCTGTTCTCAGCGCGTGTCCGCTCATATGGGTGGCGGCGCGCGTTGCGCCAAATTGTTGCGATTTGTAGCGTGGCGATCGTCGCCGCGACAGCGGTGCATCGGGCGCGCGCCGCCGCGCCGATTCATATCGTGGCGCTCGGCGACTCGCTGACCGCGGGTTACGGTCTTGCCGACAAGGACGGCTTCGTGCCGCGCCTGCAGGCGGCGCTGGCGAAGAACGGCGGCGCCGCCGAAATCGCCAACGCCGGTGTCTCCGGCGATACCGCATCGGATGGTCTCGCCCGGCTCGACTGGTCGGTGCCGCAAGGCACTGACGCAGTTATCGTCGAGCTCGGCGCCAATGACATGTTGCGCGGCATCGAGCCAGAGGTGACGCGTGCCGCGCTCGATGGCATCTTGCGCCGGCTGACGCAGCGTCACATTCCCGTCTTGTTATGCGGCATGCGCGCGGCGCCAAATCTCGGCGTCGATTACGGACAGGCGTTCGATCGCATCTATCCCGACCTGGCCGCGAAATATGGCGTACTGCTTTACCCGTTCTTCCTTGACGGCGTTGCCGCGGACCTCAGTCTCACCCAGCAAGACGGCATGCATCCGAACCCCGCGGGCGTCGATGTGATCATCCAGCATATTTTACCGAAAGTTTTGGAGCTGATCGCTCAAATTCACGGCCCGCACCCTTCGTGAAGGGTTGCGCGTGCGCAGCGATGACCCCATTCTGAGGACGTCGTGATTCGCGAATCGAGCCCGGAGGTCGCTATGCCCCGCTTGTTCACCGGTCTCGAAATCCCGCAATCGGTCGCCCAGTCGCTCGCCATGATGCGGGGTGGATTGCCCGGGGCGCGCTGGATCGATCCCGAGAATTATCACGTCACGCTGCGCTTTATCGGCGACATCGATGACGCGCTGGGGCGCGAGATTGCCGGCGTACTCGGACGCGTGCATCGCCGGCCATTCGAACTTCGCCTCGACGGGCTGCTATCGTTCGGCGGGCGCAAGCCTCGCGCCGTGGTCGCGGCCGTTGCGCCGGTCGCGCCGCTGATGGAATTGCAGGCGGAACACGATCGTCTGTTGCAGCGGCTCGGGCTGGAACCCGAGGGACGTAAATACACCCCGCATGTCTCGCTGGCGCGCTTGCGCGACTCATCGAGCCATCAGGTCGCCGACTACCTCGCTGCGCGGGGTCATTACCGCTCGGCGCCATTCTCCGTGACGCGCTTCGTGCTGTTCTCCTCGCGGGCTTCGGTCGGCGGCGGCCCCTATATCGTCGAGGAGGCCTATCCGCTCACGCGACATAGCGCGGATGGGCGCGAAGCGAGAGTCACACTGTAGATTTTCGAGGGCCTGATGCCTTCCGGCGCCCGCCCCGGATCATGTCCGCGGCGGGCTTTTCCCGAGGTCATGCTCGCAGCATTCTCGATTGCAGGTCGAGCATCGCGGTGGCGAAGCCGTGACCGTCCGACATCAGTTCGCGCATCAGCGACATTGGCGTTGGGCGCGAGGATTCGACCTCGCCGACCACGCCGCCAAAATCGAACGACAGTTCGGCGTCGAACTTGCGTGCGAGTTGCTGCATGCGATGGTTCTCGGCGAGGCACGCCATGTGCAGAAGCCGGATGCCGCGATTGCGCGCGGTCAGCAGCGTGCGGCGAAGCAGCGCCGAGCCGACGCCATGGCTCTGCCACGGCTTTTCCACGCTGATGGCGGCTTCGGCCTGGTGGGGAAATCGGGCACCGAGCGGCCGCAATTCCGCGGCGGCGCGCATCGTGTCGCCGATGAAAAAGCCGTGGACGACGGCGTCGAGGCCGGTAGTCATATTGACGTAATTGCGGACGAAGTCGTCGGATACGCCGCCGGCGAATCGATTGCGCCGGCTCTCGGGATCGAGACGCAGTACATGCTCGCGGTATTTTGCCGTCTCGCCGATCCACATTTTGCGGATCACGCCGCCTTCGGGAAGAACTTCGTGCATTGGGTCTCCTGACGTTGTCGTCGACAAGACCCTCCTTTTCGCTTCCTCCCAGAAAGCGCGCGGGCTTCAAAAATTTCGACAAGCCCGCCGAATCCAAACATCATGTTGTGTCGCGGGGAAATTTGGCAAGGCAAAGGATTGAGCAACATGCCTACATTCCGTATACGCATGGCTGGCGAAGCGTTTACGACGATTTGGCGACCGCAATTGTTCAAACAGACGGCAGTCCATCAAACAGACGGCAATCCATCAAAAATCTGCACTCGGACTTGGCACGCAGACTGCAAGGCCGCTTCGCGTTCGGGCAGCGCGCCACGTTTAACCCACAAACGTTAACCCGCACCAATCAGTTCCACTGAAATTGCCATGGTAAATTCAGTCACAGCGCAGTATGCCGCCGGTGTCGCTTTGGGCCGCGTCGAAAGCGACGACGCCCAGCTGGCCGTGCTCGAAATGATGGCGCAGCTTGAAACGCGGATCGCGGAATATCGCCTGGCGCGGAAATCTTCGTCGCTCGGCTGGTTGTTCGCGAGCCGCGAACGCGCGCTGCCGCGGATCAAAGGCATCTACATCTACGGCGACGTCGGGCGCGGCAAGACCATGCTGATGGATTTCTTTTTCGAAACGAGCCCGGTCGCGCGCAAGCGCCGCGCGCATTTTCACGAGTTCATGCTCGATGTGCACGAACGCGTTCACGCAGTCCGGCAGGAAATGAGGCGCGGCGAGCACGAAGGCCAAGATCCGATCCGTCTCGTCGCCGACGCGCTAGCCGACCAGGCCTGGCTGCTGTGCTTCGATGAATTTCACGTCACCGACATCGCCGACGCGATGATTCTCGGGCGCCTCTTTACCCGATTATTCGAGCGAGGCGTTGTGGTGGTCGCAACCTCGAATGTGCCGCCAGACGAGCTCTACAAGGACGGTTTGAACCGCGCTTTGTTCGTGCCCTTCATTGACATGCTGCAAACGCATATGGACGCCGTGCGGCTGAGCGCGCGCACCGACTTCCGCTTGGAGAAATTTGCCGGGCTGCCGGTTTGGTACGTGCCGGCCGACGCCGCGGCCGACTTAAAGCTTGACGACGCCTGGCGCCGGCTTGCCGGCGGACATGTCGGGACGGCGCAGGAATTGGCGGTACAAGGACGCAGCGTGCGGGTGCCGCGCACGTTCATGGGGGTGGCGCGATTTTCCTTCCACGATTTGTGCGAACAGCCGCTTGCCGCCGCCGATTATCTGCGCATCGGGCACGAATACCACACCATCATCCTCGACCACGTGCCGGTCATGACCTATGACAACCGCAACGCGGCGAAGCGCTTTATCATCCTGATCGATACGCTTTACGACCATAACGTGAAGCTGATCGCTTCGGCCGCCGCCGAACCCGATGCGCTCTATCGCGTCGACGAGGGCTTTGAGGCGGCCGAGTTCAAGCGCACCGCCTCCCGGCTGATCGAGATGCGCTCGCAATCCTATCTGGCGAAGCCGCACGGCACTGCGCATGCGCAAACGTCCCGAGCGTCGACCGGCATCGTTGAAACTTAACCAGCGAAGCTTGTGACGAGCATCGCGGCAACAACAGCCGCCATCAGCGCCGTGGCGCCCCAGCCGCCGATCATCAGCGCGCGTGACGCGGCGAACTTGCCCATGATTTTGTAGCTGGCGACGACGATCATCATAGCCACCATCAGCGGCACCGCGACCACGCCGTTGACGACGGCGCTCCAAAACAACATCCGGATCGGATCGAGCGGGGTCAGCGCCGCGCCCAATCCGGCAAGCGTTGACGCGGCGATCACGAGATAAAAGCCCGGCGCGCCGCGCGCGGACAACTCCAGGCTGCCTTCCCAGCCGAAGCTCTCGGCCACCGCATAGCCGGCGGAGCCCGCGAGCACCGGTACCGCGAGCAGGCCGGTGCCGATAATGCCCAGCGCGAATAGAAAAAACGCGAGCGGACCGGCCAGCGGGCGCAATGCTTGGGCGGCCTGCTCGGCCGTGCCGATTTGGGTGATGCCATGCACATGCAGTGTGGCACCGGTGGTGATAATGATGAAAAAAGCGATGAGGTTTGACAGCACCATGCCCGCGATGGTGTCGAGCCGGATACGAGAGGACTCGCCTCGCGCCAGACGATTGGGCAGCGCGGCTGCGGCAGTTGCGGTTTTCGCTTTGCTGCGCAGCTTACGTCCCTCCGCTTCAAGTGATGCCTGCCAGAAGAACATGTACGGACTGATCGTGGTGCCGAAGATTGCCACCAGCATTAGCGTGTAATCGCGATCCCACGACAAGCGCGGGATGAAGGTTGCGACCATCACCTGGCCCCATGGAATCCTGATGGTGAACGCCGCGGCGACATAGGCAAAGAGCACGAGCGTCAGCGTTTTCAAGTAACCCGAATAGGTGTGATACGGGATCAGGATCTCCGCGGTGAGGCAGCCGATTCCGAACAGAGCGATGTAGACCAGAAGCGGGCCGCCGGCGACAAGCCGCAGTGCGTCACCCATCGCGGCGATGTCGGCGGCGAGGTTGAGCGTATTGGCGATAAGCAGAAGCCCGACAATGCCGTGTAGCACGTTGCGGGGCATCGCTTTGTCCAAATTGGCCGCGAGGCCCTGGCCGGTAACCGCGCCGATGCGCGCGCTGACGATCTGGATGGCGATCATGAACGGCGTGGTGAGAAACATCGTCCAGCCGAGCGAATAGCCAAACTGGGCGCCGCCCTGGGAATAGGTCGCTATACCGCTCGGATCGTCGTCCGCGGCGCCGGTCACGAGCCCGGGGCCGAGCATGCGAAATAGTTCTTTTGCCGAGCGCCTCTTCGTCGTGTCGGCCGTCATCTCTGCCTCGGTCTCGGCGCAACTGCGGCGACGCGCCCGTCAATAATCCCAGTCTCGCTTTGGTTCCCCAGCCGGGGAATATCACGATATTACCCGACTTGAACGCGTCACCCGAAACGGCTAATGACGCCGACAGCCGGGCCTTTTCACCAATCAAGGACATTTGTCTGATGGCGCGAAGCAAGATCGCATTGATAGGCTCGGGTCAGATCGGCGGCACGCTGGCGCTTCTCATCGGTCTGAAAGAGCTCGGCGACGTCGTCATGTTCGATGTCGCGGAAGGCGTCCCGCAGGGCAAGGCGCTCGATCTGGTCCAGGCGTCGCCGGTCGAGGGTTTCGACGCCCGTCTTAGCGGCACCAATTCCTATGAGGCAATCGAGGGCGCGGCGGTCTGCATCGTCACCGCCGGCGTGCCGCGCAAGCCCGGCATGAGCCGCGATGATTTGCTCAGCATCAACCTCAAAGTGATGGAGCAGGTCGGCGCGGGTCTTAAAAAGTATGCGCCGAACGCCTTCGTGATTTGCATCACCAACCCGCTCGACGCCATGGTCTGGGCGCTGCAAAAATGCTGCGGGCTGCCTAAAACCATGGTGGTCGGCATGGCCGGCGTGCTCGATTCCGCGCGCTTTCGCTATTTCCTGGCCGACGAATTCAATGTTTCCGTGGAGGACGTCACCGCCTTCGTGCTCGGCGGCCACGGCGACAGCATGGTGCCGCTGGTGCGCTATTCGGCGGTGGCCGGCATTCCGCTGCCCGATCTGGTCAAGATGGGCTGGACCACGCAGGCGCGGATCGACGAGATCGTCGATCGCACGCGCAACGGCGGCGGTGAAATCGTCAGCCTGCTCAAAACCGGGTCCGCCTTCTATGCGCCCGCGGCTTCCGCGATCGCGATGGCGGAGAGTTATCTGCGCGATAAGAAGCGCGTGCTGCCGGTAGCGGCGTGGCTCAACGGCGAATACGGCGTGAAAGACCTCTATGTCGGGGTGCCGACGGTGATCGGCAGCAAAGGCGTCGAACGCGTCGTCGAAATCGAGCTGAACGGCGCCGAGCGGACTATGTTTGAGAAATCGGCGCAAGCGGTGGAAGGCCTGGTTGAGGCCTGCAAGAAGATCGCCCCCGATCTCGGGAAGTAAGTTATCCGTTACCCTGAGGTGGCCGCGCAGCGGCCCTCGAAGGGTGACGGTCCCGGCGCCTCGGCCGGCATCCTTCGAGGCTTGCTCCGCTCGCACCTCAGGATGACGGACCATTCTCAATGAACATCCACGAATATCAGGCCAAGGCCGTGTTGCGCGAGTTCGGTGTCCCGGTGCCGCGCGGCATTCCGGCCTTCACCGTCGCCGAAGCGGAAAAAGCCGCGGCCGATCTCGGCGGCCCGGTCTGGGTCGTGAAAGCGCAGATCCATGCCGGCGGCCGCGGCAAAGCGGGCGGCGTGAAAGTGGTGAAATCGGTCGCCGAGGTAAAGCGCGAGGCCGAGCGGCTTCTCGGCTCGACGCTCATCACGCATCAGACCGGACCGCACGGCAAAGAAGTGCACCGCCTCTATATCGAGGAAGGCTCGGCGATCGACCGCGAATATTATCTGTCGGCGCTGGTCGACCGCGAGACGTCGTGCGTCGCCTTTGTCGCGTCGACCGAAGGCGGCATGGATATCGAGGAGGTCGCACACAAGACGCCTGAGAAAATCGTGAGCTTCGCGGTCGATCCGGTGACCGGGTTCATGCCGCATCATGCCCGCCATGTGGCGAACGTGCTGGGCTTTAGCCGCGAGCTGGCGAAGCAGGCCGAAACTGTATTGCCGAAGCTCTACCAGGCGTTCGTCGCCAAGGACATGAGCCTTCTTGAGATCAATCCGCTGGTCGTGACCAAAGCGGGCCAACTGATCTGCCTTGACGCCAAGATCGGCTTCGACGACAACGCGCTTTACCGGCATCCCGACATCGCCGCGCTTCGCGACCTCGATGAAGAGGATGCCAAGGAGACCGAGGCGTCACGCTACGATCTCAATTATGTCGCGCTCGACGGCACGATCGGCTGCATGGTCAATGGCGCCGGTCTCGCGATGGCGACCATGGACATCATCAAGCTCTACGGTATGGCGCCGGCGAACTTCCTCGACGTCGGCGGCAGCGCCACCAAGGAGAAGGTTTCCGCCGCGTTCAAGATCATCACGTCGGACCACAACGTGAAGGGAATTTTGGTCAACATTTTCGGCGGCATCATGAAATGCGACGTGATCGCCGAAGGCGTTGTCGCGGCGGTGAAGGAGGTGGGTTTGCGGGTACCGCTGGTGGTGCGGCTCGAAGGCACCAATGTCGCGCTCGGCAAGGAGATCGTCGCCAAATCCAATCTCAACGTCACCTCGGCCGACGATCTCGACGACGCCGCGCAGAAGATTGTCAAAGCGGTGAGGGAGACTGCCTAATGTCCATCCTCATCGGCAAGAACACCAAAGTCATCTGCCAGGGCTTTACCGGCAAGAACGGCACGTTTCATTCCGAACAGGCGATCGCCTACGGCACCAAGATGGTCGGCGGCACCTCGCCGGGCAAAGGCGGTTCGACCCATCTCGGCCTGCCGGTGTTCGACACCGTGGCCGAGGCGCGCGACAAAACCGGCGCCGACGCCAGCGTGATCTATGTGCCGCCGCCCGGCGCGGCCGACGCAATCTGCGAGGCGATCGCGGCGGAGATTCCGCTCATCATCTGCATCACCGAAGGCATTCCCGTCGCCGACATGGTGAAGGTCAGGCGTTCGCTGTGCGGTTCGAAATCGCGGCTGATCGGACCGAATTGTCCAGGCGTCATGACCGCGGGGGAATGCAAGATCGGCATCATGCCCGGCAATATTTTCAAACCCGGCAAGGTCGGCATCGTATCGCGCTCCGGGACGCTCACCTACGAGGCGGTGTTCCAGACCACGCAGGAGGGTTTCGGCCAGACCACGGCGGTCGGCATCGGCGGCGACCCGGTCAAGGGCACCGACTTCATCGAAATGCTAGAAATGTTTCTCGCCGATAAAGCGACCGAGGCGATCGTCATGATCGGCGAGATCGGCGGTTCATCGGAAGAAGACGCCGCGCAGTTCATCAAGGACGAAGCCAAAAGCGGCCGCAAAAAACCGATGGTCGGCTTTATCGCCGGAAGGACCGCGCCGCCTGGAAGACGAATGGGGCACGCCGGCGCGATCATCGCCGGCGGCAAGGGCGGCGCCGAATCCAAGATCGCCGCCATGGAAGCCGCCGGCATCACGGTCTCGCCGTCGCCGGCACGTCTCGGCAAGACGCTGGCGCAAATATGGAAATGAAGATTCATTCTTTACGTCTTTTGCCTGCCGCATCGAGCCATTAAATAGGGTAAAGAGAACTTCCCAGCGCCGGGCCGGGCTGATTCGCGTTGCCTCTTCGCACGCGGTCGGTTGCTTTATCTTGCGCCTCGTTTCCCGTTCCCTAGCTCGGAATTTGCCCAAGGACTGCACCATGTCTCGCCAGGACGCGAATGCCGCTTTCGCACTCACCTCGTTTCTGTATGGCGGCAACGCCGCTTATATCGACGACCTCTACGCGCGCTATGAGACCGAGCCGAAGGCCGTCGACGCCGAGTGGCAAGCGTTCTTCCAAAGCCTGAAGGACGACGCCGGCGACGTCGCCAAGAACGCGCAAGGACCATCGTGGGCACGGCCGGACTGGCCGCCGCTCGAGCGAAGCGATCTTGTCGCGGCGCTTGACGGCGATTGGGCGGAAGTGCGCCAAACGGTCGGCGCCAAGGTCAAGGCGCAAGCACAGACTCGCGGCGTCGATCTGTCGTCGGCCGCCGTCGAGCGCGCGACCCGCGATTCGATCCGGGCGCTTATGCTCATCCGCGCCTATCGCGCCCGCGGCCATTTACACGCCAATCTCGATCCGCTCGGCCTCGAAGCGGCGAAGAATGAGGAGGAACTCGATCCGCGGACATACGGCTTTTCCGACGCCGATCTCGACCGACCGATTTTTCTCGACAAGGTGCTCGGGCTTGAATTCGGCACGGTACGCCAGATTGTCGGCATCCTGCGCCGCACTTATTGCCAGACGCTTGGCGTCGAGTTTCTCCACATTTCCAACGGCGCGCAAAAGGGCTGGATCCAGGAGCGCATCGAAGGACCGGACAAGGAGATCACGTTTACCCGTGAGGGCAAGCGCGCCATTCTCAACAAGCTGGTCGAGGCCGAAGGTTTCGAAAAATTCTCCGATCTGAAATTCACCGGCACCAAGCGTTTCGGTCTCGACGGCGCCGAGTCGATGATCCCGGCGCTTGAGCAGATCATCAAGCGTGGCGGTGCACTTGGCGTGCGCGAGATCGTGATCGGCATGCCGCATCGCGGCCGCCTCAATGTTCTGGCGCAGGTCATGGCCAAACCGCATCGCGCCATCTTCCACGAATTTAAGGGCGGCTCATCGACGCCGGACGCGGTCGAAGGGTCGGGCGACGTGAAATATCATCTCGGTGCGTCGTCGGACCGGGAATTCGATCAGAACAAGGTGCATCTGTCGCTCACCGCCAATCCATCGCATCTCGAAATCGTCGATCCCGTGGTGCTCGGCAAGGTGCGCGCCAAGCAAGACCAATTCCACGCCACTGCCGATGACCGCACTGTGGTGATGCCGCTTTTGATCCACGGCGACGCTTCGTTCGCCGGTCAAGGCGTTGTCGCGGAGTGTTTCGGGCTTTCCGGCTTGCGCGGTCACCGTACCGGCGGTTCGGTGCACTTCATCGTCAACAATCAGATCGGCTTCACCACCAATCCGCGCTTTTCGCGCTCCTCGCCGTATCCGTCCGACGTCGCCAAGATGATCGAGGCGCCGATTTTCCACGTCAACGGCGACGATCCGGAAGCCGTTGTCTTCGCCGCCAAAATCGCGACCGAGTTCCGGCAGAAATTCCAGAAGCCCGTCGTCATCGACATGTTCTGCTATCGCCGGCACGGCCACAACGAAGGCGACGAACCGTCCTTCACGCAGCCGTTGATGTACAAGGCGATCGCGAAACACCCGACCACGCTCGAAATCTACGGCAACAAATTGGTCGGCGAAGGCGTCGTCACCGCGGGCGAAGTCGACAGGATGAAGGCGGATTGGCGCAGCCACCTCGACACCGAGCTCGACGCCGCGCTCGGCTACCGCGCCAACAAAGCCGACTGGCTCGACGGCCGCTGGGCCGGCTTTAAGTCGGCGGCCGATGCCGATGATCCGCGCCGCGGCAAGACCGGCGTCGAGATCGCAAAACTCAAGGAGATCGGCCAAAAAATCACCGCGCTGCCGTCGCAATTCCATCTGCATAAAACGCTCAATCGGTTCTTGGAGAACCGGCTCAAGGCGATCGAGACTGGATCCGGCATCGACTGGTCGACCGGCGAAGCGCTCGCTTTCTGCTCGCTGCTGCTCGAAGGCCATCGGGTGCGGTTGTCGGGCCAGGATTCCGAGCGCGGCACGTTCTCGCAACGCCATTCGGTTCTGACCGATCAGGAAACCGAGCAACGCTACACGCCGTTCAACAATCTCGGCGACGGCCAGGGCCGCTTCGAGGTCATCAACTCGATGTTGTCGGAAGAGGCCGTGCTCGGCTTTGAATACGGCTACTCGCTCGCGGAGCCCAACGCACTCACATTATGGGAGGCGCAATTCGGCGACTTCGCCAACGGCGCGCAGGTCTTATTCGACCAGTTCATCTCGTCCGGCGAACGCAAGTGGCTGCGCATGTCGGGGCTCGTCTGCCTCTTGCCGCACGGCTACGAAGGGCAGGGGCCGGAGCATTCCTCGGCCCGGCTCGAGCGCTTCCTGTCGATGTGCGCCGAGGACAATATGCAGGTGGCAAACTGCACGACGCCGGCGAATTACTTTCATATCCTGCGCCGCCAGCTCAAACGCGACTTCCGCAAGCCGCTGATCCTGATGACGCCGAAGTCGCTGTTGCGCCACAAGCGCGCGGTGTCGCGGCTCGACGAAATGGGCCCGGGCACTTCGTTTCATCGGCTGCTGTGGGACGATGCGCAGACGTTGCCCGACGAGAAGATCAAGCTCGTCTCCGACGACAAGATCCGCCGCGTCGTGATCTCGTCCGGTAAGGTCTATTACGATCTCTACGAGGAGCGCGAGAAACGCGGCATCGACGACATCTATCTGCTGCGCATCGAGCAGCTCTATCCGTTTCCGACCAAGGCGCTGATGACGGAACTGTCGCGTTTCAAGCAGGCGGAGATCGTGTGGTGTCAGGAAGAGCCGCGCAATATGGGCGGCTGGGTGTTCGTCGATATCTTCCTGGAATGGGTGCTCAATCAGATCGGCGCCAAGCATCGCCGCGCCCGCTATGCCGGCCGGCCGGCCTCGGCGTCGACGGCGGTCGGGCAGATGTCGCTTCATCTCGCGCAGCTCAAGCATTTTCTGGACGAGGCTCTGAGCTAATTCTTGCGCCGTCGTGCCCGGCGCGAGGCCGGGCATGACGAATGGATGCCAAGGGGATCCTATGACTGAAATCCGCGTGCCGACGCTCGGGGAATCGGTGACCGAGGCCACCATCGGCAAATGGTTCAAGCAGCCGGGTGACGCGGTCGCGGTCGACGAGCCGCTAGTCGAGCTCGAGACCGATAAGGTGACGATCGAAGTGCCGGCGCCCGCCGCCGGCGTGCTTGCCGAGATCGCCGCCCAAGACGGTGAGACAGTCGCCGTCGGCGCCGTGCTCGGCCAGATTAAGGATGGTGCCGGCGCGGCCCCGCGCGCCGCTGTGGCGCCGCCCCAGGCAAAGCCCACCGCACCGCCGCCCCAGGCGGCCAAACCCGCCGCCGCGCCCGCGCCGGTCAAGGCGCCGGCAACTGCCGCCGACTTGCCGCTGGCGCCATCAGTGCGAAAGCTCTCCACCGAGTCCGGTCTCGATGCCGCAACCGTTCCCGGCACCGGCAAGGACGGCCGGGTCACCAAAGGCGACATGCTTGCGGCGATCGAGCGCGCCGCGGCGCAGCCGACGCCGGTCGCGGCGACCGCCGCCGCCATCCAAGCCCGCGCCCCGTCGCCGGCCGACGATGCCGCGCGCGAGGAGCGCGTGCGCATGACGCGGCTGCGCCAGACCATCGCGCGGCGCTTGAAGGACGCGCAGAACACCGCCGCCATGCTCACGACCTTCAACGAGGTCGACATGGGCCACGTCATGGCGTTGCGCACGCAATACCGCGATCTGTTCGAGAAAAAGCATGGCGTGAAGCTCGGCTTCATGGGTTTCTTCGTGCGTGCCTGCGTGCAGGCCCTGAAAGAAATCCCCGCGGTCAACGCCGAGATCGACGGCACCGATATCATCTACAAGAATTATTATCATATCGGCATTGCGGTCGGCACCGAACGCGGCTTGGTCGTGCCGGTGGTGCGCGACTGCGATCAGAAATCGCTGGCCGAGATCGAGAAGACGATCTCCGATTTCGGCCACCGCGCCCGCGACGGCGCGCTTAAGATCGACGAGCTGCAGGGCGGCACGTTTTCGATCACAAACGGCGGCATCTACGGCTCGCTGATGTCGACGCCGATCCTCAATGCGCCGCAATCCGGCATCCTCGGCATGCACAAGATCCAGGAACGGCCGATGGCGGTCGGCGGCAAGATAGAGGTGCGGCCGATGATGTATCTGGCGCTGTCCTACGATCACCGCATCGTCGACGGCCGCGAGTCGGTGACGTTTTTGGTGCGGGTCAAGGAATCCCTGGAGGAGCCGGCGCGGCTGGTGCTGGATCTGTAAGCCATGTCCTATGATCTCGTCGTCATCGGCACCGGCCCCGGCGGTTATGTCTGCGCCATTCGCGCGGCGCAGCTCGGGCTGAAAACCGCGGTCGTGGAAAAGAACGCGACGTTCGGCGGCACCTGCCTCAATGTCGGCTGCATTCCGTCGAAGGCGCTGCTGCACGCTTCGGAGCTTTACGAAGAAGCCGGCGGCAATTTTGCGAAAATGGGAATCAAGGTCGGCAAGCCGAGCGTCGATCTTGCAGCGCTGCTTGCCTACAAAGCACAGAACGTGGAAAGCAACGTCAACGGCGTCGCGTTCCTGTTCAAGAAGAATAAGATCGAGGCGTTCCACGGCGCGGGACGCATCGTCGCGCCGGGCCGAGTCGAGGTCAAAGGCAACGACGGCAAGACGCAATTGCTGGAGACGAAGAGCATCGTCATCGCCACCGGTTCCGATGTGGCACGGCTTCCCGGCATCGGCATCGACGAGAAGCGCGTCGTGTCATCGACCGGCGCGCTCTTGCTTCCAAAGGTGCCGCAAAAATTTCTGGTCGTCGGCGCCGGCATCATCGGGCTCGAGCTCGGTTCGGTATGGCGTCGGCTCGGCGCCGAGGTGACCATCGTCGAATTTCTGGATCACATTCTGCCCGGCATCGACGGCGAAGTCGGCAAGCAATTTCATCGCATGCTGCAAAAGCAGGGGCTCACGTTCAAGCTGTCGTCCAAGGTCACGTCGGTTGATACATCCGGCAAGACGCTCAAAGTGAAGGTCGAGCCGGCCATCGGCGGGACGGCTGAAATGCTTGAAGCCGACGTTGTCCTGGTGGCAATCGGGCGTGTGCCTTACACCGACGGCCTCGGGCTCGAAGCGGTCGGCGTGAAGAAGGACAATCGCGGCCGGGTCGTCGTCGATGCGCATTTGCGGACCAGCGTCGCCGGCATCTATGCCATCGGCGACGCAATCGCCGGTCCGATGCTGGCGCACAAGGCCGAGGATGAGGGCGTCGCGGCCGCCGAGACCATTGCCGGCCAGGCCGGACACGTGAACTACGACGTGATTCCGAACGTTGTGTACACCAGCCCGGAAATCGCCTCGGTCGGCAAGACCGAAGAGGAACTCAAACAGGCCGGCATCGCCTATAACGTCGGCAAATTTCCGTTCAGCGCCAACGCGCGCGCCCGCGCCAATCTCGCGACCGAAGGCTTTATCAAAATCCTCGCCGATACCAAGACCGACCGCGTGCTTGGCGTCCACATCCTCGGGCCCGACGCCGAGACCATGATCGCGGAAGCTGCGATCGCCATGGAATTCGGCGCCTCGTCCGAGGACATCGCCCGCACCTGCCACGCCCATCCGACGCTGTCCGAAGCGGTCAAAGAAGCTGCACTGGCGGTGGCCAAGCGCGCGATTAATTATTGACACCTCGTCATTGCGGATTGCCGCGGAGCGGCAAGTCCGGAATCCACATTCGCTGACCTGTGATTATAGATTCCGGGCTCGCCACTTCGTGGCGCCCCGGAATGACATGACCTACAACGTCGCGATAAACGGCACCGCGTGCGGCGCGAACAGGCCGAGTGCCACGAGCGCGCATCCGACGACGCCGAGCGCGCCGGCGAGCCAGGCGAGCAACACCATCCCGGTGATCACCGCCGCCGAGGCGAGCACGATTCCGATCTGGAACGCCGCCGAGGCCAATTCGTAGTGGTGATATTTCGCCGTCGACAAGTCGCGCTCTTCCTCCGCGCGCTTGGCTTGCTCCTCAAGCTCCTTGCGACCATTGCCTGCTTTCGGATCCGATTCGTAGCGCTCGGCGGTCTGACGCCACGTCTCGATCTGCTTGTCGATGGCGGCTTTGGCGGCCGGATCGGCCAAGCCGGCCGCAAGCAAATTCGTCTGATCGGCTGCGACGCTCACCACCGTCCGGCGGATGTCCTTGGCCTGAAAAAAGGACCACAGATCCGAGGCCTCGATGTTCTTGGTCACGACCTCGGTCTGCGCGCCCTTGCCGAGCGTTTCCGAGAACGAAAGGAACAGCGCCAGGATCGCGATCACCAGCGCGATTTGTCGATTGAAGCCCGCGCCGTGCTCGCCTTCTTCGGCTTTTTCGATCGCTTCGTGTATTTCCGACATGTATTCGCCCCTGCTGGTCATTCCGGGCTCGCCGCTGCGCGGCGCCCCGCAATGACGGATAACACGAAAATCACGCGCGCGGATGGGCGGAGCGGTAGGCCTCGATGAGGCGGTCGGCGTCGACGGCGGTGTAGATCTGTGTCGTCGACAGCGAGGCATGGCCGAGCAGTTCCTGGATCGAGCGCAGGTCGCCGCCGCGCGCCAGTAAATGTGTGGCGAAGGAGTGCCGCAGCGCATGCGGCGTCGCCGTCTCGGGCAGGCCGAGCGCGCCGCGCAGCCGCGCCATGGCGAGTTGCACAAGACGCGGCGACAGCGGGCCGCCTTTGGCGCCGACGAACAGCGGACCCGCCTCGGGCAGATCGAATGGGCAGAGCGCGACGTAGGCGGATATGAGCTTTTCGACCTGCGGGATGAGCGGCACCATGCGTTCTCTGCGGCCTTTTCCCATGACCGTAAGCGCGTCACGTGCGCCGATATCGGCGCGGCGCAGCCCGAGCGCTTCGGAAATGCGCAAGCCGCAGCCGTAGAGCAGCGCGAGGACGGCTGCATCGCGGGCGTGAATCCATGGCTCGCGGCCGTCGCCGGCGGCGATATCCGGGTCGGCCATGCTCTTGGCGGCGTCGGTGCCGAGCGGCCGCGGCAGCGTCTTGGCGATTTTCGGCGCGCGCACGGCCATGACCGCGCCGACCTTGCCCTTGCCGTTCTTTTCGAGAAAACGGGTGAACGCGCGCACGCCGGCAAGCGTGCGCATCAGCGAGCGGCTGCCGATATCGGCGGCCCGCCGCGCCGCCATGAAGGCGCGCACATCCGCCGGCGCGAGCGCGGCAAGCTCCTTGAGCGACGGCGCGCCGCCGAGATGTTCGGCTAGGAAAGCAAGGAATTGCAGCACGTCGCGCCGATAGGCTTCGAGCGTCTTCGGCGACATGCGGCGCTCGGCGCCGAGGTAATGCAGCCAGCCCTCGATCTCGGCCGCGACTTTGGGGGCGATGAAGTCGGTTTCGGTTCTGGCGGTCATATATTCCGCTCGTCCCCGCGCAAGCGGGGACCCAGTTCTTGAGGAATTCCGCTACTAGTTTCTCGCTCTCGCGGGAATGAGCGGAGAATAGGTGACAGCCCTTTCCCCTTCCTAAACCCGGGAGAATCGGCCGAGAATCCTAACATGGCCAAACGCGTCGTCGATGTCCTCGTCCCGGTCGCGCTGGATCGGGCCTATTCCTACCGGGTGCCCGAGAATATCGATCTGGCGCCGGGCGATATCGTATCGGTGCCGCTCGGCGCGCGCGGCGAGACGACGGCGGTGGTGTGGGCCGACAATCCGAAACCCGATATCCGGCTCGATAACCGGCTCAAGGACGTCGAGGAAAAGCTCGAACTGCCGCCGCTGCGGCCTGAGCTGCGCAGCTTCGTCGATTGGGTGGCGAACTACACGGTGAGTTCGCGCGGCATGGTGCTGCGCATGTGCCTGCGTATGGGCGAGCATCTCGGCCCGGAGCGCGAGCGGGTCGGCGTCAAGCTTGCCGGCGCGCCGCCCGTCCGCATGACGAGCGCGCGGCAGCGCGTGCTGGAGCTGCTCGCCGACGGCATGACGCGCGCCAAGGCCGAGGCCGCGCGCGAAGCCGGCGTCAGCTCGGGCGTAATCGACGGGCTGATCGACGAAGGCACGCTGGAAACCTTCGTGCTGCCGCCCGAGCCGGTCGCGGAAAAGCCCGATCCCGATTTCATGCAGCCTGAATTCACGGGTGGCCAGAGCGCCGCGGCGGCGGCGCTCAAAGTCACCGTCGCCAAGGCCGATTACTCGGTGACGCTGCTCGACGGCGTCACCGGGTCGGGCAAGACCGAAGTTTATTTCGAAGCCGTGGCGGACATGATCCGCCGTGGCCGGCAAAGCCTGATCCTGATGCCGGAGATTGCGCTCACCGCGCAATTCCTCGACCGCTTCGCCGCGCGCTTCGGCGTGCGGCCCGCGGAATGGCATTCCGAATTGTCGCCGCGAAGGCGCGCGCGCACCTGGCGAGCAGTCGCCGGCGGCGAAGTTTCCGTCGTCGTTGGCGCGCGCTCGGCTTTGTTCCTGCCCTATGCCGATCTCGGGCTGATCGTCGTCGATGAAGAACACGATCCCGCCTACAAGCAGGAGGACGGCGTGCACTACCACGCCCGCGACATGGCGGTGGTGCGCGGGCATATCGCGAAAATCCCGGTGGTGCTGTCGTCGGCGACGCCGTCGCTCGAAACCGAAGTCAATGCGCGACGCGGCCGTTATGCGCGCGTCACGCTGCCGGAGCGCTTCGGCGGCCAGCTGATGCCGTCGGTCGAAGCGATCGATCTGCGCACGGCGCCGCCGCCGCGCGGCCGCTTCATCTCGCCGGTGCTCGCCGGCGCGATCAAGACCGCGCTGGAGCGTAAGGAACAGGCGCTGTTGTTTCTCAATCGCCGCGGCTACGCGCCGCTGACCTTGTGCCGCGCTTGCGGCTTCCGCTTTTCCTGCCCGAACTGCGACGCCTGGCTGGTCGATCACCGCTTCCGCCGGGCGCTCGTCTGCCATCATTGCGGCTTCGCCATGCCGCATCCGGCACACTGCCCGAAATGCCAGGCGGTCGATTCCTACGTCGCCATCGGCCCGGGCGTGGAGCGGCTCGAGGAGGAAGTGCGCGGATCGTTCCCCGACGCGCGCGTGCTGGTCCTGTCCAGCGATCTCGTCGCCTCGGTCGAGCGCATGCGCGAGGAATTTGCCGACGTCGCCAAAGGCCTATTCGATATCGTCATCGGAACGCAGCTCGTGGCGAAAGGCCACCACTTTCCGATGCTCAATCTGGTCGGCGTGATCGACGCCGATCTCGGTCTCGCCAATGGCGATCCGCGCGCCGCCGAGCGCACCTTTCAGCTCTTGCATCAAGTGATCGGCCGCGCCGGCCGCGATGCCGGGATAGGCCACGGTTTTCTGCAAACCCACCAACCCGAGCATCCGGTGATGCGGGCGCTGGTCGCGCAGGACCGCGAGGCGTTCTATTCCGCCGAGATCGCCGGGCGCGAGGCTGCGCATTATCCGCCGTTCGGCAGGCTCGCCTCGATTGTCGTCTCTGGTCCGGACAAGAACGAAACGGCCGGCTATGCGCGCGCGCTCGCCCGCGCCGCGCCGGTGCACGACGACGTGCGCGTTCTCGGTCCCGCCGAGGCGCCGCTCGCTTTAGTGCGCGGCCGCCATCGGTTACGCCTTTTGATCAAAGCGCCACGCGCCTTCGATCTCTCGCACTATTTACGCGAATGGCTCGCGGCGGCGCCGAAGAAGCAGGGTTCGATCAAGCTCGACATCGATGTCGATCCGCAGAGCTTTTTGTAGACTGCTATCACCCGCGAAGGCGGATGATTTCGTACTCACGACGCTGATCGGGCTTATTGGATGCCCCCCCTTCGCGGAGCATGACAGATCCCAGACCAACGGCCTGCAGCCGCACCCGGAAGGACGGAAGCGCAACATATGCGGGGCTCGCCACGTTTCCGCCTTTATGCGGCTCAAGAGGAATGTCTCATCAACGAAAAATTGCAAATGGAACTTGGTGCGCTTTGCAATTGCCGACGGGAGGGAAGTCTTCAATGTCATTCCGCATTGCTTTTGTCATTTGTTTCCTTGCGACACTGAGCGCGGGCGCTCTGGCGCAGTCTGCGTCGCCTCGAGACCAATCGCCGCCGCCTTCGCCGGCCGCAACGGCTCCTCATGCGGGCGAATCAATGGACCCGCCCATGGTCGGGGATCATTGGACCTATGAGGTGCGTGATGAGATCACCGGCGAGTTGAAGAATACATTGACTAACATCATCACCGATCTGACGCCGACAGACATTACCGTCCGTATTCAGAATCAGGCTTATTCCCAAGGTCCGACCGTTTTTATTTATGATCGGTCGTGGAACCTGAAAAACAATCCGACCTGGAGGTACTCACCCAATGATGGAACCGGCATAAAAATGCCGCTCGCCGCCGGCGATACCTGGAAATTCCGTGACGATCAGATCCGCACCGGCTACGGCACGACATTCAAGAGCGTCGGCAGTTCGAAGGTTGTCGGCACGGAAAGCGTCACGACCGAGGCCGGCACCTTCGAAGCGCTGAAGATCGAAACTTCGATCAACGGGCACAATTCCAATGATTCGACCAAGCACTTCGAAACGACAATGACAACCTGGTACGTTCCGTCGCTCGATCATTGGGTCAAGCGCACCGTGAAATCGGCTTTCAACGGCAGAGTCGACGAAAACAATTCGCTCGATTTGGTCGATTTCGGCAGGCGTTGAAAATCGACTGCACACCAACAGCGTTTATAGTTCGAACAGCGGAGGCGAGAATGCTGCGCGGCGTGCGTGCGGGTGCGGCGGTGTTCCTGTTGTTGGTGACTCCGGCGATTGCGCAAGAAGGCGGCGCATCGCATGCCGAGCAGACCGCAACGCCGGCCCCGGCGGAAACGGCTCCGGCCATCATGCAACAGTCGGCGCCGGGAGATCGTTGGACCTATGACGTGAAGGACGATATCTCCGGCAAGCTCAAGTTGACGCGAACCGACATGATCACCGAGGTGTCGAAAAATGAGATCACGGTACGATTCGACGCCGATGCCGGCCGTTCCGGCAACATTGTTTACGACCGCTCATGGGATATCGTGCGCGCCGAGCCGTTCAAATACATGCCCAACGACGGCACGGGAATCCGGCTTCCGCTAACGGTCGGTGCGCAATGGAAATTCGCCGTCGATGTCGTGAACAGCCAGAACGGACTGACGTTCAAACGCGTGGGCAGCTCCAAGGTGGTGGGCCGCGAAAGCATCACCACCAAGGCGGGTACTTTCGATGCCTTCGTCATCGAAACCGACTTCACCGGCAGGAACGTTCAGGACTCTACATTGGTCAACCAGGCCTCGTGGCGCACTTGGTTCGCTTCCGACATCGATCACTGGGTGAAACGCAGTATCGTGCAGCGCCAACGTGGGCACGTCGTATCGAGCGACACAGTTGAATTGACCGCGTATAGCCGCAGCAAGCAGCAATAAGGCAATCCATTGGGGCTTCGGCAAGCCAGCGCACGGCGGCTTTCCGGAGTGGGCCGCGGCCGTCTCCTTCGAGGCTCGCTGCGCTCGCACCTCAGGATGACGGACATCATGGTCGCGTCCCTTCGTAGCCCGCGTCGCGCCTACCGCGCTGCGGGCAGTCTCCCTCCCCGCAGGCGCGGGGCGGTATGACGCGCATGCATCGCGACACACGAGTTGTTTTTCACTTTGCCGAATCCAGTCAACACGGTCGATAATGCTCGCTGATCAGCCTTCGCGTGACATATGGCGACAACGCTCGAAACGCTCCTGCTCTTGCTTGCCGTGCTGGTGGTCGTTGCCGTTGCCGCGCGCCGCCTCAATACCGCGCCGTCGATCCTGCTCGTCATCGCCGGCATTGCGCTGGCGCTGGCGCCCGGCTTGCCGCGGATTGAACTGGCGCCTGAACTGGTGCTGCTCGGCATCCTGCCGCCGCTGATCTATTCCGCCGGCGTCGCCATGAGCTGGCGCGAATTTAGCTTCAATCTACGGCCGATCGCGCTGTTTGCCTTCGGCTGCGTCGTCTTCACCACGGCTGCGGTGGCGGCGGCGGCGCATTGGCTTCTCCACATGCCGCTTGCTGTCGGTTTCGTGCTCGGCGCCATCGTATCGCCGCCCGATGCGGTGGCGCCGCTCGCCATCGTCCGTCGTCTCGGCGTGCCGCGCCGGCTCGTCGTCGTGCTCGAAGGCGAAGGTCTCGCCAACGACGCCACGGCCTTGATCCTTTACCGCTTTGCCGTCGTCGCGGTGTCGACCGGCTTTTTTTCGTTCAAGGAGGCCGCCGGCGACTTTGCGCTCATCGTGGTCGGAGAAATCGCTTACGGCATCGCCATCGGCTGGCTGAGCTTGCGGCTGCGGCGCTGGGCGGGTGATCCCCGCGTCGAGATCACGCTGTCCTTGCTGACACCTTACGCCGCGTTCTTGCTGCCGCAGCAATTGGGCGGCTCCGGCGTATTGGCGACGGTGGCGGCCGGCCTGTTCGTGAGCTGGAACGGCCCCTTGCTCATTCCGGCGGCGACGCGGCTGCAAGGCATCTTCTTTTGGGATTTGGTGGTCTACCTGCTCGAAGGCTTCGTCTTTTTGGTCACCGGCATGCAGGTGCGTACGGTGTTCCTTCAGCTGCATGAAATGCCGTGGCATCACTTCGCTTATGCGATCGGGCTGACCGTGGCGGTGGTGATCGCAACGCGTTTCGTTTGGGTCTATCCGGCGGCGTGGCTGCCGCGCTGGCTGAGCCCGTCGCTGGCGCGGCGCGATCCGCTGCCGCCATGGCGGTGGCTTTTCTTTCTGGGGTTTGTCGGCATACGCGGCGTCGTCTCGCTGGCGGCGGCTTTGGCCATTCCGCTGTTCACCGCGTCCGGCGCGCCGTTTCCCGATCGCGATCTTATCCTGTTCGTCACGTTCGGCGTCATCGTCGTTACGCTGATCGGGCAGGGGCTGATGCTTCCTGGCCTCGTGCGCTGGCTGGGACTGGCGCTGCACGCCGCCGGCGAACGGCAACGCGAGCAGGAGGCCGAGGTTGCCGCGCGATCGCAAGCCCTGACCGTCGGGCATGACCGCTTGCAGCAATTCGTCGCCGACGGGAAGATTTCCCCCGAGGCGCTGGCGATCCTGAGCGCCCGTCATGAGTACCGCGCCGGGCGGCTGCCGGGGAATGCGCCGGACGGCGGCGATGCCGCCGCACTGGCCGCGGAGATCAGGATGGAACTGATCGCGGCCGAACGCGAATACATCTACCGGCTCTTGCAGGACGGCAAAATAACCGACGAGGCGCGCCGGCGCATCGAACGCGAGCTCGACCTGGAAGAGGCCAGCATCGCCTGCAAGAAGGAAGGCGGCGCGGAGCCGCCGCTATAGATCGAGCCTTGGCGGAGATTAGCCCAACATTTTTTGTTCGAGCTCATCCAAGGCTTTGCGGATCTGCATCAGGATAAGCTTGTCGGCGGCGGTCTGATCGATATCCGGCACATCCCAATCGAAGATTGCACGATATTTTTCCACCAATTTTTTCACATCGGCGATAATCTGAGCCCGATGTCCCTCCAATTCTCTCTCTTCGATTTTTGCCACGTCATTGTCTCCTTATGCTCAGGTCCAGCGCGCGAATAAATTGACTGAAACACAAGCCATCATCCATCTGGTTTCGCGGTCCCACGCTGAATATATGCTGGTTCTGTCCGCGCATGGCTCGATTGCGGGCGTTCTCGGTACGGAAGCTTAAGCCGATCGAGGTGCCAAATGGCGCAAGAAGTAACGGATCGATCCAAATCCGGTCCTGCAGCGAGCCTGTTGGCGCTTGCGCTGGGCGCGGCAGCTTTCGGCGCGGTCGCGATCGGTGCGCTGGCGGTCGGTCGCCTTGTGGTCGGTCGCCTTGCGATCAAGAAGGCGCGTATCGGCGCGCTGGAGGTCGATGAATTGACGGTGCGCAGGTTGCGCATCGTCGAACAAGAAGGGCCGAACGCGTCACGTCCCCGGGCGCGTAGAGTTGATTGAGCAAGCGTAGTCCGGATGAGCGAAGCGGTGTCCGGGGTTTGTCTCCACAAGCTGTCCCGCACATCGCTCCGCGCACACGGGCTGCTTGCTAAAAGATGAGATCAGGGAGGACGCCATGTACGCCAACATCCTGATACCGACGGATGGGTCGGAACTTGCCGGCAAAGCAGTCCGACACGGCATCGCCTTGGCCAAGAGGGTCGGCGCCAAAATCACCGTCCTGACGGTCTTGCCGCCTTTTCATACGTTCACCACCGACACGCAAATGATCGAGGACACGCCGGCTCGGTACCAGGCGCGCATGCACGAACATGCCGAGAAAACCCTTGGCGCAGCCGCCCAGGCCGCGCAAGCGGCAAGCGTTGCATGCGAGACGGTCGAGGTCGAGCACGAGTATCCCTACCGGGCGATTGTCGAACTCGCGGAGACGAAAGGCTGCGATCTCATCGTCATGGCCTCGCACGGCCGTCACGGCATCGCCGCGCTCGTCCTCGGCAGCGAAACGGTCAAGGTCCTCACCCACTGCAAGATGCCGGTGCTGGTCCATCGCTGAGCCGAGTGCGCTAATTGCCCTGTGTCGCCTCCGTGAGTGCGCGTATCACGTCCTCGCGAGAGATCATCCCCGCCAATTGGCGATCGGAGCCGATAACCGGAAAGCTGCGGCTCTTCAGGCTCACCATCAGCTGGAGCACGCGGGTCAGCGGCGCCGCCGGTTCGACATGCACGACGGCTTCGGTCATCATTTCGCCGACCGGCCGGCGCATCAACTCATCGTATTGCGGCGTCATCTGACCAGTGGTGAAGGCAAAGGCGCGAAGAAAATCGAATTTGGTAACGATGCCCAGCACCTTGCCGTCTTCCACGACTGGGAATGAATTGAAATCGTGTTTCTCGATGAGCGCCCCCAGCTCACGCATGGTTGTCCGGCGTGTCACGGTCGTCACCGCGCGCGTCATATATTGCTCCGCCGTGCCTTGCAGAAACCGATACATGCTGCGACCTACGCCAATGCCGGTTTAATCGTGATCGGACCGAACCTTCGCGCGTCCGGTCAGTCGGGATATTCGCTCAACATCGCCCGCAGCGCGGCTTGTCCCGCGCGGGTGGCTTCCGTTATGGACGCGAAAAAAATCCGGGAGTGGTCGATCGCGCTGGTTCTGCCGGCGCGATAGATTTCCCAGCGCCACGATTTCGGCGGCGGCGCCCTATGCTTCACGACGACGGAGAAATCTTCGTGATCGATCATGTCGTCCTCAACTCATCTTCAGCGGGATCGCGCCCATGAAATCGCGCTTGCCGATGTCGACGCCGCAATGACGCAGGATCGAATAGGCGGCGGTGCAATGGAAATAAAAATTCGGCAGCACGAAGTGATTGAGATAGTCGTCGCCCTTCATGTGGCCTTTTTTGTCCGGGCCAAGCGGAAAGACGATTTCCCGGTCGGCCGACGCATCGATCTTATTCTTATCGAGCGTCTTCAGATAAGCGATGGTCTTGGCGATGCGCTCCTTGAGCTGCGCAATCGTGGTCTCGTTGTCGTCGACTTTCGGCGCTTCGGTGCCGGCAAGGCGTGCAGTGCCGCGTCTCGCCTGATCGGTCGCGACCTGCACCTGGCGCGTCAGATCGAACATGTCGGGCGACAGACGCGAATGCAAAAGCACCGTGGGATCGAATTTCTTGGCGGCGGCAAACGCCTCAGCCTTGGCGAGAATGGCGGACAGCGCGTTGAGATTGATTTCAAAAGCGGGCAGCGAGGCTTGCGACATAGATTGCGGCATGGCGAGGTCCCTGTACTTTGAAATTGAATCCGAGGAGCGGGCGAACGTCCGGAATGGCGCGAATAGGATTGTCCCGGTGAATAAACATATGGCTTCGCCTCGTCCTGGCGGCAAGGCGGCTCAAATCCGCCTTTTCTTCTTCTTTTTCTTCAGCGGCGGCTGCGGCGGCGCGGCATGAAGCTCGATGTCCTGCGACGGGGCCCGCAAACCAGCTTTTGCGCGATCGAGGACAAAGCGGGCGTAGTCGTCCATGTCGCCGTTGAACGGCTTGATGTGACCGTCGGCTGCGAGCCACAGCCGGTCGGTCACGAGTTCGATCAATGAGCGGTCGTGGGTGATGAGGATAACGGCGCCCTTATAGTCGTTCAGCGCATCCAGAAGCGCGCGGCGGCTTTCGATGTCGAGGTGGTTGGTCGGCTCGTCGAGAATCAAAAGATGCGGTGCCGCCATCGCGACAAGATTGAGCAACAGCCGCGCGCGCTCGCCGCCGGAAAGATTGGCGACCGTGGTTTCCTGCTTGTCGAAGGAGAGGCCGAACTGCGCCAGCCGCGACCGTCGCGCGCTTTCGCTGTCTTCGGGCAGCGCACGGCGGATAATCTCGAGCGGCGTATCGTCCGGGTCGAGCGCTTCGATCTGGTGCTGATGAAACCAGCCGACCTGGATGCGGTTCTCTCTTTTCATCTGGCCTGCTTGCAGCGGAAGAGCGCCGGCGACCATCTTCGCGAAGGTCGATTTGCCGGCGCCGTTAACGCCGAGGAGCCCGATCCGATCGTCGACATCCAGCCGCAGATTGAGCTGGCGCAGCACCGGCGTGCCGTTGTAGCCGACCGCGGCGGCGTCAAGCTGAATCAAGGGCGGCGCAAGCGGCCGGGCCGGTGACGGTATCGTGAACGGCGTCACGCGTTCCTCGACCGCGGCAGCTACCGGCTCGAGCTTGGCGAGACGCTTGATGCGCGACTGCGCCTGCGCCGCCTTGCTGGCCTTGGCCCGGAAACGATCGATGAACTTTTGCAGATGCGCACGCTCGGCGTCCTGCTTGGCTCTGGTCGCTGACAATAGCCGCGTCTTTTCCGCGCGGCGTCGTTCAAAATCGTCGTAGCCGCCGGTGTAGAGTTCGAGCTTGCCTTCGCTCAAATGCAGGATGGAGTTGACCGAATTGTTCAACAGCTCGCGGTCGTGGCTGACGATGAGCGCGGTATGCGGATATTTCTTCAGCCGCGCTTCGAGCCACAGTGCGCCTTCAAGGTCGAGGTAGTTGGTGGGCTCGTCGAGCAGCAGCAGATCGGGCGCGGCGAACAGGGCGGCCGCGAGGGCCACGCGCATGCGCCAGCCGCCCGAGAACTCCGCCATTGGACGGGTAAGATCGTCGCTGGAGAAACCAAGTCCGCTTAAGATTTCCGCAGCCCGCGCCGGAGCGCTGTCGGCGTCGATCTCGATCAGCCGCTGGTAGATGTCGGCAAGCTGTTCGGGCTCGGCGATTTCCAGCTGCGCGTTCAACGCCGCTCGTTCCACGTCAGCGGCTAGAATTGTGTCCAACAGGCTGACCGGTGTGGCGGGATGTTCCTGATCGACTGACCCGATTCTGGCTGCTTTCGGCAGGAGGATTTCGCCTCCGTCCGGGATGAGCTCGCCCACGATCAACTTGAACAAAGTCGATTTGCCGACGCCGTTGCGTCCGACCAGGCCGACCTTGGACCCGACCGGGAGCGTGACGCTTGCGTGATCAAAAAATCGGCGCCCCCAGCCGTTGAATACAAGGCTATCGATTTGAAGCATGTCGGGGGATCAAGGGCACAAACGGTGAGGGATCGGCTGTGGACGCAAAGGAAGAGCGAGCATGATGCCGGCGTCTAAGCCTTTTGCGGCGACATCCGGTCCTCGGTCTTGAAATAATGCCGGGCAAGGGCGACGAGTTGCGCGTCGCTCGGATGATCGACGGTTTCGACGCCGGCGATGATCTTCATTAGCCTGGGAGCGTGCTGGTCGATGTGCTTGACCAGTTCGCTCTTGGCGCTGCCCGGTCCGGTAATCAGAACTGCGCCGGAATCCGCAATCGATCCGACCACCGCCTGAAGGAAGTTGTGATCCTCCGCGGCGTGCCCGCTGCCAAGCGAGTTCGCCTTGTGGTGGATGTGCCGCGTCGGATGATCCGGGTGCAACACCAGCCGTTCGACTTCCGTCGGACTGAAGTGGAACACGCGGGCCTCATGGTGATCGATCCAAATGACCGCGTGGAAGTGCCGGGTCGTCATCGTATTTGGTCCTTTTGAGCGGATCCCGGGGTCATCCCGTCAGGATGCCGCGGCCGGCGCTTCCACCATCGTGTGCGTGTACTCGACGCTGTCATACACCGACACCTGAACGATCGGGTAACCGGTCTTGATCACGAGCGCCGCCGATTGCGCGGCTTCCGCCGTGGTGTAGGAAGCCTTGGTCTGCCGGTCGACTTGGAGCAAATATCGGCCGCGTTCCGGCCGCTTGCGTTGCGAAAACACCTCATCGACTTCTTTTTCTTTCTCGGAATCGTCCTTTACCGGCATTTTGATCTGGCGCGAGGCCATTCGGTGCTCCTTGGTGGGGAGCACCCTATGTAGGAGGTCCGGGCGTCGGATGCCAGCCCGTTGGGGCGAATGAAACGTCATTCCGCTTCGGATTCAGGCACCGGCACGTTGAAGCCGTTGAGCGTCACCGAGACGAGACAATACAGCCCGACGAGATAGATCAATTCGGCCGCGCCATGCACCCCGAATGCTTGCACCGCCGCGCGATAGCTCAGCTCGGGCAGGGTGCCATGATGAAGCAGCGACGAGGCGACATCATAGGCGACGCCCTCTTCGTGAGTTCAGATCGGACGGGCGCTGACCGGAGACGATGGTGGTGAGCTTGTCGTCCGACAGGCCGCGTTTTTCCGCGGCGATGACATGGGCGTAGAGCTCGTAAGCCGAGTGAAACGTCGCGCCGGTGACCAGGATCGCCACTTCCCGCACCGGGCGCGGCAGTGACGGCGATATGGACAGCGCCAATGTCAGATCCCAGATCGGCTTGCCGAACTTCGGCTCATGCAGCCAGGGATTCCACGGCCCCATCAGCGCGCCGTTTTCGGCGATGGTCTTAAAACCCTGAAAGTTCTGTTCAATGCCGGCTTTCATGTTGTCGTAGACCGGCCGCTGCTCGGCAGTGAGTTCGGCGGGGGCGATCAAGGGCAGGCGCATGAGACTTCTCCTTCGAAGAAATGACGCTTCGGCGTACTAACGATCTGTGACAAATTTAGCGTGGCTATTCAGGGGCCCGGCGAAACGACGAGCCCGGAGTCCTAATCGTCGCAATCGCAATTTGGCCTGTATCGTTGCGAGCCTCACCGACACCGTGACTATCGATACCGGCCTCGCGCTAGGCGCGCCTGGATTAACGGCGTTCAAAAAAACGCCTGGATGCCGGTCTGCGCGCGGCCGAGCACCAGCGCATGGATGTCGTGGGTGCCTTCGTAAGTGTTGACGGTTTCGAGGTTGCACAACACGCGCATGACGTGGAACTCCTCGGCGATGCCGTTGCCGCCGTGAATGTCGCGGGCAAGGCGGGCCACGTCGAGCGCCTTGCCGCAATTGTTGCGCTTGAGCATTGAGATCGCCGGCGGCGAAGCGGTGCCGGCGTCGATCATCCGGGAAAGCCTTAGCGCTCCGTGCAGGCCGAGCGTGATCTCGGTCTGCATGTCGGCGAGCTTTTTCTGCACCAGCTGATTGGCGGCGAGCGGCCGGCCGAATTGCTTGCGGTTGAGCGCGTAGTCGCGGGCGCGGTGCCAGCAGAATTCCGCGGCCCCGATGGCGCCCCAGGCAATGCCGGTGCGCGCCACATTGAGGCAGCCGAACGGACCGGCCAGGCCGGAAACATTCGGCAGCATATTCTCTTCCGGCACCACGGCGCCGTCGAGCACGAGCTCGCCGGTGATCGACGCGCGCAGGCTGAGCTTTCCCTCGATCTTCGGCGTGGACAGGCCCTTGGTGCCGCGCTCGACCAGAAAGCCGCGGATCTTGCCCTCGAGCTTGGCCCAGACGACGGCAATGTCGGCGACCGGCGCGTTGGTGATCCACATTTTCGCGCCGGTGAGACTGAAGCCGCCCGGCACCTTTTCGGCGCGCGTCACCATCGAGCCGGGATCGGAACCATGATCCGGCTCGGTGAGGCCGAAGCAGCCGACCAGTTCGCCGGTCGCGAGCTTCGGCAGATATTTGCGGCGCTGCGCCTCGCTGCCATAGGCAAAGATCGGATGCATGACGAGCGACGACTGCACCGACATCAGCGAGCGGAAGCCGGAATCGACGCGCTCGACCTCGCGTGCGATCAGGCCGTAGCAGACATAGTTGAGGCCGGCGCCGCCGTAGTCCTGCGGAATGGTCGAGCCGATCAGGCCGAGTTCACCCATTTCGCGCAAAATCGCGGGATTGAAATTACCATCGCGATTGGCGGCGAGCACGCGGGGAAACAGCTTCTCCTGCGCGTAGTCGCGCGCGGTGTCGCGCACCATGCGCTCTTCCTCGGTCAATTCGCCTTCGAGGTCGAGCGGATCGTCCCATTTGAACGCGGCGTCTTTGATCTGAGTGGCTTTCGGCTCGTGTCTGTCCGCCTTTTCCGCAAGTTGCGACATCGGCTTCTCCCTGGCTTGGACGCAAGCCTAGGAGCCGGCTGCGGCCATCGAGGCGGCAAGGGCGCGGACCGCGTTGCCGCACGGCCGGCATTTCGCTATCTAGACCGACAGCTCACGCGCCCGTAGCTCAGCTGGATAGAGCGCTGCCCTCCGAAGGCAGAGGTCAGGGGTTCGAATCCCTTCGGGCGCGCCAATGATTTCAATCGGTTATCCCTCAAGCTGCGCAGGGTCGTTATCCGCGGGTAAGCAGCAGGTAAGCAACAGGCCTGAAATCGATTATTCGTCTTTGAGCAGCTTCCAAGGCTCGACCTGTAGCCCCTTCGCGATCCGCGCGATGTTATCGATTGAGATGTTGCGTTCCGATCGTTCGACTGCGCTCAGATAGGTCCGGTTGATCCCGCACTCGTGCGCCAGAGCCTCCTGGCTGAGACCTACGCGCGGCCCGCAGCCGGCGCATGTTCTTCGCCAGCATGTCCCGCAGCGGTCCTTTGTGCGTCCTCTTCACGGACGCAATTTCTGCGGTTGACGGTTTTAAGGCGACCGCTTTTAAGTTATAAAAGGTTCTTATTACTCAGGGGGAGCGCTATAGTGAAGGCGTTGATCCAGCTCGTTTGCTTGCTGTTGGTCTTAGTCTGGTCTCATGGGGCGTCAGCACAGTCATGGGCTCCTTGGTCCCTGCCAAACCATCCTTCCATGGTTGGCGTTCAATTTGTTGCATGATGACCGCGGTGCATTGACCATTCTTTGTGACAGCTCGAAGCACTTCATGTCTTACATTCTGACGGAGCCGCGTGCCAAATGGCAAGAAGGCTCAATCATCGAAGTCAAAACCCGGGCTGATGATGGAACCGAAACGGGTCCTTCACGTGGCCACGTCCTTAAGAGCCGACACGCTTCGACGGTCCTTGATAAATTGACTTTGGACATATACACGATGGGCAAGGCCACGGTCTTCTTTGCCATCGGGCGGGCGACTACGCACGCGTTTTCCCTGTCCAAAATTTCAAAGCGTTGACGGATCCTGTTCTTCGCGCATGCGGCGATCATTGGTGATCGCGTCGGTGCAGCGACTTCACGTCTGTTTAGATAAGAACGGCAAATCGGAGATCCAGATCTAAGCGGGATTTGCTGCTGCTGACGGGGGAGGGGAGACCACTTCTCCTTCGCCGGTTCCGATGCGCGCAACCACCCCGAATTCTACCGCCAGCTTGGGAAGGACCCGGAGCAAATAGTGAGAATTGCTTCTTGAGGCGTTGGCAACGCGGTTCGGTCTCCTGCATTGATCCTAGCTAAACACTGTGCTCGTTTGTTGCCCTTGTCGTGCCTCGTGATAAGCGTTTTTAATGCTGGGCTCGACCTAGAGGGCGCCGGCACGGCCTAATGTCGTGGGACGACTGGCCCGTCATGGGCTAGAGCAGCGTCAGCATGGTGTAGCAGGTCGACGCATAGGATATCAGCAGGCATCAGAACATGGAAGACGCGGGTGATCGTAAAAATCACGGCCCCGTTCTTGCATTTGCCTGCTCCTGCTCGTGTTCTCTACCATTGGTCGCTTCAGTTCTTGTGTTTATCAGGCAAATATTTCGCGATGCCAATTGGTTATTGGGAATTGACGTTGTGTGTAGTCTTACCAGCCGGCCAGGAATGCCATCGCGGCCTTGGGGTAAAGCCCTCCCAGGCCAAGGTCTTGATAAAGGTGCCGGCGCAGTTTTGGTCGCCGCTCCCATAGTTCTTCCCGAGCTCTAGCTGCCGCACCGTTGCTGTCGTCGACCGGCTCGAGACAGCGCTCCAGCAAATTCTGGGCGCGCCGCTTAGCTTCGGCAACGGTGAACCGTCCTGATTTGCGTCGGACAGTCTGCCGAGCGATCCTTTCGGCCTTGCGTTCGAGGCGCCCCGCGTCGATAAGCGCGATCCTCTGTTGGTCGTTCAGCAGCGCCATTGCATCGACACCACGCATGAGGCTGCGCAGGTCATGCAGTTTGGCGCGTTTACATGCCGCCGCGCTAGTGAAGCGTAGTTCAAGGTGAGCACACGGAACCGATGCCGGTTTCGATCGTCTGTCACCATAGAGCGCGAGGTTGCGCGACGCCTTGCCGTCTCGCTTCCAGTATCTGGTGTTTACTTCTAGGTTTATCCGGTGATCGAGGCTGCGCCATTTCTGCACGACATTGACCGTTAAGAAATCCGTCGCAAGCAACGCCTCGCGATGATCTGCGCACAAAAAGTCAATCGCAATATGCACCGCGTGAACGACGAACCTGTCGTTCTGGATCGTGGGCAGGTATTTTAGCGTCGCGACGTCGGGCTGATGCAGGGTGAGTAGCGCGGCGGACAGCTTGCTGGTCGGTGCGGCACTGGCAGCCGTTTAAATTTCAATCGGCGTCGGTACTGGGTCCGTAGGTCTTTAGAGCACACCACGGGCAGCGGTCGCCAGAAAAACAAGGTCAGCGTATCGATGAACGCCACCGCGCCAAAGATCGTGAAGCCGGTGTCGGGACCACCCGAGTTGCCAAAGGCCGATACCGGGCTGAGCGTGCGGCGGCCGGCATTAGTCGTCAAGGGCATCTGTGAGGCGACGTGGCAGCGAGAGCGCGGCCTCGCTTGTATTAGCGACCCGCCGTGCGTTGAGCCAATCAGATAAATCACTCCGGCGATACAGGACTTTTCGCCCCAGTTTGAAAAATGTAGGACCACCGCCGACGCAGCGTAATTTTGCAAGCGTCGCAATAGCTAAGCCGGTGACGTTGGCCGCCGCCGCTGCGTCCAACAGGCCATCGTTGTCGATGTCTGGCATCATTTGCCACCAAACTGAATAACCCGCTTAAGCCGGGCATGGATGGCAAGTTACACACATTGCAGGTGCTGTCAGGGAACCTAAAAGACGATTTAATTACCCCCGGCTGTCGTCTTTCCGTTCAACCTCTTGACCGACGTCAATGTGACGAAGGCGGCTCCAGATCTTTTTCACCATTTCGTCGGTGATCGAAAATTTCTCACTGGCGGCAGCAATTGCATCAGTGAGATTCGTGCCGGTTTGTCTGCACTGTCTCACATAGGAGGCGACTTGCGAAGCCCAGACATGATCGGCGGGCTTGCCTCGGCGTCGAGCCGCGAACCTGATTTTGCGCTGCTCCCAAGCCGGGGGATCAGGATCCAGCAATCCCGCCAATGATTCCCGCAACTGACGATCCAAAGCGCGCTCGCTGCGCAAAAGTCTGCTAATGCCCGTCGTGCATCCAATTCTTCAGGGCATCCCTCCTTGAGGTATTTCGAGCGAAGCCTGTCACGGGCGTCCTGCTCAACAAATCCGTCGAGTAGTGCAACTGCCAATTGCAAGTCAGAATTTGACATGACGCGGGCCGAAGCTGATCTGCACCGGGCGGCTTTGGGCGTTCAGTGCCACGACGCGCCGCGAACGTCACTAGCTTTCGGATTCTGAGCGCCCGGTCAAGCGGCGTTTGCTCGTCCTGGCAGCGTCACGACTTTCGCTTCTGCGATGTGCCCATCAAGCGCAGTGGCAATTCGGCCAGAAACGGCGTCCGCGGCGGCGATCAAGGCTGCATCGACGTGATGAATATAGCGGCCCGTCATCGTGTGCGTCGCGTGGCCGACGAGTGCGCCAATTGTCGGCTCAGCATAACCGATGTCTGACGCCACAGATGCGTAAGCATGACGCAGGCCGTGAGGCGTCAGGTGGTCCAGCTCGGTTTCCTTCATGATACGTCGCCAAGCCTTCGGCAGTCCCAAGAAAGGTGTGCCCGACACGCGGCCCGGCAGCACGAATTCGCCTCGCTTGTTCAGCCCGGAAATTAGGTCCATGACGGCGTGACCAATCGGCCGAATACTCCTGCCTTCCTTGCTGTTTGCCAAACGCAGGCAGTGCCCGGCCAAATCAACTTCTGACCACTGCAAGCCGCTCAATTTCACCTCGCCTGCACCCCGTCAGCGCGAGCAGCTTGACCGCGAGAATAGCGGCAGGGTGCTCCCCGTTCGCCTGCGCTTTCGCCAACGCCTTTCCAAGTAGCCCGTATTGCTCAAGGGACAACCGAACTTCGCGGCGTTGATCGGCGGGCCGTTTGATCCCGCGTACCGGGTTAACCGGGATCACCCCTTCTGAAACTGCAAACGACAGTATGCCGCCAAGTAGGCCAATCGTGCGTGTTGCGGTGCCTCGCCCGCCTTTGACGATGGCGCGCCCACGAAAGCCTGTCTTGACGTTGGCCGCCGTTTTTCCGGCCGCCACGCTTCGCATGAAGCGCGCGATGTCGGGCGTCGTTAGATCTCGCACGAGCCGTCTGCCTAGCAGCGGCAAGATGTGACGCGCAATCCGTCCGCGATCGACGTAAAGGGTCGATGCTTTTTCGGCCTGATCACGCTTGCCAAGGATCAGTCCCTTTTCCGCGGCGTCAAGATAAGCTTGGCAAAGCTGGCGAACCGTCATGGCGCGCCGCTTCTCCGACCTCTTGGCCGCCGGATCGCCGCCCTTCAACGCGTCGGCTAAAATGCGCTTCCCCAGTTTGCACGCTTCTTCAACCGTCAGCACGCCGAATCGTCCAACGGTGAGGCGGCGACTGATCCCGCTGGAATTCCGGTACTGCACCATGAATGACCGGACGCCGCTCGGCTTAATTCTCAAACCAAATCCCGGTACCTCGTCGTCCCAGGCATAGAGATCGCGGGACGGATCAGGTGGCGTGCTGATGACGATGCGCTTCGTGAGCTTCATTGACGGCACCAAATCTGCGGGTAAGCTGGAGGTAAGCACGGGTAAGCAATCGAGCGTCGAAATTCAGATAACGCCGAACAACGATCAAATCGAGAATTAATTGCTGCTCTCTGATATTTAGGAACGCCGGGCAATCTCTGGCAACCGCGGGAAAATTGGCGTCGTTCGCCCTCCGAAGGCAGAGGTCAGGGGTTCGAATCCCTTCGGGCGCGCCAGCCTTTGCCTGCGCCGCGCGGCTAAGCTCGCCGAGGCGTTAATCCTAATTTCGCGCCGTTGCCGACATAGTTCCGCCGCGCGAGCGCGGCTTTTGCCCCCTATCCTGTCTAATGCTACGCTGTGTTGTTCGGGGATGGGGCATGAGTCGGCGCGGATTTTTAAGCGGCACGACGGGCACGATTCTGCTGTTCGTGGGCTTTATGTGCGCCGCCGCGATTTTCCCGGCAACGCTGCGAGAATTGTCGGACTCAAACATTATTCAAACGAACCCGCTCCGCCGTGGCGACAGGGAATTGCCCGGCGCCATTCACGCGGCGCTCGCCACTCTGCGGCAAGCGCTGGCGAAGTTTAAGTTCGAAGATACGACTCCGCCGCCCGAAGCCGCAAAAGATCTCAGCTATCTCGCCGATTACGCTTATTCCGAAGTTCCGCCCGACAAGAACCCGGCGGAGATCGTTCTGCAATCGCTTGCGGATATTCCGGTCGGGACACCCATCGACGAGATCAAGCTTGCATCCGATTTGTTCGGTCTGGATTTCACCTTCATGAAGGCCGTCGCCAGAATCGAGTCCGATTTCGATCCGAAGCAGCGGACCGGATCGTACATCGGTCTTTTCCAGCTCAGCAATTATGAGTTTGCGAGGTTCGGTTCCGGCGACATTACCAGCCCCCGCGACAATGCCGTCGCGGCCGCGTACAAATTCGCCAGCGCGGCCATCTTGTTCGAAATCGATACGCACATTAAACCTACTTTGTTCGACCTCTATTTGATTCATCAGCAAGGATGGCAGGGTGCGGCAGAGCACGTCAGCCATCCGGAACGTGTCGCTTGGCAATCGATGTGCGCGACCGACGAAGGCCACGACAAGGGCGAAAAGTGGTGCAAGCGCGCCATTTGGCAAAATACGCTTCCGGATATCAAGCAGATTTATAAATCTGTCGAGAATCTCACCTCCGGCGCATTCATCGACATGTGGCGCCAGCGGCTCGCGCTGTTCTACTCGCGATATTCCGAGACGGTTTCGGCGAAATGAAATGGCGACTGCCGGCGCGGTCAACGCCGTGTTAATGCGTTGCCGTGAAATCGGCGACATATTTGCCGCCATTAACTTTTGACTTCGCTGACCGTTCGACGATCCGTAACACTTGCGACCTAGATGTGAGCGTGCCGGGGGCCTCGATCCCCGCGCGATCATAAAGGCGGCTATGCGCGAACTTCCTAAAGACGAGGAGTCGGACGATCGGAGAGGCGTGCAACGCACGAAAGTACTGCGCAACGCCAAGATTATTGTACCGCGCCGCTCGTCGATGATTCACTGTACGGTGCAGAACGTCACCAGCGGCGGCGCCTGCCTGAAGCTGGCGAATACATACGGCCTGCCGCAGACTTTCGAACTGACCTTCGAGCACGGCCGCACGCGGCGCCACTGCCGGGTGGTCTGGCGCACCAGCGACGAGCTCGGCGTGGCGTTCGACGGCGAGCAAACTGCGGCGGTGGAAAATTAAAACTCGGCCACGGCGCGAATCAGCCGCTCGATGTCCTCCGGCCGCGACAGGCGATGATCGCCGTCCTTGACCAGCGTCAGCACCACGTCGTCGCAGGCGAGCCGTGCGACCAGCGCCTTGGCGTGCTGCCACGGCACATCGGGGTCCTCGACGCCTTGCAGGATGCGAACCGGACAGCCGGTCTCGATCATGCCGCCTAGCAGAAGATGATCGCGGCCTTCTTCGATCAATTGCTTGGTGACGAGATATGGCTCCGTCGCATATTGCGATGGTCGCGCCCAGATGCCTTTCTCTTCAAGCTCGCGCTTGATCTCGGGCGTAAAGCGCTTCCACATCAATTCTTCGGTGAAATCCACGGCGGGGGCGATGAGCACCAGGCCGGCGAGGCTGGCCGCTGCGGCTTGCTTGCGCTGCCGCAACACGCGGACGAGAAGGAGCGCAATCCACCCGCCCATCGAGGAGCCGACCAGGATCTGTGGGCCGTGACAGCAGGCGTCGAACACCGCGACGCTTTCGGTGAGCCAACGGCCAATCGTGCCGTCGACGAACGCGCCTTCCGATTCGCCGTGGCCGGAATAGTCGAACCGTACGCAGGCGCGGCCTTCACGCGCCGCCCAATCGGCAAGCGCCTGCGCCTTGGTGCCCTTCATGTCGGATTTGTAGCCGCCGAGCCACAACAGGCCCGGCGCGGCGCCGCGTTGCGCCCGCACGGCGATGGCGCGGCGCTCCGCGGCGTCGCCAATGTGCAGGAATTTCAGGCCGTTATCGTTCATCGGAAGGATCGTGCCTCGCAAGCCGGGGTGACGGAACATAAATCATGATGCAGGCATGGCCTATCTGCGCAACGCCATGCATGCATTGCGCATTGTCGTTGACTTGAAGGCAAAAACTCCCGATCCTCTACAATTGCCTCTTTAACGACCACAAGGAGATAAGACCCATTCGTCGCCCCATCAGAACGCCGCAGCCCGCCGCCAAGGAGGGCCCGCGCATCAACGAGGAGATCCGCGTCCGCGAGGTCCAACTCATCGACAAAGACGGCGCCAACAAGGGCGTCACTGAAATCAACGCCGCTATCGCCATGGCGCAGGAGGCCGGCCTCGATCTGGTAGAGATCGCGCCGAATTCGGTCCCGCCGGTCTGCAAGATCCTCGATTTCGGCAAATATAAATATCAGGCGCAGAAGAAAGCCGCCGAAGCGCGCAAAAAGCAAAAAGTCGTCGAGATCAAGGAGATCAAGCTTCGGCCGATGATCGACGATCATGATTACGAGGTGAAAATGCGCTCGATGCAGCGGTTTTTCGAGGAAGGCGACAAGGTCAAGATCACCTTGCGGTTCCGCGGCCGCGAAATGGCGCACCAGGAGCTCGGCTATAAGCTGCTCGACCGGGTCAAGGGCGACACCGTTAAAATCGCCAAGATCGAGCAGGAGCCGCGGTTCGAAGGCCGCCAAGTCGTCATGGTGCTGGCGCCACGGTAAACCCCCGGCGCCGCTCAGCTTTCCGTCGTCATTTGGTTTCTTGCCATCGCTGGCAGCCTCTGCCATAACCGCGCCCTCTCGCCGCCCGGCTGATTAAGGGCTGCCGTGGCGGCGCGACGTGCTCCATGCACACTTCGCTCGGTTATGAGCATTTTCGGCCCGGGGCGAAGACGCCCGCGGCCAAGGAGAGCCAAATGCCCAAGATTAAGACCAAGTCGGGCGCTAAAAAGCGCTTCAAGATTACCGGTGGAGGCAAAGTCCTCTATGCGCAGTCGCGCAAACGCCATGGCATGATCAAGCGCACCAAAAAGCAGATCCGCCAGCTGCGCGGCACCAACGTGCTGTTCAAGACCGACGGCGACAACATCAAAAAGTATTTTCTGCCGAACGGCTGAAGCGCGGCCGCTTGCCGGCGTTGCATTTCAGCGTTTTGCGATTTTTCAGAGGAGATCAGTCATGGCTCGCGTCAAACGCGGCGTCACGTCCCATGCCAAGCACAAAAAGGTGCTCAAGGCCGCCAAGGGCTATTACGGCCGGCGCAAGAACACCATCCGCATCGCCAAGCAGGCGGTGGAAAAGGCGAACCAATACGCCTTTCGCGACCGCAAGCGGCGCAAGCGCACGTTCCGCGCGCTGTGGATCCAGCGCCTCAATGCCGCGGTGCGCCCGTTCGGGCTCAATTACAGCCGCTTCATCGCCGGACTGGCCAAGGCCGGCATCACCGTCGATCGCAAGGTGCTGTCCGACCTCGCGATCACCGAACCGGCGGCTTTCGAGGCGATCGTCGGCCAGGCCAAGTCGGCGCTGGCCTAGCCGCTCTTGCGTCATACCCGGGATGAGCCGGGCTGCGACGCCTACTGGAGCCGTGTCATGATGGTCGCGTCATGATCGATCGTGCCTATGTTCAGCGCATGGCGCGCTACAATCGCTGGCAGAACGAAAACCTGTACGGCGTCGCCGACCGGCTGACCGATGCCGAGCGGCGGCAAGAGCGCGGTGCGTGGTTCGGCTCGATCCATAAAACGCTCAGCCACATACTGTGGGGCGATCAGAGCTGGATGGGCCGCTTTACCGACCTGCCGCGGCCGACGGTCGGGATTTCGGAATCGGTGTCGCTCTATCCCGACTGGCAGAATTTGAAATCCGAGCGCGCGGCATTCGACCAAAAAATCCTCGATTGGGCCGACGCCGCCGACGATGCATGGCTCGCCGCCGATCAGACCTACTATTCCGGCGCGACCAAGCGCGAATGGACGCGGCCGCGCTGGGTTCTGGTGACGCATATGTTCAATCACCAGACGCACCATCGCGGCCAGGTGCACAGCATGCTGACACAGGCCGGCGGCAGGCCGTCCGATACCGATCTGCCGTTCATGCCGGATTGAACGCAACAGCACGAAAAAGCGATGTCCGACACCGCACAGATTGAACAGGAAATCCTCGCCGCGGTCGCGGCCGCCGGCGATGAGGCCGCGCTCGAAGCGGTCCGGGTGGCGGCTTTGGGTAAGAGCGGCTCGATTACCGCGCTTCTGAAGACGCTCGGCACGCTGCCGCCGGAGGAACGCAAAAGTCGGGGTCCGCTCATCAACGGGCTCAAGGATCGAGTCAATGCCGCGCTTGCCGCGCGCCGCGACGCGTTCAAGGATTTGGCGCTCGCGGCGCGACTCAATACCGAGAGCATCGACGTCACGCTGCCGGTGCGCGAGGCGCCCGCCGAGATCGGGCGCGTTCATCCGATCACGCAAGTGACCGACGAACTCACCGCAATTTTCGCCGATATGGGCTTCGCCGTCGCCGAAGGCCCCGACATCGAGACCGACGATTACAATTTCACCAAGCTCAATTTTCCGGAAGACCATCCGGCGCGCGCGATGCACGACACGTTTTTCTTCAATCCTAAGCCGGACGGCACGCGGCTCCTGTTGCGCACGCACACGTCCCCGGTGCAGGTGCGCACCATGCTCACCCAGAAGCCGCCGATCCGCGTCATCATTCCCGGCCGCACCTATCGCTGCGATTCAGATCAGACGCACACGCCGATGTTCCACCAGGTCGAGGGCCTCGTCATCGACAAGGGCTCGCATCTCGGCCACCTGAAATGGATTCTCGAAGAGTTTTTCAAGGCGTTCTTCGAGGTCGACCGCGTCGGCATGCGGTTTCGGCCCTCGTTTTTTCCATTCACCGAGCCGTCGCTCGAAGTCGACATCCAGTGCCGCCGCGACAAAGGCGAAATCCGCTTCGGCGAAGGCGACGATTGGATGGAGATCCTCGGCTGCGGCATGGTGCATCCGAACGTGATGAAGAATTGCGGGCTCGATCCCGACGAATACCAAGGCTTCGCCTGGGGCATGGGGATCGATCGCATCGCCATGCTCAAATACGGCATGTCGGATCTGCGCGCCTTCTTCGAGGCCGACGTCCGCTGGCTGTCGCATTACGGCTTCCGCCCGCTCGATTTTCCGACGCTGGCGGGAGGATTGAGCGCCTAAGCCATGATGAAATTCACCCTCGCCTGGCTCAAGGAGCATCTCGACACCGACCGGCCGCTCGGCGAGATCGCCGACAAGCTCACCATGATCGGGCTCGAGGTCGAACGCATCGAGGACAAGGCGAAACAGTTCGCGCCGTTTGTCATCGCCCGCGTCGTCGACGCCAAGCAGCATCCTAATGCCGATCGTCTCCGCGTCTGCATGGTCGATACTGGCTCGGGCGATCCGATTCAGGTGGTGTGCGGCGCGCCGAATGCGCGCACCGGCATGACGAGCGTGTTCGCGCCGCCGGGCGCGTTCATTCCCGGCAAGAACATCACGCTCGGCATCGGCAAGATCCGCGACGTCGAGAGCCGCGGCATGCTGGTGTCCGAGGCCGAGCTGCAAATCTCCGACAATCACGACGGCATCATCGATCTGTCCGACGATGTGCCGGTCGGCGAGTCTTACGCGAAATATGCCGGGCTCGACGATCCGGTGATCGAGATCAATCTGACGCCGAACCGCGGCGACGGCACCGGCGTGCACGGTATTGCCCGCGACCTCGCCGCGGCCGATATGGGTAAGTTTATCGATCCGGCCGTCAAGCAGGTCAAAGGCGAATTTCCCTGCCCGGTGCAGGTGGCGCTCGATTTCGGCGCGACCGCCTCGCTGTGCCCCGCCTTCGCGCTCCGCCTGGTGCGCGGCGTGAAAAACGGCCCGTCGCCGGATTGGCTGCAGAAACGGCTCATTGCCATCGGCTTGCGCCCGATCAACGCGCTGGTCGATATCACCAACTTCATTACTTATGACCGCGGCCGGCCGCTGCATGTGTTCGATGCGGCGAAAGTTCACGGCAATCTCACCGTGCGCCGCGCGCATGCGGGTGAAACGCTGCTCGCGCTCGACGGCAAGACCTACGTGCTCGACGACACGATCTGCGTTATCGCCGACGAAAATGGCGTGGAATCGCTGGCCGGGATCATGGGCGGCGAAAACACCGGATGCTCGGAGGCGACCACGGACGTGTTGATCGAGTCCGCGTTATGGGAGCCGATGAACATCGCGCAAACCGGCCGCAAGCTCGGCATCAACTCCGACGCACGCTATCGTTTCGAGCGCGGCGTCGATCCGGCATTCATGTTGCCCGGCCTCGAACTGGCCACACGCATGGTCGTGGATCTCGCCGGCGGCGCGCCGTCCGAGGCCGTCGTCGCCGGCAGCGCCGAGGCGCCCGAACGCGTGATCGATTTTCCGCTCGCCGAACTCAAGCGCCTGGCCGGTCTGGCCGTGCCGCTCACCGAAGTGCGGCGCGTGCTGGAGCGATTGGGTTTTTTCGTTGCCGGGCAGGGTGAGCGCGTGAAAGTCGCGGTGCCGTCGTGGCGGCCCGACGTGCAGGGCAAGGCCGATATCGTCGAGGAAGTGGTGCGCATCGTCGGCGTCGACCGCGTGCCGCCGACGCCGTTTCCCCGCGGTGACGCCCCGCGCAAGCCGGTGCTCACCCCGATCCAAGTGCGTATCCGCAAGGCCAAGCGCGCGCTTGCCGCGCGCAATCTGGTCGAGGCCGTGACCTGGTCCTTTATCGCCAAAAAGCACGCCGAATTGTTCGGCGGCGGCAAAGCGGAACTGGCGCTCGCCAATCCCATCGCGGCGGACCTTTCCGACATGCGGCCGAGCCTCATTCCAGGTCTGGTCGCCGCGGCGCAGAAAAACGCCGACCGCGGATTCCCGGACACCGCCCTGTTCGAAGTCGGCCAAATCTTTCGCGGCGATCGTCCAGAGGATCAGCTTACTGCCGCGGCCGGTATTCGGCGCGCGCTGGCAAAGCCGTCGGGCATCGGCCGCCATTGGGGCAAGCACGACGGTGAAGTCGATGCCTTCGACGCCAAAGCCGATGCGCTCACGGTGCTGACGGCGGCAGGCGCTCCGCCGCAAGCCTTGCAGGTGGTGACGGGCGGCCCGGCGTGGTTTCATCCCGGCCGTTCCGGCACGATCCAGATTGGCCCGCAGAACGTGCTCGGATATTTCGGCGAATTGCATCCGACCGCGGTCGAGGCGCTCGATGCCGACGGCCCGCTGGTCGGCTTCGAAGTGATCCTGGAGCGCGTCCCCGAGCCGAAGGCGAAGCCGACACGCGCCAAGGCCGCGCTTGAACTGTCGCCGTTCCAGCCGGTCGAGCGCGATTTCGCTTTCGTTGTCGAGCGCAATGTGAAGGCCGCCGATGTCGTGCGCGCGGCACAATCCGCCGACCGCAAGCTCATCGTCGGCGTCAGCGTATTCGATCTCTACGAGGGCAAAGGCATCGAGCCGGGCAAGAAATCAATTGCCATCGCAGTGACATTGCAGCCGCGCGATAAGACCATGACCGACGCCGAGATCGAGGCGCTGGCGGCGAAGATCGTCGCCGAGGTCGGCAAGCGCACCGGCGGCGTATTGCGCGCCTGACTAGCGCTCCTCGCGTATGATGCGCGGCGTGCCCTCGTAATAGGGTGCCTCGTTGCGCGGCTCGCGGCGCTCGGCGCGCGCGTGAAGCGGCTTGTGCTTCGGCCTGTCTTCGGCTTCCGCCGGCGACGCCTGCCTGGCGCCCCCGAGCCGACGCAACACTGCGTCGGCGGCGCGTTCGCCGGATTCCCATGCGCCGCCCACCGTGCCCCACAAAGTCTCGTGCGCCGCTTCGCCGGCATACCAGACGTCGTCGGCGAACGGCTCCAGCAATTGCCGCCGGGCGAATTGCCCCCCGGCGCCGCGGCCGACCAGGCGCCGAGTGCGTACGGATCGGCGTTCCAGCGCGTGGCGTGCTTGCGGCCGATCGCATTCTTCACTTCCGAGCCGTAAAGCCCGGAGAGCCAGTTGGCGGCGAAATCCATCATCGCCGCTTCGCCCTGAGCCGAAAGATCGCGTCCGAAGGCGCCGGCGACCTCGATCAGACAGAGCTGCGTCCCGGACACGTTGGCGAGAATCGCAGCCGTGTGCGTATCGGCCGACCTTTGAAATACCAGGTCGTCGCTTTCGAGACCCAATGGATTGCCGTTAAGTTCGAGTGCGATGTGGTCGTAGCTGCCGAGCGACAGCCGGCCGAGCGCGTCCATCTGACGATGGTCGAGATCGGGGCTAAATCGCAGGCCGCCCGACGCGACGACATTGGTCGGCACGGTGACGATTGCGGTGCGGGCGGTGATCGTGCCTTTGGCGGTCTCCACCGCGATACCGCCTCTGGTGTCGATCGTCTTTGCCGGCGTCGCCAGGTGAACGTCGAGCCCTTGGCCGAGCGCGGCAAGCAAGGCGCCAAATCCTTGCTTGCAGAACGCCGCGGCATTGCGTTCGGTGGCGCGCGCAAAGTCGGCGGCCGAGACCTGCGCCAAATCCTTGGCGCAGTTATAGGGGCCGAGCATGAATTCGATCGTTCCACGCCAGTCGCCGAGATCGGCCGGCACGGCCTGCTCGCAGGCAATGTCGGCCTTGCGCGCTGCATCGCCGATCGCGCGCGTGGTGCGAACCTGCGCGGTGAGTAAATCCTCGAGCTCGCCCTCGCGGGCATAGCGCAGGCCGATGCGCACCTTCTGGCTCTGCGGCGCCGGATAGATATCGATGCCGCGCCGCGGCGTGAGCTTGGTCACCGGGTTGGAGTCCGGCAGGTAGATCCAATGCGCGCCGCGATCGTAGGGAACCCCGAAACTCTTCGTATCGGTGATGCAGCGCCCACCAATATGATCGGTCGCCTCGATCAACACATAGCGTCGGCCGGCGGCGGCGATCCGGCGCGCGGCGGCAATGCCGGCGGCGCCGGCGCCGACGATGACAACCTCGACCGAACCCGAAGCCGGCGCCGTCGCGCCGAGGGCGGGGCGCGCCGCCAGCGCGGCCGATGCGGCAACGAACGAACGTCGGCTCAACTGCGGCGGTTTGCCCGGCATGGTTTCCAATTGCTTGCGCGTTACGTGCAGATTGCACGAACGGCGCGGGGTGGGCAAACGGCAGGGTTTAATTTCGGTCAACAACGCGCGTGGCCCGTGAACGAAATTGCAACGCACGTGGGATAAATTACGTACAAAGAAAAGACGCGGCAAAACCGCGCGAGCTGGGAGGTCCCAAGAGACCGATGAGCAGGATGCTCGATGGTGTTGGGCGGCTGATCGCCCGCTATTTGCAAAAGCCCGTTCACGGCTATGAGCCGTTTACGCCGAGCGACCCCGATTCATTGCGCCATTCGCTGCAGCCCGGAGACGTGCTGCTTGTCGAGGGCAACAATCACATCGCCGGCGTCATCAAGTACCTAACCCAATCGACCTGGTCGCATTCGGCGCTCTATGTCGGACCGCTGCCCGGCCGCGCGACAGCGGACGGCGAACCGCATGTCCTGATCGAGGCCAATGTCGGCGAAGGCGTCGTTTCGGTGCCGCTGTCGAAATATTTCCGCTTTCACACCCGGATCTGCAGGCCGGTCGGCTTGACCGAAACCGACTGTGCGAGCGTGTGCGCCTATGCCGTCTCGCGCATCGGATTCGCCTACGATCTGAAAAACATCATCGACCTGTTACGCTATCTGTTCCCGCTGCCGGTGCCGCTGCGTTGGCGCCGTCGAATGATCGCGCTCGGCTCGGGCGATCCGTCGCGGCTGATTTGCTCGGCGTTGATTGCGGATGCGTTTTCCACCGTGCGCTATCCGATCCTGCCGAAGATCACGCTCGCGGGCAGCCAGCAGGCCGTCGAGCAAATTCTGGAGATCCGCCACTCCTCGCTGTACTGCCCGCGCGACTTCGATATCTCGCCGTATTTCAACGTCGTCAAACCGACCATCCGCCGGGGCTTCAACTATAAGGCGCTGCAATGGGCCGATCTGCCGCGTGCGCCGGACGATGCCGTGCAGGCGTCGCTCGCGCCGCAGTCGGAAGGCGCCGCTGCGGACGCCGGGGTCATGGCCGCCTGACCGTCCCTTGTACTTGATGACCGGCATGGCTACCTCTGCCGTTCGGTAGGGGTCAAATGCTCAACGACGTCAGCAACGCCATCATCCAGATATTCTCGCCGCCCCTGCGCGCGGTGTTGTGGAAATCGATTGGCCTCGCGCTTGCGTTCATTGTCATCGCGGCGATCACGCTCGATCGGCTGATCGTGCATCTTGTCGGCGCCGGCGGCGCTTCGGTCGAGACCACGTTTGGGCCGCATGCGCATGTGCCGGTCGGCGCGATCGCCTGGCTCCTGTCGATCGCCGCCAGTCTTGGCATTATCGTCGGCAGCGTCTTTCTGATGCCGGCGGTCACCGCTTTGGTCGCAAGTTTTTTCGCCGATCAGATCGCGGACGAAGTCGAGCGCGCGCATTATCCCGCCGATCCGCCGGGCAAGGCGCTGCCGCTGTGGCTCGCGATTTGGGAAGGCGGCAAGACGGCGCTGCTTGCCGTGGCTATTTATTTATGCGCCGCGCCATTGTTGCTGTTTGCAGGGTTCGGCGCCGTAATCTTCTTCTTTGCCACCGCTTATATACTCGGACGGGAATATTTCGAGCTCGCCGCGATGCGCTTCCGGCCGCCTGCCGAAGCCAAAGCGCTGCGCAAGCGCAATGCCGCGACGGTTTATATCGGCGGCCTGTTCGTCGCCCTCTTCGTCTCCATCCCGGTCGTCAATCTCGCGACCCCGCTGTTTGCGATGGCGTTGATGGTGCATGTGCATAAGCGGCTGAGCGCGACGAAGGCGATCGCTCGGCGGGCGGGATAGATCCCGTACCTCGTATCGGAGAATGGCTGGCGGCTACGGGTTAACCCGTAGGGCTGTTCGGACCGAGCGATTGTTTGATCGACAATGAGTCAATTTGAGACTGATGAGAGCTCTCTCGAACATTGGATTACTCATCGTGAAATTGCTTGAACGTTGAATACCTTTGCAGCCTGTGGCTAGCGTCCGTCTCCCCAGCCCCGAAGCTCAGCCAGGAGGCCGCCGTGTCCCGCTCAATGTTTGTTGGAATTCTCATTGCGGCCTTAAGTCTCGTGCCGGCGGCACAAGCTTGCACGGGAATCCGATTGATCGCCAAGGACGGCGGTGTCATCGCCGCGCGCACCCTGGAATTCGGCTTCGACCTGCACTCCAACGTCCTGGTCGTCCCGGCCGGAACCGCTCTGACCGGTACATTGCCCGATGGCGGCAAGGGCATCAGCTATACGACGAAATACGGCTTCCTCGGCGCCAACGCCGAGGGGATGACCGCAATCGTCGACGGTCTCAACGACCAAGGGCTCTATGTTGGCCTGTTCTACTTCCCGGATTATGCCAGCTACCCGGAGGCGACGAAGGACAATGCCGCGCACGCGATGGCGCCCTACGAATACGCCAATTGGCTGCTCGGCAATTTTGCCAATGTCGATGAGGTGAAGGCCAATTTCGACAAGGTCGCGTTGGTGCCGGTCGTTATCGATGCCATCAAGCAGGTCCCGCCGGTCCATTTCGTGGTGCACGATCGCAGCGGCCGGTCGGTCGTGATCGAGCCGTTGAACAAGTCCCTGAAGATCTACGACGACCCGCTCGGGGTCTTGACCAATTCGCCGACCTTCGATTGGCACATGACCAATTTACGGAACTATGTGAATCTCACGGCCACCAACGTACCGCCGCTCGGCCTCGGCGGCGTGACGCTGGCACAGTTCGGCCAAGGCTCGGGACTGCGCGGATTACCCGGCGACTTCACGCCGCCGTCGCGTTTCGTGCGCGCGGTGGCGTTCACGCAATCGGCGCTGCCGTCCGATACGGCGTCGGAGGCCGTGTTGCAGGCGTTTCATATCCTCAACAACTTCGACATCCCCTACGGCGCGGTGCGCGACGTGCAGGGCGGCCAGATCCATGCCGAGTCCACCACCTGGACCAGCGTCTCCGACCTGAAGAATTTGCGCTGGTATTTCAAAACCTACGGCGATCAGTCGATCCACAGCGTCGATCTGACGAAAGCGATTGCCGCGGCGAAGGGCAAGATCAAGCTCATCAAGATGAACTCGTCGCAACCGATCGACGACGTATCGACCGATTTTTGACGACGAGAGCGGTAATGCTGGCGGGTTCGCCGGGGTTTCAGTGCCACACCTCGTCGGCGAGCTCGACGATCATCCGCAGCTTCGCCCATTGCTCCTCTTCGGCGAGCACGTTGCCTTCCTCGGTCGAGGCAAAGCCGCATTGCGGTGACAGGCAGAGCTGATCGAGCGAGACGAACTTCGTCGCCTCGTCGATGCGCCGCTTGACGTCCTCTTTCTTCTCGAGCTTGCCGGATTTTGTGGTGACGAGCCCGAGTACGACAATCTTGTCGCCTTTGGGCAAAAAGCGCAGCGGTTCGAACCCGCCGGCGCGCGCGGTGTCATATTCGAGAAAATAGCCGTCGTAGTTCAATTTGCCGAGCATGATTTCGGCGACCGGCTCATAGCCGCCTTCGGAAATCCAGGTTGAACGAAAATTGCCGCGGCACACATGCGTCGTGACCGTCATGTCGGCCGGCTTGCCCTCGAGCGCCATATTGATGACGCGGGCATAGTCCTGCTGCAGGCGGTCGGCGTTCAAGCCGCGGTCGCGCGCCTTCTTCAGTTCGGCCTGCGAGCACAAATAGGCCCAGGCGGTGTCGTCGAATTGCAGGTAGCGGCAGCCGACGTCGTAAAATCCGCGAATGGCCTGCCGGTAGGTTTTCGCCAGATCGTCGAAAATGGCGTCGCGGTCGGCATAGTCTTTGGTCTCGACGGCGTCCGGCTCCAGCCGGAAGTGCAGCGTCGCCGGGCTCGGAATGCACATTTTCGGCGTGACGCGGCTGTGCGCTTTGAGGAATTTGAAATGCTCCAGCATCGGATGAGTGGAAAAGCCGAGCTTGCCGGTGATGCGCGGCGTGCGCGGTCGTGTCTGCACGCCCTGAAACTGGATGCCGTGGTCGAGCTCGACGATCTCGACGCCGTCGAGCATGCCGTAGAAGTCGAAATGCCACCATGAGCGGCGGAATTCGCCGTCGGTGGCGACCTTGAGCCCGACCTCCTCCTGCTTTTTGATGATGTTCTCGATCTCGCGGTCCTCGACCTCCTTAAGCTGCGCCGCGCTGATCTCGCCCTTTTCACGCTTGGCGCGCGCTTCCTTCAACGGCGCGGTGCGCAAAATGCTGCCGACCACGTCGGCGCGGAACGGCGGCTTGTTTCTTGGCATAGGGGCGACCCTCCATGAATTTTGTTGGCATCTAACAAGCCGGAGCGGCGGGGTTCGTCAACTGCAAAGCTTCAGCGCCTTGGCCGAAGATGGGCCATATCCCAATGCGGAGCGGGGACAGTTAATCCTCAAACTTCGATGGTGACCTTGCCGTCGACGATCGTGACCGGATAGGTCTTCACCGGCACCATGCAGGGTGGTGACACCACTTCGCCGGTGCGGATATTGAACTGCCCGTTATGGAAGTTGCATTCGACGACGTCGTCCTCGATATAGCCTTCCGACAACGAGCCCGGGCCATGGGTGCAGGCGTCGTCGGTGACGTAGAATTGGCCGTCGACGTTGAACACTGCGAGCGCCAGATCGTCGATCTCGACCTTGAGCGCGGCGCCGGTTGCGACGTCGGCGGCGCCGCATAGTTCAAGGCGTTTTGCTTCGCCGGTCATAACCCTCTCTAATCCTCTTAAGAACCCACGGGACGGAGCGCCGTTATACTAAACGGGGCGCGCAATGGAATATTTTCGGCCATTCGCTATATTACGGACGAGGCCTCAGGAGAGCGGATCATGCAAAGCGAATCGGCCCGGATGAGCTCGGCTGCGGAGGCAAAATTCCGCATCGACAGGCCGAATTCACAAGCCCGCGCGGTCAAGGTGATCGCGCTCGATACCCCGAGCGAGCGCATCGTCAAGGAATTGGCGCAGTCGCCGTGGCAGCGCGCATCGTTTCTGACGGCGTCGGCGTTCTCCGGCGCGCCGCAGCAGGGCGGTCGCTTCTCGATGGGTGGCTGGCTCAACGATCTTGCCGGCCGCACCAAGAGCCTGGTCGACGAGGTCGACACAGCCGATCTCGTGGTCATGGTGGCGACCGCCGGCGAGAATGCCGCGGCGGCGGGCTTGATCGGCGAAGCCTGCAACGTCAAGCATGTGATGACGACGGCGCTCATCCTCGGCGGCGCGTCGTCGAGCGACGAAACGCTATCGAAAATGCTGGCGCAATTGCGGCCGCACGCGATGATGCTCGTGATTTCGAGCGCGGACGAATATATCAAGGACATGCTTACGGCGCTGCGCGCCTGAGCGCCGCGATCATGTGGACCGTCCGATGAAGTTTTCCGGAGAGCTGACGGTCAAAGCACCGCGCGACGAGGTCTACAAAGCGGTGCGCGATGCGCGTTTTTTTGCGTCCTGCGTCGAAGGCGTCAGCGAGCTTACCGAGACCGCGCCAGATACCTATGCGGCGATCTTCGAAACGAAAGTCGCCTACATGAAATTCAAGTTCAACGTCAGCGTCACGGTCGTGCGCGCCGAGGCGCCGCGCGAGATCGAGGCCAAGGTCGAGGGCGCCCCGCTCGGCATCGTCGGCAGGCTGACCGCGACCGCGCTGACGCGGCTTACCGAGGCGGGCGAGGAGACCAAGATCGACTATGAAGTCGAAGCCGCTTTGACCGGCAAGCTCGGCAGTCTCGGCCAGCCGGTGCTGCGGTCCAAGGCGAAAGAAATGGAACGGCATTTTGCCGCCCGCCTTGCCGCGTCGTTTGCGGCGCCCGCGGCTACCGCGCCGTGACCGGAGGCCGCGCGTGACCGCCGAATCCGTGACGCCCGAACTCATATCCGTCGAAACCGATGTCCTGATCATCGGCTCCGGCGCCGCGGGCATGTATGCGGCGATCGAGGCTGAGCGCCGCGGCGCGCGCGTGCTGCTTGCCGATAGGAGCCTGATCGGGCGCGGCGGCGCGACCGTGATGGCGCAGATGACGGTCGCCGTCGCGCTGGGCGAGGAAACGCCGGACGATCCGGGCGCGCATTACAACGATACGATCGCCGCCGGCCGCGGATTGTGCGACGAGAAGCTGGCGCAGCTTCTGTGCGAGGATGCGCCGGACTGCATTCGCGAACTCGACGCGTGGGGCGTCGGCTGGGCGCGCAAGGACGGCCACATCACCGCGACCATGGCGCCCGGCCACGATCGGCCGCGCTGCGTCTATGTCGATTTCATCAATACCGGGCCGGCGGTGTCGAAGACGCTGCGCACGCACCTTGCGCGCAAGCCCACAATCCGCAAGGCCGGCGATCTCTGCATCGTCGATCTCGTGGTGAGCGACGGCGAGGTGACCGGCGCAGTCGCCTGGCATCTCGGCTCCGGCGCGCCTGTCGTCATCGCCGCCAAGGCGACGATCCTCGCGACCGGCGGGCTGACGCGCCTTTATCGGCGCAACAGCGCGTCGGCCAATATGGGCGGTGACGGCTATGCGCTCGCGCTGCGCGCCGGCGTTTCACTGATTGATATGGAATTCGTCCAGTTCTTTCCAATCGGGCATCTGGCGCCGCGGCTCGTCGGCATGGATCCGATCATGTGGGATCCGTTCCGCTACAAGCTCGGCGGCAAACTCCTCAACGGACGCAAGGAGGAATTCACCTCGCGCTACGGCTCGGACGAGGACGGCAAATATGTGCTCACTCGCGATCTCGCGACCTACGCGATTTTCAAGGAGGTCGAGGCCGGACGCGGCTCGCCGCACGGCGGCGCCTATCTCTCCTTCGAGCACTGTAGCGCGGCGGCATTGCGCGACGCGTTCGGGCCGGTGATTGATCGGCTGGCGGCCAACCATATCGATCTCACCAGGATGCCGATCGAAGTCGCGCCGATCGCCCATTATCACATGGGCGGCGTGAAGGCCGACGCGCGCATGACGACCGAACTACCCGGCCTCTATGTGGCAGGCGAAGTCGTCGGCGGCGCCAATGGCGCCAACCGGCTCTCCGGCAACGCCATTACCGAGGCCCTGGTGTTCGGCCGCCGCGCCGGCAGGAGCGCCGCCGAACGATGCAGCAGCATGGCGTTGCCGAACCTGCATGCGCACGACACTCGCGCCGCGCTCGATTTTGTCCGCAACGACGCGCCCCGCCACGACACCCCGAGCACCGCCGCGATGATCGCCCGCCTGCAGGGCATCATGGCCGACGACGTCGGGCCGTTCCGTACCGGCGCGAAACTTACCCGCGCGCTTGCCGGCATCGACGAGCTGACCGCCGAGCTTGGCGAGCGCCCGCCCGGCCGCGCCGAACCATTTGATCTTGAACGGCTCGAATGGTTTGACCTGCGCAATATGCTGACGGTGGCGTATGCGGTTGCGCAATCCGCGCTCAACCGCACCGAAAGCCGCGGCGCGCATCAGCGCGAGGATTTTCCGCGGCCCCTGCCGCAGTGGCAATCGCATCAACGCGTAACGCTGCGCGACGGTAAATTGAAAATCTCCGGCGCGCCGGCTGAGGCGCTGGCGTCATGAGTGCGATCGCCACGCTGAAAATCTGGCGCGGCGGCGGCCGCGATGCTGGACACTGGCAAAGCTTCGACGTCCCGTTCGAAGAGGGCCAATCGGTACTCGATGGCTTACGCTGGATTCGCATCAACAAGGACGCTTCGCTGGCGATGCGCTACTCCTGCATCAACGCCAATGCCTGCAAGGAATGCATGATGCAGCTCGACGGTGAGACGGTCTATGCCTGCACCGCCCGCCTCGAGCCGCGTGAAATGACCCTGAGGCCGCTGCCAAACAAGAAGCTGATCCGCGATCTCGTCACCGAGATCGCGCCGCCGTCCGAGCGGTTCAAATAAGGCACGGGCTTATATCGCCGAGATATCAATCGTTCGCGGCATAGCGCGGATAGTCGCCGTGCGACGGCACCACGACGAGCCGGTCGACCTCGCCGCTTTCGAAGGCCTTCAAGAACTGTGGATAATCCTTGAACGACACGCAGCCGAACGACTGGCCCGAGGGTCCGAGCATGTACGGATGCGCCAGGATGCCGTCGCGGCCGAACATCTTGTCGTCGTTCACCGGTTTGAGCCGGATCGCCTGCACGCCGTGGAAAGAGCCGTCGCGGAGCACCAGGTCGTAGACGTTGGGCGGTGTAGGACCGCGATCCTTCCTGCTCACATAGTGGGGATCGTCCATCATGGCGCCGAGCCCGGAATGCGCTTCGAGTTCTCTCGCCGTTGGGCAAATAGACTACACGCGCTTCGATGTCGTAGATCGCGGTGTGGCTGCCGACGGCCGGTGCGACATCCGGGTTGGCGCTGGCGAGCTGCCGGCCGAACAGCTTGTGCAGGAAGCCGGTCAGCCCCGAATGCGGCGGGGGTGCTGCGTTTGCAGCCGGCGGCAATGCCGGTTTTGCGTCGGCGTCGGCCAGCTGCAGCGGCGCTGCGGCGCGCGCGCTATCGGGCTGCCGCACCGATGACGGCGCCGCGTTTGTTCGTTCGGCGACGCGCGCGGGCTGCGGCTGCGACGCGCCGCGCGGCACGACCGGAAGCGCCGCGGCCAGGGTCGGCTGCGGATCAAACAAATCGAACGTTGCGGCCACATAGCCCGAAGGCGGGGTAGCTGCGGTCTGCGGCGATGCATTGATGTCTCCGGCGGGGGCCGCCGATTCCAGCATCGCCTCCTCCCGGGCGCCTTCATCCGCGTGCACGGCAGCGAACCGGGCGAGCGGGAACGGCACGCGACGGAACGCGGCCTCGAGCTTCGGCCCCTTGGCATGCTCCGCTTCCGGCGAGCGAGAATAGCGGGAGAGATCGCCGGCCGCGCCGGCGACGGCATCAAAATCCGCCATCATCCTGCCGGCCAATCCGCTGCTCGGCGCGCTCAGCGCAATTCTGTCCCGGGCACTCGGCAGGCCCGGCAGATGCGGAGCACCGCTGATCGCGGCGGCAATCATCCAGGCCGCGGTCAGCGTGACCGCGCCAGCCGTGCCGCTCGCGGCGGTCAAGGTGCCAATCCCGATGCCGACGCGGCGGACGGCGCAGCGATAATCGGCGCCGGCCGAAGCACGACGACGATCGTATGCAGTGACGCCGGAACGCGTCGCGGCCCCAAATGTCATGGCGGTGCGTTACGTGCTGAGCTTGCTCAGACGGAAGGCGCGTGACGCCGCGTTCGCGGCTCGGTGCGAAGTCGTGCGTGCTTGAAGTATCGTCTTGCTTGCTTGAACAATCCCGCCCGCTTGAAGATCGGGGAACCCCATTTTGTCGTCTTCATTACCGCCTCACCACCCGTGACCCCTGATGCAAGAATGCAACGATAATCTTAAATGCAATGCTAATCTTAAGCGGCCGTAAATAGGCGGCTCCGTGGCATTCTGAGGACAAAGAACGATTTCGGCCTCGGGCCGAGCCCAATAAAACTCTCAATGGTTAATGCGCTGGGCGGATCCCCTATCCCGCGCCGCTTCTCCCTTCCCCGCATGCGGGGAGAAGGGAGACGCTAGGAAGCGAGCGCGAGCCCGGGCATAATCACCAAAATTGTCGGGGAGGTCGTCATGGCGCAAGCCCAGCTCAAGCCGCAAGGCGCGGCCCGCGCTTGGCCGTTTGCGGTCAAGCCGCTGCATCCAGTGCTGGGTTGTGAGATCGGCGGCATTACCCTTGAAGAGGCGGTCTCGCCGGCGCTGTTCGCCAAGGTCTATGAAGCCTTCCTCGAATTCCAATTGATTCTGTTCCGCGACGTCGATCTGCCGCCGGCGACGCAGGTCGCCTTCGCGCGCAATTTCGGCGAGGTGCAGATCCACGTGCTCAGCGAGCATTACGGCTACAAAGACCACCCGGAAATCTACACGCTGTCCAATCTCGACCAGGACGGCAATCCGAGCGGCAAGCATCCGGACAAAGGCACGCTGTTCTGGCACACCGACGGTTCCTGGCGTGAGCGCACCGGGCAGGCCACGATGATGTTTTCGGAAATCGTGCCGGACGTGGGCGGCGAAACCGAATTCGCCGACATGTATTCGGCTTACGATCTGTTGCCCGCGGCGATGAAGTCGCGGATCGAGGGCCGGCGCGCCATCCATAATTTCGACTTTTCGCGCACCCGCCGCCACGGCGAGGCGCCGCTGACTGCGGGGCAAAAGGCCAAGGTGCCGCCGGTCGCACATCCGATCGTGCGCATTCATCCCGACACCGGACGCAGGGCGATTTTCCTCGGCGATCATGCCGAAACCATCGAGGGCATGGCTTACGACGAGGGCCGCGCGCTGATCGAAGAGTTGAACGAGATGATCACGCCGCCGGCGCGCGTTTACACCCATCGCTGGTCGCCGCGCCAGTGCATCGTGTGGGACAATCGCTGCCTCCTACATCGCGCCACCGGTTTCGACGAGGCGCCGTTTGAAGCGCGTGATGCGCCGCTGCACCATCCTCGGCGACCGGCCGGTCTAAGATTTTTACCTTCTCCCCTGTGGGAGAGGATGGCGCAACCGCGTGTACCCCGGCGCGGCGACGGAGCGACAGCGCTTGACCTCAGCCGATCTCGGTATAATTCGCGTATGAGTTGCGGGAAAGACGCAAAAAATGCAACTCTCCCTGCCAATTTAGGAGTCATCGGAAGAATTTCGGCGAGGATGCATTCTGTCGGGGGAGAAGCCCATGAAACTGATCGATCGGCTCTTCGATGCTCTGCGCTGTTTGTTAGCGCTGTCACTCTGCTCGTGCGTCGCAGTTTTATTGTCGGCAGACAGTGCCTCGTCCCATACGCCGAAACGCTCACCCACAAATCGCATCTGCTGCGTCAGGCATTATCTTGCGTTGACCCTTTCTCCTCAAAATAATGCCAGCGTCGTATGGGCGCCTTCTGTCACCGTCGGAGTCACCTCAAACACCGAGATTGTAAACGGCACTAGCAAAGCCACCGCCACCGCCGCCGCTAGTATCGTCGGTGGTGGGACGGATCCGAATAACTCCGTAACCCTCGACGGCAGTGCCTTAACCCTCAATTGCAACCCGGCGGGGTCCAAGTGCAACACCATTCTTTCGTCGCCGCCCGACGTGGGCACCCATACGCTCATCGTCACCGCACCGCTCGCCTCGCCGCAATTTCATCCTCCTGCTGCTCCATTCAGCAACTCAACATTCGGCTGCAACATCCCGCCGTTTGGTTCGAATACTAGAGCTACTACTAGGTGCGCAACGATCACAGCGTCTGCAACTTTTAATGTTTCGCCGCAGCAGTGCGATTTTTCTTACACCGTATCCAACGTTCCGATTGTGGTTTCTTACCCAGGGAAAGGGACAGCGACAATAGAAGTCACGCAAGGAAGTCCCACCTGTACAAGTGTTACGCTGAAGACGCCGCTTTTCCCAATCAGCATAAACGCCAACGGTACAACTCTTGGCACCTTAACGTGCCTCTTGAATGGGAATGCAAGTGATACTGTAACCTTTTCTTCCTCAAACTCGAACCCGGCGTCGGTCCCTTTGTCGTGTTCTTTCACGCCTCAAAATCCGGGTTCACAACCAACGGGTTCGGGGAGGTTCACGGTGACCGGATCTGACGCGAATCCGAACCAATCGTTCTCTGGTTCAAACGTAACGGTTTCATATTCGTTTAATTAGCCAACCTTCGGAGTTTGAGATAGCCCCCGAAGTGACCGGACACGGTCTCCCACTTAGCAAGTGTGAGGCATACAACCGTGTCTATGACCAACACCCCGGAACGCGTTGAGATCATCACGTCGGTTCAGCGCCGTCGGCGCTGGACGGCATCGGAGAAGGTTCGGATGGTCGAGGAGACCTTCGAGCCCGGTATGACGGTGAGCCTGGTCGCTCGCCGGCATGGCGTTGCCCCGAACCAGCTGTTCAGTTGGCGCCGCTTGGTGGCGCAAGGCGGCCTGACCGCAGCCGGCAGTGGCGAAGAGGTCGTGCCGGCATCGGATTACCGAACCTTGCAGAACCAAATTCGCGAGCTTCACCGGCTGATCGGCAAAAACAGGAAACCGATTTTCTCAAGGAGGCGCTCGAACACGCCACGGGCTCAAAAAAACAACTGCGGCTGCCACCGTCGCCGCCGAGGGACGGTTCCCGATGAAGACAGTGGCGGAAGTGATCGGGGTGTCCCGTTCCAACCTAGTTGAACACTTGCAGGGTCGACCGAAGAAGCGGCTCGGCCGGCCACCGCTAGCGGACGACGAGATCGTGGCACAGATCAAGGCGGTCATCGCCGAACTGCCGACCTACGGTTACCGGCGTGTCCACGCCATCCTCAAGCGCCAGGCGCTGGCCACCGGGAAGCGACCGCCCAATCACAAGCGGGTCTACCGCGCCATGAGGGTCCATGGCCTGCTCCTCGATCGCCACGCAGGCGGCATCGAGCGGCGCCATGACGGCCGCATTGCGGTCGATGAACGCAATCGGCGCTGGTGCTCCGACGGCTTCGAGATCGGCTGCGACAACGGTGAGAAGGTGCGGGTTGCCTTTGCATTGGACTGCTGTGATCGCGAGGCTATGAGCTTCCTCGCCACCACAGGCGGGATCAAAGGCGAGGATGTGCGTGACCTGATGGTGGCTGCCGTTGAGCATCGGTTCGGTAGGGTCAATCGTTTGCCGCTGACCATCGAATGGCTCTCCGACAACGGCAGTTGTTACGTCGCTGGCGACACCCGTAGCTTCGCTCGCGATATCGGCCTTGAACCGAGAACAACGCCGATCGAAAGTCCGCAGAGTAATGGAATGGCCGAAGCCTTCGTTCGTACGATCAAGCGCGACTACGTCCGTGTCAGCCCGCGTCCAGATGCCGAGACGGTGATGCGTCAGCTGTCATCCTGGATGACCCACTACAACGAGGTTCACCCGCACAAGGCTCTCAGATATCGTTCACCCCGCGAGTTCATCAAAGCTCGCGGAAATCCCTGACCGTGTCCGATCATTCGGGGGCTACAACAGAGTCAGCCAAGTGAATTGCGAAGTTTAAATGATGCATGTCGCGGGCGCCGTTGTCGACGCCTGAGGGGGAGGATCAAGCCATGACAAGCCGGCATTTTGCACTGAGACTTATGCTTGCCGCCGCAGTGACACTTTGCGCCGCCGGTGCCGCACGGGCACAGCAGACGGTGACCGCCACGATGGCGGTGAACTCGGCGGTCCTCCCCGCCTGCACGGTTTATTCGGTTGCCAATAACTTCGGGGTTTACGTCAACGCGAACACATCCACGACACAGACTACCTCGAGTACAATCGATGTGTTGTGCACGAGCGGGACCAGCGCGAATGTAACGCTCAACAACGGCCTGTACTCGAAAATCGCCAGTTCCTTGGGCATAGTCTGCGTCAATAACGCAATCTGCACGCGTGCAATGTGGAACGGCCAGTCCGCCTCGCAGACCGCGAACTATTTGGCCTACGACATCTACACGAACTCGACTCACACCACGGTCTGGGGAGGTAGCACCGCGCAGACGGCGAAGGGCGCAGGGTTGACCGGTACCGCCACAGTGCCCGTCTATGCATACACATTGATTCCGGCAGGCCAGGCGGCCGCAAGCCCCGGCACCTACAAGATCACGGTACGATCAAAATTAGTTTCATAGGGAGAAGCCGATTGCCGCCGCCCGCCTGATGGCTACGCACCCAGCAAGCGTCAAATGCGTCCGCCACGGCTCGGTGGGTGCGCTCGTGCTCCTCGCTCTGCTCGTGCTTCCCGCCCCGCCGGTCCGCGCCGCGGTCATCGAAATCAGCCCGGTCCGCGTCACGCTCACCCCGGCTGCGCCAACGGCCCTCGTCACGCTCACCAATCGCGGCGACTCCAGCGTTAGCTTCCGGTGCTCCGCTCCGGTGTGGACGCAGCGGGAGGACGGCGCCGCCGAATTGACGCCGAGCGACGAGCTGAGCCTCGATCCCCCGCTGTTTACGCTCGGACCGGGCGAGTCCCGCAGCGTCCGCATCGGCGCGACCGCGCCGGCGGCAGCCGTTGAGAAAACCTATCGCTTGCTGGTCGAGGAGCAGCCTCGGCTCGGCTCGGCCGTTGCGCCGGGGCAAATTCAAGTTCTGCAGCGCTACAGCATCCCGGTGTTCGTCGCGCCGCGGTAGGCGACCTTCGCTGCGGCGGTCAAGCTCGTTTCCGCAGCCGCGGGCGTGACGGTCGTCGCGGTCGGGAACGTCGCAACGAAGTGCTTCCCGTTGCGGCCCTACGTGCTAGCATCGTCCGGTGAATGGGGAGCGCAGCGTCCGATGCCGATCAAATCCAAATATCTGTTCGTCGCCTCGATGGATGTCGATCCCGACAAGGAGGCGCTGTTCAACGAGGTCTACGACACCGAGCACGTGCCCAATCTGCTGAAAGTGCCGGGCGTGCGCGCGGTGGCGCGCATGGAGGGCGAGCCGTTCTCGATGCGCATCGGCGGCGAAGAAAAGCGGATCGCACACGACGGCCCGCGCCACACCGCGCTTTATGAGATCGACGGTCCCCATGTTTTAGTCAGCCGCGAATGGGCGAAGCCGTCGAAATGGGTCGCTGGCCCGGCGAGGTGAGGCCGTTCACCCGCAACCGGCGGCACGCGCTCTACAAGCTGCGTTGAGGCGCGGCACTCGTTGGGAGGCGACGTGACATGAAAAAACATCTGATTTTGGCTTTCTGCTTATTCGCGGCGGGCCTCGCGAGCGCGGTTGCGGAGACTGCCGCCGCGGATGCTGGCCGGTGCGGCCGGTGAAGCTCATCGTCGGCTTCGCGCCCGGCGGGCCGACCGATCTGTTCGCTCGGCTGATCGCGCAAAGCCTCACCCAGCAGACCGGCAAGAATTTTTTCATCGAGAACGTGCCAGGCGCCGGTGGCAATGTCGGCGCTGTGCGGGCGGCGCAGTCGGCGCCGGACGGCTACACCGTTCTGGTGACAGGCGGCAATATCACCAATAACCCGTATCTGTTCAGCCACGTCGGCTACGATCCGCTGAAGGACTTCGACGCAGTCACGCTCGGCGCCGCCACGCCGGTGGTGCTGGCGGTCAACCCGTCGGTGCCGGCGCATACGGTCAAGGAGCTGGTCGCGCTGATCCGAGCGGAGCCCGGCAAATTCAGTTTCGCATCGCCGGGAACCGGAACGCCGCCGCAGCTCGTCGGCTCGCTGTTTCAGCATGCGTTAAACCTCGACCTCGTGCATGTGCCGTTCGGCGGCGGTGAGCCGGCGGTCGAAGCGACCGTCGCCGGTCATACCCCGATCTCGTTCGGCGCGCTGGCGCCGGCGGTGCCGCTGATCAAGAGCGGCGGATTGCGCGCGCTGGCGGTGACCGGGACGGCGCGAGCCCCGCTGCTGCCGGACGTTCCCACCATGGCGGAGGCTGGCTTCCCCGAGGTCGAGGGCGCCACCTGGACCGCGGTGGTGGTTCCTGCGGGCACGCCCAAGGACATCGTTGCCAAGCTTCACGACATGATCGTCGCGGGTCTCGCGCAAGGCGACGTCAAGGAGAAACTGGCGGCGATGGCCTTCGTGCCGATCGGCAACTCGCCCGAGGAGTGTGAGGCGTTCTTCAAGTCCGAAATGGCGAAGTGGGGAAAAGTCATCCAGGACGCCGGACTGAAGGCGGAGTGAACTGTTTTCTCTCTCCCCGTGAGCGGGGGAAGGCGCATCACTTCTTCAGCAGCGCATCTCGTTGCTTGGTCAGCCGTTCCAGCTCTTCGGTTTGTTGCGCGATACGGTCCGCGTTGCGATCCTCATCCTCCGCGCCCGACATAGCCGCCGCCTGTTCGATCAGCTGGCGGATATTGTCGCGAGTGATGGCGATGCGATCTTCGAGTTCGGCGAGCGAAAGCGGACTGCCGTTGGTCATCGCGTGTTCCCCTGGTCAATCAATACATCCGGCGCGGTACGACGGGGCGAACCTACAGCAGATTGGCATGAATGAACATGCTACCCGGCGAGTCGTATTGCCGTTGATATCGCGAGCGCAAAGTGTTCGGTTTTCCGTCCCCTCACCCCTCCCCTCCGGGGGAGGCAAGATTGACAGAACGATGACTGGCAGCGCAAAACGCGCTCTCAGCTTCACCGGGACACTCCATGACTACTGAAAGAAAAGCGGTTGCGTTTGGCGATTTGCGCGGCTGGATGAAGGCGCTCGACGCTGCCGGCGAATTGCAGCAAATCGACGCCGAGGTCGACTGGAACATCGAGCTCGGCACCATCGCGCGGCTGGCGCAAGGCGCCGGGACCGGGCCGGCCCTGCTGTTCAACAATATCCGCGATTATGGCGCCAATGCCCGCTGCCGCCAGGTGTTTACCGGCGGTCTGTCCAGCGCGCGCCGCGTCGCCATGATGCTGGGACTACCGCCCGACACGCATGAGCGCGAGCTCGTCAAGATCGGCCGTACGCTGCTCACCGGCAGCGTGCCGCCGAACGTGGTGAAGACCGGGCCGGTCAAGGAGAACATCGTCAAAGGCGACGATGTCGATCTTCTCGAATTCCCGGTGCCGCAGTGGAATCGCGCCGATGGCGGCCGCTACATCATGACTTACGGTGGCGTCGTCACCAAGGATCCCGATTCCGGCGTGATGAATGTCGGCATCTATCGCGGCATGGTCGGCGGCAAGAATCTGATTCCGATCCTGATGTGGCGCGCCCAGCACATCGGCCACCACGTCACCGCCTGGCAGCAAAAGGGCCACAAGGAAATGCCGATCGCGGTCGCGATCGGATGGGAGCCGTCACTCGGCTTCGTCGCCGGCTCGCCAGTGCCGAAGGGACTCTGCGAATACGACGTGATCGGCGCGGTGCGCGGCGCGCCGGTCGATCTCGTGCAATGCGAGACGGTCGATCTGCAGGTGCCGGCCAGCGCCGAGATCGTCATCGAGGGCTTTCTCGGGCTCGATCCCGAAAGCTACGTGATGGAAGGCCCGTTCGCCGAGGTCACCGGCTACATCGCCGGCGATCGCTCGCCGAAGCCCGCCATCCGCGTCACCTGCATCACCCACCGCAACAAACCGATCTTCCGCGGCACCATCGAAGGCTCGATGCCCGGCTGCTTTTCCGAAAACGGCACCTGCTCGTCGATCATGCGCGCGGCGACCGCCTGGAACGTGCTCGACCGTGCCGGCGTGCCTGGCATTACCGATGTGTGGTGTCCGCCGGTGCAGGCTGGCGTCAACATCGTGGTGCAGATCAAGCAGAGCTATCGCGGCCAGGCCAAGCAGGTCGCCAATGCGCTGTGGGGCTCGTCCGCCGGCCACGTTCGCTACAAGCACGTCACCGTTGTCGACGACGACATCGACATCCACGATTACGCCGCGGTCGATTGGGCCATCGCCTATCGCGTCAATGCCGGCGAGGACGACATCGTCATCATGCCGGCGACATTCGGGCTCGGTCTCGACCCGTCAACCCGCAAGCGCGACCGCAATACGTCGCTGTATGGCACCGGCAAGTGGAATCGGGTTCTGATCGACGCCACCATGAATCTCGACTACGACCCCGATCCGGACTTCGGCGGCGCGCGTTTTCCGCCGATGGTATGGCCGACGCCGGAAGACATGGCTGCCGCCAAGGCGCGCTGGAGCGAACTGGGGCTGGATAAGAAGAAACGACCCGGATAACCAGGTGTCACGGCACCGGCAACAGCGGCTTGCCCTCGGGGACTTGCATGTCGAACGCCGCGAGCAGCACCGCCGTGCCGGCGTAATTGCCCATCAGCAGAACGAGATCGACGAGCTTGGTCGGCTCGAACAGCGCTTTCAGCTTTGCATAGGCCGCGGAACTGACTTGATGCTTGCCCACCGCTTCGCGGCCGAATTCGATGATCGCGGCGTCGACTTCGGTCAAGCCCGCGGTGCTTTTGCGGTGCTTGATGACATCGATGACTTGCGGCGCCACGCCGACTTTCAACGCTTCGGGTTCGTGCGCCGCCCATTCGAACCGGCTGTCCATCTCGCGCGCCACGGTGAGGATCGCAACCTCGCGAATTTTCGGATCGAAGCCGGCATCATGACGCAGATACCGGTTGATCGTATTGTGCGCTTCGACCGTCTTGGTGCTGTAAAGGTGAATGCCGGCCGGGCCGCGCAGACCGACGATGGTCTTGCCCGGCGTATTTGCGCGGTCATAGCCGCGCTGGCCGGCCTCGTCCAAATCTTCGCGCTTGCGCAACGGCAGACGACAGCCGGATTGCGGATCGATGTCTGACGGCATTTCTCTCCCCTTTTTTGCGTGGCAATGCGTTGGCGATATTGCGAGCGTCGCGACTTTACTGGATCATCCGCGGCTTGCGGACAATAGAATAGAGGAACCGTCTGATGTTCGAGAATTTCACCCGCAGCGAAATCAAAACCTCCGGCGCGCGGATCGTGACGGTCCACGGCGGCAAGGGGCCGCCGCTCTTGCTCCTGCACGGCAATCCGTTCAGTCATCTGTCGTGGCACAAATTCGCGCCGCGGCTGGCGGAGGAGTTTACCGTCGTCGCCACCGATCTGCGCGGCTATGGCGATTCCGAAAAGCCGCCGGGTGGGGATGATCATTCCAACTATTCATTTCGCGCCATGGCGCAGGATCAGATCGAGGTGATGGCCGCCCTTGGCTACGACCGGTTTTACGCCGCCGGTCACGATCGCGGCGCGCGCGTGTTGCACCGCATGTGCCTCGATCATGAACGAGCGGTTGCTCGCGCGGCCATCCTCGACATCGTTCCGCAGCATCATTTGTTCAATAACATGACCAAAGCCTGGGCGACCTTCTCGTGGCACTGGTTTTTCATGATCCAGCCCTACGATTTTCCCGAGCACCTAATGAGCGCCGATCCGGACTTTTTCATCGAAAAAAAGCTTGCCAAGACCAAACAAGGTCTAAGCTTCTTCGATCCGCGCGCGCTCGCCGAATACAAGCGCTATATGCGCAATCCGGCGACCGTTCACGCCATGTGCGAGGATTACCGTGCGACCGCCGGCATCGATCTCGACATGGACACCAAGGATTTCGACGCCGGGCGCAAGATCGCTTGCCCGGTACTGGTCCTGTGGGGCGCGACCGGGGGCGTCGGGCGCAATCACAAGCCGGGTCCCGGCGAAATTTGGCAGCGCTACGCCGCCGACATCCGCGGCGCCAAGGCGCTGCCATCCGGCCATTATCTCTCGGAGGAGGCGCCGGAGGAAACCTATCGGGAACTCAGGGAGTTCTTTGTGGATGGCGAGCTCGGAGCGCGCCAATAGGGAGCGGCACGCAGCGACCCTGTCGCACTCGCATCGGTTCACCACATCTGCTAGTGGGGGCCGGTTCGCGCTGGTGGGCCGGTGGGCGGAACGGGATTCGCTATGGATGCGCATACAACCGGCCCGGAAAGCGGCATGTTGAACAAATTGCGCGGCAGCGCGCGCTACTTCGACCGCAAGGTCGGCTGGAGCCGGATCGGCTTTGCGCTCAGCCTGACTATTTTCGTGGTCGCGGTCGCGGTGCTGTATCACATCCTGCGCGACATCAATACCGACGAGCTTCTCGCCGCGCTCAAAGCGACCGATTCGCGCACGCTCATCATTGCCGGTTTGTTCGTCGCCGCAGGGTATCTGACGCTGACCTTTTACGATCTGTTCGCGCTACGCACGATCGGCCGCTCCGAAGTGCCTTATCGTATTGCCGCGCTCGCCGGGTTTACCAGTTACGCGGTCGGGCACAATGTCGGCGCCAGCGTCTTCTCCGGCGGCGCGGTGCGCTACCGCATTTACTCCGCTTCGGGGCTGTCCGTCATCGAGGTTACCAAAATCTGTTTCATCGCCGGGCTGACGTTCTGGCTCGGCAATGCCACCGTGCTGGGCCTAGGCGTTCTCGACGCGCCGCAAGCCGCTCGCGCGCTCGATCAGTTGCCGCTGTGGGCCAACCGCGTCATCGCGCTGGTGATTCTCGGCCTGCTCGCCGCCTATGTCGCCTGGGTCTGGGTCAAGCCGCGCGTCATCGGCCGCGACGGCTGGCAGGTGCGGCTGCCCGGTGGCCCGCTGACGCTCATCCAGATCGCGATCGGCATCGTCGATCTCGGCTGCTGCGCCGCAGCCATGTACATGCTGGTGCCGGACGATCCACACGTCGGTTTCGTCACGGTAGCTGTCATCTTCGTCGCCGCTACGTTGCTTGGTTTTGCCAGTCATGCCCCGGGCGGTCTCGGCGTATTCGATGCTGCCATGATGGTGGCGCTGTGGCAGTTCGATAAGGAAGATCTGCTGGCCGGTCTGCTGCTCTTCCGACTGTTGTATTACGTTACTCCATTCGTGCTCTCGCTCGCCGTATTGGCAATTCGCGAAGCCTTGCTCAGCCGCGCCTCGCGGCGCATATCTCAAGCAACGCCGCCGCCGTTAACGCACGCAAGGGTTCGGGGAAAATCGGACGTGTCATGATCCGCCGGCTCCGAGGGCTTCATGAGCTTGGCTGAAGATCGGGCGCTGCTCATTGCAAGACGCTGGCGCGGCGGCCGCTTCGTGATCGTCGCGGCGGCAATGGTATTCGCCGTGTTGGCGCTCGCCGGCGCGCTGCCCGTCGCCTACGCGCTCGGTGGTTTCGCGATCGTGGCCGGCGCCGCCGTGCTTGCAGTCCGTTCGCCCAAAGAGGAGGACCGCCTCACCCAGCCGGTCGCCATTTCCGAAAGGGGCGACGGCTTGCTGCGCGCCGTCGTTGCCGGTCTGCCGGATCCGGTCGTCGCGCTCGACCGTGACGGTCGCGTGCTGGCGCTTAATGAGCGCGCCCGCGCACTGGCGCCGGCGCTGCGGCAGGGCGAGCCGGTCGCGTTCGCGCTGCGGATGCCCGAATTGATCGAAGCCATCGGCCGGGCGGCGGCGGAAGGCGAGGAACAGCGCGTCGTCTATTCTGAGCGCGTGCCGGTCGACCGCTGGTTCGAGACCATCGTGATGCCGGTCAAACGCGAGCCGAGCGCCACAAGGCCCGACCTCGTCTTGATGACCTTTCACGACCTTACGCCGCTGCGTCGGGTGGAGGAAATGCGCGCCGACTTCGTCGCCAATGCCAGCCACGAATTGCGCACGCCGCTCGCCGCGCTGCTGGGCTTCATCGAAACGCTGCAAGGCTCCGCGCGTGAGGACGCCAAGGCGCGCGAGCGCTTTCTCGCCATCATGCAGGAACAGGCGCGGCGCATGGCCCGCCTGATCGACGATCTATTGTCGCTGTCACGGATCGAGCTCAATGCGCACCGCCGTCCCGACACGGCGGTCGATCTGGTGCCGATCGTCCGCCAGGTCGTCGACGGGCTTGAAACGCTGGCGCGCGACCGCGGCGTCACGGTCAATATCGACGCGGCAAACGCGCTGCCGGTGCTCGGCGATCACGACGAACTTCTCCGCATCTTCGAGAACCTTGTCGAGAACGCGCTCAAATACGGCGCCGCCGGCAAGCGCGTCGATATCAAGATCGGGCCCGGAGCGTCGGCCGACGGCGAACCCGAAGCGCAAGTGAGCGTGCGCGATTACGGGCCGGGCATCGCTCCGGAGCATCTGCCGCGCCTGACCGAGCGTTTCTATCGCGTCGATGTCACTGAAAGTCGCGCGCAGGGCGGCACCGGTCTCGGGCTGGCGCTGGTCAAACACATTCTCAACCGGCACCGCGGGCGGCTGACGATCGACAGCGCGCCTGGAGCAGGCGCTACCTTTACCATTCACTTGCCCACCACGGTTCCCCCGGCTTCGCGATAAATTGTAGCTTTTTCAATAAGTTGCGCTGTCATCTGATCGTCATGCGGGGCCCATAGAAGGGTTAGCGTCCGCGGCCTTCATCTTCCAGTTTGCGTTCAGCCACGATAAGGATTGCCGGCCGTTGGCCTGGGACTGGCGCATTCAGCATCACATGCACCCATGCTCGCCTCGAGGCTTAGCGCACGCCGCCTTCGTTCCATCGGGAAACTCGCGTCATCGGGAAGACAGTCATGAACATGAGCGTTGCTTCCGTCTCCGTTCCTCCCGTCAGCCACGCGCCCGCCGATCAGTCCGGCTTGAAGGAAAAGGTCACCATCCGCGACCTCAATTTCTTTTACGGCGAGGCGAAGGCGCTGAAATCGATCAGCCTTGCGCTCTATGAGAACAAGGTCACCGCTTTCATCGGCCCGTCGGGTTGCGGCAAATCCACCCTACTGCGCGTCCTCAACCGGATGTACGACCTCTATCCGCATCAGCGCGCCACCGGCGAAGTGATGTTCGACGGCGGCAATATCCTTTCCCCGCGGCAGGACCTCAATCTATTGCGCGCGCGTATCGGGATGGTGTTTCAGAAGCCGACGCCGTTCCCGATGACAATCTATGAAAACATCGCGTTCGGCATCAGGCTCTATGAGCGTCTGCCGAAATCCGAGCTCGACGGACGCGTGGAAACGTCGCTGCGGCGCGCGGCGCTGTGGGACGAGGTGAAAGACAAGCTCAACGCCACCGGCACGAGCCTGTCCGGCGGCCAGCAGCAGCGGCTGTGTATCGCCCGCACCGTCGCGGTTCGCCCCGAAGTCATTCTGTTCGATGAGCCCTGCTCGGCGCTCGACCCTATTTCGACGGCAAAAATCGAAGAGTTGATCGACGAATTGACGGACGACTATACGATCGTGATCGTCACTCACAACATGCAGCAGGCCGCGCGTGTATCGGAATTCACCGCCTTCATGTATCTCGGCGAGCTGATCGAATTCGATTCGACCAGCAAAATGTTCACCGCGCCGCAGGACCAGCGCACGCAAGACTACATCACCGGCCGGTTCGGGTAATCGTCAATGAAATGCCCAGGTAAAAGCCAATGACCGAAATCACCACCACGAGAATCGACCATACCACCAAGGCGTTCGATACCGATCTGCAGGAAATTACCCGCAAGGTCGCCGAGATGGGCGGGCTTGCGGAGCGGCAGATTGCCGATTCCGTGCAGGCGTTGGTCGAGCGCGACGTCGAGCTGGGCGAGCGCGTCATCGCAATGGATCCCACGATCGATGCCCTGCAGCGCGAAATCGAGGAAAAGGCCATCCTCACCATTGCGCGTCGGCAACCCATGGCGATCGACCTGCGCGAATGCGTCAGCGCCATGCGGGTGTGCAACGACCTTGAGCGGATCGGCGACCATGCCAAGCATATCGGCAAGCGCGTCGTGGCGCTGGATGGCGATTTCTACCCACAAAAGCTGATCCGCGGCGTCGAGCACATGTCGGCGCTGGTCTTGGCTCAGCTCAAGCAGGTGCTGGACTCCTATGCCGCGCGCGATCTGCAGGCCGCGCTCGCGGTCTGGAACGGCGACGAAGAAGTCGACTCGATGTGTACGTCGCTGTTTCGCGAGCTCCTCACCTACATGATGGAGGATCCGCGCAATATCACGTTCTGCATGCATCTGATGTTCTGCGCCAAGGATATCGAACGTATCGGCGACCATGCCACCAACATCGCCGAAACCGTCTATTACATGATCGAGGGCCGTCCGATTACCGACCAGCGTCCAAAGGGTGACACCACAAGTTTTCCGGCAGGTCTTTTGAAATCATAGGAGACCCGGGATGGGCGCCAACATCCTGATCGTGGAAGACGAAGAACCGCTCACTACGCTGTTGCGCTACAACCTCGAAGCCGAAGGCTACGAGGTGGACGCCGTGGCCAGGGGCGATGATGCCGATACGCGGCTCAAGGAAACCGCGCCCGACCTCGTCGTGCTCGACTGGATGCTCCCCGGCCTGTCCGGCATCGAGCTGTGCCGACGGTTGCGGGCGCGGCCGCAGACGCAGTCGCTGCCCATCATCATGCTGACCGCGCGCGGCGAGGAAAGCGAGCGCGTGCGCGGGCTCGCCACCGGCGCCGACGACTACATCGTCAAGCCGTTCTCGGTGCCGGAACTGCTGGCGCGGGTTCGCGCGCTGCTGCGCCGCGCCAGCCCCGAACGCGTTGCCATGGTGCTGATGATCGGCGACCTCGAACTCGATCGCGAGAAGAAGCGCGTGTCGCGCTCAAGCCGCCCGGTCGATCTCGGACCGACGGAATTCCGCCTGCTTGAATTCCTGATGGAACGTCCGGGCCGGGTGTTTTCGCGCGAGCAGTTGCTCGATGGCGTCTGGGGCAGCGACGTCTATATCGACGAGCGCACTGTTGACGTGCATGTTGGGCGTTTGCGCAAGGCGCTTAATCGCGGCCATGCCACCGATCCAATCCGCACCGTGCGCGGCGCCGGCTATTCGCTCGATGATCGGTTCGGCAAGGCCGGCGCGCCAGCGGCTGCCGGCGCTCAAATCCCGTAAGCGTTCATACGTATTCAGCGCTGCGGGCGCTTATCGCGGCGACGATCGCCGGCGGGCTGGTAGGCCACCCGCGAGTGATAGGCGCAATAGGGCAGACCGGCGAGCGGATTACCGCCGCAGAAGAAGAACTCGGTGCTGCCGGGATCGCCGACCGGCCAGCGGCAGGTTTGTTCGTTCAGCTCAAGCAGCGTGCGGCGCTGACCGATCGGGATGATGTTGTCGATCAGTTCCGGTTCGGCTTCCGCCTCGATCTCATAGGCGTGGGCGAGCGCGGTATTGCCACGAATCGCACCGCGGCCGATGCGCAACATATGCGACGGCGAGCGCGCCTTGCGCGGACGCGGCGAGGCGTTCGACGTGCTCTTGGCGCGGCCGGACAAGCCGAGGCGATGCACTTTGCCGATTACGGCGTTGCGCGTGATGCCACCGAGTTCGGCCGCGATCTGGCTCGCAGAGAGACCGTCCGACCACAGTTTCTTGAGCAGCTCGACCCGCTCGTCAGTCCACGACATGCCCAATTCTCCATGCATGTGCGGGAATACTCCTTTCGCGAGAGTCCGTTGTTTGTGTGAATCCCCCACCGAGCCAGGCAGTGCGTAACCGCCCAGCACACACTCAAACGCCAACGCTTTAGAAGACTGTCCGCCGCACGAGATGTCGTACTTGACAATCAAAAGGCTACAATATGGCTAGAGTCTGACGCAAGAGTTCGTCTAAAATGAGTCCACATGTTCCTGCGCGTGTGTGGATGAACTGGGTACAAACCGGGTTCGCCGCGAGCAGTTTTCCTGTGTTGACAGTGCGGCGTTCCGAAATAGAATACTGCTCCGTGCCGCCCGGAGAGGCGGCACATTTCGTTTGAGCTGCGCAAATTGCTGCTGCGCAGTGTCAGCGGGCGCAAATCATGACCTCGCATCTGATGCCGACTTTCGCACGTGTGCACCTCGCCTTCGAGCGGGGTGAAGGCGTTTGGCTGATCGCGGCCAATGGCGAACGCTATCTCGATTTCACGTCCGGGGTCGCGGTCAATGCGCTCGGACATGCGCATCCGCATCTGGTCGCCGCGCTTGCCGAGCAGGCGCAGAAGCTGTGGCACGTCTCCAACCTCTACGAAATTCCGGAAGCCGAGCGCGCCGCGCAGCGGCTGTGCGCAGCAAGCTTCGCCGACGTGGTATTCTTCTGCAATTCCGGCGCCGAGGCGGTGGAAGGCGCGATCAAGTGCGCGCGCAAATTTCAGTCGGAAAGCGGCGCGCCGGAGCGCTACCGCATCGTCACCTTTGAAGGCGCGTTCCACGGCCGGACGCTGGCAACGCTCGCCGCCGGCGGCCAGAAAAAATATCTCGATGGCTTCGGCCCGGTGGTCGAAGGCTTCGATCAGGTGCCATTCGGCGATCTCGAAGCCGTCAAGCGCGCCATCGGCCCGGAGACTGCGGCGATCATGATCGAGCCGCTGATGGGCGAGGGCGGTGTGCGCACTGTCGACCCGTCGTTCCTGAGAGCGCTGCGCGAGCTGTGTGACCAGCACGGCCTCATGCTCGTGTTCGACGAGGTACAGAGCGGCATGGGTCGCACCGGCGAGTTGTTCGCCTACCAGCGCGCCGGGGTCACGCCCGACATCATGCCGCTCGCCAAAGCGCTCGGCGGCGGTTTTCCCGTCGGGGCGGTCCTTGCGACCGATGCGGCGGCCAAGGGCATGACGGCCGGAACCCACGGTTCGACTTTCGGCGGTAATCCGCTGGCGATGAGCGCCGTCAACGCGACGCTCGATGTCATGCTCGCGCCCGGCTTCTTCGAGCACGTGCAGCGGGTCGCGCTCGTGCTCAAGCAGCGGCTGGCGGAAATCAAGGATCGTTATCCTGCACTGGTCGCCGAGGTGCGCGGCGAGGGGCTTTTAGTCGGCCTGCGGATGCTGGTCCCGGCCGGCGAACTGGTCGATGCGACGCGCGCCGAACACATGCTCACGGTGGGCGCCGGCGACAATGTCGTGCGCTTGCTGCCGCCGCTCATTATCAGCGAGCCGGAAATCGCCGAGGGCGTCGCGCGGCTCGACCGCGCCTTGGCTCGCCTCGGCCGCGCGCACCGGCAGGAGCGCAAGGGGGAGATGGCCGGATGACCGGCGTTCGGCATTTCCTCGACCTCATCGACGTTCCGTCCGCCGATCTGCGGGCCATGATCGCCTCGGCGCGCGCTATGAAGGCCAAATTCAAAGCTTCGCCCGGCGGCCGCGCCGAGCGGCCGCTCGCCGGCAAGACGCTGGCGATGATTTTCGAGCGGCCCTCGACGCGCACGCGGGTTTCGTTCGAAGTCGCCATGCGCCAGCTCGGCGGCGACGTTATTTTGTTGACCGCGGAGGAGATGCAGCTCGGTCGCGGCGAGACGCTCGCCGATACCGCGCGCGTGCTGTCGCGCTATATCGACGCCATCATGATCAGGGCGCTCGATCCGGCCGCTGTCGCCGAATTGGCATGCTACGCCACGGTTCCAGTCATCAACGGCCTGACGCGGCGCTCGCATCCCTGCCAGGTGCTGGCCGACATCATGACCTTCGAAGAGCATCGCGGCCCGATCCGGGGCCGCACCGTCGCCTGGAGCGGCGACGCCAACAACGTGCTGACCTCCTGGATGCACGCCGCCGAGCGCTTCGACTTTAATCTGCGCGTCGCGTCGCCTCCGGAACTGGCGCCGAAAAAGCCGCTGCTCGACTGGATAAAATCCTCCGGCGCCGCGATCACCATCGGCGCCGATCCGGACGAAGCGGTCAAGGGCGTCGACTGCGTGGTCACCGATACCTGGGTTTCGATGGGCGACCGTAATGGCGCGCGCCGGCACAATCTACTCAAGCGTTATCAGGTCAATGCGCGGTTGATGGCGCGGGCCAAGCCCGACGCGATTTTTATGCATTGCCTGCCGGCGCATCGCGGCGAAGAGGTCACTGACGAGGTCATGGACGGACCGCAGTCCGCCGTGTTCGACGAGGCCGAAAACCGGCTGCATGCGCAGAAGGGCATTCTGTCCTGGTGCCTTGAGGTGAACGGCTAACGCTCCGGTCGGCGCGGCCTCACAAGCGCCGTGCTGTCACCTATATTAGGCGCGATGAACGATCCCGATTTCGCCATTCCGGTTCGCGCGCCCGCCCAAACGGGGCTCGATGACACCATCCTGCCGTTCGCGGTCAAGGCGCTCGATTTGCGCGGCCGCATCGTGCGGCTGGGTCCGGCAGTCGACGCCATTCTGACCGGGCACGATTATCCGGCCCCGGTGACAAAGCTTCTCGGCGAGGCGATCGTGCTTACGGTGATGCTCGGCTCGTCGCTCAAATTCGACGGCCGCTTCATCCTCCAGACGCAGACCGACGGCCCGGTGCGCATGCTGGTCGTCGATTTCACCTCGCCGGGCAAGGTGCGGGCTTGCGCGCGCTTCGATGCCGCGCGCGTCACCCAGGCGATCGCCGACGACGCCGCGGCGCCCGGCAAGTTGCTCGGTCACGGCCACCTCGCCATGACCATCGACCAGGGGCCGGAAATGAGCCGCTATCAGGGACTCGTGCCGCTGGAAGGCGGCGATCTCGAGCGGGCGGCGCATGAATATTTCGCGCGTTCGGAACAGATCCCGACCCGCGTACGGCTTGCAGTCGCCGAAGAGTTTCGCGCCGGCGATAACGGCGCGCGCCGGTATTGGCGCGCCGGCGGCATTTTGCTGCAATTCCTGCCGAAGTCGCCCGACCGCGCGCGCCAGGCCGATCTTCATCCCGGTGACGCGCCACCCGGCACCGCGCTGCACGAACAGCCCGAAGACGAAGCCTGGGTCGAGGGCCGTTCGTTGGTCGCCACCGTTGACGATATCGAGCTGGTCGACCCGGCGCTGTCGAGCGAACGGTTGGCTTATCGGCTGTTCCACGAACGCGGGGTACGGGTGTTCCGCGCCGCTCCGGTCAAGGCGCAGTGCTCGTGCTCGCGCGACAACGTGGAAAACATGCTCAAGAGCTTTCCGCAGCAAGATCGCGACGACATGGTCGAGAACGGCCGGATCACCGTGACATGCGAATTCTGCAGCTCGAGCTACGTATTCGCGCCGCATGAAGTGACGACGCAAAATTCCGCGCCGGCCTAAAATCCCGTAAAACTCTTTGCGGTGTCAAGCTGACCCGATCCGCGCCGCATTCCTTTCGCGCCTAATTGATCGTGCGTTTGGTTTCGACACTGTCGAGCGAGAAGGCCGGCACCTCGATGTCGAAATGCTCGCCGGTCGTGCTCACCATGCCGTAGCTGCCGGCCATGAAACCGGACGGCGTCTGCAGCGGCACCCCGCTGGTGTATTCGAATGACTCTCCGGCCTTGAGCACCGGCTCTTCGCCGACGACGCCGGCGCCGCGCACCTCCTGATTGCGGCCGTTGGCGTCGGTGATGCGCCAATGCCGGGTCTTCAGCTGCACCGTCTCGGCGCCGTTGTTGGTGATTGAGATCGTATAGGCCCAGAAGAAATAATTGTTCTCCGGCGACGACCGGTCGGCGACGAAGCGCGGGGTCACCACGACCTCGATGTTGCGGGTCACCGTGCGATACATGACGCCGTTCCTGCCCCCATTTGCCGGCGGCGTTTCCGCCGGGTCTGTCGTCTGCCGCGCCATTGGCGCACCTTCACGCGAATTCCACGTATAAGTGAACGATTCCGGGCAAAAGTGAATAACGCCCCGGTACGCACCGGATACCGGATTTTCTAGTGTAGCTTCGATTCCGAAGTTTGCATAAGTATGGACCGCGGACGCTTGTGGGCTTCGGAATTGGTGCGCCAGCCGGTAGTTGCAATAACCGCGCGGACGCGGCTTCTCAAGCCATAACGGCGGACCAGATTGAGAATACCGCACATGCGGCGTGGCTGCGACAAACGGAAGCGATCGTAAAGCCAATGTCTGCCAAGCAAATGTTCGCTGGAAAAATGATTGCAATGCCATCGCCGATGGCTGCGTCGCTTCCCATCACGAGCGAGCGCGACTTGCGGCTCGATCTGTTTCGCGGCGTGGCGCTGTGGTTGATCTTTCTCGACCATATTCCGCAAAACGTCGTGAACTGGTTCTCCATTCGCAATTACGGGTTCTCCGACGCGACTGAGATTTTTATTTTCATTTCCGGTTACACCGCTGCTTTCGTCTATGGCCGCGCCATGCGCGAGCGCGGCATCATCATTGCGAGCGCGCGCGTGCTGCGGCGCGCCTGGCAAATCTACGTAGCGCACATCTTTCTGTTCACGATCTTCATGGCAGAGATCGCCTACGTCGCGGCTACGTTCGACAACCCGCTCTACGCCGAGGAAATGAATATCCTCAATTTCCTGAAAGAACCCGACGTCACGATCTTTCAGGCGCTGCTGTTGAAGTTCAAGCCCGTCAACATGGACGTGCTGCCGCTCTACATCGTGCTGCTGCTGTTTTTTCCGCCCATGCTGTGGCTGTTGTTGCGGCAGCCGGCCGTCGCTCTGGCCGGTTCCGCATTGGTCTATGTGCTGGCTTGGAACTTCGATTGGAATTTGCCGGCCTATCCGAACGGCGTGTGGTTCTTCAATCCGTTCGCCTGGCAATTACTGTTTGTTTTCGGCGCCTGGTGCGCGCTCGGCGGCGCGCAGCGCCTGGAGGGCGTGTTGCGTTCGCGAATCGTGCTCGGCATTGCGATCGCCTATCTGTTGTTCGCCTTCGTCATCACCCTCACGTGGTATATCGAGCCGCTGGGACGCTTCGTACCGGTCTGGCTCAGCGATTGGATGTATCCGATCGACAAGACCAATCTCGACGTGCTGCGCTTTGCGCATTTCCTCGCGCTGGCCGCGGTCACTGTTCGATTCGTGCCGCGCGATTGGCCGGCGTTGAAATCGCGCTATTTGGCGCCCGCCATCCGCTGCGGGCAGCATTCGCTGGAAATCTTCTGCCTGGGCGTTTTTCTGGCATTCGCCGGACAATTCATCATCAGCGAATGGTCGGGCGGCCCACTGATGCAGATTATTATTAGTTTGGTCGGCATTCTGATCATGGTCGCGACAGCGAACCTGATATCATGGTACAAGCGCATGGAAGGGCGAGGTCTCACAACGCGGGTTAAACCGCCGGACGCCGACCTTGCCGGGGGGGACGCATGAAGTCTGCCATCGCAATTATTGCGATTCTCGCCGCATGTCTGACCGGCGCTGCGCGCGCGGCGCCGCCGCCGGAACAATGCGACGTCCCGCCGTCACTCATCGACAGCGATGTTGATCTCAGCCGCGTGACGAATGCGTTCAAGGCCAATCATCGATTGGACATCACCGTGATCGGGTCGGGCTCTTCGGCGTTGCCCGGCCCCGACGGCGCGCGCTCGGCCTATCCGGCGCGGCTCGAAGCCATGCTCAAACAGCGTTTTGCGGGCGCCGACATCAAGGTCATCGCGCACGCTCGGTCGAAAGAAACCACTGCGACGATGGTGTCGGGGCTGGACAAAACCCTCGCCGACGACAAGCCGATGCTGGTGATATGGCAGGCCGGAACGGTCGACGCGCTCAACGGCGTCGCGCCGGAAGATTTCCGCGGCAGCCTCGACGCCGGTGTCGAAAAAATTCAGAGCGCGGGCGCCGACGTCATTCTAATGAACATGCAATTCAGCCCTCGCACCGAATCGATGCTCGACGTTTCGCCTTATGCCGAAGTCATGCGAGTGGTTGCCGAGCAGCACGGCGCGCTGTTGTTTGATCGCTTGGCAATCATGCATTACTGGAACGATGCCGGTACGTTCGACCTCTATACCGCTACCAAGAAGTATGATATGGCGCATCGCGTTCACGATTGCATTGGCTGGGCTTTGGCGTCGCAAATCATCGAGAGCGCACATCTCGACGCCGTGAGAATGCAGACGACGCAATAATGCACTGCAACAAACAAATAACAATCGCCTGCTTTGTGCGGGTTGCGGCGGCCACTGCGCTTTTTGCAGTGCACATTGTTGCAGTGCACAGCCCGGCACGCGCGCAGGTACTGAGCGAAATGCCGGATGCCGCGCTTATGATCGCGCCGGACGTCACGCCGGTGGCGGCGCCGGCTGGGACCCCTGCCGCAATGCCGGCGGTGGCGGCGCCGGGAGTGCCGTCGACGCCAACCGACGTGCTGAAGCCGGCCGCGCCGCCGCCGATCGCATCGGCGACATCGCCGCAGATCGCGTGCAGCACGCCGGCGCAATTAGCGCGTCTCGATCATCCGCTGGTTCATACTATGCGGCGATTGGCGAGCGGCAAGCCGCTCACCGTCGTCGCCATCGGATCGTCGTCGACCGCGGGTGCGGGCGCGAGTTCGCCGGCCGCCACCTATCCAAGCCGGCTTGCCGTCGAACTTAGAGCGCAATTTCCGGGCCACGACGTCACCGTGCTTAATCGCGGCGTCAACGGCGAAGAGACCGACGACATGATGGCGCGGTTTGCGACCGACGTCGTCGCCGCGCAGCCGCAGCTCGTGTTGTGGCAGGTCGGCACCAATTCGGTGCTGCGCGATCACCCGCTCAATCCGCATTCGGTCGAGCTTCGCAAAGGCCTCGAGGAACTCAAGACGCTCGACGCCGACGTGGTGCTGATCGATCCGCAGTACGCGCCGAAGGTCCTGGCAAAATCCGAGACGCCGGGCATGGTCGAGCAGATCGCGCTCGCAGCCAAGGAGCAGAATGTCGATCTGTTCCGGCGCTTCGCGGTGATGCGCAACTGGTACGAGGTGCAGCACCTCGGCTTTGACGTTTTCGTGTCGCCGGACCAGTTGCACATGAACGACTGGGGCTATGCCTGCTGGGCAAAGCTCATCGGCGCGGCGATCGCGGAAGCCGCGAGCCGGCCGATCGCTTCAGCCGCGGTGCATCCGGCGCACCCACCGAATTTGCCTTAGGCTCACACCGCATCGAGCGCGGCGATCACGTCTTCCACGATATCGTCCGGATGTTCGAGCCCGACCGACACGCGCACCAGCCCGTCGCTGATGCCGAGCTCGGCGCGTTGCGCCGGGGTCAGCCGCTGGTGCGTGGTCGTCGCCGGATGGGTGATGAGGCTCTTGGCGTCGCCGAGATTGTTGCTGATGCGAACGAGCTTGAGCGCGTCCTGAAAACGGAAGGCGCCGCGTTTGCCGCCCTTGACCTCGAAGGCGACCAGCGTCGAGCCGCCACGCATCTGCTTTTGCGCAATCGCCGCTTGCGGATGGTCTGGCCGGCCGGGATAGATCAGCCGCGAAACCTTCGGATGTTCGGCGAGCGCAACCGCGAGCGTCGCCGCGCTGTCGGTTTGCCGCCGCACTCGCACGGCGAGCGTCTCCAGGCCTTTCAGCAATACCCAGGCGTTGAACGGCGACATCGACGGCCCGGTCTGGCGAAGCAGCACATGTATTTTATCCATGATGAATTTTTGCGAGGCGAGCACGACGCCGCCAAGGCAACGGCCCTGGCCGTCGATGTGTTTGGTCGCCGAATAGACGACGCAATCGGCGCCAAGCGCGAGCGGGCTTTGAAACAGCGGCGTGGCGAACACATTGTCGACGACGAGCGTGGCGCCGGCTGAGTGCGCGATTTTCGCGACTTCCGCGATGTCGATGACGTCGAGCGCCGGGTTGGTGGGGCTTTCGAGGAAGAAGGTCTTGGTGTTTGGCCGCACCGCGTTGCGCCAGGCGTCGAGGTTGCAGCCGTCGACGAGCGTCGAGGCGACGCCGAAGCGCGGCAGATAATCCTCGACGACGTAACGGCACGAGCCGAACATCGCCTTGGCGGCGACGACGTGATCGCCGGCCTTGACCTGGCCGACGAGCGACAAGGTGACCGCGGCCATGCCGGTCGCGGTGGCGCGCGCGGCTTCCGCGCCTTCGAACGCCGCCATGCGCCGCTCGAACATGTCGACGGTTGGATTGGCAAAGCGCGAATATTGATAGCCGGGGTCCTCGCCCTTAAAGCGCGCCTCGGCCTGGGCGGCGCTGTCGTAGACATAACCCTGGGTGAGATAGAGCGCCTCGGATGTCTCGCCGAACGGCGAGCGCAACGTGCCGGATTGCACCAGACGTGTTTCCGGGCGGTAGGTCTTCTTCGCGGACGCGGACATGCAACCCTCCTTGCGGCCCTCCTATGGCCAAACAAAAACCCGGCCGGGAGGGAAATCCTCGGGCCGGGCTCACGCGTCCCCGGCCTTTTAGCAACTTATTTTACGTGGCTGCAAGCCGGCCGGCTCAAATGACCACGGGATAAAACAACTTATACGCCGCACGCAGCTTTGCGTCAAACCGGGCATCGGGTTAGATCGCCAAGAAGACTTGGTGACCAAGTGGCGCTGTCCTTTGCATCTTCCGACCGCGGAATTTTGCCCGACCGCATGATCGCGGCGCTGGCGGATGCGGGCGGCATCCGCGCGCACTATCCGTTTGCCCCCGGGCAAATCCAGCCGGCCAGCCTCGATCTGCGCCTCGGCGCCATCGCCTACCGCGTGCGCGCGAGCTTTTTACCCGGGCCGGGCACCGCAGTCGCCGATCGCCTGATCGATCTCAAGCTGCATGAATTCTCGCTGACCGGCGGCGCGGTGCTGGAAACCGGATGCGTCTATATCGTTCCGCTGATCGAGCGGCTGGCGCTGCCCGCCGATATCGCCGGGGCGACCAATCCGAAAAGCTCGACCGGGCGGCTCGACGTATTCACCCGAGTGATCGCCGATGAGACTCGCGGCTTCGATCGCGTCGAAGCCGGCTATAGCGGTCCGCTCTATGCCGAGATCAGCCCGAAGACGTTTCCGATTTTGGTGCGCGAAGGGTCGCGCTTGTCGCAATTGCGCTTGCGCCACGGCGATGCCGCGCTCGGCGCCGAGGAACTACGGGCGCTGCACGCGCGCGAACGGCTCGTCGACCGTGCCGAAGCGGTCATGGGGGATGGCGTCGCGGTCAGCATCGACCTCTCGGGCGGCGGCACACCGCATCACGGGCCGGCGCACGGCAACGGCATCGTCGGCTATCGCGCCAAGCGGCACACTGCGGTCATCGAAGTCGAGCGCCGCGCCGCCTACGACGCGCCCGATTTCTGGGAGCCGATTGCCGCGCGCGCCGATAGAAGCCTGATCCTCGATCCCGATGAATTCTATATCCTCGCCTCGACCGAAGCGGTGCAGGTGCCGCCCGACTTCGCCGCGGAAATGGTGCCGTTCGATCCTCTGGTCGGCGAGTTTCGCGTGCACTATGCCGGCTTCTTCGACCCCGGATTCGGCTACGCGGGGGCCGGGGGCTTGGGCTCGCGCGCGGTGCTGGAGGTGCGTTCGCGCGAAGTTCCGTTCATCCTCGAGCACGGCCAAATCGTCGGCCGGTTGGTTTACGAAAAGATGCTGGCGCGGCCCGACCAGCTCTATGGCACCGGAATCGGCTCGAACTATCAGGCGCAGGGCCTCAAACTATCGAAGCACTTTCGCGGCTGAGCAGGTGAGCTATGGCGCGTGCACGCAAGTTTTGCGCTGCCGCGGATTCACAGAGCGGCCGTTGGCGCAAAATACTTGTGGCATTTCGGCTGGAACGGCGTTTCTCTGTCCGGGGGCGCGCGGGTGCACGAGGCATGAGGGTGGCGCAATGACGCGGACACTCATGGTGAGCTGGGCCATGCTGGCTCTGGCTGCGGCGGCCGGCATCGCCGCCGGCACGAGCCCCGCCGTGGCGCAATCCGGTTACGACCGGCCGGGCGGCGATTACGCCAGTGCTCCGGTCCAGAGCGGAGATCCGGCCTTATGCGCAAGCCGGTGCGAGCGCGAGAAGAACTGCCGCGCCTGGAGCTTTTCCTATCCGACGGCGTCGGGCGCGCCGGCGATGTGCTTTCTCAAGCGGGAGGTGGTGCCGCGGACGCAATCGAGCTGCTGCGTATCGGGTGTGCGCGGCGCCGGCGTGATCGAGCCTCGGGTGGGGGCGATCGAATACTCGATCGATCGCTACGGCGGCGATTACAAGGCGTTCGAGACGCCGCCGGACCCCACCGGCCAAGCTTGCGCCACCGCCTGCCAAGCCGAAAATCGCTGCAGGGCGTGGACCTACCGCCGGCCGGGTTACGGCTCGCCCGCCGCGCACTGCTACCTTAAGGAAACGATCAAGCCGCCGCGCCGCCGGCCATGCTGCATCTCCGGCGTGGTGCGCTAGCGCGCCGTCCGCCTTACTGGACCGCGCTGAAAAACCGGGATAGCCGCAGGTCCGACGGCCAGTCCCAGACGGGGCTGCCTCTGGCGGCGGCCATGTCCCATGAGCCGACCAGTGCGTCCACCCGTCCGACCAGATCGGAGACCGGCAACAGGCCGACGCCGCCGGCATCGACCGGAACTCTGCTGTCGGCGGAGTTGTCGCGATTGTCGCCCATGACGAACAGGTGGTCCGGCGGGACGACCACCTCCGGCACGTTGTCGAGCATGCCGAACACTTGCTCCTTGAAGATGGTGTGCTGGCGGCCGCCGGGCAGCGTTTCGATAAAGCGCGATACCGGTTGCCGCGCGCCGTTTTCTTCCTCGGCCCAACCCATCCCGTCGGCCTTGAGTCCGACCGGAGCGCCGTTGATCCACAACCGTCCATTCTGCATGGCGATGCGATCGCCGGGAAGGCCGACGACGCGTTTGACCCAGATTTGCGAACGGCCGCCGGGCCAGCGGAACACCACAATATCGCCGCGCTGCGGCAGCGCGCCCAGGACGCGTGGAGTGTTCGGCAGCGTGATGAAAACCGGCAGCGAAGCCGAGCTGTAGCCGTAAGGGTATTTCGTCGCCAGCAATTCGTCGCCGATTTGCAGCGTCGGCTCCATCGAGCCCGACGGCACGTAATAGGGTTCGGCAATCGCCGTCTTTCCCGCGATCACGATCAGCACGATAAGCGCGACGTCGAAAACGCTCTTGATCCAGCCTTTCATCCTAGAAAATCTCCGCGACGCGTCTTCCCCCAAACACATCCAATCAGCCGCCGGTGCCGCCGACGGTGATGCGATCGATGCGCAGCGTCGGCTGGCCGACGCCGACCGGCACGCCTTGGCCGTTCTTGCCGCAGGTGCCGATGCCGTGGTCGAGCGCAAGATCGTTGCCGACCATGGAGACGCGATGCAGGTCAGTCGGCCCGTTGCCGATCAGCATGGCGCCCTTGATCGGCGCGCCGATTTTGCCGTTCTCGATGCGATAGGCCTCGGTGCACTGGAACACATATTTGCCCGACGTGATGTCGACCTGGCCGCCGCCGAAATAGGTGGCGTAGATACCGTTCTTGACCGAAGCGATGATCTCGCCGGGATCGCGGGAGCCCGCCAGCATGTAGGTGTTGGTCATGCGCGGCATCGGCACGTGGCCGAAGCTTTCGCGCCGGCCATTGCCGGTCGGCTGCATGCCCATCAGCCGCGCGTTCTGGCGATCCTGCATGTAGCCGACGAGAATGCCGTCCTCGATCAGCACGGTGCGGTTGGTCGGCGTGCCTTCGTCGTCGATAGAGAGCGAGCCGCGGCGCTGCGACATGGTGCCGTCGTCGACCACGGTAACGCCCTTGGCCGCGACCTGTTGTCCCAGCAGCCCGGCAAACGCAGAGGTCTTCTTGCGGTTGAAGTCGCCTTCCAAGCCGTGACCGACGGCCTCATGCAGCATCACGCCCGGCCAGCCCGGGCCGAGCACGACGTCCATCTCGCCCGCCGGCGCCGGCACCGCTTCGAGATTGACCAGCGCCTGGCGGATGGCGTTGTCGACGGCGCCTTGCCAGGCATCGGTGGCGATGAAGCGCTCGTAACCCTCACGGCCGCCGTAGCCGTCACTGCCGGTTTCCTGACGGGCGCCGTCGCCGACCACGACCGAGACGGACACGCGCACCAGCGGGCGCACGTCGCGATAGGTCTCGCCGTCGCTGCGCAAAATCTCGACCGCCTGCCAGCTCGCAGCGAGGCTTGCGGTGACCTGACGCACGCGCGGATCCTTGGCGCGCGCATAAGCGTCGATGGTTTGCAGCAATCGCGCCTTGGCTTCGAAGGTCGGTGCGCCGAGCGGGCTGTCGTCGCCGTAAAGCTTCACATTGCTGCGCGCCGGCGGCTCGGCGTAGTGGCCCGAGTACCCGCTCTTGACCGCGCGCACCGCGTCCGCCGCGCGCTCAATCGCCGCCTCCGAGACATCGGAGGCATGCGCATAGCCGACCGCCTCGTCCTTCACCGCGCGTAAGCCGAAACCCTGCGACGTGTCGTAGGTCGCCTGCTTCAGCCGGCCGTTGTCGAAGGCCAGTGCCTCGGCCTGGCGATATTCAAGGAATAATTCGCCGTCATCGGCACCGTCGAGGCCGCGGGAAATGATCTTTGCCAAGCGCGGCCGGTCGAGTTCGGCGCGATCAACGAGCGAGATAGGGGTGCTTGTCATGGAGTATTCCTACTGAAGTCCGGCCTTACATAATCGTTTGACCGCCGCGCGGCGAGGGGCGGCATATCTGAGTGCTGCAAGATCTTTTTGCGCATTCCTCGGGCGCGGAAGCAGGCTTCGCGAAGGCGGCAAGCCGGCTCCCAGTGTTCCGGATCGTGCTTTAATCCCGCTTCGGAATGCCGGCCTTGGCGATAACGTCGCCCCATTTGGCGATATCGACCTTCATGCGCGCCGTCATGTCCTCCGGCGTGCTCCAGCGCATATCCATGCCCATTTCCTGGGCCTTGGCTTGGATGTCGGGGTCGGGAATGACGGCTTTCATCGCGGCATTGAGCGTGTCGATCACGGTAGTCGGCGTCTTGGCGGGAACGGAAAGCCCGTTCCAGCTGGCGACGTCGTAGTCTTTGATGCCGCTCTCGATCACGGTCGGGACGTTCGGCAGATAAGCCGCGCGCTTTGCGCCGGTGGACGCCAACACCACCATTTTCCCACTGTCGAGGAAGCCGTGGACCGCCGCATAGAATTCGAAGGCGACGTCGACATCACCGCGCAGCACTGCATTGGCCATGTCGGGCGAAGTGCGGAAGGTTACGACTGTCGCCTTGATGCCGGTCGTGCTGTTGAACAGCAAAGCGGCGAGGTTCTGCGTGCTGCCGGGAACGATCGTTCCGATATTGAGCTTGCCGGGATTGGCTTGCGCCGCCTTGATCAGGTCGCCGACCGTATGCAGCGGCGATCCGGCCCGCGTCACGATCAACAAATCGAAAAAGGAGGCGGTCGAAACCGAGGCGAAATCGGTCAAGACATTGAACGGCAACGACTTGAACAAGGCCGTGGCGATCGCGGTGTTGTTGCCGGTCATCAACAGCGTATAGCCATCGGGCGCAGCGTCCGCGCCGGCCTTGGCGGCGACAATGCCGGCCGCGCCCGGCCGGTTTTCGATGACGAACTGCTGCTTCAGACGGGTCGAGAGCTTATCGCCGAGGAGCCGCATGCCGACGTCGGCGACGCCGCCGGGCCCATAGGGCACGATCAGTACGACGGGGTGATCCGGATAATGGTTTTGCGCCAGACCCGCTGTTGCAGCCAATACTGCGATAGCGGCCACCGACAATGCGGCGGCGATCGCCGCCACGATGCGAGCAAGTGCGCGCATGACCTCCCCCTGCCGTTTCTTGACGATGAAATTACGCCATGGCGCCGACGCGTCAATTGTCGGCGGGTGCGCTATGGCAGCGCGCCAAGTGCCGACTAGGGCAGGGCGTCGTAACCTTCACCGAACCCCTTCAGGCTCATCGGGAAACCGATGCCTTCTTCAGGCGTCTGAAAGATAATGAAGGTCGACGTTTTTCCGGTGCGCAATTTATTGATCAGGTTGTCGTCCATGACGACTTCGGCGACGCAGCCGTTGGGCAGGCAGCGGACGAACCCGGCGCGGCCCACGTCTTCGTTGTCGATCTTCAGTCCGAGTCCCGAAGGCAGCAGCACGCCGAGCGGCGCGACCACGCGCATGAGGCGGCTCTTCTGATCCGCCGTCTTCAACACGATGACGGTCAGTCCGACATTGGGTCGGTCTTCCGCCGTCACGCTTTGCATCAGCGCGCATTGCTCGCTCTGCGCGCCGGGCGGCGTGTCGCACCGGATCTGCCAATCGCCGTGGACCGATTTGACCGCGCCTTGGGCGAATGCTTGTCCGCCCAGCGGCGCGATCGCCAGCACGAAAAGGGCGGCGCCGAGAACGGCGGAGGCCACAGGGCGTATTCGCGCTCCGCCATCGAAATTGGCCATGATCATGTTCCCCTGACCAGCCACGAAAGCCGCCCCTTACAGGCCTGCAAAGCACGCCAACCCTTACGCGAATCACTCGCGCCGGCGCCGGCTGCCGCGCGAGGCTTCCGTACATGGTGAGCCCGCAGTGTCAAGCTGATCCAAATCAAGCCATTGTGGCTGCGCCAAGGTGCGGAACGTGCTTTCGGTCCCGGTGGCGGCGTCCGAACGCCGCTGTCCACGGTCCAGGAAAGCGCCGCTGACGAGTGCATTGCAGCAGACCCCGATTTGTGGTTTGGAGAAACCGGGATTCCCCTATCCCGCCGATGCCTGCCAAGGACTTGAGAGTCGTGGTGCAAGTCCCGCCGGAAGCAGGCCGCGTCATACCGTTGCGATCTGCGTGCAAGCAACCCTTTGCGCTCATCGTGGACGGCGACTTGGACAGTGTCGGCCGAGATCAGAAACAGGGAGCTGGACGAGACATGAAGGTGTTCTCACGCTTGACCGCCATTGCGGCGACAGCCGGCGCTTTGCTGGCGAGCGCGGGGGTGGCGTTCGCCGGCCTCGGGCAGCCGTCGCCCTGGGAAATGGACCTGCAGGGTTCGGCCTCGCCGGTCATGCAGGACATCGCCACGTTCCATTATTACTTGCTGTGGGTGATCGGCCTGATCTCGGCGTTCGTCCTTGCGCTCCTGTTGATCATCATCGTGCGCTTCAACGCGCGCGCCAATCCGACCCCGTCGCGCACCACCCACAACACCCCGATCGAGATCCTCTGGACTATCGTCCCGGTGATCATCTTGGCGGCGATCGCCGTACCGTCGTTCCGGCTCTTGTTCCTCGAACTCGACGTGCCGCATCCGGACGTCACGGTGAAGGCGACCGGCAAGCAGTGGTTTTGGAGCTACAGCTATCCCGACAACGGCAATTTCGAATTCGATTCGCTGATGGTCGCCGAGAAGGATCTCAAGCCCGGGCAGCTGCGCCTCCTCACCGTCGACAACGAGATGGTCGTGCCGGTGAATAAAGTCGTGCACGTGCTGGTGACCGGCGCCGACGTCATCCACTCATTCACCGTGCCGTCGTTCGGCATCCGCATCGACGCTGTACCCGGCCGCATGAACGAGACTTGGTTCAAGGCGACCACGACCGGGATGTTCTACGGCCAGTGCTCTGAACTGTGCGGTAAGGATCACTCCTTCATGCCGATTGCGGTGCATGTGGTGAGCGAGAGCGATTTCACGGCATGGGCCGCTCAGGCGAAGCAGAAATTCTCCGCCGAGAATGGCGTTCCGCCGAATACGTTCGCGGCAGCGGGTGCGCCGTCGTCGCAGTGACGATCGGAACGCGAGGTTCTAAACAGATGAAGGCAAGCGGGCGCTAACGAGGAACTGGCAATGGACACGATGGTACACGCGGCGCATGGCGACGAAGGCGGGCACGACATTCCGCATGGCTGGCGCCGCTTCGTCTATTCGACGAACCACAAGGACATCGGCACGATGTACCTGGTGTTCGCGATGATGGCGGGCCTGATCGGCGGCGCCATGTCGATCGCGATACGGGCCGAGCTGATGTATCCCGGCATTCAGATCTTCCACAATACGCACACCTATGACGTGATCGTCACCGCCCACGGCCTGATTATGATCTTCTTTATGGTCATGCCGGCGATGATCGGCGGCTTCGGCAACTGGATGGTGCCGCTGATGATCGGCGCGCCGGACATGGCGTTCCCGCGCATGAACAACATTTCGTTCTGGCTCTTGCCGGCATCGTTCAGCCTGTTGGTGATCTCGATGTTTGTTGAGGGCGAGCCGGGCACACTTGGCGCCGGCACCGGCTGGACGCTCTATGCGCCGCTGTCGACCTACGGCCATCCCGGCCCGGCGATGGATTTCGTCATCCTGTCGATCCATCTCGCCGGCGCGTCGTCGATTCTCGGCGCCATCAACTTCATTACGACGATCTTCAACATGCGCGCGCCGGGCATGACCATGCACAAGATGCCGCTGTTCGTGTGGTCGATCCTGGTAACGGTGTTCCTGCTGCTGTTGTCGCTGCCGGTGCTCGCCGGCGCGATCACGATGCTGCTCACCGATCGCAATTTCGGCACGACGTTCTTCAATCCGGAAGGCGGCGGCGATCCGCTGTTGTTCCAGCACTTGTTCTGGTTCTTCGGCCACCCGGAAGTCTACATCCTCATTCTGCCGGGCTTCGGCATGATCAGCCAGATCGTCGCCACGTTCTCCAAGAAGCCGGTGTTCGGCTATCTCGGCATGGCCTACGCGATGGTGGCGATCGGCGGCATCGGCTTCGTCGTCTGGGCGCATCACATGTACAATGTCGGCATGTCGGCCAGCGTCCAGGCCTACTTCATCGCCGCCACCATGGTGATCGCGGTGCCGACCGGCGTGAAGATCTTTTCCTGGATCGCCACGATGTGGGGTGGCTCGATCGAGTTCAAGACGCCGATGCTGTGGGCGGTAGGCTTCATCTTCCTGTTCACCATCGGCGGCGTGACCGGCGTTGTGCTCGCCAATGCCGGCGTCGACCGCGAATTGCACGGCACCTATTACGTGGTGGCGCATTTCCACTACGTGCTGTCGCTCGGCGCCGTGTTCGCCATCTTCGGCGGCTGGTACTACTGGTTCCCGAAGATGACCGGCTACATGTACAACGAGACCATCGGCAAGCTGCACTTCTGGCTGACCTTCATCGGCGTCAACATCGTGTTCTTCCCGCAGCACTTCCTCGGGCTCGCCGGCATGCCGCGCCGCTACGTCGACTATCCCGATGCGTTCGCCGGCTGGAATTTCGTCTCGTCGATCGGCTCGTACATTTCGGGTTTTGGCGTGCTCGTGTTCCTGTTCGGCATGGTGCTCGCCTTCGTGAAGAAGGAACGGGCCGCCGCCAATCCGTGGGGGCCGGGCGCGACCACGCTCGAGTGGACGCTGTCGTCGCCGCCGCCGTTCCATCAATACGAAACGCTGCCGCTGATCAGATGAGCCTTACGGTCGCCCGCGTCGAGCCGAGCATTGCGGGAGTTGGCGATTACATCGAGCTGATGAAGCCGCGGGTGATGTCGCTCGTGGTGTTCACGGCGCTCGTCGGCCTTCTGGTGGCGCCCGGTCATGTGCATCCGATAATCGGGGCGACGGCGTTGCTCTGCATCGCGGTCGGCGCCGGCGCCGCGGGCGCGCTCAACATGTGGTACGACGCCGATATCGATGCGCTGATGACGCGCACCTCCGGGCGGCCGATCCCGCGCGGCCGCGTCACGCCCGGCGAGGCGGCGGGTTTCGGCATGACGCTTGCCGCTTTCTCGGTCGTGACGCTCGGACTGCTGGTGAACTTGGTCGCTGCCGTTATGCTCGGCTTCACGATCTTGTTCTACGTTGTGATCTATACGATGTGGCTGAAGCGCTCGACGCCGCAAAATATCGTCATCGGCGGCGCCGCCGGCGCGTTGCCGCCGATGATCGGCTGGGCGGCGGCAAGCGGCGGCATCTCGATCGAGCCGGTCGTGCTGTTCCTCATCATCTTCTTCTGGACGCCGCCGCATTTTTGGGCGCTGTCGCTCTACCGCGCCGACGACTATGCGCGCGCCGGCGTCCCGATGTTGCCGGTGGTCGCCGGCGATCGTGAAACGCGGCGCCAGATTCTGATTTACACGCTGCTGCTGGCGCCGCTCGGCGTGGCGCCGTGGCTGCTCGGCTACGCCGGGCCGCTTTATGGCCTCGCGGCAACGGCGGTGGGCGCCATCATGATCGTGCTGGCGCTGCGGGTGCGCGCCGAGCGAACCGGTTACGCCGCGAGCAAGCAGATGTTCGCGTTCTCGATCCTCTATCTATTCCTGCTGTTTGCCATGCTGCTGGTCGATCGAATGTCGGGAATGGCATTCGGCCATATCGCATGAGCACGGTGAGCAATCCGGTGGACGATTTCACGAAGCAATTCATGAGCGAACCCCCTCCGCAGTCCGGCGTGAAGCTGACGGAGCAACAGTTGCGCGCACGCCGGGCCCGGTCGATTGCGATCGCGCTGGCGCTCGGAGCGTTCGTTATCGTGATCTTTCTGGTGACGCTGGTGCGGCTCGGCGGCAACGTGCTGACCCGGCCCATGTAGTTGCGTTGATGTAGATCGGCTGACATAGAATCGACCCATGCACGAAGCGCCCAAACATCAACGCACACGCCGCGATCTCCTCGTCGCCTTTGCCTGCGGCGCATTTGTCGCGGTGATGGTCGGCGTGTCGTATGCCGCGGTACCGCTGTATTCGTGGTTTTGCCGCACCACCGGATTCGGCGGCACGACGCAGGTAGCGTACGCGCTGCCGACGCATGAAGTGGCGGGCCGCGTTATCACGGTGCGCTTCGATTCCAACGTCGCGCCCGGCTTGCCCTGGATCTTCGAACCCGAGCGCCCGACCATCGACGTGCATCTCGGAGAGGTGGTGACGGTCTATTATTCGGTGACCAACGAAGCCGCCCGCGTGACGACGGGTCAGGCCGGCTACAACGTGACGCCGCCGACCGTCGGCATCTACTTTGAAAAGATCAACTGCTTCTGCTTTACCCAGCAGACGATGAAGCCGGGCGAGAAGCGTGACATGGCGGTGGTCTTCTACGTCGATCCCAAGCTCGTCAAGGATTCCGAGCTGGACACGCTGACCAATATCACGCTGTCCTACACCTTTTATCCGGTGAACGAGCCGGAACCGCCGCTGGCGGAGAGCGAAAGTTCGGAAAAATCCGGACACATCTGATGATTGGCAATGAAACGGCGCGCTCGGCGACATCCGTCGCGTCAAGGTGGAGAAAATGACGATGGCTGATGCTGCACACGCCAAACCGCACCACGACTACCACCTGGTCAATCCTAGTCCGTGGCCAGCGATCGGTGCGACCTCGGCATTCGTTCTGGCGGTCGGCGCCATATTGTGGATGCATCAGATGGTCGCTTACGCCCCGGTGATCATGGGCGCCGGCGTCATCGGCATCGCTTACACCATGATCGGCTGGTGGCGCGACGTCATCCACGAGGCCGAGTTCGAGGACGATCACACCATGGTGGTGCAGATTTCGCACCGCTACGGCATGATCCTGTTTATTGCTTCGGAGGTGATGTTCTTCGTCGCTTGGTTCTGGGCCTACTTCAACACGGCGCTGTTCCCCGACGAATTCCGCGACATCGCGCGGATCGCCTATACCGGCGGCGTCTGGCCGCCCAAGGGCGTCGAGACTTTCGATCCCTGGCACTTTCCATTGCTCAATACGCTCATCCTGCTCACGTCGGGAACGACGGTGACTTGGGCGCATCACGCGCTGCTCGAGAACGATCGCAAGGGTCTCGTTTGGGGCCTCGCTCTGACCATCGGGCTGGGCTTGAGCTTCACCTGCGTGCAGGCTTGGGAATACATGCACGCGCTGTTCCACTATTCCGGAAACCTCTACGGCGCGACCTTCTTCATGGCGACGGGCTTTCACGGCGCCCACGTCATCATCGGTTCGATCTTTCTGATCGTCTGCCTGTTCCGGGCGCTCGCCGGTCAGTTCAAGCCGACCCAGCACCTCGGCTTCGAGTTTGCCGCCTGGTATTGGCATTTCGTCGACGTGGTGTGGCTGTTCTTGTTCGCCTGCATCTATGTCTGGGGCCAAGGGCCGCCGGCCGCCGGCTAGGTCAGCACCGGGTCTTCGCTCACTCCCGCGCAGGGGGCAACCCAGGGTGCACGGCACCTCGGTCGCCGCTTTCGCTGCGGCGAGCGGAATCCTACATAGCTGAAATGACCCAAAAGACGATCAACACGCTCTCGGGCTCGGTTCTCGCCGGATTGTCCTGCGCCTGCCCGCGCTGCGGCGAGGGCAAGCTATTCGAGGGCTTTCTGACCTTGCGGCAACGCTGCGACGTATGCGGGCTCGATTACGGCTTTGCCGATTCCGGCGACGGCCCGGCCGTGTTCATCATGTTCCTGGCCGGCGCCATCGTGGTCGGTGCCGCGCTCATCACCGAGGTCTTGTATCAACCGCCCTATTGGGTCCATGCGGTGTTGTGGCTGCCGCTCATCTTCATTCTCACGCTCGGTCCGCTGCGGCCGATGAAGGGATTGATGATCGCGCTGCAATATCACCACAAGGCGGCGGAAAGCCGTTTCGGTGACGATGCGCCATGACTTCTGATGTTCCATGACGTTTTCGGTACGGACTGAGCGGACGAAAGTCGAGACGCGCCCGGCGCGGACGGAGCGACGCGGCGAGCGACGTAGATCTTGGCTCGGACTTCTGGTGCCGGCTTTGCTCGCCTTCGCCTTCCTCATCGGGCTTGGCATTTGGCAAATTCAACGCAAGGCCTGGAAGGAAGGATTGATCGCCTCGCTGACCGAACGGCTGGCGATGCCGCCCGAGGCGCTGCCGGCGGCAAAGACTTGGCCGCAGCTCGATCAGGCAAACGACGAATACCGGCGCGTCCAATTCACCGCCACATTCGACCCTGGCCGCGAAGCGCTGGTCTTCGCCTCCGCCACGGCGTTCCGGCCCGATGTGTCCGGCCCGGGCTATTGGGTGTTCGCGCCGGCGCGGCTCGCCGACGGCAGCGTGGTGATGGTCAATCGCGGCTTCGTTCCCGACGGTCGGCAGGATTCGCGATCGCGGCCCGATGGCCAAGTCTCCGGGCCGGTCGACATCGCTGGCGCAATGCGCTGGCCGGATACCCGGCACTGGTTCACGCCCAATGACGATCCCGCGCATAACCTTTGGTTCGCGCGCGACCCGCTGGCGATCGCCGCTGCCAAGAATATCGGTCCGGTCGCGCCGTTCTATGTCGAACAGGAGACGCCGGTCCCGCCGGGCGGCTTGCCGCAGCCGGGCAAACTCGTTGTCAGTCTGCCGGATAATCACCTGCAGTACGCAATCACCTGGTTCGGCTTGGCGGCGGTATTGGCCGGAGTCTTCATCAGCTGGGCCTTCACCTCCGGGCGCCGCAACAACGCCGACACCGGCGCAGCGCCGCCGGCGTAAGGCCTTTTGGGCATTAAGCGGGCTATTTCGGCTCCCTTGGCGTTGCCAATGAAGCCATCTACTGTGGCAACGGCTCTGGCGCCGCGCGGGGCAGGACGGCCTCAATAAAGCGCACGGAATCAATAATTTAACTCTACCCGGTGGCGGAACCGGCTGTGAGGAACGCAAGGTGCGTTATGTCTCGACCAGGGGTGAGGCCCCGTCGCTCGGCTTTGCCGAGGCTATGCTCGCCGGCCTTGCCCGCGACGGCGGCCTCTATGTGCCGGAAGCCTGGCCGCGCCTCGAGGCAGGGGCAATTGCCGCATTTGCCGGACGTTCCTATGCCGAAGTTGCGGTCGAAGTCATTCGGCCGTTCATCGGCGATTCCATTGGCGAAGCCGATCTTGCCCGCATGGCGCGCGAAGCCTACGGCAATTTTCGCCATCCCGCGGTCGCGCCGCTCGTGCAACTCGGCGTGAATACCTTCGCGCTCGAGCTATTTCACGGGCCGACGCTCGCTTTCAAAGACTTGGCGATGCAGCTCTTGGCGCGGCTGATGGACCACGTGCTCGCCGCGCGCGGCGAACGCCGCACGATCGTGGTCGCAACCTCCGGCGATACCGGCGGTGCCGCCGTCGAGGCGTTTCGGGATCGCGGCCAAGTCGATGTCGTCGTGCTGTTTCCGCACGGCCGCATTTCCGAGGTGCAACGGCGCATGATGACGACGGCGGACGCCGCAAACGTCAGCGCCATCGCCATCGAAGGCACTTTCGATGATTGCCAGGCTCTGGTGAAGGGTCTGTTCAATCATCACGCCTTTCGCGATCGGGTTCGCCTGTCCGGCGTCAATTCGATCAACTGGGCGCGTATCGTGGCGCAGGCGGTCTATTATTTCACCGCCGCCGTCTCGCTCGGCGCGCCGGCGCGCAAAATAGCCTTCACCGTCCCGACCGGCAATTTCGGCGACGTCTTTGCCGGATACGTGGCGCAGCGCCTGGGGCTGCCGATCGACCGGCTGGTCATCGCCACCAATGTCAACGACATTCTGGCCCGCACGCTGGCGACCGGCGCTTATGAGTTGCGCGACGTCGTGCCGACGACCTCGCCGTCGATGGACATCCAGGTCTCCTCGAATTTCGAGCGCCTGTTGTTCGACGCCTGCGACCGCGACCCGGGCGCGATCCGGTCGACGATGGCCTCGCTGGCGCAGTCGCGGCGGTTCACATTGTCCGCGCACGCTTTGGCTCACATTCGCGCGCTGTTCTCCGCCGACCGCGCCGACGAGGACGAAGTCGCGGCGACGATCCGAACGGTCAAGCGCGAGACCGGCAATTTCGTCGATCCGCATACCGCGGTCGGTATCGCGGTGGCGGAAAAGGAAATGCGGGAGCCCTCAGTGCCGATGGTGGTGCTGTCGACCGCACATGCCGCAAAATTTCCGGACGCAGTCGAAGCCGCCTGCGGCGTGCGCCCGCAACTGCCGGAATGGTTATCCGATATCGAGCAACGTCCGGAGCGCGTCACCGTGCTGCCGGCAGATCAGTCCGCGGTCGAGCGGTTCGTCATGCAAACGAGCCGTGCCGCGCAGGAAGGAGCGGCAGCATGAGTGTTGAGGTGACGACCTTGAAATCCGGCATCAATGTCGTAACCGACGCGATGCCGCATCTCGAGACCGCCTCGCTCGGCGTCTGGGTTAATTCCGGCAGCCGCGACGAACGCCGCGACGAACACGGCATCTCGCACTTCCTCGAACACATGGCGTTCAAGGGCACGCGGCGGCGCACCGCCCGCCAGATCGCCGAGGAAATCGAGGCGGTGGGCGGCGATCTCAATGCGGCGACCGGTGCCGAGAGCACGGCTTATTACGCGCGGGTGCTCAAGGCTGACGTGCCGCTCGCGCTCGACGTGCTCGCCGACATTCTGTCCGAACCGGTGTTCGACCGCGAGGAGCTTATTCGCGAGCAGAATGTCATCGTCCAGGAAATCGGCGCCGTCGCCGACACCCCGGACGATCTTATTTTCGAGCACTTGCAGGTCATCGCCTTTCCCGACCAGTCGCTCGGCCGCTCGATCCTGGGTACGCCGAAAACGGTGCGGTCGTTCGACGACGGCAGGTTGCGCGACTATCTCGCCAGAAACTATCGCGCGCCGGATATCGTCGTTGCCGCCGCCGGCGCCGTCGAGCATAAGGCCGTGCTCGCCGAAGTGGAGCGGCGTTTCTCCGGATTCAATGGCCCGGCCGGTGCGATCCCGGAGCCGGCGCAATTCGGCGGCGGCACGCATGTCGAGAAGCGCGAGCTCGAGCAAGTGCACATCGCGCTGGCGCTCCCGGGCATGTCGATCGTCGATCCCGCGCTTTACAGCCTGCAGGTATTCACCAATATCCTCGGCGGCGGCATGTCGTCCCGGCTTTTCCAGGAGGCGCGCGAGCGGCGCGGCCTGTGTTATTCGATCTACTCTTTTCACGTGCCGTATTCCGACATCGGCATGTTCGGCCTTTACGCCGGCACCGACGCCGCCGACACCTCGGAGCTGATGCGGCTTATAGTCGACGAGATCGCTTCCACCGCCGAAACCATTTCCGAACAAGAGATTGCGCGCGCCAAGGCGCAGATGAAGGCCGGCCTGTTGATGGCGCTCGAAAGCTCCGGCGCGCGGATCGAGCAATTGGCGCGTCAGATGATCACGCGCGGCCGTCCGATCCCGCTCGCCGAACTGGTGGCGAAAGTCGAAGCCGTCACGGTCGAGAGTGCACGGGCAGCCGGCCGCGCGCTCATCTCGCGCGGTAAGCTCGCGACCGCTGTGCTCGGGCTTGGCTCGGGGCTTGAAAGCGCGGCGGCGATCGCTGAAAGTTTGACCCGCCGGGCCGCATGACGAACCGTTGATGAAATCCTGCGTTCATGGCGTTCTTTCGCACCATAAATTTTACCGAGCCGCTGCCGAGCATCGAGGGCGACGGCGTCATGTTGCGTACGCCGCAGCTGACGGATTTCGAGGAGTGGTCGGCGGTGCGCGAGGCAAGCCGCGACTTTCTTACGCCGTGGGAGCCGACCTGGCCGGACGACGATCTCACCCGCGGCGCATTCCGGCGCCGCATCAAGCGCTACACCGAGGACTTGCGGACCGACCAGGGCTACGCCTTTCTGATCGCCCGCTACACGGACGGCGCGCTGTTGGGCGGCCTGACGCTGGCCAATATACGCCGCGGCGTCGCCCAGGCCGGCAGCGTCGGCTACTGGATGGGCCTACCCTTCGTGCGCCAGGGCTACATGACGGCTGCGGTGCGCGCAGTGATCCCGTTCGCCTTCACGAGCTTGCGGCTACATCGCATCGAAGCGGCGTGCATCCCGAGCAATACCGGCTCAATCAAGCTTCTGGAGAAAACCGGCTTTGTGCGTGAAGGCTATGCCCGGGAATATCTATGCATCAACGGCACCTGGCAGGATCACCTGCTCTACGCCCGGCTGAGGGACGCGCCGAAAACTTGAATCCAGGCTTTAACCAAGCCGATTGGTCCGCCTTGGGATGGCCACGGTTAACTTGTTATAAGATCGAGGGCATCGCAATTCAGTTTGAGCATCGTCTTGTCCGAGACCGGCGTCCGCCTTTCGGGATTGTGCTCCGGGCGATGAAACGGGGAATGCAGCGGGACTTCTATCGCAGAAGGCTATTTGATCGCGCGCCGGCCGCGGCGTTGCTCGCGCTCGCATTTCTGGTGCCCGGATGCAGCGGCGGCGGCAGCAGTCTATTCGGCGGACCCGCCGCAACCGCGACGTCCGATGTTTCGGCCGCGCCGCCGCCTGCCGCACCGACGCCTGCCACGCCGCCGCCCGCGACGCCGCAGTCGCCAAGTTTGTCCTCCCTGAAAGACAAAATGGAGAGCTTCTTCTCGACCGCGTCGGCGGCGGACGAGCCGCGCCCGGTCGTCAATACGCAGCAAGCCGATGTCGATTGTCCTTTGCTCGACATCCGCCAGGGCGCGGCAACCTTGACCATTCCGCCGCCGCCGCCGGATGGCGGCAATGACGCGATGGCGCTCAAATATCAGGGCATCTTCGTGCGCGCCGCGCGCGACTGCAAAGTGGTCGGCACGCAGCTAGTGATGAAGATCGGCGTTGAGGGACGCATCGTCGTCGGACCGGCGGGCGGCCCGGGCGAGGTCGAGGTGCCGTTACGACTCGCCGTCGTCGACCAGCCGACATCCGGGTCGAAAACGATCATCACCAAGCTGATCCGGATTCCGGTGACGATCGATGCCAACGACGACGATTCGACCTTCACGCATATTGAAGACAATTTCGCGTTCCCGCTGCCGTCGTCCGCGGAGCTAGACAATTACGTCGTCTATATCGGCTTCGATCCCGTTGGCGCCGAGCAAGAAGACAGAACGAAGCTGCGGCCCGCAGCCAAGATCAAACCGAAGCCCAAGCCGAAACCGAATCCGAACGCGCCAACAGGGTGAGGAAACTACCACCCGCGCAGATCGGCAATCGTGCTTTTTAATGTGCGCATGTCGGCCACGATGGTACAGGCGCCGGTGGCGAGAAGCTCAGTGGCAAGCTTACCCGGCGCGGGGCTGCCGCCGACGAAGCCGACCGGCCTCATGCCCGCCGCCGCCGCCGCGGCAATGCCGGGCGCGGAATTTTCGACCACGATGCAATCGGCCGGATCCACCTGACTGTGTGCGGCCGCGAGCAAAAATAGATCGGGCGCCGGTTTTCCCTTGCGCACGGCGGTCGCCGAAAACAGCCGCGGCTCGAAAAAGCGCATCAGCCCCGTGACTTCGAGGCTCGCGCGGATGCGATCGGGTGCGGACGACGACGCCACGGCCTTCGGTCCGCGGATCCAGGTCAGCGCATGGGCGGCATGGGCGATGGGCCGCAACTCGGCGCGCAGGCGCTTAAGCGTCGCCGTGGCAACGACAGCGGAAAAACCCGGCGGCAGCTTCTTTCCGGTGGCGGTCTCGATTGCGGCAAAAATGTCGGCTGGCCGGCGGCCGTGAAACCGGCGCATGACGCCGGCGGCGGACAGCGCCACGCCGATCCGGCCCAGAGCTTCGGAAAGCACCGTGGCAGCAATCGGCTCGCTATCGACAAGCACACCGTTACAATCGAAGATGACCAAGGGTCCCTCCGATGGTTTGGCCAGATAAAGTGGCCGTCTTGCGGCTTTCCGGGGAAGTACGAAGCGAAGATAACGCGGGTCGCATGCAAGCAAAGAGCGTCGCGTTGGCTCCTGTGCAATTATGCACAGAAATCGGACATTATTCACAAACCCAGAATGCCTCGTCGGACAGCATGATCTGCCGTCGAGACTTAATTGAATTTTTGTTTGAGGTCTTCGATGCCGCGCGCCAGCAGATCTTCCGCGACTTTGCCCTTGGCTGCGGCGGAGAGAATTTTTCCGGCTGCGGCGACCGCGGCTTCGGCCGCGGCGGAGCGTATGTCGGCCACCGCCTGAGACTCGGCCTGAACGATCTTTGCCTCCGCCATTTTGGTCCGGCGGGTCACGAAATCCTCGGTTCTGGTCTTGGCTTCGGCGGCGAGCCGCTCGGCTTCGATCTTGGCGCTGGCAATGATGGCCTCGGCCTCGGATTCCGCCTCCCGGCCCTTGCGCTCGAATTCGGCGAGCAGCGCTTGTGCTTCTTCGCGCAACCGGCGCGCCTCGTCGAGCTCGGACTTGATGCGCGCCTGCCGGGCATCGATCGCCGCGAACACCTTGCGATGAGCGCCGAGATAGGCGAGCAACGCAAGAAAGCAGAGAAAGCCCAGCGCGACCCAGTTTTCGGTTTCCATCATGGGGCGACCTCAGCCTTTGCCCGGAGTGTCGCCCAAAGCGGCGTCGATCTCGTGTTTCGCGGGTGTCGTGCCGATCAGCCGCTCGACGATGGCCGCGGCGGTGTCCGCCGCGATCGAGTGCACATTGCCCATGGCCGCGGTGCGGGTCTGCGCGATCGAGCGCTCCGCCGCGGCGAGCCGCTCGTGCAATTGGGCTTCCAGCCGCTTATGCAGTTCCTCGGCCTCGCGCGCCTGCTTTTCCCGCGTCGCGCTCGCGATGCCTTGGGCCCGGGCGCGCGCGTCGCCGAGCGCCTTCTCGTAAGCCGCGTGTGCGGCGTTCGACTGCTCTTTCAAGCGCTCCGCCGCCGCAAGATCGTCGCCGATGACCCGGCTGCGCTCCGCCAGGATCGAGCCGATCCGCGGCAGTGCGATCTTCGCCATCAGCACATAGAGCAGGACGAAGCTCACCGTCAGCCAGAGCAGCTGCGACGGAAAGTGCTCGGCCTGGAACGGCGGGAACGCCCTATGCCCCGCCGGCTCCTCGGTATGCGCGCTCGGTTCGGGCATTGCTTATGCCTGGCTTGGGTGCCGCACGGCGGAAGCTTACAGCCCGAACAGCAAGAGCAGCGCGATCAACAGCGAGAAAATGCCGAGCGCCTCGGTGATGGCGAACCCGAAAATCAGGTTGCCGAACTGACCTTGCGCGGCCGACGGATTGCGCAGCGCCGCCGCCAGGTAGTTGCCGAAGATGATGCCCACGCCGACGCCGGCGCCGCCCATGCCGATGCAGGCAATGCCGGCCCCAATGTATTTCGCGGCGGTCGGATCCATGAGGAAACTCCTTTTCGAGGTTGCAACAAACGGCCGTCAGTGGCCGGGGTGAATCGCATCGTTGAGATAGATGCAGGTGAGGATGGCGAACACATAGGCCTGCAGGAAGGCCACCAGGAATTCCAGCGCGGTCAGCAACACCACCATGATGAACGGCAGCGCCGCGCCGAACCAGCCGAGCACTCCGGCGCCGGCCAGCATGATGACGAAGCCGGCAAACACCTGCAGCGTGATATGGCCGGCCAGCATGTTGGCGAACAGACGGACGCTGTGCGACACCGGCCGCGATAGAAACGACAGCACTTCGATGAACACGATCGCCGGCAGGATCAGCTTCGGCACGCCTTTGGGTACGAACAGATTGAGGAAGTGCCAGCCGTTCTTCCAGAAGCCGTAGCCGACCACGATGAAGAACACCAGCAGCGCCAGAGTGGCGGTTACGATCAATTGGCTCGTCACCGTGAAGGAATAGGGGATCAATCCGATCAAGTTTGCGAACAAGACGAACATGAACAGCGTGAACACGAAGGGAAAGAATTTCATGCCCTCGGTGCCGGCCGAGCTGCGTACGGTATTGGCGACGAACTCGTACGAGAGCTCCGCGATCGATTGCAGCCGCCCCGGCACCACCGCGCGGCGTGTCGTCGCGCCGATCAGAAGTGTCGACACGGCGCCGACGATGATGAACATGAACAGCGCGGAATTGTTGAAGGAAATCTGATGCCCGCCGACGTTCATCATCGGCAGCAGGGTCTTGATTTCAAACTGGTGGATCGGATCGATTTGCATGAACCTGTTCGCCGTCGATGGCGCTTGCAGCCTAACGCCGCAGCGCCGGATTAGTGGTCCCGGTTGGGCCGGGTGCCGTCCTCAAAAGCGGCGCCTGCGACGAGACCCGCGGAGCGCATGACATTGAGCACGCCCGCGGCAAAGCCGAGCAAGACGAATACAATAAGCCCCCAGGGCGAGACGCCGAGCCAGCGATCGATGAGCCAGCCGATGCCGGCGCCGACCACCACGCCTGCAACGAGTTCGCTCGAGAGCCGGAAGCCTCTGGCGTAGCCGGATGCAGTCGTTGCCCGATCCGCATCAGCGCTATCGGAAGGCGGGCGCGCGCTGCCGCGCGCGTGACCGAGACCTTCGTTGAGACGCTGCAGTCTCGCGGAGAGAGCGGCTTCGTTGGTGTGCTGCTTGCCTCGGTCCCCGTTATCGCGCGCATCGCTCATGCTTGCGGCACTCGCGGCTTGCAGCGATCGCGGCAGGCCCGCACCTTGAAGCCGCGCGGACCATACTGACGTAGTTCCGGCAAGTCAAGAACGGGGGACGCGAGTTAATTCATTGAAATATCGACAGATATTGCCTCCGCACGAGTCTCTACCCGCGGTCGTGGTTGTGCACTGCGAAGTCGAACGAGAGCGTCTAAGATAGCGAAACCCTGAAGACTTCGCGGAAGGAGCACGTCATGATCCGCAACAGCATTGCCCACGCCATCGTCGCGCTGTGCCTGACCGGACCGGCGATCATCGTGCCGGCTTTGGCCGACGGGACGACGCCGGACACCGCCGGCGGGCGCTTCATGTTCGAGAAGCAGGCGGACGGCCAAGGCAGCCGTTATTTGCGGCTCGACACCCAGACCGGCGAAGTCTCGCTGTGCAGCCAGCGCGCCGTGGGCTTCGCTTGCGTGGCGTCGCCCGAGGATCGCACCGTACTCGAAAACGAGATCGCGCGGCTGCGGGCCGAGAACGGGGCGCTGAAAAAAGAAATCCTGTCGCGCGGTCTGCCGTTGCCGCCGGGCGCCGCCGCGGAGCCGCAAACGCCGCAGAACGGCGTGACGCTGCAGTTGCCGAGCGACGCCGACATCGATCGCGCGGTCGCCTATGCCGGCCAGCTCTGGCATCGGTTCGTCGATGCCGTCGAGCGTGCTCAAAAGCAGGTCTTCAACAAGAGCTAGAGTTTCCCCTTGAGCGAATTATCGGCCGTTCGCATTGACCGCGTCGAGACGATTGCGACCGCAGTTTTGACCGTGGCAACTCCGGACGAAGGCTTTGTCGAGATCACCGGCGACGTCGCGCAATTCGTCGAACAAATCGGAGCGCGCGACGGCGTCGTGCTGCTCTATCTCAAGCACACCTCGGCTTCGCTCGTGATTCAGGAAAACGCCGATGCCGACGTGCGCACCGATCTCGTCACCGCGTTGAAGCGGTTGGCGCCGGCGAGGGCCGGTTGGGTCCATGAGGTCGAAGGATCGGACGATATGCCAGCCCATATCAAATCAATGCTCAACGGCGTGTCGCTGCACGTACCCGTCGCCGACGGCGGATTGGCGCTCGGCACCTGGCAAGGCATCTACGTGGCCGAGCATCGCACTCAACCGCATCGGCGCCAGATCGTTTTACAATTTATTGGCTTTTGCCAATAGGTTAGGGGACATGCCCCGGGGGCCGGTGACACCCTGTCACAGTGGCCACGGCATCGCTGTCATAAAACTGTAATCGCCCGCGTGGACTGATCTGCCCCGCAACAATTTCTCCATGCCGCATCGGGCTGACTGCGGCGCGTACAACAGACGTTGAGTAGAAGGAACCACCCGAAAAGGGATGGCAATCAGGCACGGGTCGATGGCCCGGCCTGGACGTAATTGCAGCAACAGGAGACCTAAATGAAACTTCTGAGAACGGTTGTCGTCGTCGGCTTCGTGGCCGCGACGGTATTCCCGGCGGCCGCCGACGAAATCACGGGCGCTGGTTCGACCTTCGTCTATCCGGTCCTCGCAAAATGGGCGGACACCTATCAGAAAACGACCGGGGTCAGGCTCAATTATCAATCGATCGGCTCCGGCGGCGGTATCCAACAAATCACCAACAAAACCGTCACCTTCGGCGCATCCGACATGCCGCTGATGCCGGCAGACGTTGAGAAGAATCACTTCGTTCAGTTTCCGCTCGTCAACGGCGCCGTCGTTCCGCTCTTGAATTTGCCGGGCATCAAGCCGGGCGAACTCACCCTCGACGGCCCGACCATGGCCAAGATGTTTCTGGGCGAGATTACGAAATGGAACGATCCGATGATCGCCAAGCTCAACCCCGGCGTAAAACTGCCCGATACTGCCATTGCCATCGTCCACCGCTCGGAGGGCTCGGGCACGACGTTTATTTGGACTGATTACCTCTCCAAAATCAGCCCGGAGTGGAAAGACAAGGTCGGTTCGAATACCGCGGTCGAATGGCCGGTGGGGATCGGCGCCAAAGGCAGCGAAGGCGTTTCGAACAACGTGGCACAGACGGTCGGCGCGTTCGGTTATGTCGAATACGCCTATGCCATGCAGAACAACCTGACCTATGCCAAGACGATCAATGCTGCGGGCAAGGTCGTCGCTCCGACAGCAGCATCATTCCTGGCCGCCGCCGCCAGCGCCGATTGGGCCCACGCTCAGGATTTCCGCGTGGTCATCACCAACGCGCCTGGCGACACGTCGTGGCCCGTCGCCGGCTCGACATTCGGCCTCATGCAAGAAACGCCGGTGAACGAAGCCGACTCCGCCGCAGCCTTGAAATTCTTCGATTGGGGCTACAAAAACGGGAAGAAGATGGCGACCGACCTCGATTACGTTCCGATGCCCGACAGCGTCGTGGCGTTGATCGAAAAGAGCTGGAAAGAAAAGATCAAAGGCGCCGGCGGCAGCTTCTAGTTCGTTGCGTGCGGGAAAGGCGCCGGGGACGCGCCTTTCCCTTTTCCTTTGCGACGTCAATTACGGGCTTGTCGAAGGCCCGTCAGATCGCTTGAGTAGGCTCTCCTGCCGCCGACCGCCGAGGAGGGCTAATGCAACCTGCGGGGAACGATCCAATGGCCGATGTTGCGCTGTCAGGACGCCTAACGCTCCCGGCGCAGGCGCTCGCGCGCACCAGGGCCCTCGATCGGTTGCGGCTCGGCGACGTCGTGTTCCGTCATCTGACGCGTGCCGCCGCTGTCGGGGTGCTGTTGCTGCTCAGCGGCGTCATCATCTCCCTGATCGATGGCTCAATTCCTGCGTTCAGGGCCTTCGGCTTCGAATTCCTGGTGGACCAACGGTGGAATCCGGTCACGCAGATTTTCGGAGCACTCCCTGCGATCTACGGGACGATCGTCACGTCGTTTATTGCGATGCTGATCGCAGTGCCGGTGGGCCTGATGATCGCCTTCTTCCTGACCGAATTGTGTCCGCAATGGGCGCGGCGGCCGATCGGCATTGCCATTGAGTTGCTCGCTGGCATCCCCAGTATCATCTACGGCATCTGGGGCCTGTTCATGTTTGCCCCGTTCCTGCAGCGCACATTACAGCCGTTCCTGATCGACACTTTCGGCGACATTCCCTTCCTCGGAACGTTGTTTGCCGGCCCTCCCTACGGCATCGGCATACTGACATCAGGCCTGATCCTCGCCATCATGGTGCTTCCGTTCGTGACCGCGATCACGCGTGATGTGTTCGACGCCGTGCCGGGCGTGCTCAAGGAGGCGGCCTACGGCATCGGCTGCACGACCTGGGAGGTGGTGCGATATGTGGTGCTGCCGTTTACCCGGGTCGGCGTCATCGGCGGCATAATGTTGTCCCTCGGCCGGGCGCTCGGCGAGACCATGGCCGTGACATTCGTTATCGGCAATGCGCACAGGATATCGGCCTCGATCCTCGCGCCGGGTACCACGATCTCTGCCTCCATCGCCAATGAATTCACCGAAGCGGTGGGCGATCTGTACACCTCATCGCTGATCGAGCTGGGGCTGATCCTGTTCGTCATCACCTTTATCGTGCTCGCCATAGCGCGATATTTGCTGATGCGAATCGAACGCCGGATCGGGTAACGCGCCATGTCGGGAAAGACCGTCACCGCTCGCTATGCCGCCCGCCGCGGCAAGAACGTGGCCGCGACCGGCTTGGCGCTGGCGGCAACCGCCTTTGGCTTGGGCTGGCTGGTGCTGATCCTGGGGGCGCTGCTGTGGGAGGGCTTCAGCGGCTTGTCGGTTGCGGTGTTTACGCAAATGACGCCGCCACCTGGCTCGAGCGGCGGCCTGCTCAATCCCATCTTTGGAAGTCTGGTTCTCACCATCATTGCCGTTGTGATCGGCACCCCGATCGGAATCCTCGCCGGGACCTACATGGCCGAATACGGCCGCTATGATCGGCTGAGCAGTGTGGTGCGCTTCATCAACGATATTCTTCTGAGCGCGCCGTCCATTGTGGTCGGCCTGTTCATCTACGAAATCATGGTCGCGCCCCTGGGCCATTTCTCCGGCTGGGCCGGCGGCGTTGCTCTCTCGGTCCTTGTTATCCCGGTTGTGGTGCGCACGACCGAGGACATGCTGACGATGGTGCCGAATGCATTGCGCGAAGCCGCGGCGTCCATCGGCCTGCCGCGCTCGATGTCGATCAGGCGGATCTGTTATCGCGCCGCGCGCGCCGGTATGGTCACCGGGGTGCTGCTTGCGGTCGCCCGGATCAGCGGCGAAACCGCGCCGCTATTGTTCACTTCGCTGAACAATCAGTTCTGGAGTACCGACCTCAACGAGCCGGTTTCCAGCCTGCCGGTCGTCATCTTCCAGTTCGCATTGAGCCCCTATAAGGACTGGCAGTCGCTGGCCTGGACCGGCGCTCTCATCATCACGCTCGCCGTGCTCACCTTGAGCATCGCTGCCCGCACTCTTCTTCCATCGACTAAGCAGTCTTGAGCGTGCGCGTTGCTTTCGCCGGATCATGGCGAGGATGATGGTCGCCGGCCGTCATCACTTCTGAACCAAATCAAAAACGGCCGGGTCCTCAAGGACCCGGCCGCGTCTTTCGTTCAGACCGACAGTGTTCCGGCCGCAATCAATCCGGCCAGCACTTTTTTCCTTCCGGCCCAAGATGGTATCCGGGTGGGCACACGCGGCCGACGGCGAACGGATGGCAGCGTCCTTGCGGACCGCGCCAAAAGCCGGGGCCGCATCCTTCCGCGACCTTGACGATCAGGCTGTCGCTATTGCCGACCGGAACAGCGGTAAATCCGGCGCTCGCGGCGGTCGCAAGACCTAAAACCAATGCTGCGCTCAGCACGATCGATCGAATCATGTTTTTTCCTTCCCAAGAGTTGACGCCACCCTATGGGGCGGATGGCGCGCCAATTAACGCAACCGCGCAATGAACCGCGCCTGAATGGCGCCTTAAGCGGCGCGACAGGATGCGGTGGCGGCTGAAAATTTATTCCTTCACGACGCGCATTTCGGTGCCGCGCCGCTCGCGAGACCCGCCAAGCATGGCGGGGTCGGTGGACCAGACCGGGCGAACGGCGGTAACATGTTCGGCGAGCCTACGCGCGAACCGGGGCGGGCCATTGAGCGAGGCGCAGTCTCATTATCTTTTGATTGCAGACGATCATCCGCTGTTCCGCGGCGCGCTGCGCGAGGCGGTCAACGGCCTATTCAATCGCGTCGAAGTCGGCGAGGCCGGCACCTTCGAGGAAGTCACCGAACTTCTCGAACGCGGCGGCGACGTCGATCTGGTGCTGCTCGATCTGCGAATGCCAGGCGCACGCGGCTTCTCCGGCCTGATGTATCTGCGCGCGCAATATCCGGGCCTGCCGATCATCGTAGTCTCGGCCAACGACGATCCCGCCGTGATCCGCCGCTGCATGGAATTCGGCGCGTCCGGCTTTATTCCCAAGACGCTCGGCATCGAGGTGCTCAGAGCGGCCATCGCGCAGGTGCTGCAAGGCGGCGTGTGGACGCCGCCCGACGTCGATCTTGCGAGCGGCACGGATGCCGAGACCTCGGCAACGATCGCGCGGCTCGCGACGCTTACCCCGCAGCAGGTGCGGGTGCTGATGATGCTCTCGGGTGGTCTGCTCAACAAGCAGATCGCCTACGAGCTCGGCGTGTCGGAGGCCACCGTGAAGGCGCACGTCTCCGCGATCCTGCAAAAGCTCGGCGTCGAAAGCCGCACCCAGGCCGTGATCGCCGCCGGCAAGATCGAAGCCGGCCAGTGGCCGCATCAGCGCTAGTGTCTATTCCGCCGCCACGCGCTGTACCCGCCACTGCGTGATCAGCGCCCGCAACGAGGCGGGCTTGATCGGCTTGTGCAGCAGATGCGCTCCCTCGGCGCGGGCTTCTTCGCGCACGTGCAGCGAACGGTCGGCGGTGATCACGATTGCCGGAACATGACGGCCGAGCCGCCGGTGCAATACCGCGATGGCCGCAACGCCGTTGGCGCCGTCGAGATGATAGTCGACCAAAAATCCGTCGGGTTCGCGACCGCTCGCATCGATCGCCGCGAGCGCTCCGGCAAGATCGGGCGCCTTCAGCGTTTGGCAGCCCCAGCCGCCAAGCAGCGTCTCCATGCCATCGAGGATGGCGCGGTCGTTGTCGATGCAGACCACCACCGTGCCATCGAGCGTTCCGACGTCGGGTCGGGGAAATGCGCGGACTTTCGGCGTGTCGGCCGCGCCGCTCCTGCGCGGCGCCTCGATCGAGAAGCGCGAGCCGCGGCCGACATTCGATTTCAGCGTCACCTGGCAATCGAGCACGCGGGCGATGCGTTCGACGATCGACAGTCCAAGGCCCACGCCGCGCGCCACCCGCGCGCCGTGATCGAGCCGATGGAATTCCTTAAACACGGCGCGGCGCTTGGTGTGCGGTATGCCGATGCCGGTGTCGTAGACTTCGATGCGCAGCCGATCGCCGCGGCGCCGGCATCCGACCAGCACGCAGCCCTTGGGCGTATATTTTATCGCATTGGAAATGAGGTTCTGCAGAAGCCGCCGCAACAGCCGGCGATCAGAGCGTACGCTTTGCGAGCACGGCATGAACTTAAGATCGAGACCCTTCTCGCGCGCCAGGGGGGCGAATTCGACTTCGAGTCGGTGCAGCAATTCGTCGATGCGGAAATCGGCGAATTCCGGCTTCATCGCGCCGGTATCGAGCCGCGAAATGTCCAACAGCGCGGCGAATATTTCTTCGACCGCTTCCAGCGAGGCGTCGATATTCGCCACCAGATCGGCGTCATCGCCGGCACGGTGCCGCTCGATCAGGCTCGTCACGTAAAGCCGCGCGGCATTGAGCGGCTGCAAAATGTCGTGGCTGGCGGCCGCGACGAAGCGAGTCTTGGAAACGTTGGCGTCGTCGGCTTCCGCCTTGGCGCGCTCAAGCTCGGCATTGAGCCGCGTCAATTCGCCGGTGCGCTCGCGCACGCGGCGCTCCAGCGTCGCATTGGCGCGCTCCAGCGCCTCCGCGGCCTTCACGCTCGGCGTAATGTCGGTGAAGGTCGTCACCAGGCCGCCGTCGGGCATGCGGTTCGAGCGCACTTCGATCACGAGACCGCGTTCGCTAAAGCGCTCGAGGAACGGCTCGGCCTCGGAGCTGTATTTGGCGACGCGCTCGGCGACGAATTCGTCGATGGTTCTGGCATTGCGCTCGCCATGCTGGGCGAGGTGGCGCAGAATGTCGTCGAGCGCGATGCCGACACGCGTCAATTCGTGCGGCAGGTCGAAAATTTCGCCGAATTGCCGGTTCCAGCACACCAGCGTCAGATCTTTGTCGAATACGGCGATGCCTTGCCGCACGTGGTTGAGCGCGGTCTGCAGGATTTCGCGGTTGTAGTGGATCGCGGCATTGGCGTCGTCGAGGAGCTTGAGCGCCGCCTTCGTCGAAACCGTGCGCTTGCGCAAAACCAGCGACAGGACGAGGCGCGACGAGGCCGCCCCGATCGCCGAAGCCAACAGATACTCGGCGTATTTCAGCAGCTCGAAATCGGCTTCAGCTGCCGGCGCGAGGTCGATACGGCGCGTTGCCGCGAAGCTTGCGAAGGATTCGCGGCTGCGCGCTTCGCCGAGATAGCGCGCGACGGTTGCGATCAGCTCCTCGACGGTGACCGACGCGCGGCGGAGACGGAAACTCGGCGTTATCGGCCGCAGCGACGGCGGCACGAACAGATCCGCCTGCACCCGCTCGATCGCGGTCGGGCGGCGGCCGAGCGAGCAGCCGATATAGCAGGCGATGTTGGCCGCGAGGCTCAACAGAACGCCATGGACCAGCGGCGGCAAGTCGATTCCGAACAGCGCTTGCGGCCTTAAGAAAGCGAGCCCCCACGGGCCGTCGGTCAGGACGCGCGCGCCGACCATGCCGGCATCGGAAATGCTTGGCAGCAACAGCGCATAGAACCAGACCAGGATGCCGGCGATCATGCCGGCGATCGCGCCTAACGCCGTGCCGCGCCGCCAGACCAGCCCGCCGAAGAAGGCCGGCGCCAGTTGCGCCACCGCGGCAAACGACAATAGTCCGATCGCGGCAAGCTGCGCCTCGCCGGCCGAGCGATAGTAAATGTAGGCGAGAAACAGAATGACGAAGATGGCAATGCGGCGCGTGGTCAGGAGTTGCGCGCCGGCGTCGTGCGGCTCGCCGGAGAACCTGGCGCGGCGCTTGAGCACCAGCGGCATCACGATATCGTTCGACACCATGATGGCGAGCGCGACCGATTCCACGATCACCATGGCGGTGGCGGCGGAAAGGCCGCCGATAAAGGCGATCAGGGTGATCAGCTCGGAATGTGCGGCGAGCGGCAGCGCCACCACGAACATGTCGCTGTCGATCCGGCCGGCCGGAAACGTCATCAGGCCGGCCAGGGCGATCGGCAGCACGAATAGATTGATCAGCACCAGATAAGCGGGAAACAGCCAGGCGGCGCGGCGGATTTCGGCCTCGCTGTGGTTCTCGACGACCATGACATGGAACTGCCGCGGCAACAGCACGATGGCGAACAGCGACAGCACCGTCATGGCGCAGAACGAAGCGAGCTCCGGCGCGCGCGTCAGCACGGCGGCGGTCTGCGGCTGGTTCAGCGCGCGCGCGAACAGCGCCAGCGGACCGTGGAACATGACGAAGGTCACGAACACGCCGACGGCAAGGAACGCCATGAGCTTGACGATCGATTCCGCCGCGATCGCCAGCATCAGCCCGTCCTGATGCTCGGTCGCGTCGGTGTGGCGCGTGCCGAACAGCACCGCGAAAGTCGCCATCGCCAGCGCGACAAACAAAGCGACGTCGCCCAGCAGCGGCTGCACCGCGGTGCCCGGCGCGGCTTCCGCCAGTATGGTCGACACCGAGGCCGACACCGCTTTGAGCTGCAGCGCGATATAGGGAATCATGCCGACGATGGCGATCAGCGCCACCGTCGCCGCGACCGCCTGGCTCTTGCCGTAGCGCGCGGCGATGAAGTCGGCGATCGACGTAATGTTTTGTCCCTTGGCAAGGCGCACCAGGCGGACGATCAGCGGGAAAGCGAGCCCGACCATCAACAGCGGGCCGATATAAATGGCGAGAAAATTGAAGCCGGAACGCGAGGCGATGCCGACCGAGCCGAAGAACGTCCACGACGTGCAATAAATGGCGAGCGACAGCGGATAAATCAGCAGCCGCGAGGAAGCGCCGCGGGCGATCCGCATGCGGTCGCCATAGCTCGCGACCAGGAACAACAGGCCGATATAGGCGAGCGCAATGACGACGACGACCCACCCTTGCAGCATGACCTCACCCCAACGTCATCGCAATTATATTGGGCGCTTTGGGTCCGACAGCGCTCGATTTTGGGCAAGGTCACCACTTTTCCGATGGCCTGTCCATCGGCCTTTCCGTGAGCCCGTCGATGCCCCGGCGCGTTGACGGCGCCCGGTGCAGCGGGCATTCATGACGCGTCGAATGCTGCCTAGATTTCCGCCAACCCGCACGCTCAATGAGACGGCCGAGACGCTTGCGATTGCGCTCGGCGGCGGCGCGACATTCGCTTTGTTGGGACTTCCCGCCGGTCTGGTGTCCGGCTCGGTGCTCGCCGTCGCGACGGCGGCCTTGCTGGGGCGTCCGATGCGGTTGCCGCTCGAGCTCGCACGGATCTGTTACGTCATCGTCGGTACCCTGCTCGGCACCGTGGTCACGCCGGAGACGCTGCGCGGGGTGGAGACCTGGCCGGCGAGCATCGCACTTCTGATGCTCGCCTCGCTCTGCATGATCGTCGCGACTGCGGCCTATCTGCGCGTGATCCATCGCTGGGATCTGCTCTCGGCGCTGCTCGGAGCAAGCCCGGGCGCAATGGCGCAAGTGATCGCGCTGTCGACCGAGCTCGGCGGCGACCTGCGCGCCATCGCCATCGTGCAGACCGTGCGCGTTCTGCTTCTCGTCCTCGGGTTGCCGAATGGACTCGCGCTGTTCGGGCTGGTCGTGCCGGCGCTGCCGCTGCCGCGCGGACCGGCCGGCTTTGCCGTGCTCGGCGAAATGATCCTGCTGGCGGCGGTTGCGACCGCCTTCGCGCTCGCTTTTCTGCGCTTGCGCTTTCCCGGCGGACTGCTGTTCGGCGCCATGGCGGGATCGGGACTCCTGCACGGCGCAGGTCTCGTTCACGCGGCGCTGCCGTGGTGGATCGGCTCAGCCGCGGTGATTACGCTCGGCGCGCTGGTCGGCTCGCGCTTCGCCAACACCAGCTTTCGGATGCTGGTCGGTTATCTCGGCGCGGCGTTCGGCTCGTTCGCGGTAGCGATGGCGGTCGCCACATTCTTCATTCTGATCGTGGCGCATTTATTCGCATTCCCGATTGCCAATGTCGTCATTGCGTTTGCGCCCGGCGCCCAGGACACGATGATGGTGCTGGCGCTGGCGTTGCATCTCGACCCGGTCTACGTCGGGGCGCATCATCTGGCGCGTTTTCTAGTGGTCACGATTTCGGTCGCGGTTGCCGCGCGCCGCTTGGCGCCGCAACGCTCGGTGTCACGCGAAGATTAGTTCAACGCGTCCGAATTGTCGTCTTTGTGCTTGTGCAGAAATCTGGCGATCTGTCCTCGCAACTCGGCCGTGGCCAACAATTCGCCCATCGATCCCGCAGTATCGAACAGCTCCCGCTGAAGTTTCGTCGGGATAGTGTTCCATTGCATGATGACCGCAGCGCCGAGACAGCGAAGAACATGCTCCTCTTCCGCGGCGAGGATGACATGACTGGATTGCTTTTCGTCCGGCGCTTGCGGCGATTGCGACACTTGGAGCGTTTTGTCGAAATTATCCGCCAGCCACTCTTCGTTGTCGGCAAGCGAGTTGAACGTGTCTTTCGAATCTTGATATTGGCGAATTTGATCCGGGTCGGTGGCTCCCTTGATGAGCTCGCCGTATTCATTCGACTTCGCGCGATATTGTTTTGTGGTGAACATTTGCGGCCTCATTTCCGGCGACGATAACGACCATGGCTCCGAAGTCGGAGCGTCATGGAAAGACTGCGGCGCGTCGGCGAAGCGGTCAGGGCAGCTCATCGGCCTAGCCGTGAGCGTGAGTTATCATAATAATAGAAAGAACGATGACGGCTTCTGCGATGTATATCCACAGCGCTCGCTCGGCGAACCTTGAAATGACACTCGACTTAGTCATGTTTCCATCCGATCAAACATTTAAATAACCCCGGTTGCCCTTTTGAATATGTGCCCTGCTGTTCGATATTCCAATGGGCCGGAGAAAAATCTCCTCATTCAGACTTGATTGACATTCGCGCTGTGAACGATCGATACGATAATGCCGGGCAGCAGGCTCTCCTTCTCGATGTGGGCCTTGAGTTGATGCGCGAGCGCTTCGACGATGGTGGTCCCTAAACCGGCATATTGGCGGCGACCGCCGTTCGGCTGCAATCCGATGCCGTTGTCAGACACCGATAAACGCCAATCGGTCTCGTTGACATCGTATTTGACGACTATTTCGCCGCCGCTGCCGCTTGGGAAGGCGTGCTTGATCGCGTTGAGCACGAGTTCCGTCGTAATCAGGCCAATGCTCACCGCTTCGCCGGATGCCGCCGTTCCGGGACCGCTCTCCACTTTCAGAGAAATCGGCCGGCTGTCCCCGATCATGGAGGCCGCCAGGGTCTCGCACAGCCGGGACAGATACGGGCCGATCTCGATCGCCTCGCCATGTCCCGAGGCCTGGAGCTGCTGCTGGACGGTCGCCACCGACATAACCCGCTGATGCGCGTCGCGAAGATGAAGCCGTGTCTCCTCCGATTGCACCGTCTGTGCCTTGAGAAGAAGAATACTCGCGATAATCTGCAGGCTGTTCGCAACGCGATGCTGCATTTCCTGCAATAGCGTCTCTTTTTGTTGCAGCAATTCCGTCATTTGCCGCGCCGCGGCGCACCGGTCGGTGACGTCCTCGATCGCTACCAGAATAAGCTTTTGGCTGTTTCTTTGATTGAACACTTCGCGCGCGTTCAAGAGCAGCGTGCGTCGTCCGATAATAGGAAAGTCCCACTCGACTTCGTAAGCCTCCATCACGGCGTGCTGTGGGCCGACGTCCTCAAGCAGCAGCCGAAGCTCCGGGATATCCCATTGGCCATCGCTCATCGCGTAAATCGGCTGGCCGTGAATGTCCTGACGGTTCATCTTGAACGTCAGATAGAAGGCGCGATTTGCGGTGACGACGCGCAGGTTCTGATCGAGGACAAGCAGCGGATCGCGGATCGTATCCACGATCGCTTGGGCGAGCGCGCTCGCATCGTCGAGGTCTCGGATCGACCGGCCATTGGGGAACGCCCACACCGGAGGACTATGCTCGCGATAGTTTGACGGTTCCATGTCTGCCCTCACGAATAACCGCCTCGCTCCCCGCGACGAGTGGCCGGCCAAATTGTTTTCCCTGTTCTCCCCTGGCCCAGGAATAGACTCCGGCGAGCCGTACGCCGGAGGACACCTTTACGAAATTCATCAAAGCCGCATTCCGAGGTGAAGACTGTCCAAAATTGATCACATCGAGAGGCCGGGGGATGGTTTCGCCTAAGCGCTCGTAAACAAGACACAACCATTTAAACCTTGAATTGCGACTTGCCGCGCTTACGAAATTTCATCGGATCCGCCCCGCACGTCCGTACGGCGCTGTAATTGACCTAAATCGAACCCACTTTTTCGTTCACCGCGATCTGCCCGCATCGGAAATGAAATCGCGCGCGGCCGCGGGGCGATCCCGCTGCGCCACAAGCAGCGATGGGGCGGCGGGACGGTAAATGGTCTTATAATACTTACACGCGTTTTCGTAATACACGATAACTGAGTATTTACGTTGATATTTATAGTCGCGGCCTAGTATTCAACCAGCCAATAACTATCTGCCGATCACCGCTCCTGCATCGGAGCAAAAGGAGTTTGCAATGAAGAATCTCACAGCCCGCTTTCTGAAGGACGAAACGGCTGCAACCGCCATCGAATACGGTCTGATCGCCGCCGGCATCTCGGTTGCGATCATCGCGGTCGTACAGGGTCTCGGAACGAAGCTGAACACGACCTTCTCGTCGGTTTCGTCCGCGCTTAAGTAAGCTAAAGACTGGAAGACGCCACGGGCCTTCGCCCGTTGGCTGAAGCTCTGCTTTGTCGATTTCGAATTGATGCCGGTCCGCGGCCGGCATCACAGAGCTTCAAAGCGACAGTCGCGCGCAAGAAATGGAGGCATACCATGTCCCAGGAACGTCTAAACGTCGCTGACACAATTCGCGATCGCTATCGGACGTTGTTCGCCAATGCCTTCGCGCCACAATTTCGCTACGAGCAGATGCCGGCAGCGGAAGAACGGAGCGCCTATGCGGCGGAATTTGTCGCGTATCGGCTTGGCCAGATCGACGATAAGCTGGGGCGCCTTATCGAGATAATGGAGCGAGGAACCGAACAATCCTCGTCGCCCCGAAAGTAGCCGGGCGTGGCAACGTCCGGAAAAACTATTTCGGAAGCCGGCGTTTGCGTGAGCTGTCCGGTGTGTTCTTGCGAAATTCCCGTGCTAACCGCGCAAAGTTTGCCGCGAGAGTTTTCCGTGATGTGCCCAAGCTGCGGAGGGCGGAATTTCTATCAGGTGACTCAAATCCACGATCGTAAACTGGACGTCGAACCGACTCGGGGGCCCGCAAGGATCCGTTTCGGGATGAAAAGCGCGATCGACGGCGACGAAACGGCCAAGGCGTCGCCGCCAGCGAAATCCACGCTCGGCGCATTGGCGTCTTGGCTGATGCAATGAGGAAACCGCTGTCCCCAAAAACGGGGCGATGCGGCTGCAAATATTATTTACAGGCAAAGACCGAGGATATTCCTTCCCGCTTGGCAATGCCCTTGGCCGTATGAACAGCGGTCAAGAACGAAAGCTCACTCACGGTCTTTGACTGTTGGCGGGCGACCGTGATGGTCTGGCCAAGCGAATGTTTGGTTTGCCCATATTCCTCCCCGTACATGACCAGGACGTAATTGTCGCCCGCCGGAATCTCGGCGGGCGATGCGATGTATCGGACGTTTGGCATTGCTAAATTCCTGTGCGATTTTGGTTGTTTAATGCTCCTCGTCCCCTCTCGATCGGCATCAACGACCGAGCGAACAAGGACGCCGATCTCGTTGTTACGGACGAAGGCTGTCCGGTGTCGGCGCGGCCAAAGTTAGTCAGGTCCCTTAATAGAGTCTGTATAGGACCGCTCACGCTTCGCGCCCCGATGATGTGACGCGCTGCAAAATGGTGCGCGCCGCGGGCTTAAGCACACGCGAACGTGTCCGCATGGATCGCAACCATTCGTGACGACGCGGCGTTATCGGAGTCCTCACAACAAAATTTTTTGTTTGAGTTGTTCTAGGAGGCTCACGTGCTTCGTAAAAAACTCATCGGTCTCGCGGCCGCGGTCGCCCTTGGTTGTGTGCCGATGGCGACGAATGCATCGGCGGCCGGTCATCCAGGTCATGGTCACGGCGGACACGCCGCGGCCCGTTCGGCTCGCGGCGGATATGCCGCGGCAGGCGTCCGTGGCGGTCATGTTGCCCGCTACGGCGGCGGTTATCGCTACGGTGGCGGCTATCGCTACGGCGGCGGCTACGTCACTGGACCGATCTACGACAGTTGCGCCGGTTACGGCTACGGTTATGGCTACGGCTACAATGGATGCGCTGGGTACGGTGTCGCACCGCTTGTCGGCGGAATTGTCGGCGGCATCTTGGGCGGCGGTTACCGGCCCTACTGACGACCACACTCGGACTTGAACCGCGGCGGCCGCCTTCCCGATCGGAAGTGCGACCGCCTGCGGCTACGGCCTGTGCCGCTCGTCTTTCTGACGATGACCGCTGCTTGGAAAGTCGTGTCGTCTGGCGAACCGAGTACATCGCTCGTGCCAGGATTAAATCGGGCCGCTTGGCCGCTCGATCCCACTGTTACGAACTGATTTCCACTTTGGCGGCCGCGGACCTTGGGCCGAACTTTTCGCCGTCTTCGATTTCAATCAGCTCCGCGAGCAGCTTGCGCGCGCGATTGACCCGACTCTTTATCGTTCCCACCGCCGTCTTACAGATCGCGGCTGCGTCGTCGTAGGAAAATCCAGACGCGCCGACGAGCAGCAGGGCCTCGCGCTGCTCGAGCGGCAACTTTGCAAGCGCGGCAAAAAGCTCCTCGAACTCCAAGCGGCCGTGTTGCTGGGGAGCCGATGTCAGGCTGTCGAGGTAGCCGCCGTCCGTGTCTTCGACTTCGCGGCGCCGTTTGCGATATTCCGACCGGAACTGGTTGCGGAGGATGGTAAAGAGCCAAGCGGACATGTTCGTTCCCGGCGTGAACGAGTGAATGTTGGCTAAGGCGCGGACAAGCGTCCCTTGCACGAGGTCGTCCGCACGATCGAATCTGCCGCAAAGCGACATCGCGAATGCTCGCAGACTGGGAACTGCGGCGAGCATGGTATCCTGCACGGAAGGCTGACGCGTTTTCAGCTCGATCCGTTGCGGTCCTAAGTCGCTTTTTTCTTGAGGGTCGCAATCGCGTTCGTCCGTGCCGGTTTCGTCCTCATCGTGGCCCGCTGTCGCAACCGCCATCTGCATTGGCAGCAAACGCTCGCGGCGAAACGACGTCCGAGGCCCAGCATGGACCGTTTGGTCCGGTAGCCGATGCTGCAAAGACATGAGATTTTCCTCGGTTTGTAGAATCGACATCGTTGTAACATTTAGCGGCGATCGGCGAACGGCGTCTGTATAAGAATGCTCACATTTAGGCCCTGGCGAGGCATCCCGGCCCGATGATTTAGCTCGATAAAATGCGCTTTAAACGAGATATGAAATTTATGCCTTGATTTGCGGCTGTTCGTGCAGAACGACGTTCAACAGCGAACTGTGGACTTCGATGCCGCCCGCGGCGCCGCCGTTGTAGGCAATGAGGCCGAGTTTTCTAAATTTGTTCATGAAGAAACTGACGCGCGAACGCGTCGTGCCGATCATCTCCGCAAGCGTCTCCTGGCTGATCTTGGCGATAATCGGCTCCGGTCTGCATTCTTTGCCGAAGTTCGCCAATAACAACAGCATCCTGGCAAGACGTTTCTCACTCGAATTGAACAGCTGATCGACCAGGTCTGCTTCGACTCGGATGCTCCGGCCCAAAAGATGCGCAATGAACATTTCGGAGAATGCCGGCTCCTCGTGGATCACCCGGACGATGGCCGTCTTTTCGAGCCGCACGATGACGGAGTCCGTCATGGTCGCGACCGTCGCGATCCGTTGCGCCTGCCCGGCAAGGCAGCCTTCGCCGAAGAACTCACCCGCTCCAAGAATGGCGATGACCGCTTCCTTGCCTTGCTCGGAAACGACGGTGAGCTTCGCTTTGCCTTTCTGGATGTAGAAGACCGCGTCGCCGGTGTCGCCTTGGGAAAAGACAATCTGGCCCTTGCGGTACTTGCCGATGCTGCGGCCGTCCCCGACACGAGCGAGAAACGATTTTGTATCGAATTCGGCTCGACGCTTGGTCGCCATTACGTGACCTTCCACGGTAGCCATAAGCTTATTTGGGAGGAGAGGAAATCGCCTCCAGTAGGTGGACGTGTTGAGGCGGTTGCTATCCTTCCAACGGCCCGGCGCATAACGGTCATTCTTGTTGTCGAATGCTAGTGGTCATGCAGATCCTTTTTTTTCGTTGGAGGTAAGCTCATTAGATAGACGTTCCACTCATCCGGATTGTTGCCGGCGTCCAGGTCGATTTCACCGTCGCTGATGGCCTGGTCGCGGGACTGCTTCCATTCGGCATGCTGTGCCGCCGTCGCCTCTCGCGCCTCAATGGCTGACTTGCCGTTCCACAGCGGCTTTCCGTCCGCACCGACGAGCACCTTCAGATCGGATCGCATGCTGCCATCGTCGTCATCGGCGATCGCGCGCGCTTGATCGTCATCTTCGGCGCGAAATGCCAATATTGCTTTTCCGCCGATACTGGCGACGTAGGTTCTCATGGAAGCTCCTGATCTGACGCCGCGAAAGTCATCGTAAGTTCGAAGTGTCGTCGCGGGCAATCAGGAGAACAACACCGTAAATTGCGCGCCCTGATTGTTATCGCCCCGCCCGATCCGCAATTCACCGCCGATCTGTTTGACCAGCGACCGAATAATCCTCATTCCCAATCCTTTGCCGGCGGCTGGATCAAAACCTTCCGGCAAGCCCAGCCCCTCGTTGGCGACCGATAGGGCGTAGCCCGTCGTCGCATCTGCTTCCAGCCTCACCGCGATACGGCCCGTACCGTGTTTGGCTGCGTTCGTGATCAGCTCGTTGGCGATGAAGCCGAGCGGAATGGCCGTGATTCCCGGCAACGTGATTTCAATCCCCTCCACCACGATGACCCGCACCGGGCGCTCCGAGGACAACATGACGGAGAAATCGCGGCAAAGATCTTCGAGGTAATGTTTGAGGGCAAAGGTTGGTACGCCGTCAAATGAGTGGAGACGCCGATGGATGCGCCCGATCGTGGCGACACGATCGGCCGCGCCGGCCAATTGCGACACGACTTCGGCGTTCTGCGATGCCCGACTTTGCAACGACAGCAGGCTTACGATCATTTGCAGGCCGTTCAACAGCCGATGATCGGATTCCGCGCCCAAAATCTCCTGTTGCTGGATCAACTCCTCCTTTCGGCGAAGCAAAGTCTCTTCCCGGGCGAGAGCCTGTCGCAGTCCAATTTCCGTGCGCCGGCGTCTGAGCAGTTCGCGTTCGTAGCTCGCGCCGGTACGGCGCTCCCGATTTTCAAAGATAATATTCAGCGGCGAATTCGCGCCGGATGGCGAAGATTCGATTGTCATTTTGCCGTTCTTTCCCGTATCCTGACTTCATCGCCTGGATAGCCGGACTGAAGTAAATTTGCGGCGGAGATAGCCGCGTTACATTGATACAAATCAATCATTGTCCGATACCGGACATTGGTTTTGGATTTTGCCGCCCCGATCCATTCGCGGCGCCACCATGCTTCTTATTTTCGTCATCAAACCGACACAGCACGGACCGCCAATCAATGCCGGAAGCAACCGCTCTCGCGCTTAATCGTCCCGATGTTTCTCGGAGCGAGCGCGATGAACGCCTGTATCGGCTTTAGACGGTAAGTCGAAGAAGGCAACCGGACAGACGCGCTATTGCGACGTCTACCATGCGGCCCTTCTATAATTAGCAGCCTGCTCTTATTGTCGGGCGGAGTCGAGTAAAATGTCCGCTACCGGACATTGAGCTTGCCGCGCCCGTCAAATAAGCGCAGCGTCTTAAAAGTGCCTGCTAGCCCCTCTCCGGAGGCTGCAATGGATGCAATGGACAGGTTCGTCAGCCGGGAAAATATTGAGCGATATCGCAGACTTTCGGCCGAAACGGCGGACGCCACCGAGCGATTGCGGATTTTGAAATTGCTGGCCGAAGAAGAGGCCAAGTTCAAGTTAGAACTGAGCCGTGGAGGCGATGGTCCCGCGGACGAATTGCGCATCGACGCGGCAACCGAGAATCGGCCCGAGCATGACGGAGAGAATCGGCAAGATGGCGGCTAGCCGCAAGGCCGCGGATCCGCCTGTGAACCGGTTGCTTAGTTTGCTGTCACCAAGGGATTACGCGCGGCTTCGCCCGCATCTGTACCGTATTCCGCTGGAGTACCGGCAATCGCTCTATCGTGCTCACAAGCCCCTTGAATGGGTCTATTTCATCGAGACCGGCGTCGGCTCCCTGGTCAACACCATGGCGAACGGCCAGGCGTCCGAGGTCGGAACGATCGGCAACGAGGGGCTGGTGGGCCTGCCTATCCTGTTTGGCGACGACAGGGCGCCCACCAGCGTTTACATCCAGGTACCGGGTATCGGCCTTCATATGAAGGCGACACTATTCAAAAAAGAACTGGCGCGAAGCGCTTCGATGCGAGCGGTAATGCTTCACTATGCCCACGCTTTCTTCAACCAGGTCGCGCAATCCGCCGCGTGCAATCAATTTCATTCCATCGAGCAGCGCTGCTGCCGCTGGATGCTGATGACGCACGATCGCATGCAGTCGAACCAGTTTCTGCTGACGCAGGAGTTCCTGGCGATGATGCTCGGCGTGCAGCGGACCGGCGTCACGGCCGCGGCCGGCGCCCTGCAACGGGCCGGCCTCATCCGCTACAGCCGCGGCAACGTCACGATCGTCGACCGCCCAGGCCTGATCCGCCGCTCGTGCGAGTGCTACGGCGTTTCCAAGAAGGAGTTCGATCGTCTGCTCGGCGGTCGAGTGACGCGCTAGATCCGCTTCAGTTCATGAGAACCCGGCTCAGAGCCTGCCGAGCAAAACCAGGATCAGCACGATAACGAGAATGAGGCCGAGTCCGCCGCCGCCGTAATAGCCGGTGCCGTAGAACGGGCCGCCGCCGAATCCGCTAAAGCCGCCGAGTAACAAGACTACCAAAATGATGAGCAGGATGGTTCCGATCGACATAGTATTATCTCCGTAGTTGGGTTGTGGGAGTCACATTGCGGGTAAAGACATTTGCTCCGATGACAACGTTCGCGAGATTGCTTTGTGCCGGGATTGCATAAAAATCGTCCCCGTCATGGTTGCCGGGCTGGCATCATAGAATTTTCACGCACACCTTTCCGACGCTGGTGAGACCGATTGCGCGGGCGGCTCCACGCGATAAATCAATGTCACGGCCGCGCGTGAACGGTCCGCGATCGTTAATTGTTACGATCGTCGAGGCGCCGGTGCGGGGGTTTGTGACCTTCACCCGCGTGCCGAACGCCAGCTTTTTATGTGCCGCAGTGAAGCCGTCGGGCCGGAACGGTTGGCCGCTGGCCGTGCGCGGACTGGAGCTATACTGGGTAGCGTTCATTGAACCGCCGGGACAAATGCTCTGCTTCGATGCAGCCAGCACCGTGCCCCCAAACCAGGTGGAGACAAGCAACAGGGGGATAGAAAACATCCATCTGATCGACATGAGCTATCCCCAAATCGTGTTAGCCGGCGAATGAACCTCCAGCGGCGAGCCCGTCGAGCGCGGGGCGTTCCCCAGCCGCCATCACCAGCGTCTGCGCCAGCCGCCCCCAAAACCGCCGCGCAGAAGCCGAATTACAAGCAGAAGCAAGATGGCGCCGATGGCGGCGTTGATGATCGCAGAGACAATTCCGGTACCGAGATGGATGCCTATTTGAGGCAGCAACCAGTCGCCAATGAATGCGCCGATAATGCCTATGACGAGATCGCCGATGAGTCCGAATCCGGCACCCCGTACGATTTGTCCGGCCAACCAGCCGGCAACCAGACCGACGAACAATATGACGAGAAGACTTTCGTTTGACATATGCATGGTGGCGTCTCCACGATCTGCGCGATCTCTGCATTCGTAACGTAAGCTCTATCGCCAGCAGTTGCCAGCGATTAGGGCACTCCGGACGCCCTGCGAATGCTCCGACGTCTGCGTTCAGACGGCAGTGAGGATCCGCGCGACGAGAAACCCCGCGATCGCCCAGCCCGCGCCCGTGAAGAAGCCCACGCAGAACCAGACGCCGATCTGGTAGAGGTTGACGGTGGAGGGCATTTAGGATTCTCCCTGTGGTCACATGAGACAAATGTCCGGTGTCGGACACACTTGATCTACATCAACGCAGCCTGGCTGTCTTGGCCACAATCAGAAATCTGTCATCCATTGTGGAGCATTCATCCCACGCCAAATCGCCTATGGAAGATCGGCGCGACGCGGCTCAGATGCGGGCATGTGAGCAATTTTGCTCAGATGCGCGCGGCGCAGAGAATCACTATGTACCGTACGGACGTCCGGCCGGCCGAATTAGGGAGCCAAGGCAATGAATCCCATCACTGTTTTTCTGACCGCCGCCTGCCTCGCCATAGGCGTCGGATTGGGGGCAATAGGCTACCTTTATTTGGGTGTCGGCGTTGTGGTCCTTGCGGTCATCATCGCCGCCGCGCTGAAGATGGCCAATACCTGGGAAAAATTCGTCATTCTTCGTGCCGGCAAATTACGCGGCGTCAAAGGGCCGGGTCTCTTCCTGATAATTCCGGTCATCGACCACGTGGTGGCCATCATCGATGAGCGCATTCAGACCACGGCGTTTAGCGCCGAGGCGGCGCTGACCAAAGATACCGTCCCGGTGAACGTGGACGCGATCATCTTTTGGTTCGTCCACGACGCGCAAAAGGCGGCGCTGAACATCACCAACTACCGCGAAGCGATCGATCGCGTCGCCCAGACGTCGCTTCGTGAAATGATCGGGTCGTCGATGTTGGCGGCGTTGCTGTCGGAACGCACGGCCGCCGACGAACTGCTGCGCGTCGAGATCGCCCGCAAAACCGCCGACTGGGGCATCTCGGTGAAGTCCGTCGAGATCCGCGACGTCGCCATTCCGGTTGCCTTGCAGGATGCGATGTCCCGGCAAGCCCAGGCGGAACGGGAAAAGCAGGCGCGTGTCATTCTTGGATCGGCCGAGGCGGCAATCGCCGGCAAGTTCGTCGAGGCGGCCATGACCTATGCCGATCACCCGATGGCGCTGCAGCTGCGCGCCATGAACATCATCTATGAGACGACCAAGGAGCGCGGCGCCACCATCCTGATTCCGACGTCGATGGTCGACAGCATGAATCCCGTCGTCGCGCTGGCGTTGGCCGGGCAGCAGACCGCGCCGCAAAAGACCAATCGGCCGCTTCCTCCCAACGCCGGGCCGGAGAGTTTCGCGGCGCCTCGTTCGGTGGAACTCATGACAGCCGTCGGGGTGCGCGCAAGCCCTCGACACGCCGCGAGTTGATTGGGCGAGCTCGGCCGCGGACCTATTTCAATGAAGGGTGACAGATCATGACTCCGGTCGACACCGCCACGATACCGATGCTGGTCAAGACCGTCGACTCTCGCAAGATCGACCCGAAGCGCTTGATTACCCATCGCTACAAGCTCGACCGCATTCTCGATGCCTACGAGACGTTCGGAAACGCGGCCAAGACAAAAGCGCTCAAGGTGATCACCGAGGCCTAGCAATCCCGGCGAATCCGTTATCTGTTCGATGAGTGACAACGGCCAGACGGCCTAGCTCCGTACGCGCCCGTAGTCCGAGGAAAGATCATGGCCAAGACGGCTCCGTCGCCCGAAGCAAAGCCGCCGCTCGCCGAGCCGCCGGCAGAATCGGCAGTAGCTGCAATCGACGATCCGCAGAGCGGCTTGGCGAGCGACGAAGCGCGCCGCCGGCTGCAGAAGTTCGGTCCGAACGCGATGCCCGATACGGCGCTGCATCCGTTGCGCATGGCGATCGAAAAATTCTGGGCGCCCGTGCCATGGATGCTCGAGGCGGCGGTGGTGCTCGAACTGGCGGTCGGCAAGTATGTCGAGGGCGCGATCATCGCCGTTCTTCTGGTATTCAACGCCGCACTCGGGCTGTTCCAGGAGAGCCGTGCCCAGGCGACCCTTGCCGCATTGAAGTCGCGGCTCGCGCTGAATGCATCCGTCCGGCGCGACGGCGCGTGGAAGACGATACTCGCGGCCGAGCTGGTGCCGGGCGACGTGGTGAAGCTATCCCTAGGCGCGGTAGTCGCCGCGGATGTGAAACTCACTGCCGGAGAAATTCTGCTCGACCAATCCATGCTCACCGGCGAATCCGTTCCCGTCGAAGCCGGCGCCGGCGTGCAGACCTATGCCGGCGCGCTGGTCAGGCGCGGCGAGGCGGTAGCTGAGGTCACGGCAACCGGGGCGCACACCAAGTTCGGCCGCACCGCCGAACTCGTCCGCACCGCGCATGTCGTGAGCTCCCAGCAAAAAGCGGTGTTGCGCGTGGTGCGCAATCTCGCCGGCTTCAACGGCGTCGTCATCGTGCTGCTGGTCGCTTATGCGTGGTTTCTCAAGCTGCCGCTCGACGAAATCGTCCCCCTCGTCCTGACGGCGCTGCTTGCTTCAATTCCGGTTGCGCTGCCGGCCACCTTCACGCTTGCGGCGGCGCTGGGCGCGCGGGCCTTGGCAAGGCAGGGTGTTCTACCGACCCGGCTGTCGGCGGTGGATGAAGCGGCCTCGATGAATGTTCTGTGCGCCGATAAGACCGGCACACTGACGCGCAATGCGCTGACCGTAACGACGGTGCGTCCGATGCCGGGCTTCGACGAGGCGCACGTTCTGGCACTGGCCGCGCTGGCGAGTTCCGATGGCGGCCAGGACCCGGTCGACGGAGCCATTCGTGCGGCCGCGGCGAGCAAGGCCGTCGCTGATGCGCCGCGCCTCGTCAAGTTTGCCGCCTTCGATCCGGCGAAAAAGATGTCCGAGGCGACCGCAACAGATTCGACGGGAAGCCCGCAACGGATCGTCAAAGGCGCCTCGGCCGTGGTCATCAGCCTTGCCGAGCCGTCGCCGACCGCGCCGGCGGCGGCGAGCGAACTCGAAGCCAAGGGTTTCAGGGTGCTGGCGGTCGCAGCCGGACCGCCGGCGGCGATGAAGCTCGCAGGGCTCATCGCGCTCAGCGATCCGCCGCGGTCGGACTCGCCGGCGCTGGTCGCCGAGTTGCGTGTGTTGGGCGTGCGCACGGTGATGGTGACCGGCGATGCGGCGGCGACCGCGGCTATCGTGGCGAAGGCGGTGGGACTTGACGGCGCGGTGTGCCCGCCCGGGCCGATCCCCGACGCCGTCCATCCCGAGCAATTCGCGGTCTTCGCCGGCGTCCTGCCGGAGGACAAATACAAGCTGGTCAAGGCGTTTCAGAACGGCGGCCATACCGTCGGTATGTGCGGCGACGGCGCCAACGATGCGCCGGCGCTGCGCCAGGCGCAGATGGGAATCGCGGTCTCGACGGCGACCGACGTCGCCAAGTCGGCGGCCGGCATGGTGCTGACCGAACCCGGCCTCGCCGGCATCGTCGCCGCGGTCAAGGAAGGCCGCGTGATTTTTCAGCGCATCCAGACCTATGCGCTCAATTCAATCATCAAGAAGATCGTTACGGTTCTATTTCTGATCGTCGGCCTGGTCGTAACCGGGCATGCGATTCTCACCCCGTTGCTGATGGTCATTGTGATGATCGCCGGCGATTTCCTGGCGATGTCGTTGACGACCGACAACGTGCGACCGTCCGCGATGCCAAATTCGTGGCGCATCGGCAGCTTGACGATGGCAGGAATTGTCATGGCCGCCTGCTTGCTGGCATTCTGCAGCGCGGTCCTGTTGGTCGGCAGGTTTGAGCTAAAGCTTGGCATCGATGCGCTGCGAACGCTCGCGTTTATCGCCTTGGTGTTCGGCAGCCAGGCGGTCATCTACGCCATTCGTCAACGCCGGCACCTGTGGGGCTCCCGGCCGAGTCTCTGGCTTGCTGTGTCGTCGGCAGCCGATATTCTGATCGCTGCAATATTGTCCATCGAGGGCGTTGCGATGGCGCCTTTGCCGGGCTCGATTGTAGCCTTGACGTTGGCCGCCGCGGCTGGCTTCGCCGTCGTCGCGGACCTCGTTAAGGTACCGACGTTTCGACTTTTGGGGATTGCCTAGAACCGCGCCTCGCTGCCGAGAGGATGAAAATGAAGATCAATTCAAAGGACTTTCGCGTACGGGAAGGGCATGAGGTCGATCTGAAAAAATGGCCGACCAAAGTCGAACCCGTATACAAGTCGAAGGAACAATACAAAAAGATTCTGGACGCGCACGTCGCGCAACTGAGCGCGCAACAGGAGCTGCTCTACGCGTCCGATCGTTACGCTCTTCTGCTGATCTTCCAGGCCATGGATGCGGCCGGAAAAGACGGCGCAATCAGCCACGTCATGTCCGGGGTCAATCCCCAGGGCTGCCAGGTGTTCAGCTTCAAGCATCCGAGCTCGACGGAACTGCAACACGATTTTCTCTGGCGCACCACGCGCGATCTGCCGGAGCGCGGCAAGATCGGCATTTTCAACCGATCCTATTACGAGGAGGTGCTGATCCTTCGCGTGCATCCCGAGATTCTCCGCAGCGAAGCGATCCCGGACACACCGCATCACAACAAGAAAATCTGGCACGATCGCTATCGCTCGATCGTGGACTTGGAGAGACATCTCCACCGCAATGGAACCCGCATCATCAAGTTCTTCCTCCATCTCTCCAAGGAAGAACAGCGCAAGCGTTTTCTGGCGCGCATCGATGAGCCGGAAAAGAACTGGAAATTCAGCTTGGCGGACGTCACGGAGCGAAAATTCTGGAAGCAGTACATGAAGGCCTATGAGGACTGCCTCAGCGCGACAAGTACCGGTGAAGCGCCCTGGTATGTCGTTCCCGCCGATGACAAGGAGAACGCTCGGCTCATCGTATCCAGGATTATCCTCGATGCGGCCGAAGCGCTTAAAATGGCTTATCCGGAAACGAGCGCAAAGCGCCGCCGCGAATTGCAGTTGATCCGCAAGCGGCTTGCGAAATGAGGTTTTAAGGCCGCCGGCGGCAACGCGTCGCGATCGCGGCGGGCCTCAAGTTTCGGAACGAGAGTTATTTTTTACGACGCGGTTTGCCGAAGGCGGCAACCACTTCTTTCTTCTTTATGCGCGCCGCTGGATTGCCGCGCTCGCCGAGGTTTTGCTCCTCGGTGCCGTCGCCCATCATGCCGGGATGAGCGATCTTAGCGCGCTTCTTGGTTTTCTTGCGGGCGGGGGCTTTCTTCTTCATGCGAAATACTCCGTTCGAGGCGCTCGGTGGTGCCGGAAAAAAAGACGTCTTTCGAATGTCAGAAAACCGGACCCGCCGCAAGGTGTGAAGACTGTGCAGAATTGCTCAGCTCGCGAGGGCTGCGGATTTATCCACATGCCCGTGCATCCCGCGCGATGGGGAACCATGCAGTGACGCCGCCGTTATCTCAGACCAGCAAGAGGATACGGCAATGGACAAAGATCGAATTACGGGCTCGGCAGAGCAGGCCAAGGGGGCCGTGAAGGAAACCGCCGGAAAGATCTTCGGCGATCAGAAATTGGAAACTGAAGGCAAGACCGACAAGGCCGCCGGCAAAGTGCAAAACGCAGTCGGCGGATTGAAGGATGCAGTGCGCGGCAAATAGGGCCGCACCGTCAACGGAGACTTCCCATGGAATTAATCCTGATTATCGTCGTATTAGTGCTGTTGTTTGGCGGCGGCGGCGGATACTGGGGCCGCAGTCGAGGTTTTTGGTGACCGGACGCCATCCTGCGCCCAGTCGCGAGTAGGGATGCCTGGTCCGTTTACCGGAATGCGTTTTACCGGATGCCGATCTGACGGGTCGGCAATGCGGCTCCCGCAGCGTCACGCGGCGACGAAGCAAAGCTTGACCCAATCACCCTCTCGCTCATCAACGCTGCCGGTACCCATGTGCAGGCAAGATCGATTAGGCTCTGCTTCTCATTTTCGTTCGTGACTTCAGAGGACTCGCACATGGCCTCTTTGGCGTACTGCCGAAACAGGTCAGCCTCACTCATGACAGGCTCCTGACTGGGATGCTTTGTTCACGTCTCCCTTGGCTGTGCAGCGTGTGCTCCCTGGAATCGGCAGTCTGTATCGAAGTGCTCATTCCGCTCAGCTGCGGCGAGATGTCCACCGCCGTGTTTCCTATTTCGGCCGATCGCGCTCGATCGCGTTCGATAAGACATCCGGCGCACGACGTCGGCTGGGAGTGAGCTATTTTGCTCAAAGTCCGAACGGACATAGGCGTAGGTTATTAAAACGATACGCTAACGCTAACCGAGCGCGGTTGAATGGCGGCGAACGCTTCATCATCTTGGCCTCGCAATCGGTTGTTGCTTGCGCTGCCCGCCCGCAATCTCAAGCGGCTTATGCCGGATCTGGAACAGATTCGCTGTCGGCGCGCGCAGGTCTTGATGGACGCCGACAGTGCGCTGGACCATGTGTTCTTCCCCGATAGCGGGGTCGTCTCGGTGGTGGCGGTTTATGCGGACGGCGGCATCATCGAGATGGCAACGGTCGGAAGGGAGGGCTTCACCGATGTGCAAGCCGTCTTCGGTGCCAAGCGCTCCTCGGTTCAGCTTCTCGTACAAATCCCCGGCAGCGCCGCAAAGATGTCGCGGGCGGCGTTTACGCGGGCCATGCGGTCGATGCCAGCCTTCCGAGGCGTCATGGACGCTTACGTCCAGGCCTTTCTCGAACAGGTCATGGTGTCGGTCGCGTGCAATGGCGCGCACAATCTGAAGCAGCGCCTGGCGCGCTGGCTGCTGATGATGCGTGACCGCAGCGACGCCGACGCGCTCCCTATCACTCAGAGTCTGCTCGCTGAAATGCTGGGCGTCCAAAGGCCGACCATCACGAATGCCGTCCGGGAGTTCGAACGCGCCGGTTTGATCGAGCACGGCCGCCAGCAAATCACGATACTCGATCGGCCGCGCCTCACGGAGGCATCTTGCGAGTGTTATCAGTTGGTTCGGGCACGCTTGGCTTTTCACCTTCCCAAAACATACGAGTGATATTGTCGCCCCGCGGCTTCGGTAATGTACATTACCGACACCATCCCCTAAGCTAACGTAGAATCGCGGCTCGCAGGGTGGGCGGCGCAGGTGGCCCTCCAGCAGGGATAATGCTCCTGCTATGGAGGATGAGCGCTGTCATTAGAATGTGGGCCCCGGCAATGAAACGCAAAGCGAAGATCCCGTTCGATCCAAAAGTGTTTCTCGCGAAATTAAACGGTGGGCAACGCATTTCCGAATATCGGAAAGATCAAGTTGTGTACCGGCAGGGCGATCCTGCGGATTCGGTATTTTATATTCAGACCGGCAGGGTCAAGAAGACGGTCGTCTCCGAGCAGGGCAAGGAAGCCGTGATCGCGCTCCTGGGAACCGAAGATTTCTTCGGCGAGGGCTGTCTAGCCGGGGAGGCGCTGCGTCTCTCGACGATGACCGCTCTGACAAAATGCACGATCGCGCGAATATCAAAGGCGGACATCACTCGCGTGATCCACGAAGAGCCGGCGTTCGCCGAGTTATTTATCGCGCACTTGCTGGCCCGCAACAGTCGCGTCGAGGAGGATTTGGTCGATCAACTGTTCAATTCGAGCGAGAAGCGTCTGGCGCGAACTCTTCTGCTTCTGGCGAATTTCGGCAAGGAAGGTCGGCCGGAGCCGATCATAGCAAAAGTCAGCCAGGAAACACTTGCAGAAATGATCGGAACGACTCGATCCCGCGTAAGCTTCTTCATGAATAAATTTCGAAAACTGGGCTTGATTAATTATAACGGCAGCATCGAAGTCTACAGTTCATTGTTGAATGTCGTTCTGCGCGACCAGCCGCAAATCAGAAAATAGACGCGGCACAAGACGACGTTGATCCGGTCGGCTTGCCGACCGGGAGCGGCATTCGATTTCACCCGATCGCATCGGGTTCCCGCAAGGCAAAGACTGTGCGAAATTGCTCACATCATGTGCACCCGCACGCGGCATTGGGTCGGGCGGGCAACGCGACACGGCCTCGATCGGAAAAGCGCCTGCGGGGCCGCATTCATTCAGCGGCGTTTCAAACGCAATACTGGTCAATCCTATACAGACTGCAGCGGCGCCGAGCGCGCATTCTTCCGGTTATCGGGACGTAGGGTCCCCAACCGATAGAGAGTGCCATGAGGAATACTTTACTTGCTCTTTTTCTTGTTCCGCTGCTGACGACACCAGTACTTGCCAGTTCTTTGAACGACGGCGCCAAACCAACGGTCGTCGCGGAAGGCGTTGAGGTCGGCGTCGGCGACGTCGGAGTTGACGTCGGTGACCAACATCGGCATCGGCACCACGGCACACCGGCGGTCATGCTCGAGCGAGAGCATCACCATCATCACGGCGACCACGATAACGATCGCCGCTAACCGGCGCATGAGATTCGTCGGGCGGTCCGGAATGTCCTCCCGACGACTAATTACATAGTGACTGCGACAATGAATGCGTCTGCGACGCCGCGGCTGTCGTGACTGAAGCCCGGCGCGGAACGCCAAGCATCTCAATCATTCCGCGGCGAGCGCGCGTTCTTTGAACGGCAAATCCAGCCGGTGCCAGACATCGACCAGCGCTTCGGCGAGCGCGTCGATCAGCCCGTCGTCGTGATAGGGGCTCGGCGTGATGCGCAGCCGCTCGGTGCCCTTGGGCACCGTCGGATAATTGATCGGCTGAATGTAGATGCCGTGGTCGGCGAGCAAGAGATCGCTCGCCGCCTTGCAACGCTCCGGATCGCCGACGGTGACCGGAACGATGTGCGTGGGACTGGTCATCACCGGCAGCGCCGCGGCGGCGAGCACCGCCTTGGTGCGCGCGGCGCGATCCTGATGCCGTTCGCGCTCCCATTGCGAGGTTTTCAGATGCCGGATCGCGGCAGTCGCCGCCGCGCAGACCGACGGCGGCAGCGCGGTGGTGAAGATAAAGCCGGGCGCATAGGAACGCACGGCGTCGATCAGCGCGGTCGAGCCGGCGATGTACCCGCCGAGGCAGCCGAACGCCTTGGCGAGCGTGCCTTCGATCACGTCGATGCGGCCGGTTGAGCCGTCGCGCTCGCTGATGCCGCCGCCGCGCGGCCCATACATGCCCACCGCATGCACTTCGTCGATATAGGTCATCGCGCCGTAGCGCGAGGCGAGGTCGCAGATGTGATTGACCGGCGCGACGTCGCCGTCCATCGAATAAAGACTTTCGAACACGATGAGCTTCGGCCGGCTTGGATCGGCCGCCGCCAACAGTTGTTCGAGATGCGCCATGTCGTTGTGGCGGAAGATCTGTTTCTCGCAATGCGCCTGGCGCACGCCCTCGATCATCGAATTGTGGTTCCAGGCATCCGACAGGATCAGGCAATTTGGCATCAAGCGCGCCAGCGTCGAGATACCGGTCTCGTTCGAGACATAGCCGGAGGTGAAGACCAGCGCCGCTTCCTTACGATGCAGGTCGGCGAGCTCGCGCTCGAGCTCGACCAGCGGATGATTATTGCCGGCGATGTTGCGGGTGCCGCCGGCGCCGGTGCCCATGCGGGTCGCGGTCTCGACCATCGCGCCGATCACTTTGGGATGCTGGCCCATGCCGAGATAATCGTTCGAGCACCAGATCACGACGTTCTTCGGCCCGTCCGGCGAATGCCAAACCGCATGCGGAAAACGTCCGGCGATGCGTTCGAGATCGGCAAAGACCCGATAGCGCCGCTCGCTGCGCAACTGCGCGAGCGCCCCGGTGAAATAGGCGTGATAATCGATATCGGGGCGGTTGTTGGGATAGTTCATCGGCACGCGTTCCCGGCAGTTGCCGGCATTCCGGAATATTGGAACTCGGTCACCCTACTTCTAGAAGCGTTCCAGGGTGCTTGTCGAGATTATTTAGCCGCGGTCGGTTGCCGCGTTATTGATCCGTATCAATTTTACGAAAATTGCTATGCGCCGAGCGCTTTAAGCGGCAGCGGCGGCGGCGGCGGCGGCGGCGGCGGCGGCGCCTGCGGAGCGTGAGGCCGGCTCGTCCTGGCGTTTGAGCCATGGGCTCCACGGATCCGGCGGCACCAGCCCCTCGGTGACTGAGACCGGCAGGATGCGGCCATCGTCGGTGATGCGGCCGATCATGACCGGCTTGAAGAGGTGATGGGTCTTGGCATCCATCAGCACCGAGAAGCCGCTCGGCGCCGTGACCCGGCTGCCGCCGAGCGCGTCGCGCACTTCCTCGACATCGGTCGTGCCGGCGGCTTCGACCGCAGCGGCCCACAGATGAAAACCGATCCAGGTCGCTTCCATCGGGTCGTTCGTTATCGCGTCCGGTCTTCCGGTGAAGCGGCGCCACTCGGCGATGAATGCGCGGTTCTCCGGCGTATCGAAGGCGTGCAGATAATTCCACGCCACGAAATGCCCGGCGACCTTGGAGTTCCTGAGCGCGGCAAGCTCGGCCTCGTTGATCGACAGCGACATGACCGGAATCTCCGCCGCGCCGATTTCCTGGTTCGCCAGCTCGCGAAAGAAATGCACATTGGCGTCGCCGGAGATCGTCGCCACGATGGCGGTGCGGCCGCCGCGGGCGAAGCGGCGGATGTCCTCGACGACCGCACGCCAGTCGGACTGGCCGAGCGCGGTGTAGCGTTCCGAAAATTCCGAAATTCCCTTACTCGCCAGATAACCTTTGAGCACGGCATTGGTGGTGCGTGGATAGATGTAATCCGTCCCGACCAGGAAGAAGCGGCGGATGCCCTGGCCGAGCAGGAAGTTCACCGCCGGGATCGCCTGCTGCGGCGGGGTCGCGCCGGTATAGAAGATATTGCGCGAGGCCTCCTCGCCTTCGTACTGGCTCGGATAGAACAACAGCGCATTGTCGCGCTCGACGATCGGCAGCACTTTCTTGCGCGAAGCCGAACTCCAGCACCCGAATATGGCCGCGACTTTGTCGTCGTGGATGAGCTTGCGCGCCAATTCGGCGTAGGCGTTCGGGTCGGAATGCGGATTGACGATGACCGGCTCGACCGGCCGGCCGAGCAGCCCGCCGCGCGCGTTCTGCTGCTCGATCAGCATGACCAGAAGCTCCTGCATCGGCCGCTCGCTCGCGGTCATGGTGCCGGACAGCGAGTGCAGGATGCCGATCTTGATCGAGCCGAATTCGAGATCGGAGAAATAGCGCGTCACCGCGTCGACCAGCCATTGCGAGCGGCCGAGCAGGTCCTCCGCGGTGGCGACGACGCCGTGGCCGGCTTCCTCGACGCTGGTGGCGATGGTTGAAATCTCCGGCAATACGCCGGCGACCGCGTCGGCAACCTGTTCCGCGCGATTGCCGATACGATTGATCTCCGCCGCCTGGTGATCGAGGATGCCGGTCAATTGCCGATTGGCGTTGCTCATCGTCGCCACGCTCGAGGAGACGCCGGATATGGCCTCGACCGTTTCGTTGACCGCGTGCTGGATGTCATGAATCTGCGCGCCGATCTCGGCGGTGGCCTTGGCGGTCTGCTGCGCCAGCGTCTTGACCTCGGAGGCGACGACGGCGAAGCCGCGGCCGGCGGCGCCGGCGCGCGCTGCTTCGATCGTGGCGTTGAGCGCGAGCAGCGACGTCTGCGAGGCGATCGCTTCGATCAGCTTGACCACGGCGCCGATGCGCTCGGCCGCGGCGGCAAGGCTGCGGACGGTGAAGTCGGTATGGCCGAGATCGGCGATGGTGCGATCGGTGGCGTCCTTGGCCGCGGTCGCCTCGGTCGTGCAGTCGGCGATGAGCGCGAGCAAGCCGCGCGCCGCGTCCGCCACCGCGGCGACGTCGCGGCTGGCGCCGGCGGCGGTGTCGACCGCATTGGCGGCGCGCTGCGCCATGTCCTTGTTGCGGGCGCCGAGATTGGCGGTGGTAACGCGGATTTCCTCGCCGGCGGTCTGGAAGGTGACGGTGAGGTCATCGACGGTGCTGCGGAAGCGCTGGGTGAAGAAGCCGCGGTTGGCGTGACGCAGCCGCGTTTCGGCCTCGCGGCTTTTGAGGTCGACTGCGAGCGCATCGGCATCGATCAGCGCCTGCCGCATGGTTTCCGCGGCGACCGCGCTGTCGGCGAGAGCGCCGCCTTGGATCCGTCCCGGCAGCGCGGCGTAGCGGTCGCCGCGCGCGATCTGGGCAATGGCGCCGACCAACCCGCGCAAAGTTCGCTCGCAGTACCACGCCACCGCAATGGCGCCGACCAGTGCGACGGCCAGGCCGAGCCAGAGGTTGCCCGTTCCCCACGTGGTCAGGACGGCGACGACGCCGACGAAAAGAAGTGGCAATACGATCCACCCCGGCAGCGGACTTTTAAAATTGGCGACCATTTCGGGTCAATTTCAGCTGGCGGGTGGAAATTTCCTGGAGAACAGGTGTGAAATTGCGCATATTCGATTACTAAATCCTTTCCTAATGCTGCGCTGCGAAGCATGAATTAGTGGCAGCGCCGCTTAAAATCTGTGCTTTTGGAGCCGCGTCGTACGCACGTAGACATTGATCTGGATATGATCGACCAATGACAGAACCTGTTGTCGGCCTCGACCACGGTTTCACCGACTACGGCGATCGCGATTTCTCGCGCTACTTGCGCCGTTCGTTCGCGCAGTCGATGGGCTATTCCCGCGCGCTGTTGGACAAGCCGGTGATCGGCATCGCCTATACGGGCTCGGACTTCAATAATTGTCACCGCCATTTTCCCGAACTCTTGGCGGCGGTCAAACGCGGCGTGCTCGCCGCCGGCGCGCTGCCGCTGGAATTTCCGACCATCTCGCTCGGCGAAGTGTTTCTCACGCCGACGAGCCTCAAATACCGCAACCTGATGGCGGTCGACACCGAGGAGATGATTCGGGCGCAGCCGATGGATGCCGTGGTGCTGATGGGCGGCTGTGACAAGACCGTCCCGGCGCAGCTGATGGGCGCCGTTTCCGCCGATCGTCCGGCCATCGCGCTCGTCGCCGGCCCGATGATGACCGGGCGGTATCGCGGCGAGCGGCTCGGCGCCTGCACCGATTGCCGGCGCTTCTGGGCCCGCTACCGCGCCGGCGATATCGACGCGGAAGAAATCTCCGAGGTCGAAGGCCAGCTCGCGGTGACGGCGGGAACCTGCGCGGTGATGGGCACCGCCTCGACCATGGCCTGTCTCACCGAGGCGCTCGGTCTTTGTCTGCCGGGCACCGCGGCGATCCCCGCCGTGCATGCCGACCGCCTGCGCGCCGCCGAGGCGACCGGCGCCGCGGCGGTCAAGCTGATCGGAACTAAGCTGACGCCTGCGTCGCTCATCAACAAGAATTCGGTCGAGAACGCCTTGCGCGTGCTGCTGGCGATCGGCGGCTCGACCAATGCAATCATTCACCTGACGGCGATCGCCGGCCGCGCCGGCGTAAAGGTCTCGCTCGAACAGCTCAACAAGCTGTCGGACACCACGCCGGTCATGGTCAATCTCAAGCCGGTCGGCAACGGCTATATGGAGGATTTCTGCGCGGCCGGCGGCATGGGCGCGCTGTTGCGCGAACTGAAGCCGCTTCTGCATCTCGGCTGCGTGACCGTGACCGGCGAGACGCTCGGCGAGCGGCTGGCCGGCGACGCCCAAAGCGAAGCCAATGATTATGTCGATCGTTCGATCATCGCGCCGCTCGACAAGCCGCTCGAACCGGCGGGGGGCCTGGTCGCGCTGTTCGGCAATCTGGCGCCGGCCGGCGCCATCCTCAAACGCTCGGCGGCCGACGCCAGATTGTTCGAGCATGAGGGCCGGGCGGTGGTGTTCGCTTCGCTGGAGGACCTGGCCGCGCGGATCGACGATCCCAAGCTCGAGGTCGAGCCGGCGGACATTCTGGTGTTGCAGAACGCCGGCCCGCATGCGCCGGCCTGCATGCCGGAGGCGGGCTACCTGCCGATCCCGAAAAAACTAGCGCAGAAGGGCGTCAAGGACATGGTCCGCATTTCCGACGCCCGCATGAGCGGCACCGCCTTCGGCACCATCGTGCTGCACATCACGCCCGACGCCGCGTCTGGCGGGCCGCTCGGCCTCGTGAAGACCGGCGACCGCATTCGGCTCTCGGTGAAAGAGCGAAGCATCACGCTTCTGGTCGACGACGCCGAATTGAAAAAGCGCGCCGCCGCGGCGCCGGCGCACGTGAAAACCCCCGACCGCGGCTACGCCAAGTTGTTCGCCGAGCAAATTACCGGCGCCGACGAGGGGTGTGATTTCAGGTTTCTAATGCCGCGATGATTCACCTCTCCCCGCAAGCGGGGAAAGGGCGGAGTCTCACCCCCGCGCCACCGCGATCTCGAGCGGAAAATCGTCGACCACCTCGCGGCCTTTGTCGGTCACGATAAATGTGTGGCCGAGGAAAATGCCGAACAAACCATCCGCCGTGATCGGATTGGGCTCGGCCATGATGACCATGCCGGGCTTCAACACTTGCTCGAATGGCTCGGCGCTGACGTGCTCGGCCACGACATGCGGCTTGTCGGTGACGAGGTCGATGCCGTGGCACTGCGTCGGGCGCGACTGATAGCCGTTATCGCGGAAAAATCTGCTGGCCTGCCGCATATTCTCCACGGGCTTGCCGGGCGCGATCTCGGCGACGATACGGTGGTAGCCGGGCAGCGTGATGTCGTCCCAGAATTTCCGCACCATCTCGGTCGGTTCGCCGACGCAAATCGGCGAACCGATCTGCGCGGTGTAGCCGCGATAGCCGGCGGCAAGCTCCATATTGATAATGTCGCCCTTTTGCAGCACGCGCGACGACGGCCGCGGATTGCCAAAAATCTGCGCCGGGTTCGCCATCGGCGTCGAACCGATGATCAGAAAGTCGATGTCGCCGCCGCCTTCGAGGATGGCAGAGCCCGCGGCGGCGCGCAGCTCGTACTCTTTAACTCCGGGCGCCGCGCGGGCGACCATCGCGTCCATCGCGTTCTTGCACAGCACGCCCGCCTTGCGCACGCAGTCGAGCTCTTCGGCGCTGTGGATCGAAAGCAATTCATGCAAAAAGCCTTGCGTGAAAACCAGCTCGGCATCGGGCAGGTTGTCGCGTAGCACGTTGTATTGATTGACCGGCAGGTAATCGCCGTGCCGCGGATCGATCTCCATCAGCCCGATGCGGCCGCGCTCGAGCTTTAATTCGCGGATCCGCTCGACCATGACATCCGCATAACGTCCGCTGCGGCTGTGGCGCACGTCTTTCACCGCGACCTCGACCTGTCGCCGCACCGCTTCGGCGTGCGTGCCGCCCATCGAATAGATCATGGTCGGCTCGCCTTCGAGCGGCACCAGTACGTAACTCGCGAGCGCGTGCCATTCCCAATGGCCGGTCAGCCACAGCATGCCGCCGCCGAAACTCCAATGGCTCGGCCCGCCCGGTACGATGACGGCGTCGAGCCTCTGCTCGCGCATTTTGGCCCGCAGCGCGCTATAGCGGCGCTGGTATTCGGCCTTGGAAAATTGCTCCCACACCGCGTCGCGGTAATACGGCGTGTCGCGCATATTGGCGAACGGCAGCGACTGATCGAGCTTGCCGCGCACCTGTTCCCACGGCTGCGGCCCAATGCGCGGCGGACGAATTTGCGTGTTCATGAAGAGACCTCAGGATTGTCGTGTTGCGGATTATAGTGTCGGAAGACGATGGGAGAATTCACGGTTTCGCCCGCACGCCGGCGTGTTCTAGGCGCGGCAGCACTTCGTCGCAGAAATACGGCACTTCGGCGAGATAGTTGACGAAGGAGAGCCCGATGCCGCGCACGCCGGCTTGGCTGATGGTGGCAAGCTCCTCGGCGATGCGGTCCGGCGTGCCGACGAACGGGTAGCCGCCTATCGCATTGGCGGCGAAGTAGCGGCGCTTCTGGTCGTATTCTTCGGGCGGAATTGTCTGCGGCGTGATGCTCTTGTTGGCCAGCATGCCGTCGATGGCGCCCCAGTCGGCGTTCTCGATATTGACGTGCCGATAATACTCGTCGGCCTCCTTTTGCGTCGGGCGGCAGATCACCTGGCCGACGGTGAAGACCTCGATCTCGCGGCCGATCTTCTGCGCGGCAGCCTTGATCTCGGCCACCTTGGCGGCGTTGCCGGCAAGCGAGGTGCGCGAGCCGGCGGTGGCCACGAAAAATGCATCGCAGTTGCGCAGCGCGAAGGCCTGGCCGGCATCCGACGAGCCGGCATTCATCATCAGCGGGCGGCTGTCGCTAAAGGGTTTCGGATAGGCGCGCACCTTTTGCAGTTGCAGAAATTCGCCTTGGTAATCGAATGTGCCGTCGCACGCCCAGGCCTGTTTGACGATATCGACCCATTCCTGGGCGTAGTCGTAGCGCATGTCATGCTCGCGCTGCTTGACGCCGAACATGTCGAATTCGCCTTCGTTCCAGCCGCACACGATGTTGACGCCGACGCGGCCTTCGCCGATGTGATCGGCGGTGACGAATTCCTTGGCCGCGATCAACGGATGAAACAGCGGCGCATGTACGGTGCCGAACACGGTCATGCGTTTGGTGGCGCACAGGAGCCCGACCGCCCAGGTGATGGTTTCGAGCGAGCGGCCGTGAAAATCGGTGTCGCCGCCGTAGCCTTTCCAGCGCGCGATCGGCAGCATGAAATCGAGGCCTGCTTCGTCGGCGAGCCGCGCCAAAGCCAGGCAGTCGGGCCAGCTCGCCGACCAGCGCTCCGGCACCGTGGTTGCGGAGCGGCCCGACGAGCAATTGGCGCCGAACAGGCCGATCTTGAGCGCATTGCCATTGTACATGGCGATTCTGTTCTTCATGGATGCGCTGGGCGCCAGCACCGTCGTCTCCCTCGTTCGCGTTTTCACCGACCCTGCAGTTTACCATTCCTTAACACGCTGCTTAAAACTTAACCGAATTCAAACTTCCGTCGTGGCATAAGCCCTTGAGGGACCGGGGCTAAATGACCACACACCGTCTGCTCAAGTGGCTGCGCGCGCTGCTGCGGCCGGCGCCGCTGCTCGGCATGGCGATGATCGTCATGTTCTGGATCGGCCTTCTCTATCTCCTGTCCGATCACCACGGCACATTGGCCGCGCCGGAACAGCGCCGCGCCGTCTATCTTCCCATCGTCGTTGTGCTCACGCTGCTTGAGCTCGTCACGATGATCGCCAGCATCCGCCGCCAGCTGTCGCTCGAACAGACCAATCTGCGATTCGACACGGCGCTGGAAAACATGACGCACGGCATTTGCATGTTCGACGGCAACAAGCGCCTGGTTATTTGCAACGACCGATACGCCAGCCTGTACCGCCTGCCGCCGGAATTGCTGAAGGTCGGGGCCAGCCACGAAGCGATCATCGCGCATCGCGTCATGAACGGCCTCCTCAAGGGCGAAAAAGGCGCCGGCGCGGTGGACAAAAAGCTCGGCGCATTGGGGCAGCACTCGTCCGAGACGATTTCCAGCCGGATCGACGAGCTGGCCGACGGAGGCCTGATCCGCGTCACGCGGCAGCCGATGAAGGACGGCGGCTGGGTGGCGACGCACGAGGACATCACCGAGCGCTATCGGCTCGAGAACCAGCGCGACACTATTCTGGCGCAGGAAAACCGCAGATTGTTAACCGAGAGCGCGATCGCCTCGTTCCGCGAACGCATCGAGGAAATGCTCGGCACGGTCTCAAACAGCACCACCGCGATGAAATCGACGGCCGGCGCGCTGATCGTCTCGTCGCACGAGGCCACGCAACATGCCGAGGTGGCGTTGCGCGAATCCAACGAAGCGTCCGACAACGTGTCGATCGTCGCCGGCTCGGCCGAGGAACTCTCCGCCTCGATCGCGGAAATCAATTCGCAGCTGGCGCAGACCACGGCATTGGTGGCGAGCGCGGTGGACAAGGCGAAAGCTTCGAACGGCGAATATGCCGGGCTGGCGCTTGCCGCGGAAAAAATCGGCGACGTGGTCAAGCTCATCCGCAACATTGCCGGCCAGACCAATCTCTTGGCGCTCAACGCCACCATCGAGGCGGCGCGCGCCGGCGAAGCGGGACGCGGCTTTGCCGTCGTCGCCGCCGAAGTGAAATCGCTCGCGGTAGAGACCGCGAAGGCGACCGAGGAGATCGCACGTCACATCCTGGCGGTGCAGCAATCGACCGGCAGCGCGGTTGAGGCGGTGCACGGCATCGAAGAACTCAATGCATGAAATCTCGACGCGCGCCTCGAGCGCCGCCGCCTCGATCTTGCAGCAGAACGCGGCCACATCGGAGATCAGCCGCAACGCGGTGAATGCGGCGCGCGGCACGAGTACGGTGGTGGCGGTGCTCGACAAGGTTTCGCAAGCCGCGCTCGGCACCCGCGCCGCGGCCGAAACGGTGCTCGACTCGTCCAATTCGGTCGACGCCTCGGTCGGCAATCTGCGCGCCGAGATCGAGGGCTTCCTCAAGAAAGTCGCGGTGTGATTTCAGGCCGCCGTCTTGGCGCGTGAGACTGCGGCCTTGGCCGCTCGCCGGCCAGGATGGTACTTTTGCCGCTACACCGACGGCGGCTACAGCAACGAAACAATAGGGGGAGGCTCGCATGACGCCAAGGCAATGCTATGCGCTCGCATCGATAACGATCGCCGCTGTGACGCTGCAAGTGAGTGCGGCTTTCGCGCAAACCGCGAAGGATCTGGTGGGCACGTGGCAACTTGTGTCAAACGTCATCACGCAGGACGGCAAGAAGATCGATCAGTTCGGGCCTAGCCCGCACGGCGTATTAGACTTCGAGAACAACGGCCGCTACGTGCTGTCGATCGTAAGCGACGGCTTGCCGAAATTCGCCGGTAACGGCCGTATGACCGGAACCGACGCCGAGAACAGGGCGATCGTCCAGGGCAGCATCAGCCATTTTGGCACCTACAGCGTCGACGGCGGCAAGATCGTCTTCCATGTCGAGCACGCAACCTTCCCCAATTGGGACGGCGGCACGCAGGCGCGGCCATTCAAGCTCTCCGGCGACGCCATGTCCTTTTTTGTCGCCGCGGCCTCGGCCGGCGGCGGCAGCTCGGAGGTCAGTTGGAAGCGGATGAAATGAGCGCGTAGAGCGTTGCGAATGTGAGGCGGAATGGTGCTGCCGCTCAGGATTGAACTGAGGACCTCTCCCTTACCAAGGGAGTGCTCTACCACTGAGCTACGGCAGCGGACTTCTCGGCCCTTCGCGCGGCAAATAGAGGCGGAAAAAGCGCGGCGATCCTTGCCACACGGGGGTTTTAAGCGCAAGCGCACCGGCTGTTGCCGCGCGGCAGCGAGCGTGCTTTGAATTCCCATTATGGCCAAACCCGGCAAAGCGGAGCAATCGGCCGCGCGCAGCGAGCGGCTGTCCGCGGCGTTGCGCGAAAACCTCAAAAGGCGGAAAGAACAGGCCAGGGAACGCAAGCTGGCGCGCAATCGCCCCGGCTTTTCGGAGACTCCGGCGCCAGATGCCCGGTTCGAGGCGCAAAATCCCGACTTCCGCCGCAATCGGGATGACGAATAGGGGATAGACATTTTGTATTAGTTACGCCGGGGATTTCGCTTTGCCCCGGTCCTGCGGCAGGGGCATAAAGCAAAAGGTGTATAACTAAAGTATCGCGTTAGGTCGCGATCGGCTCGGTCCACCTTGGGCCGCGGGGGTAAATATGGATCGCATTCGTATTGTCGGCGGCCGGCCGCTCAACGGCACCATCCCGATCTCGGGCGCGAAGAACGCAACGCTGCCCTTGATGATCGCGAGCCTGCTCACCGACGAGACCCTGATCCTCGACAATGTGCCGCGGCTCGCCGACGTGACGCTGCTCGAGCGCATCCTCGGCAATCACGGCGTCGATATCATGGTGAGCGGCAAGCGCTCCGGCGAAACCGCCGACCATGGCCAGACGCTGCACATTTCCGCCGCCCGCATTGTCGACACCACCGCGCCCTATGAGCTGGTTTCCAAAATGCGGGCAAGCTTTTGGGTGCTGGCGCCGCTCCTTGCCCGCACGGGCGAAGCACGCGTGTCGATGCCCGGCGGCTGCGCCATCGGCACGCGGCCGGTCGACCTTCTCATCATGGCGATGGCGCAGCTCGGCGCCGATATCGAGATCGACGGCGGCTATGTGGTGGCGCGCGCGCCGCGCGGCTTGCGCGGCGGCGAAATCGTGTTCCCGAAGATCACGGTCGGCGGCACCCACACCGCGATCATGGCGGCGTCGCTCGCCAACGGCACGACCGTGATCGACAACGCCGCGCAGGAACCCGAAATCGCCGACGTCGCCGATTGCCTCAACAAGATGGGCGCGCGCATTTCCGGCGCCGGCACCCGGCGTATTATCGTCGAGGGCGTCGCCAAGCTGCACGGCGCGCGCCATGCCGTGCTGCCCGACCGCATCGAGACCGGCACCTATGCCATGGCGGTCGCCATGGCCGGCGGCGATGTTCTTCTGCAAAACGCGCGTCCCGAACTTCTGCAGGCCGCGCTCGACGTACTTACGCGCACCGGAGCAACCGTCACGCCGACCAATCAGGGCATCCGCGTCGCCCGCAACGGCTCCGGCCTGTCGCCGGTGGATGTGACGACCGCGCCGTTCCCCGAATTCCCGACCGATCTGCAGGCCCAGTTCATGGCGCTGATGACGCGCGCGCGCGGCACGTCGCATATTACCGAGACGATTTTTGAGAACCGCTTCATGCATGTCGGCGAACTGGCCCGGCTCGGCGCCCGCATCCACCTCGACGGCGAGCGTGCAACAATAGAAGGCGTCGAGCAGCTCAAGGGCGCGCCGGTGATGGCGACCGATTTGCGCGCATCGGTGTCGCTCGTGATCGCCGCGCTCGCCGCCGAAGGCGAGACCGTCGTCAACCGCGTCTACCACCTCGATCGCGGTTTCGAGCGGCTGGAGGACAAGCTCAGCCGCTGCGGCGCGGCGATCGAGCGGCTGTCGGGGTAGGCTTTATTCCCCGCCCGTCGCCGTGGAAGCGGTGACTCGGCAACATTAATTGCGGATGAGATTTGGTGCCGGGGTCCCGGTTGCGCGGGAACGAGCGGCGTTAAGTTCACCTCGCCGTTGATCTGAGCATTGTGCAATTTCGAACAGACGTGTCCTGACAACGCGATCAGATTCTCCCCTTGGTGATTCGCCCGGGCAGGGATCATGGCTATTCCGGTGACCGATAAACATGTCGATTACGCGCATTATGCAGCGCATTGCCTTTACCTGATGTCTGCGGCGGCCGATCCGGATTCTCGCGCCATTCAACGCGAGATGGCGGCTGAATGGCTGAAACTGGCGGATGCGGTTCGAAATCCTCTTGCGATCGAGAAAATGATCTAGGCCGCGCTCGATCGGCGGCTTGGCTGTTTGCGGCGTTTCATTGCGTGCCACTTGTGAAGTCCGTTGATCGGACATTTCGTGGGGGTGCGGGCAATGATCGCGTTCAAGAAATTTGTGCTGCTGTCCTGTCTCGCCTTGGCCGGCTCCGCCGTCTCGCACACGGCGTTTGCCGCCACGATTGATGAGCAGATCTCGGCGCGGCTCGATGCCTTGGAAAAGGAAAACGCCGCGTTACGCGCGCGCGTTAAGCGCCTCGAAGCCTCCAAGGCGGCGAGGCTGCAACAGAGTCCGGCGCCCGCCGAAACTCGGCGGCTGCAAAATGCGGAAGCCCTGGCCGCGGCGCCGAATTCGATATCCCCGGGAACAGCCGTCCAAGCCATCGCAAGCGAAACCTCGAACCCGCCGCATCACTTCGAGATCAGCGGCTCGCTCTTGTTCCTGCAACCGGGTGCCGGCGATCTCGAATATGGAACGCTGATCACGCCGCTGCCGATAACGACGCCCAATTGGAGCAATCAATCGCTCACGCCAAAGTTCAGTCCCACGTTCGGCGTCGGGGTTCGCTATAGGCCCAACGAGTCCAACGATATCGAGTTGGATTGGACGCATCTCAACAGCACCGCGAACGGCTCGTTTTCGGCCGAACCCACCCAAATGGTGGGACCGCCGTATTTGATCGGCCCAGAATTGGCCTTGTATAAAATCGCGCAAGGCAGCGTGCAATCCAAGTACGATGCGGTCAATTTAGACGGCGGCCATACCTTCTGCGCCGAGTGTTCGTTCCAATTGCGGGTCTTCGGCGGCGTGGAGTTTGCCCGCATCGGCCAAAACCTGAACGGGCTGTTTCAGAGCCCGGATGGCACGTCTTCGAGCGGTTATACCAACAATTCGCTGTTCACCGGCGCCGGGCCGCGTCTCGGAGTAAGAGGCGAGTATGCTTTGGGCGACTTCCAGTTCATCGGCGAGTTCGCCGGAGCAGGCTTGATCGGCACCGCGCAGAGCAGCATCAACTTTACGACGGTTTCTCCGGTGTTGGCCGGAGTCAACAACCAAGCTCTGACGTCGCCCAACGCGACGCCGGTGATTCCCAGCATCGACGCCAGATTGGCCGGCGCCTATTCCTTTCCATCCGGCGACTACGGGCAGTTCAAGATCGAGTTGGGTTATCAAGCGGCGGTCTATTTCAACGCCGTCAGTCAATATTCGCTGACCCAAGTAACGACGACGGTTCCGCCCGTCGGAGTCTTCCTGGCGACGGAGCAACATTCGCAAAGCAATTTCACGGATCAAGGCCCGTATTTGACCGGCAGCTGGTTGTTCTAAGAGAGCAATGGACCATCGTGCTCCGCACCTCGATCACGCCGCGAGGTCCCGCATGATCCGGTAGAGCCGCGCCTGGCCTTCGAAGCCGATGCCGGGCCGGTCGGACAGCGTCAGATGGCCGCCTTCCAGTTTCGCGTCGTCGGCGAAGCCGCCGAAATCGCCGAACACGCCCGGATAAGATTCGGCGCCGCCGAGCCCGAAGCCTCCAGCAATGGCGAGCGACATCTGGTTGCCGCCGTGCGGAAACAACAGAGTGCGCGGCCAGCCGTGGCGCGCCAGCATGTCGAGCGTGCTGGCATATTGCACGATGCCGTAAGCCTGCGGCGGATCGACCTGGATGACGTCGCGGCGCTGCGGCGTCAGCCCGCCGAAGCGCACCAGGTTCTCGACGTCCTGTGTCGAATACAAATTCTCGCCAGTCGACAACGGCGCGTCGTAGCTGCCGGCGATCTCGGCCAAGAGCGTAAAATCGAGCGGATCGCACGGCTCCTCGAACCAGCGCAGGCCGAACGGCCGCAAGCCGCGCGCGTAGCTGAGCGCGTCGTCGCGGCCGAATTTCGAGTTGGCGTCGACCGCAAGCTGGCCGCCCTTCGGCAGAATCGATTTAACCGCCGCGACGCGGGCTAGATCGTCGGCGAGCGGCATGCCGCCGACCTTCATTTTCAGCATGGTATAGCCGGCGTCGAGATGGCCGCGCATCTCGTCGAGCAAGTCGTCTGTCGTCTTGCCCGGCGCGTACCAGCCGGCGCCGACATAACAGAAAACCTTATCCGCGATCTTGCCGCCGTTGTAGCGCTCGGCGAGCAAGCGATGCAGCGGCTTTTGCGCGATCTTGGCGACCGCGTCCCACACCGCGACTTCGATGGTGCCGATGCCGACCGAACGCTCGCTGTGGCCGCCGGACTTCTCGTTTTGCATCATCACGGCGAGGAACTTATCCGGTGCGAAATTATCGCCGGCGTCGTCGAGCAGCGCTCGCGGCTGCGCTTTCAAAATGCGCGGAATGAAACGGGCGCGCATCTGCGCGCCGCAGGCGTAGCGCCCGGTGGAATTGAAGGCAAAGCCGGTGACCGGCTTGCCGTCGCGCACGACGTCGGTGATCACGGCGACCACCGATGTCGTCATCTCGGAAAAATTAAATCCTGAATTGGCGAGCGTCGAGTTCAGCGGGACCGCGGTTTCGCGGATATCGACGATGCGCATGGAACGAATTTAGGTCGTTATTGAATCTGCGGAATCTTGGCGTCGACGATGACCTTGTGCCAGCGATCCACCTCTTTCTTGATATAGACGGCAAACTCCGCCGGCGTGTCGGCGACGATCTCGAGACCGACCTGTTTGCATTTCTCCTGCACGTCCGGCTGATGCAGCGCCTTGACGATCTCGCGATTGAGAAGATCGACAATTGGCTGCGGTGTGCCGGCTGGCACGAAAACGCCCTGCATGGTCTCGGATTCCTGGCCCTGGACGCCTTCTTCGATCATCGTCGGCACGTCGGGCAATGCCGCGGATCGCTTGAGCGAGGTCACCGCGATGCCGTGCAACGTCCCGGCGAGGATCTGCGGCGCGGCCGGCGTCAGATTGGCAAACCCGACCGGCGTTTGATTGGCAATCACGGCCTGGATTGCCGGGGCGCCGCCGTTATAGGGCACGCTGGGCTGGTCGAGCTTGAAGTCGAGCTTGAACAGTTCGGCGGCGAGCTCCGGCGTGGTGCCGAGCCCGGCATTGGCGATGGCATATTTGCCGGGATTGGCCGCCATCAGCGCGATCAGTTCCTTGGCCGTCTTGGCCGGAACGGAAGGATGCGCGAGCAGTATGTTTGCCGATGCGCCCGCAAGCGTGACAGGCGCAAAATCCTTGAATGGATCGTAGGGTTTGCGGGCGTAAAGGCTCGGATTGACCACATAGCTCGAGCTCGCCACCAGCATGGTGTAGCCGTCGGGCGTGGAGCGGGCGACCTGCACCATGCCGATATTGCCGCCGGCGCCGGCGTGGTCCTCGACGTAGAACTGCTGGCCGAGGCTCTGCGACAGCTTGTCGGCCAAAAGCCGCGCCACGAAGTCGCTCGGGCCGCCGGCGGCGAACGGCGCGATAATCTTCACCGGATGGTTGGGGTAGGCATCCGCGGCAAAGCTCGATCCGGTCCACGCCAAACCCAGGCACAACGCCACCAAACGCGCGACCAAATCCGCTGCCGACATAAAGCCCTCCCCAGACGTTTTGGCGATGCTATCATTGTTCGATCATGGCCAATAGCAGGGTAGGAACGAAACCAATGGCAGGGCGCAAAGTGACGCGAGACGATCTCCGCGCGGCCGCGGAGAAATACAAGAACTGGGGCAAATGGGGTCCGAACGACGAGATCGGCACGCTCAATTACACCTCGCCGGAAGACGTCGTCGCCGCGGCGCGGCTCGTCAAAAAGGGCAAGGTGATCTCGCTCGCGCTCAATTTCGACAATAACGGCCCGCAGGGCGGCAAGACCAATTATCCGGCGCTCGGCCGCATCAATCCGTTGCACACCATGCTGCGCACCGGCACCGATGCCTATTCCGGCGTGCTCGACAAGCGCGGCATCCGCGCCGCCGACGACATGGTGGTGATGCCGCTGCAATGCGGCACGCAATGGGACGGCCTCGGCCACGTGTTCTACGAAGACAATATGTGGAACGGCTACGATTGCCGCGAAGTGTCGTCGTTCGGCGCGGCGAAATGCGGCATCGAGAAAACCAAGGCCAAGATGGTCGGGCGCGGCGTGTTTCTCGACGTCGCCCGCGCGCTCGGCAAGGACTGCCTCGACGACGGCCACGGCATCACTTGCGACGATCTCGATCTCACCGCGAAGAAGCAGAAGATCGAATTCAAGCGCGGCGATTACATCATCGTGCGCACCGGGCAGATGGAGCGCTGCCTGAAAGCGGGAAGCTGGGACGGCTATCCCGGCGGCGATGCGCCGGGCTTCGCCTTCGAGACGCTGGAATTCGTCGCCAAGACCGAGCTCGCGGCGTTAGCGAGCGACACCTGGGGCTGCGAGGTGCGGCCGAACAATACCGAAGCCGGCATCAACCAGCCCTGGCACTGGATCACCATCCCGATCATGGGCATGACCATGGGCGAAATCTTTTACCTCAAGGATCTCGCCGAGGATTGCGCCGCCGACGGCGTTTACGAATTCATGTTCGTCGCGCCGGCGATTCCCATCACCGGCGCGGTCGGCTCGCCGACCAATCCGCTGGCGATCAAGTGACGCCGTAGGCGTCATCCCGGACGGGCGAAGTCCGATCCGGGATCTCGCGCCGCTCGCTCGGCGTCATCCTTGCTCTGCCGCCAGCTTCTTTTCAAGCACGCGCTTATAGCGCACGCAGCCGACGTCGACGGCGAGGATCACCGGATCGAGCGGCTCGCTCGCGCTTTCGATGTTGTGCTGCTGCGCCTCGATCACCGGCGCGTCCTGCTCTTCAAACGCAAAACGTCGCATTTCCGCGATTCGTTTCTGCAGATCGCGGTTGAGCTTGTCCTCGGCCGTCTTCACGCCCCAGCGCACCGCGGTGAAGAAATAATGCGTCGAGCGCTCGTTCTCGGGCGTCAGCAGGTGGACGGCGTGATAGCCGGTGCCGGTCTCCGGCGCCGCGCCCATCGCGCAGATTCCGGTCAATAGCCGCAGCGCCGACGGCGCCATCCAGCGCATCCTGGTGAATTTGTCGACCCGCGGCGGATGGTCGGGCCAGAACGGCGCGAACATGCCGGGCGGTTTCGAATTGGTGGCGTGGCGGCCGACCACGACGTCGTCGCCATCCTGCTCGGTGGTGATGTCGGATTCGACGGTGTCGGCGTTGCCGAGAATGCCTTCGTGCAGATAGGAGGTGTGGCTCAGATCGAGCAGGTTATCGATGATCAGGTGATAATTGGCTTTGATGACGATGCTGTCGCGCTTCGTGGTATGCAGCTCCGGCACATTGTCGAGCACGGAGAAATCCGGAATTTTTCCGGCATCGGCCGGCGCCGAGCCCATCCAGATCCAGATCGCTTTGTGCTTCTCGATCACCGGATAGCCTTTCACCCGCGCCCGCGGCGGAATGTTCTTGGCGCCGTGCGGGTTGCGCACGCAGGCGCCGCTGCCGTCGAATTCCAGCCCGTGATACGGGCACTGGATGCGGTCGCCGCCGACGATCTTGCCCATGGAGAGCGGTGCGAAGCGATGGGCGCAGCGGTCTTCGATCCCAGCGACCTCGCCGGTTGCTTTGCGAAACAGCACGATGGGTTCGTTCATGATGGTGCGGGCGAGCAGCCGCCCGTCGCCGACCTCGTCGGACCACGCCGCGACGTACCAGGCATTGCGCAGGAACGCGGCGGAAATCATATCTTGCTGCGGCTTCGAGCCGTTGCTCTTCGAGTGAGGCTGATCCAGCATCGCGTATCCTCCCGCATCGGTGCCGCCATGATAGCACGCGCCGGCTTATCTTGAAGGCGTGGTTGGCTCGGTCATCGAGGCACTGACGATCAAGTGACCGGCGGCACGGTTGCGCTTTGCGCGGCATCGATTACGTTCATGACGAACATAAACGGGCGGAACGCCATGAGCACCACCACCACCGAGACCAAGCACTATCCCGTGACGCATACCGATGCGGAGTGGAAGAAGCTCCTCACCCCGGAACAGTTCCACATCATGCGCGAGCACGGCACCGAGCGGCCGGGTTCCTGTGCGCTCAATCACGAGAAGCGCGCCGGCGCGTTCTATTGCGCCGGCTGCGAGCAAAAGCTGTTCGTGTCCAAGACCAAGTTCGAGAGCGGCACCGGCTGGCCGAGCTTCAACGATCCGGAACCGGGATCGGTGGAGACCACGACCGATCGCACCTATTTCATGACCCGCACCGAGGTGCATTGCAGCCGTTGCGGCAGCCATCTCGGCCACGTCTTCGAGGACGGCCCGCCGCCGACGCATCTGCGTTATTGCATCAACGGCGTGGCGATGAATTTCAAGCCGGAATAAAAAAGTTGTCCCTCTTTCCGCACGCGGGGAGAGGGAGATCAGGGGGAGGGAGCGATGCCGTTGCGACGGCGGGATCTATTGCGTCTGGCGGGCGGCGCCGTTGCATTGCCCGCGATTTCCACATTGGCCCGCGCCCAAGCCTATCCAGCCTATCCGATCAAGCTCCTGGTCGGCTTCCCGCCCGGCGGCCAGGTCGACATCATCGCGCGCATTGCCGCGCAATGGCTGTCGCAAGAGCTCAATCAATCGGTCGCAGTCGAGAACCGTCCCGGCGCCGGCGGCTCGCTCGGCGCCGAGGCGGTCGTGAACGCGCCGCCGGACGGCTACACGCTGTTCTTCGCCTCGTCGTCGAACGCGGTGAACGCCTCGCTGATGAAGAATCTCAGCTACGATTTCGTGCGCGACACCGCGCCGGTCGCGCCGATCAACCGCATCAATCTGGTGCTCGACGCCAATCCGTCGTTCCCGGCCGCCAACGTTGCCGAGCTGATTGCGCAGTGCAAAGCCAATCCCGGCAAGATCGCCATGGCGTCGCCGTCGCTCGGTACGCCGCCTTATATGGCGGTGGAGCTGTTCAAGATGATGGCCGGTGTCGACGTCGTTCACGTGCCCTATGCCGGCGAGGGCCAGATGGTGACCGATCTCCTCGGCGGTCAGGTCAAAATCGGCGTCGACGGCATCTCGGCCGTCATCGGACAAATCAAAACCGGCAAGCTGCGCGCGCTGGCGCTGACCACCGCGAACCGCATCGACGCATTGCCCGGCGTGCCGACCGTTGCCGAGACCTTGCCCGGCTTCGAAGCCAGCGGCTTTTCCGGCATTGTCGCGCCGAAAAATACGCCCAAGCCGGTCATCGACAAGCTCGCCGCCGCGGTCCGCGCCATCCAGGCCGACGACAAATTGAAGGCGCGGCTCAGCGAGCTCGGGGTCAGCGAGCTGTCGATGTCGCCTGCGGAATTCGGCCAATTCATCGCCGAGGAAACCGCGAAATGGCGCAAGGTGGTCCAATTCGCCGGGTTAAGCGCGCAGTGACGGCCGGCGCATTGACGTGCTTCCGTTTTATTTGGCGGTGCCGTCACAGCCGCGATTGGTGCCGCGGTCTTCCATTACCACGCAAAACTGCTGCCGGCTTGCGCCAGCGGTAGTGCGGCATTGGGCAATCGCTTGGGCGTCGGCCATTTTCTGATTTTCGGCGATCGACCAGCCAACGCCGGGCGTGCCGTTGGCGGGATCGATGGCGACCGCGAAGCATTGGTTGTGAAAGGTGGCGACCACCTTGCACAACTTGCGCGCCGCCTCCGACGCTCCGACCGATTTTTGGCAGCCGACAATCGCGCCTTGGCGTGCCGCATCCATATCCGGCGCATTGAGCTTAAAGCCGCTGGCAAAACCCTCATGGCTGACGTCGGCGGGAAGTCCGACCGCCAGCGCGCTGTCTGCGCGGCCCTGAGAAGCATTCAGCATCGCGGCAACAAAGAGAGCGGCGATTGCGGCATTTCGGCCGAGGATAATTGCGTTCGCATGCATGTTCGCCCCCTAGTAAGTCGAGCCGCGACACCATCAGCTCGTGCGTCATCGACACCTCAGCGTAGCGAGCCCTGAATTTTCGAACAAGGCCGCGCGCGGCGGTTACGCCGCCTTCGCTCCCCATAACTTCTTGCTCGCGATCGCCGCGCCCTCGGACAGCGCCCGCAGCTTGGCCCAGACGATGCTGTCGGCCACTGTCGGCTCGGCGCGCACCGCGGTGCCGAAGCCGCAATCGACGCCGGCGATGACGCGATCGCGGCCGACGATGTCGGCGTAGCGGCCGATGCGCTGCGCCACAAGCCGCGGATGTTCGACGAAATTCGTCGTCGAGTCGATGACGCCGGGAATAAGAATCTTGTCGTCGGGAATTGTGATGGTCTTGAGATCTTCCCATTCGTGATCGTGGCGCGGATTGGCGGCCTCGATGCTGAACGCCTGCACACGCGCCTTGAACGCGATGTCGATGATTTTCGTCAGCGGCAGATCGTGAGTGTGCGGTCCTTCGTAATTGCCCCAACAAATGTGCAGCCGCAGGCGGTCGGCGGGCAGTCCCACGATCGCCGCGTTGAGCGCTGCGATATTGCGCTCGGCGATCTTTGAGCGGAATTCGTCGTCGGTCAGGCGGCGATACTGGTTGTTGCGCGCCGAGCCGAGATCGGGCGCGTCGATCTGCAGCACGAAGCCGGCTTCGACGATGGCGCGGTACTCGACTTCGAGCACCTCGGCGAGCGCGGCGAGGTAGGCGTCCTCGCTCGGATAATGCAGGTTGATGATGAAGCGCGTCAGGATGCCGGGCGACGGGGCGGTCATGAACACCTCCGTCGGCTTCGCCTTCGCCGCGGCGGCTTTGAGATGCGCGATATCGCGGTCGAGCGCCGAGCGATCGGTATAGCGCAAATCGCCGACACAGCCGGGAAACGGCACCGCGGCAAAGCTGCGGCGTTCGCGGGCGAAATCCGGATGATCGAGCAGATCGCGGCCGATCATGATGTCGCGGCCCTTGTCCGCCGCGCGCGGGTCCGGCGCGATGCCGGTCACGCGATGGCGGATATAGGTCGTATAGGACGGCTTCGACATTTCGCCGTCCGAGACCACGTCGACGCCGCAAGCAACCTGCTGCGCCACGACCTCGTCGACCGCTTTGGCGGTCGCGGCCTCGAACGCGTCCGCCGCCACGGCGGTCCCTTGCTCGCGGCCGAGAATGAGGTCGATCAGCGGTTTCGGCCGCGGCAGGCTGCCGGTATGGGTGGTCAGGATGCGGTCGGTCGAGGTTTTCATGCGGCACTCCGGCAAGCGTTGTCGCGGTCAGTCGTGGAGGATAGTGTTCGGCCAACGAAAGACCAGGGCATGGTCCGGAAAATGCCTGCCCTCGGACTCGATCCGAGGGTGGATACCGGTTTTCCGAGAAGATCATGCCCCAGGCAAAATCCGGGAGATGCGTCGCATGCGGATCGTCGATTTGAGCCGGGAGCTGTACCACCGCACGCCATCTTATCCGGGGCAGCCGCCGATCATTCACGGCATCTGGAAGACGCACGAAGAGGCGTTCGCCGAATCCGGCAACGTCCAGGGCAACAGCGTGATGTTCTTCTCGATGCCCGACCACGGCGGCACCCATATCGACGCGCCGCGCCACTTCGGCAAAACCGGCACGCCGATCGACAAATATCCGCTGGAAAATTGCATCGTGCAGGGCATCTGCATCGACCTGCGGCACATTGCGCCGCAGGCGGAAATTACGCCCGCTGATCTGGACGAGGCGGTCAAGAAGACCGGCGTGCCGATCCCGAAAAAGGGCACCGTGCTGCTTTGCACCGGCCACCACGCCCGCACCTTTCCGACGGCGGCCTATGCGACCGACAATCCCGGCGTCAATGTCGCGGCGACCGAATGGCTCGCCGCGCAGGGCATCGTGCATTTCGGCATCGACTCGATGCGGCCGGGACCCGCGGGCAAAGTCAATTCGCTGGTCCACAAGGCCTGCCTCGACCTCGACATCACGCATATGGAAAGCCTGTGCAATCTCGAAGCGCTGCTCGGCCAAGGCGAGTTTCAGTTCATCGGCCTGCCGCTGAAATGGCGCGAAGGCACCGGCTCGCCTATTCGCGCGGTCGCCGTGTTCAACGACTAGCAGTTTTGTTTCCCGGACTCGGTGCAGCGCGCAGCGGTGCACCGCAGTTCCGGGATCGTGCCACACGCTGAATTACTAACGGTCCCGGTTCCCCAGCGCATCACTTCGTGCTGCGCCGCGCCCGGGAAAAGTTGTGGAAGGAACGACCGCCCATGCAAATAGGCCACAATAGGAAAATGACCGGCGCGCAATGCCTCGCCGACATGCTCAAAGGCTACGGCGTCACCCACGTGTTTCACGTGCCCGCCGTGTTGCGCACCACTTATGCCGAGCTGGAGCGGCGCACCGATATCAAGCGGCTGCACGTGCATGGCGAGAAGGCGGCGGCCTATATGGCGGACGGTTACGCGCGCGCTTCGGGCAAGCCCGGCATCTGCATGGCGCAGGTGATCGGCGCGCTCAATCTCGCCGCTGGCCTGCGCGACGCCTGGCTCGCCCATTCGCCGGTCATCGCCATGACCGGCGGCCGCGAGCCGAAGACGAAATTCCGCAAGGTCTATCAGGAAATCGACGACATGCCGGCGTTCGAGCCGGTGACCAAGTTCAACGCCACCGTCGACGACGTGGCGCGCTTTCCCGACATGGTGCGCCAGGCGTTCCGCACCGCGGTGACCGGATGTCCCGGACCCGTTCATCTGCAATTTCGCGGCAACGAGGGCCAGATCGACGCCGAGGAAGCCGACATGGAGCCGCTGGTCGAGCCGCAATTCGCGCGCGTGCCGGCGTTTCGTCCGGAGCCGGACGAGGGGAGCGTGCGCGCCGCGCTAAAAATCCTCCAGGACGCCGTGCGGCCGGTCATCGTCGCCGGCGGCGGCGTGCGCGCTTCGGGCGCTGCGGCGGAGCTCGTGGCGCTGGCGGAGGCTTTGCAAATCCCGGTCGCGACCTCGCTTAACGGCAAGGATTCCATCCCCGGCAATCATCCGCTGTCGGTTGGCGTCGTCGGCTCGTATTCGCGCGAAAGCGCCAACCGCGTGGTCAATGCGGCCGACCTCGTCTGCTTCATCGGCACCGAGACCGGCGGCATGACCACGCATTTCTGGGCAGTGCCGAAGATCGGCACTCCGGCGATCCAGATCGACATCGCGCCGGAGGCGCTCGGCCGCAATTACCCGCTCGCAGCCTGCGTCAACGGCGATGCCAAAGTGACGCTGGCGCGCATGCTGACCGCCGCCGATCGCGCAAGCGCAAGCAAGCGCAAGGCCTGGATCGGCGAGGCGCAGAAAATCTCCGGCGAATGGCGGGACAAATACGCATCCGCACTCGATTCCGACGCGGTGCCGATCCGTCCGGAGCGGCTCTGCCACGAACTGACGCGGCACGTTCCGGACGACGCCATCGTCGTCGTCGACACCGGCCACGCCGGCATGTGGATGGGCGGCATGTTCGATCTTACCTCGCCGCGGCAAAGCTATATGCGCAGCGCCGGTCATCTCGGCTGGGCGTTCCCGGCCGGACTGGGCGCCAAATGCGCTTGTCCGGAGCGGCCGGTCGTCACCTTCACCGGCGACGCCGGGTTCTGGTACCACATCGCCGAAATCGAAACGGCGGCGCGCTGGAATATCAATGCGGTGACGGTGGTCAACAACAACGGCGGCGGCAATCAGAGTAAGCGCGGCTTTGATCGCGTCTATGGCGGCAAGCAGACCGAGAAGGCGCTGGAGCTTTGGCATTTCAGCAAGGTCAATTTCGCCCGCATCGCCCAGGACATGGGCGCGCTCGGCATCCGCGTCGAAGTGGCTTCGGCATTTCCAGCGGCGCTGGCGCAAGCGCTCACCGCCGATCGCCCGGTCGTCATCGACGTGGTCACCGACATCGACGCGCTGGCGCCCGTTGCCGTGAGTTGATCTATTCGCTCGTCCCCGCGAAAGCGGGGACCCAGATCCGTGCGCACCGCTTCTGGATTCCCGCTTTCGCGGGAATGAGGGGATCGAGAATAGCGCTCGGCGCTCGGAACAATTGCGGCATTTTGTGACAGTCAAGTCACGGCCCCTGTCGTTTCAGTCACGAAATTGCAATCGAATGCGGCGAATAATCGCCTCGTTCGCGCCCCGGAAGTTTGACAGGCTGTGACGGTTCAAGCGTCGTTGCGCGGCCGTGGTTGCATATTGCCGGCCGCAACATCCGGACTTCGATGCGCAGAGAACGGGAATCGGCACTGCGTCTGCTGCAGCTGTTGATGGTCGCGTCGCTGGTGCTTCCGGCGGCGCTGTTCCTCTACGCCTCCTATAACGATTATCGCGGCGTCTATGCCGTCGCCGACGAGCGCATCGGTCGCTCGCTCGACGTGCTGCAAGAACAGGCGCTCAAGGTGTTCGAGACCGTCGACCGCATCTTCCCGGAGGTCGGCGAGGTCGTGCGCGGCATGTCGGACGATCAGATCCGTGCCGCGCAAGGAAGCCTGACCCCGCGCTTGCAGCGCATCGTCGCTGTCATGCCGCAGGTGCAATCGATCACCCTGATCGGCCGCGACGGCCGCCCGCTCGCTTCGAGCGAGCCGCAGGCGATGCAAAGCGGCGCCGACTTTTCCGACCGCAATTACTTCACGGCGCAGAAGGGCAGCAACGCCGGGACTTATGTCGGCGACGTGCACGCCTCGACAATACGGGCCGCCGGAACCGATTTGTTCGACGTGTCGCAGCGGCTGCCGTCGGCCGATGGCTCCTTCCGCGGCGTCATCGCGATCGCGGTGCGGCCGCGCTATTTCGCCGACTTCTATTCGATGATCGAACAGTCGCCGGGGAATTTCTACGCCCTGGCGCGCGCCGATGGCGCGTTGCTGGCGCGTTATCCGGCCGGTTTGCTGCCGTCGCAACAGCTCAGTTCGGCGAGTAAGTTGCGTCGGTCGATCGGCCAAGGACTGGCGCACGGCCTCTATTCGGTCACGTCCGAGGTCGACCGCCGTAACCGGCGCGTGGGTTTCCGCAAGGTGCCGGGTTTTCCGCTCTACGCCATCGCCGGCATCGATGCCGCCGCGATCCGCGCCGCCTGGCTGGCCCAGGCCGGCGGCCACCTGATTTTCGGCTTGCCGGTCACACTGCTGTTGTTCTTCGCGCTTTGGGTTGTGCTGCGGCGGACCAGGCGCCTGCACGATGAAGCGGAACGCCGCGGATTGGCGGAAGACGCACTGCGCCAGGCGCAGCGGCTCGAGGCGATCGGACAATTGACCGGCGGCGTCGCCCACGACTTCAACAATCTGCTGATGATCGTCAGCGGCACGGTGCAACGCTTGCGCCGGCACGTCTCCGGCGACAAGGAAACGCATCTCCTCGACACCATCGCCAATGCGACGCAGCGCGGCGAGAGCCTGACGCGGCAATTGCTGGCTTTCTCGCGGCGGCAAACGCTGCAGCCGAGCGTGATCGATCTCGCCGAGCGGCTGCCGGAGATCAAAGACATGCTGAGCCGTTCGCTGCGCGGCGACATCGACATCCGCGTCGGCGTGCCGCGGCGGCCGTGTGCGGTGAAGGTCGACCCGAACGAGTTTGAGCTCGCCATGCTCAATCTCGCCTTCAACGCGCGCGACGCCATGCCGTCCGGCGGCACGCTGACGATCAGCGCCAAGCCGGTTCTGATGCGCGGCAAAAGTTCGGAGGAGGGACTGAGCGGCGATTTCGTCGCGGTGAGGGTTGCCGATACCGGAACCGGAATTCCGCCCGACGTGTTGCCGCGGGTTTTCGAGCCGTTCTTCACCACCAAGGACGTCGGCAAGGGCACCGGCCTCGGCTTGAGCCAGGTCTACGGTTTTGCCCGCCAATCGGGTGGCGCCGCCAGCATCGCCACCTCGGCGCGGCGCGGCACCGCCGTCACGCTGTTTCTGCCGCGGACGTGGGAGGCGTCGGCGCAGCCGCGCCCGCAGACCGCGGCCCTAGCCGCGCCGCCGCGGGCTGGAACGGTGCTCGTGGTTGAAGACAATGCCGAAGTCGCCGAAGTCGCCCAAGCCTATTTCGAGCAGCTCGGCTATGCGGTCCGGCACGCCGCGAGCGCGCAGGCCGGCCTCGATCTCATCGAAAGCGAGGCCCACACCGATCTCGTGTTCTCCGACATATTGATGCCCGGGGGAATGAACGGGTTGCAATTGGCCGACGCGGTGCGCCGGCGTTATCCGGACGTCGCGGTGCTGTTGACCACCGGCTACAGTTCGAGCGCGCAGGACGCGGTGCGCCTCGGTTTCGCGGTGCTGCAGAAGCCCTACGATCTCGCCGGGCTGGAGCGCGCCTTGCGCCGGGCGCGCGATGCGGACGATCGGGCGGCGGTAACGGCGCGGCAGCGGGCGGCCGGCTGATTGCTTGAAGCCGAGGCAGCAAGCTTGCCGCATCCGCTCAAGATCAGCCCATAGGGATCTGCGACATCAGCCCCGGGAATGCATCGACGCCGACCGTCGAAACCGCCAGGTAGAACGACATCAGCCAGCCGATCGCGGAAAAGGCGATGATGGTCCATGCCTCGGAATCCGGCAGCACCCCGCCGCTTTTGACGGCGCTCGCGGTCGCGCTCCCGTTCCTGCCGCGCATGGCCGGGACAGCAAGCTCGCTTCGATTGGGCATGTCATGCTCCTGGGTTGGCTCGTTGCGGAAGGCGATGCAAATCCCGCGCCGCAGAGCGCAATACCCGGCATGCAAGACGAAACATTGACGCCGCGAGGTAAAATTTTCGGAAAAATTGGGCCGTCACGTCTGGGGAACAACGGACCGGCGCGGTCGTTGGCAATAAGAATGTCGAATCCCCTGCAAATGTGGAATCCCTGGCTGGCGCTGTCCGCGCAGGCGGCGTTCCTGGGTTGGGAAGCGCAACGGGTGATCGCGTTGCGGCTGATTCGCATTGCGGCAGGCGGCGCCGATGGCCGCGCCGAACTGCAGCGCATGGTGGCCGAGAAGGTCGCTGCGGGGGTCGAGGCGCAAGCGGCGGTCGCCGCAAGCGCGATCGAAGGCGGCACCAGCCGTCATGCCGCCAAGAAGGTGCTGGGCGTCTATCGAAAGCGCGTCCGCGCTAATCGGCGGCGGCTGTCGCGGTAAACGAATCGGAACCAACCCCGGTCTGACAGGTTCACTGAGTGCGAAAGCGCGCGCGTTAGCATCAACCGAATATCTGCGCCGGCGAGGGCTCCATGTTTCAGTACCGCTCCAATTCATTCGGTCCGAGCGTGACCGCCATCCAAAATCATCTGGGCGCCGTCGAAAAGGAGCTCGAGAAGCTCGGCCGCATCGCCGGGCGCCGCGGCTCCGTGGCCGCCTCGGCGGCGGGTGTACAAATCGGCGAGACGATTTCCGCGGCTTTAGGCGACATGATCGATCGCTTGCGCGACCGCGGCGAGGCGGCGAGCGCTCAGGCGGCGCGGCTCGGCAACCGCGCGGTCAAGCTCGGCGCCGGCTACGGCGGTGACGCCCTGGCTCGCGTGAGCGCGCAAGCCGAGGATCGCCCGTTGCTCACGCTCGGCGTCGCTTTGGGTATCGGCGTTCTGATCGGCGCCGCGGTTCTCGGCAGCGTCAATCGGCGCAGCTGAAATCGATCGGCGCGGCAAACGCGATCCGGTCACGATCCTTCCCGCGGCGGCGTAGAAAATCCCTTGCCGGTCGTCGGCGGCAGCTCATCCGATAGGCGCCACGGGTCGCCGTGCTGCTGCAGCCGCGCCACCACGTCGTCGGCAACGCGATAGCGCTCCTCCTCGTCGAGACCTTCGCGCAGTCCGCGCACCAACTTGCGTGCGCCGCGCAGCGCAAAGGCCACGGCAAACCGCAACATGTCCCCACGCGTCCGCATCGGCCGATGAGAACATAAAAGGAACATAAGTCAATCCTTTTGGCACCTTGTCACCGAATGTGCGAAATATCTTGACGAATGTCTCTATTTCAGTTACATTTGGCAGCGAATCAAATCTCGCCCCAAGGGACGCCGTCCGGGTGATGCCGGGCGGCAGGGGCGGGTGCGGTGCCCGCGGGCCAAGCCTCATCAGCTTGGCTCCCGGGCGGTCCGGGCATCATGTCTGCCGGCATTACGACCGGCGTGCGAGGTGCGTCGCTGGAAGTGGTCAGGCCGTCGGCGGAGTGACCCCCGCCGCTTGGACGGTTTGCCCACGAAACCTGGCCCGGGCCGCACCAAGGGACGACACACCCCTTGGCAAGAGCCGTGGTGGAACGCCGGCAGGCGAGCGCGCCCGAGAGCGGAAAGGGCGGCGCAAGCCGCCTTATCCGTGGCGCGACCGCACCCGTTTGGTGCGGGACTGACGACAGTGCGTTTGCCGGCGTTCCGCTTCCCTTATTTCTTTCTTTCGTAGCCTGGGTTGAACGAAGTGAAACCCAGGAGCGGCGCTAATGCTCGTCGATCGTACCCGGATTTCGCTCCGCTCAATCCGGGTTACGGACTACGGGCCGTTCGACATCGCTGTTTGACAACACTCGCGCGCTATTCGCGCCGCGAGAACGGATCGAACTCATCCCTCGCCGATCTCGCGCAAAATCTCGGCGGTGTGCTCGCCGAGGCGCGGCGGCGGGCGGTCCGACGCCATCGGCGCGCCGTCGAGCACGATCGGCGTGCGGATGCCGGGAATCTTGCCGCCTTTGGCCGCCGGGCTGTCGAGCTCGATCTTCATACCGCGGTGGATTACCTGCGGATCGGCGAAGACCTGGTCGAGATCGTTGATCGGGCCCGCCGGAATGGTGGCGGCTTCGAGCTTGTCGAGCAGCGCCTCGCGCTTGAACTGCGAGGTCAGCGCGCAGAGCTTGCCGACCAGTTCGGCGCGATGGGCGAGGCGGCCTTTGTTGTCCTTATAGGCCGGCACTTCGGCCAGCTCGGGCGCGCCAAGGATACCGCATAATTTGACGAACTGGGCGTCGTTGCCGGTGGCGATGATGACGCGGCCGTCGGCGACGGGAAACTCCTGATAGGGCACGAGATTGGGATGCGCATTGCCGATGCGTTTGGGCACTTCGCCGGAGACGAGATAGTTGAGCGCCTGAAACGCCAGCGTGCCGACGGTCGAATCGACCAATGCGGTATCGACATAGCCGCCGCGGCCGGTTTGCTCGCGCCGCGCCAGTGCCGCGAGGATGCCGACCGCGGAATAGACGCCGGAGAAAATATCGGCGATCGGCACGCCGACCCGCATCGGCGGCCCGTCGGCGGCGCCGGTCATGCCCATGATGCCGCCGATGCCTTGCGCCATCAGATCGTAGCCGGCGCGCGCCGCCGATGGTCCGGTCTGGCCGAAGCCAGTCACCGAGCAATAGATCAGGCGCGGATTGGCGGGCGCCAGGCTGTCATAGTCGAGGCCGAATTTGGCGAGCCCGCCCACCTTGAAATTCTCGATCAGCACGTCGGAACGCGCGGCGAGCTTCTTGACGATGCGCTGGCCCTCGGCCGACGTGAAGTCGACTTCGATCGAGCGCTTGCCGCGATTGGTACAGTGAAAATAGGCGGAGCTGAGAAGGCCGCCGTCGGCCGCCGGGACGAACGGCGGACCCCAGGCGCGGGTGTCGTCGCCGGCGCCCGAGCGCTCGACCTTGATGACGTCGGCGCCGAGGTCGGCAAGGATCTGCCCGGCCCACGGTCCGGCCAGGATCCGAGCCAGCTCCAGCACGCGCAACCCGGCCAGTGGACCCGGTTTGGATGGCCCCGGCATGAACCGCTCCCGACTTTGCGCGGCGAACCCCCGCGCGGGCGCTTAACTGGCAAAGCGGCGGCCATTTGTCCAGGTTTGTCAGCAGGTCCTTGCCGTTAGCGAACTTGTCATCGCTGTGGCGCATTATTACGTAAAGCGTGCCGGATGGGATGAAGCGGTGAACACTTCGTTTTTCAGCGAAATGCTGCAAAGCATCGCCGAACGGAGCCGCGCATTGATCAAGCGCGAGCGCCGCGAGCCGGCGCATGAGCGCTCGGCGGGTCTGGTCGAGCAATGCGAGGAGCTGTTGTCCGGCCGCGGCGAGGCGTCCGGCGTCGCGCTGGCGCAGGAAATTCTCGCGGACTATGCCGAGCTGACGACCGGGCCGCGCATCGCCTTTTTCGAAGCGCTTGCCACCACCTTCGGCCACGATCGCGCCCGCATCGATCGGGCTATTGCCGACTGGCGGCAGTCGCCATCCGACGAGACGGCGGCGGACCTTCACGTCGCCAGCGAGCCGCGGCGCCTCGAACTGTTCCGCAGGCTCAATCTGGCGCCGGGCGGCACGGCGGCGCTGGTGCGCATGCGTGAACAGCTGCTCGACACCATGGACCATCGTCGCGACGATCTGGCCGTGATCGACAACGACTTCGTTCATTTGTTCTCGTCCTGGTTCAATCGCGGCTTTCTGGTGCTGCGCCGCATCGACTGGTCGACGTCAGCCGCCATCCTGGAAAAGATCATCCGCTACGAGGCGGTCCACGAAATCCGGGACTGGGACGAGTTGCGCCGGCGCATCGATCCGCCGGATCGCCGCTGCTACGCCTTCTTCCATCCGGCGCTGGTCGACGAACCGCTGATCTTCGTCGAAGTGGCGCTGACGCGGGAAACCGCGGCGGCGATCGGGCCGATCCTGTCCGACCGGCGCGAAGCGGTCGAACCGCAGGCCGCGACCACGGCGGTGTTTTATTCGATCACCAATTGCCAGCGCGGGCTTGCCGGGGTGAGCTTCGGGCATTTCCTGATCAAGCAGGTGGTCGAGGAGGTTTCGCGCGAAGTTCCCCGTGTCGGCACCTTCGTGACGCTGTCGCCGGCGCCGAATTTCGCCGCGTGGCTCAAGCGCGAGCGGATGAATGCCGGCTCGGCCGCGCTCGAGGACGACGATCGCGAAGCGCTCGCGGCGCTCGACGCCGACGACTGGTGGCGCTCGCCCGACCTGGCCGAACAGATCCGCGAACCATTGCTTCGCGCCGCCGCCTGGTATTACCTGCGCGCCCGCAACGGCCGCGGCTTGCCGGTCGACTCCGTCGCGCGGTTCCATCTCGGCAACGGCGCGCGGCTCGAGCGCCTCGATTGGCTCGCCGACACGTCGGAGCGGGCGCTCAAGCAATCCTACGGCCTGATGGTGAATTACCTTTACGATCTCGATTACATCGAGCGCAATCACGAGGCCTATGCGCAGCAGCGCGCCATCGTCGCCGCCAGCGCGGTGACGCGGCTGGTGACGGCGCCGGCGCGCGAAATGGTGGCGGTTTCGGGGTGACGATACGCGCCCGTTACGATTTGCCGTAAACCGGCACGACCGCGCCGCGGCTGACGCGGTTATCGGGCGACGCGAGGAACAGGATCGTGGCCGCTACTTCCTCGACCTTAGGCCACGCCGCGTAATCGGCTTTGGGCATGGCTTGGCGATTGGCGGGCGTGTCCATGATCGACGGCGCGACCGCGTTGACCAGAATGCCGTCCTTGGCGACCTCTTCGGCAAGCGCCGCGGTCAGCGCCGCGACCGCCGCCTTGCTCGCGGTATAGGCCGTCATGCCGGCGCCGCTGCGCCATTCCAGGCCGGCGCGGGCTGAGACATTGACGATGCGGCCGCCGCCCGTCATGGCCGAGATTGCGGCGCGGCAGCACAGCATGCAGCTTAACAGGTTCATGTCGATCTGCTGGCGGATGGTCGCCACCGCGGTTTGATTGAGCGCACCGGCGGCAAAGCCGCCGGCGATGTGGATCGAGGCCCACAGCGAAGGAATGCCGGCATAGGCGTGGGCCACGGCCGCCTCGTCGGCGAGGCCGCCGGTCACGGTCAACGCGACCTGCTTGTGCTCGCGCAGGCGAAAGCGTTTCGCTTCCGCCTCGTCGTAACACGGCACATGACACGCCGCGCCGGCCTCGATCAGCGCGGCGACAACCGCCGTTCCGAGCGCGCCGGCGCCGCCGGTGACCACAATGTGACGATCGCGAAAGTCCATGCGCCTAAATCCAATTGCCACAATCAACGGGCCTGGTCCTGCCGGCATCATCGCCGATCTGCCGTCCGAGGCAAGGCGGGGATGATAGTCTGAAGAGGGGGAGAATCAGTGGCTGATTTCGATCTCGCCATAATCGGCGGCGGCATCAACGGGACCGGCATCGCGCGCGATGCCGCCGGCCGCGGCTTTCGCGTCGTCCTCATCGAACAGAACGATCTCGCCTCGGGCACGTCATCGGTGTCGTCGAAGCTCATTCATGGCGGCTTGCGCTATCTCGAACAGCGCCAATTCCGCCTGGTCCACGCCGCATTGCGCGAACGCGAAGTGCTGCTGCGCGCGGCGCCGCATCTGATCCGGCCGCTGCGCTTCGTGCTGCCGATCAACGAGGCGCGGCGCTCCGCCATGATGTTGCGGCTCGGCCTTCTCATCTACGACTGGATCGGCTGGCGCAGGATTTTGCCGGGAACGCGCGAGCTCGATCTGGTGACCGACGATGCGGGCTTGCCGCTGAAAGCGCGCTTTCATCATGCCTTCGAATATTCCGATTGCTTTGCCGACGACGCGCGCCTTGTCGTGCTCAACGCCGTCGACGCCGCCGAGCGCGGCGCGGTGATCCGCAGCCGCACCCGCTGCGTGCGCGCCGACCGCACCGATGTGTGGCGGCTTGTGCTCAATGCCCGCGGCCAGCGCGACGTCGTGACGGCGCGCATTCTGGTCAACGCCACCGGCGCGTGGAGCGACCTATTTGCCGAGACGGCAATGCGGATGCAGCCGAAGCACCGGCTGCGGCTCGACAAAGGCAGTCACATCGTGGTGCGGCGTTTGTACGATCACGACCGCGCTTATATTCTGCAGGCGCCCGACAGCCGCGTCGTATTCGCAATTCCTTTTCAGCGCGACTTCACGCTGATCGGCACCACCGATCTGGCCTTCGCCGGCGATCCTTCGACGGTGCTGCCGACCGGCGAAGAGATCGACTATCTGTGCGGCGTCGTGAACGAATATTTCCGCACCGCGATCGGCGCCGCCGACGTGGTGTGGGCTTTTGCCGGCGTCCGTTCGCTCTACGACGACGGCGCGCGCAAGGCGCAAGACATCGGCCGCGACTACGCGCTCATCCTCGACGAACGTTTCGGCGAGGCGCCGCTGCTCACGGTCTATGGCGGCAAGATCACGACCTACCGGCGTCTTGCCGAGGACGCGCTGGCGCGGCTTGCGCATTTCTTTCCGCGCTCACGGCCGTGGACCGAGCGAAGTCCGCTGCCGGGCGGCGACTTCGTCTATGACGGCATCGAGACCCTGATCGAGCGGACGCAGCTGACCTGGCGGTTTCTCACCGCCGATCACGCGCGGCGGCTGGTGCGCGCCTACGGCACGCGGGTCGAGCGCGTGCTCGGTAAGGCGGCCGGGCTCGACGATCTCGGCATGCGCTTCGGCGCCGATCTAACCGCGGCCGAGGTGCGTTATCTGATGACCAAGGAATGGGCGCAGACCGCCGATGACGTGCTGTGGCGCCGTTCCAAGCTCGGCTTGCGGCTCACGCCGGAGCAGGCCGCCATGCTCGATCGCTTCATGGCGTCGCCGCCATCCGCGAGTGGCGCAACTTCATAAAATTCGATGAATTTGCCAAACCGTAATTTCATCGAGCTGTGGTCACATTGCACGGGCAATGCATTAATCCACGGGGCGTCATGGAATCCCGCGCCACGCAAATTGCGCGACAGGTCGAGAAACTCAAGGTTCTCGTCGTCGACGACGAGCCGGCCATGCGCAAGGTCGTGCGCGCTCTGCTGCAGTCGATCGGCATCACGGACATCGACGACGCAAGCGACGGGCGCAGCGGGCTGGAAAAGATCTGCAGCCGCGCTCCTGATATCGTCATTCTCGATTGGGAAATGCCGAGCCCCAACGGGCCGGAATTCATGCGTGCTCTGCGCTCGCCCGGCTCGTTTCCGCTGCCCGACGTGCCGGTCATCATGCTCACCGGCTACAGCGAACATTCGCGTGTGGTCGAGGCCGCGCGGTTTGGCGTCAATGAATTTCTGCTCAAACCGGTATCGTCGACCGCGCTTTTGGCGCGCGTCGTGTCGATCCTGATCAAGCCGCGTCCGATGATACGGCGCGGCGATTATTACGGACCCGAACCGCGCCAGCTCGCGAGTTATAAGCCGGATTTCACGTCCAACTCGAGCGAGATCGCTCTCGTCGATTGACGCTACGCGTCCAAAGCGATTCTGTCCGTTAACTGGACACTCACCACGCGCCCTACGGCGCATCGCACCAACCGCCCGATAGCAACAATTTGCTGCTTTTAATTTTACCGTCCCGCAACGGGGTCCGTGCTTTCATGCGCGAATGCACGGGGAAGGGCAGGCACGAGAACCACGCGGCCGTTTCAGCGGCCGATATGGCATGTCTGCGAAACACACCAAAAAGCAAATCGAGAACATCATCCAATCGCTGTGCGTGCTGATCGTCGACGACAATCAGTACATGCGCAAGATGGTCCGCAACCTTCTCGTCAATTGCGGCATCAAGGATATCTACGAGGCGGCCGACGGCATCGCGGCGCTCGAACTCGATCCGCACTATGGCGCCCGACGTCGTCATCCTCGATTGGGAAATGCCGCTGCTGAGCGGTCCCGAACTGGTGCGGATCGTGCGTTCGCCGGGCGTGTTCCCGATGCCCGATATTCCGATCATTATTTTGACCGGTCACTGCGAACGCTGGCGCGTCGTCGAGGCGGTGCGGCTTGGCGTCAACGAATATCTGACCAAGCCGGTTTCGGCGAAGGCGCTTTATGACCGCCTGGTGTCGATTACGATGCAGCCGCGGCCGGTCGTCCAGCTCGGCGATTATTACGGCCCGGAGCCGCGCAAGCTGGTGACCGAGCCGGCCGACGAAGCCGCGCTCGCGTCGACCATGGCGGTCGCCGCCGCGAGCTGACTTTCACGTCTTTCCAGTCGCTGTAGAAATGCTTTAGCGTGCGCTTGGCGCGCCGTCGGCGCGCGCACGTGCGAGCGGAGCATCGATGCAGGCGGCCGGATCGAGTGGAGGATTGGCAAAGCGGGATTTCGCTCCTTGGGCCGATCGTAATTCGCAGCCGCTGCTGCGGCTCGCAGGCGTGAGCAAGCGCTTCGGCGCTTTCACGGCTGTCGATGATCTTTCGCTCGACATCTATCAGGGTGAGTTTTTCGCGCTGCTCGGCCCCTCGGGCTGCGGCAAGACCACGCTGTTGCGTCTGATCGCCGGCTTCGAGCAAGCGAGCGCCGGCCGCATCCTGCTTGACGGCGTCGATCTCGCGCCGGTCCCGCCGCATCGGCGTCCGGTCAACATGATGTTTCAAAACTATGCGCTGTTTCCGCATCTCAGCGTCGCGGGCAACGTCGCCTTCGGCCTCAAGCAGGAGAGGCTGCCGAAGGCGCAAATCGCCGAGCGGGTCGCCGACATGCTGGCGCTGGTGCGGCTCGACAATCTCGGCCGGCGCAAGCCGCACGAACTGTCCGGCGGGCAACGCCAGCGCGTGGCGCTCGCCCGTTCGCTGGTCAAGCGGCCGCTGGTGCTGCTGCTCGACGAGCCGATGGCGGCGCTCGATAAGAAGCTGCGCGGCGAGACCCAGTTCGAACTGATGGACCTGCAACGCCGCCTTGGGCTTACTTTCATCATCGTCACCCATGACCAGAGCGAAGCGATGACGGTTGCCGACCGTATTGCGGTGATGGACTGCGGCCGGCTGATGCAGGTCGCGCCGCCCGCCGAAATCTACGAGCGGCCGAGCTCGCGCTGGGTCGCCGACTTCATCGGCAGCGTCAATTCGTTCGAAGGCCGCGTCGGCGACGACGGAACGTGCATTGACGGCACGGCTTTGGGCCGGCTGCGCGTCGCGGCCAAGATCGATGCCGCGCCCGGCGCTAAGGTTTGGGTCGCTGTTCGCCCGGAGAAACTGCGGATCACGCGCGGTGCGCCGTTGCCGGATCCTCGATCGGCGCCGGAAAATGGCGCCGCCGCGACGCTCGTCGATATCGCCTATCTTGGCGATTTGTCGATCTATCGGCTCCGTACCGATTCGGGTCTGCTGTTGCAAGCGACGATCGCGAATACCGGCCGGCTTGGCGACGGCGCGATCGGCTGGAACGACAAAGTGTGGCTGAGCTTTCCGCCCGAAGCCGCGATCGTGCTGACGAAATGACGAAACAGGCGCGCATGGCGAAGCTCAAGCCGCAACGCTCCTTCATGGCGAAGCTTGTCGTGCGGATTCCCTATCTATGGCTCGCCGCCTTCTTCCTCGTGCCGTTTTTGATCGTGCTGAAGATCAGCCTGTCGCAGACCGCGATCGCGCAGCCGCCCTATACACCGGTCTTCGATTTTGCGGCTGGCTGGCACGGGCTGGCGAGTTTTATTGCCGGCCTGTCGCTCGATAATTATGCCTTCCTCGGCTCCGACCCGCTTTACTTTCTATCCTATGTGAAGAGCGTCGAGATCGCCGCGCTCTCCACTCTTATGCTCCTCATCATCGGCTATCCGATCGCCTACGCCATGACGCGCACGCCGCGGCGGGTCCAGGCGGTTCTGGTGCTGTTGGTCATCTTGCCGTTCTGGACGTCGTTTCTCATTCGCATCTACGCCTGGATGAACATTCTTCAGCACGACGGCCCGCTCAATCAGCTGTTGCTGGCGCTCGATCTGGTCCGCGAGCCGCCGGTCTGGTTATCGACCAATACCGCCGTCTATATCGGCATCGTCTATTCCTACCTGCCGTTCATGGTGCTGCCGCTCTATGCGACGCTGGAGAAATTGGACGAATCGCTACTTGAAGCCGCCGCCGATCTCGGTTGCCCGCGCTGGAAGACGTTCTGGCTCGTAACTCTGCCATTGTCAGCGCCGGGCGTGATCGCGGGCGCGCTGCTGTGCTTCATTCCGGCGGTCGGCGAGTTCGTCATTCCGGATTTGCTCGGCGGTTCGCGCACCGCGATGATCGGCCAGACCATCTGGACCGAATTTTTCGCCAACAAGGACTGGCCGACCGCGTCCGCGGTCGCCGTCGTCCTGGTGTGCCTGTTGGTCACGCCGATCGTGGTCTTCCAGCACCAGACGATGCGCGGGGTCGCCAACGACTGACGATGCGCAAACTCTCCGCATTCAATCTCGCTTCGCTGGGCATCGGCATCGCCTTTCTTTACCTGCCGATCCTCATTCTGGTCGTCTACTCGTTCAACGCATCCCGTCTCGTCGCCGTATGGGGCGGCTGGTCGACGCACTGGTATGCCGAACTTGCCGACGACGCGCCGCTGCTCGGCGCCGCATTCATCAGCCTTCGCGTCGCGCTCGTTTCGGCGAGCGCGGCAACTTTGCTGGGAACGCTCGCGGCGGTGGCACTCGTGCGCTTCGGCCGCTTCCGCGGCCGGCTCCTGTTCGCGGCGATGATCTATGCGCCGCTGGTCATGCCGGAGGTCATTACCGGCCTGTCGATGCTCTTGCTGTTCGTCGCCATCGCGGTCGATCGCGGCTTTTGGACGGTGGTAACCGCGCACACGACCATGGCGATGTGCTTCGTTGCGGTCATCGTGCAGGCGCGACTCGTCGATTTCGACATGAGCCTCGAAGAGGCGGCAATGGATCTCGGCGCCTCGCCCGCGCGCACCTTCATGGCGGTGACGCTGCCGCTGATCGCGCCCGCCATCGCCGCAAGCTGGATGCTTGCCTTCGCGCTGTCGCTTGACGATCTGGTCATTGCGAGTTTCACCACCGGTCCGGGAGCCACTACGTTGCCGATCCGCATCTATTCGGAAGTGCGGCTGGGCGTCAGTCCGGAGATGAACGCGGTCTGCAGCATCATGGTCGGCATGGTCGGCCTCGTGGTCATTGCCGCGTCGCTGCTGACCAAACTCAGCGCCGCCAGGGGCGCGCCTGAGCGGGTGTGATCAGTCCCGGCTCTCACCTGGCGGCCGGAGAATGTAAACCAGAAACCACACCGGCACGATAACCAGCGCCCCGAGCAGTAGATTGGGCAGCGCCCACGCCACGCCCGCGCGCGCCAGGTCCTCGATCCGCTCCGGCGAAAGCCCCGTAGTCTTTATCAATTCGTCGATCTTGATGCCGAAATGGTCGAGGATCGTGCCGACGATCAGCGACGCGATCAGCACCTTGACCATCGTGCGCGTGAGGCTGAGCATCAGCGAGGCTTCCCGCCCGGCCGCGGACGGGAAACGTCCGCGCTGATTCGTGCGCCGCGAATCATAGAGCAAAAAGTCGAAATCCGCCCCTGTCGGCGCGCCCGCCGCACAATTACCGGCGGATTTCTTGGCTTGGCAACAAACCGCTATTGGGAGGTTTTGGCGGCTGGCGCTGCCGAAGCGGGGGACGCGGCCGGCGCCGAGGCGCCAGGCGCAGCCGGGGCCGCCAGCAACTGATCGATCACCGAGCGCACGGCGTCGCTGGCATTGTAGCTCTTGGCCGCATTGAGCAGCGGCGCGGCCGCCCCCGAGCGGCGAATCAAGCTCTGCGGGTCCGGCAGCATCATCGGGTCGTCCCACGGACCTTGCACGACGAACGGCAAATCGAACTCCTCGGCGGTCGTCGTCGATACCAGCGTCGCCACGCCCTTGAGATCGAGTTCGCGCGTCGGCAGCGAAGCTTGGCCACCGACCGTGAGTTTCACGGCCGGTCCGTCGACGTGCATGTCGTCGACGGAGACAAGGCCGTTGGCCACATTGAGGCTGACGGCGAGCTGATCGAATGCGGTTCGGCCCTGGCGGAAATCGCCGTTACCGGAGAGCGGACGGCGCTCGAGCCGGCGCAGTAATTGCTCGACGTCGATGCCGGCCAGCGCGCCGGATTGGGCATTCAGCGTGGCAGTCCCATTAAGCGCGCGTGTCACCGCCAGAACGGAATTGCCGGCACCGTCGAGATTGAGCGCGAGATCGCCGCGACCTTGCACTTTGTGCATGCCAAAGATCTGACCGAGACAATTTTCCAGATCGACGTCGAGAAACTGCATGTTTGAGCTGACGGCGACGCCGTTATCGTCGCTGGCAATGCCGAGCGTGCCTTTGGCGGTGCCGCCGAACGCCTGGGCTTCCCCGACCGTGAGATCGAGCTTGCCGTCGTGCATCGTCGCGGCGACCGCGGTTCGTCCCAATTGCGCGTCCGCGATCTTGATGCTGGCGGCGGATAGCCGCAGATCGAGATTGAAATCGTTAAACCCATTGAGGGCGATCGGCAGCCGGTCCCAATTGTTTTCGTCCCGGGCGAGGAGCCGGACGCCGGAAACATAAGGCGTCAGATCCAGCGCATCGGCCGCGAGCGTGCCTTGCACCAGACGATGGCCGTCGGTCGCCAGCGTCAGCGCGCCTTCGGCACTGTTGCCGTCGAGTTCGACGTTGACGTTGGACAGCGATGCGATGCCGCCGCCGATATCGCTTTGCGCCCGTAACGCAAAGCGGCCGAAGCCGCCGAATGGCACTTTGCTCTGACCGGTCCAGTGCAAGGCGTCGCGTAGCGACGGCGATTCGACGTCGAGCGTGCCGTCCATTTTCAGTGTCGGCTGATCGGTCGCCGCGCCATCGAATGCCAGATTGAGCGGCGCGCTCGACAGCCGCAGCTTGACGCCCGAACGGTCGCCGGTGAGCGCCGCCAAAAAATCGCTCAGCGTGAGGCTTGCCTCGACCGGCTGATCGTTCCACACGAAATGGCCGTTGGCGCCGAAGCTGCGCGAAATCGACGGCCAGGCAACCTGAAAGTTGACGTCTTCGAGCCGCTCGGTAGCGTCTTTGCCGGCGTCATGCACGACGACCGTGCCGTCCTGAATACCGATCTCCGAGAACGACGCCGTGCGCTGGTGAGCCGGCTGGAGCGCGTTCGCCAGCGAGACGATCAGCCCCGACCAATTTGTTTCTCCCGTGGCCGAAAACGTGACGTTGATGACCGGGCGCACCAGCGTCATGTCGGCAATTTCGATGCGTCCGGCCAGCAGCGGAAAATAACGCAGCCGCGCCGTCAATTCGTCGGCCGCGACAGCCGGCTCGCCGGTGCGGTCGTCGCCCAGCAGCACGTTGCGGAAGCGTACGGTGCCGGATGGAAACAGCGACAGCGAAACATCGGTGCCCAGCATCGGATCGAGGCCGGTCACGGCTTGGATTTCCGACTTCACCGCATCGCGTACCGAGGCGGCCGGAATGAGAAAAGACAACGCGACCAACGTGGCGAATGCCGCCGCGACCACGCCGGCAATGGCAATCGCAAGGCGTTTTAAGCCGGTGGCCGCAGTCACAGGACGCGTTTCCAGTTGGGGTGGGACCGGTGAACTATACCGAGTGGTAGGCAAGCTGCAAACATGCCGGTCATCTGTGTCGCTTTCGTGGCCGGGGCGGTCGCCCGCACCTACAAAGGATTGTTGTATTTGTGGAATTACGGGCTGCGGCCGCTCTTCGGCCGCTCAGCGCGCGGCGGCCTGCCAGCGCTTCGAATCGTGGGCCTGCGATACCTCGGCGATCATTTTGGCGATGATGGCCTGGCCGAACGAGTTGAAGTCTTGCGCCACCATGACGAAGGCGCCCGGGCCGCCGACGACGTTGCTGCGATAGTAATTGTCGAGGCCGCCGGGCGGATTGGTGTGTTCCGGATTCCACGGCATCGGGTTGTCGCTGAGGATGACCAGACCGTTGATGGTGACGCCCTTGGCAACGGCTTCGTCACGCGGTTCGGTGACGTCCCGGCCGTCGTTGTTGGTGCCGTCGCCCGAAACGTCGATTGTGCGCCGAACGCAGTTGAACGGCGCTCCGGCGAGACGCGCCATGGCGAACTCGATGCCGCCGCTGATCGAGGTGCGGCCGGCGAACGAGCGCGGCGTTTCGAGCAACCGATCGCCGAAATCCTTCGCCGAAGCGGCGTTGCCGACCTCCATCCAATCGACCACTACATGTTGCGCGCCGACACCCGACCATTCGACGAATGTCAATCCGATGCGGCCGTTATGGCCGGACCGGACCGTGTCGAGCACGTGCGGATCGGAAATGGCCGCGGCGTAGCCATCGCGCTGCAACTGGAATTTTGTGTTGTCGATGCTGCGCGACACGTCGGCGGCCAGCACCAGCAGCAGGTCGACGTCGTCGGCGGCGCGCGCCGCGGCGGGGACGAGGATACCGCCGGTGACGATTAGTGCCAGGACGATTTTGATCATGCGCATGGCCGCACCCTCGCCGACCATCACGGCAAATGACGGCGAAAACTCGACGGAGCCGAGTCTATACCGACGGCCTCAAGCGGCGACAATGCGGCTTGGCGGGAATGCGATCTCGACCAATGTGCCGGCGTTCGGCGCGCTCTTGATGCTGAAATTGGCGTGGTTTGCTTCGGCCAGCGCTTTGGTCAGCGGCAGCCCGAACCCGGTTCCGCCAGAGCCCCAGCTTCCCGAGGTCGCGATCTGACGGAACGGTTCGAGCGCGGCCGCAATGTCCTTTTCACTCATGCCGGACCCGGTATCGCGCACCCGCAGCACCGCCTCGCGGCTGTCGGTGAATACGGTCGACACGATCACCTGGCCGCCGGGGCCGGTGAATCTGATCGAGTTCGCGATGAGGTTGAGCACGATCTGGCGCAGCGATCGCTCGTCGGCGACCACGAGCGGCACGCCCGGAGTGAGCGAAGTACGGATGATGATGCGCGCGCGGTTCGCCTGCGGCTGCATGATGCCGACGCATTGCTGAGTCAGCTCGTTGAGATTGACGTTGGCGAAGGTGAGCTCGATCTGCCCGGTCTCGATCCGCGACAGGTCGAGCAGGTCGTTGAGCAGCGAGACGAGATGCGTCCCGGCGGCGTGGATGTCCTTGATATATTCGCGGTAACGCTCGTTGCCGATCGGGCCGAAGCGCTCGGCCATGATCACTTCGGCGAAACCGGTCATGGCGTTGAGCGGCGTGCGGATTTCGTGGCTCACCTTGGCGAGAAATTCCGCCTTGGCGGAAGCCGCCCGCGCCGTCTCGCGCTTGGCGTTGTGCAGCGCTTCCTCGCTCTGCTTGCGGCTCGTCACGTCGCGGAACACGGCGCAGACACGATCCGAGCCGATGCTGGCGAGCGTCATCGCCAGCGGTACGAGCCGGTCGTCGCCCGCGCGCGCCGCCACATCGATCGCGTTATCGAGGGTGGCTGCGCCGCGCCCGATGCGGTCGAAATAGTCGCACGCAGGCCGTTCGCTCTCGGGCGCCAGAAGATCGCCGAACGAGTGGCCTGAAAGCTCGGCCGGCGATTTGCCGAATAGGACCGCGGCGCGGGTATTGGCGCCGACGACGCGGCCGTCGGCATCGAACGTGATGACACCGTCGGTCGCCGTATCAAGAATCGATTTAAGGTCGCGATTTTCGTTCTCGGCGGCCGCGAGCGCATGCTCGGCCGCCCGTTCCGCAGCTTCGACCTGGCCGTTGGTCAGGATCAGGGCGAGCGCCGAAGACCCATCCCACGGGACCGTGAACATACGGCCCTCGACCGGGAGCTTGTCGCCGCGCTTGGTCATGATCGACAACGACCTGATCGACGGCGAATTGGCGGCGGCGGTTTCAGCGAGGAGATCGGCGCCAGGCTCGGCAAACAGCGTATTCACGCCGCCGGCCGCTTCGACCGCAGCGAGGCTCTCGTAGCCGCTCCATTCAAGGAAGTGACGGTTGGCGTAAAGAAGCTTGTCGTGCCGGTATACGAGAACGCCGATCGGGATACGGTCGAGCAGCACCTGCTCAATCGCCGGTTCGGCGCTTGGCGCGGCCAGCGGGGCGGTTTCGGGAGTCTCGGCGGGCAAGACTTCGGCGGCACTCCCGGCGGCGGGCGATGCGTCTTGCGGGCTGCGCAGGCGCGCCGTCAATTCCTGCGCCAATTCGCGAAACGCCCGGCGTTCGATGGGACTTAAAGTCGGCGGCACTTTCGGTTCGGCCGGCGGCGACGGGCGAAACGGCACGACATTAGCGGAAGCAGGAGCGGCGCCGAGTGCGGACCGATCCGTGTGCGGCGTGACTTCGGCCGCTGCTGCGGCCTCGGGCTTTTCCGGTGCGGTGGCTGGCGCCGCGGCTATGGTTGGCGCGGCCTCGACTTGCTGAATTGCGGATTCCGGCGCCGGCATGAAGCCGATCGGATGTTCGCGGCGCCTGCGCGCCAACTGGTTGATGCGGTCGATGTCGCGGCAGACGCCAAAACCGCGATAGCCGCGGAAGCTGCGGTCGCGGTCGAACACCGGCAGACCCGACATTTCAATCGGCAGCCGCTCGCTGGAATCGTCCACCGGCCACGCTACAACGATGCCGCTCCAGGTTTCGCGGCTCGCCACAGCGCGTGCCACCTGATTGTTGGGATCGAGCTCCAACTCGGCGGCAATCTCGCTCCATGGCCGGCCGAATGCCGCGGTCGTGTGCGGGCCGGCGAGTTCGATGAATTCGTCCGATCCGACGCCGAAGCGGCCGCCCGCATCCATGTGCCAAACGAAACGCAAAGGGTACCGCCGCTCGGCTACGGTCTCGGGCGCGGCGGCAGGAATCGGCTCTGCGCTCGGCGCGGGCGGCGCGGCAGGCGCCTCCATACCGGCGGACTCGGGCAGCGCTGCTGCGGGCGGCGCGGGTGTCGTGTGTTGCGGCTCTTGCGGCGCGATTTGCTCGCGCGGAGCTTCGTCCGGCCGCTGCCGCATCGTGAGGACGACCACAAGCGAAGCGTCTTTGCCGAGCCGCGTGGCGGCGACGTCGAACGACGCGTTGCCCAAATGCGCTGTTCCGCCGGCGCTACCGGTTTCGAGCACCGTGGCGGCAAGCGCCTCGATGCCGAGCGCCGACAGCATGGTCGCGCCGGCAAGCCGCGCCTGAGCCGCCGGGTTGGCATAGACGAGCGTTCCGTCCGGCGCGAATGCTGCGAACGGCTCCCCGTAATCGCCGATCAGGCGGCGCACGCGGTCGCCCAGCGTCAGCTGCGGTCCCGCGGGCTCGATCGCTGCGACCAGCACCGCGACCTTGCCGTCACCAAGAACGATGCGCGAGCAGGCGCAGGTCAGTGCGCGGCCGAAGACCGCGCCGAAGCCGCGCAGCCGTTCGAGCCGCTCTTGGGCGGCCGCCGGCAAGCTGGCGGCGAGACGGATAATCTGCGCGGCCGAAATATCCCGGCCGTCGAACCGGCGTTCCGTGCAGGCCACTGAATTCGTAGCGCCGAAGATCGCTGCGCCGACCGCGTTGGCCCACAGGATCTGCGAGCCGTCGACGCTCCACAGCCAAGCCGGCCACCCGCTTGTCGCGAGCGCCGCGAGACGCGGATGACCTAACAGCGCGAGCTCTCTCTCCACGATCGGCATGCGCGTCGGAACTCATATCCTAAAGAAATTCTTAATAGTGCGGGCCATCCGCGGCGTCCATGGCGGCGGCGGGTGCGCGGCCAAGCTTGCCGGGATAACCTTAATCGCTCCCGGGGCTTAGCGGGCACCGCCGTTTCGTTTGCCTGCCGGTCGCAAATTCGCGCTAGGATCAGCGGGCCGGGGGCACGAGGAGCGTATGATGGCAAAGGATCCATTCGAGCAATTCGCAATTCCGAACGAGATGCGGGCGTTCGCCGAACAGAGCGTGACACAAGCGCGCAAGGCTTTCGAAGGGTTTATCGAGGCGGCCAATAAGGCGATGGGACAAATGCAGGGCCAGGCTCAGGCGGCGCATAGCAGCGCCTCCGAAATCGCGCATAAATCGATGACCTATGCCGAGCAGAACGTCGCGGCGACGTTCGAATTTGCGCAAAAACTGATGCGCGCCAAGGATGCGGCGGAACTGATGGCGCTGCAATCCGAATATCTGAGCCGACAGATGCAGGCGCTTTCGTCGCAGGTGCAGGATCTCGGACAAAGTGCCGCCAAGATCGTGGTCGATACTGCGAAGCCTAAGACGTAGCGACGCCTCGCTTCGGCGAGTTCCAAAAACACAATTATTTCAATAATCTACGACAGTTTGTGCGTTGCAATAATTTCTGTTGCAATGCACCAAAAAAGTTGTTATTTAAATCATACGAATTGCCCCGGCTTGGAAGTGTACGGCGTTCAGCCGCGGGACCGAGAATGTCAGGCAACGCGCAACGGGCGGCGAGGCCAACGAAGAAAAAGTTCTCCAGGTGAGACAGCCCAAGAAACAACGAGCGAAATCAAGGACCAGTGTCATGGCGGAAGCCACTACGACAACCACTCCCCCCAAAATCAAAAGCAAGCCCCCGGCAAGCGTCTTCGAGATGCCGAAATTCGAGATGCCGAAATTCGAAATTCCGAAGGTCGAAATGCCGGCCGCTTTCCGTGAATTTGCCGAGCGCGGCGTCGCGCAGTGCAAGGATACCTACGAGAAGATGAAGGCCGCCGCTGAAGAGGCGACCGACGTGCTCGAAACCACGTATTCGACCGCCAGCAAAGGCACGTCCGAATACGGTCTCAAGGTGATCGAGGCGGCCCGCGTGAACACCAACGCGGCGTTCGACTTTTTCGGCGAACTGATCACCGCGAAGTCGCTGTCGGAAGTGATCGAACTGTCGAGCACGCATACGCGTAAGCAGTACGAAGCGCTGACCGAGCAGGGCAAGGAACTTGGCGCGCTGGTGCAGAAGGTTGCGACCGAGACCGCCGAGCCGATCAAGTCCGGCATGAACAAGGCGTTCAGCAAGGTCGCGTAATTGTGGCCGCGTGATCGCAGCCGCAATCTTGCGGCAAAGGGAAAGCCCGGGCCTCGCCCGGGCTTTTGTTTTTTATAGCCAATTCGCCGGCGTCTTGCCAAACTTGAGCGTTGCCCATAGGTTCCGCGCGCTAAAGCATGGTCGGGAAAACTGCATACCGGTGTTCCGACAAGATCGTGTTTCGGCAAAACACTAGACCGCGGGCCCGTGCAGCTGTAGCTCAGTTGGTTAGAGCGCTTGACTGTGGATCAAGAGGTCGGTGGTTCGAATCCACCCAGCTGTACCAGCGCTCCCCAGCCGGCGCCGCGATCGTCTCGCTGCTCAGCCCCGCAAAGTTCATCATCGTTATCGCCGCGCGTCGCCGCGGGCATTTGACTCCCGGTATTGCCTCCCTAGACTGATCGGCAAGAAAAATGCAGCGCAATCGTGCGTTGTTTTGCGTCCGGAGGAAAGTCAATGTCCAAGGCTCGCGCCGTTAGTCGGCTCGTCGCTGCAATCTCGGCGGTCATCGTTTTCGCGAGCGTCGCCTCGATCGCGCGCGCCGAGGATCAATATCCGAGCCATCCGATGACCATGGTCGTGCCGTTTGCCGCCGGCGGCCCGACCGATATCCTCGGCCGGATCGTCGCCCAGGCGATCGGTCCCACGCTCGGCCAGCAGGTCGTCGTAGAGGACGTGACCGGCGCTGGCGGCACCATCGGCGCCGCGAAAGTCGCCCGCGCGGCGCCAGACGGCTACACGATGGTGATGGGAAATCTCGGCACGCATGCCGCCAGCGTCGGCATCTACAAGAACCTGTCCTACGATCCGCGCAAAGATTTCGAACCGGTTATCCTGGTCGCCTCGACCCCGATGGTGCTGGTGACTCGAAAGACGCTGCCGGTGAAAACGCTCGACGACGTCATCGCCTGGGCCAAGGCCAACAAAGGCAAGGCGACGATGGGCTCGGCCGGCGTCGGTTCGATCTCGCATTTGACGCTGCTGCTGTTCAACCATCTCACCGGCGCCGACGTGACGCACGTTCCCTACCGCGGGCTTTCCGAGGCGACCAACGATCTCCTCGGCGGCCAGATCGATATGTTGTTCGATCAAGTCGTCACCGCGACGCCGCACATCCTTGACGGCAGTGAAAACGCGATCGTGGTCACGATCCCCGGGCGCGCACCGTCAATCCCGAACGTACCGTCGGCAAACGAGGCCGGCCTGCCGCAGCTGCAAACCGTCGCCTGGACCGCATTGTTCATGCCCAAGGGCACGCCGCCGGCGATCGTCGATCGCATCAACCGCGCCGTGCAAAAGGCGCTGCAGGATCCGGACGTCGCCAAGCGCCTTGCCGCGATCGGCGCCGACATTCCGTCGCCCGATCAGCGGTCGCCGCAGGCGCTCGGCCATCTCGTCAATGCAGAAATCGACAAATGGGTGCCGCTGATCCAGGCCGCCGGCGTGGTGGCCCAATAATATTGCCACAATAGATTTACCGCCGTGAAACTCAACGACGAAGAATTGGCGATACGCGCGGGCGAGCTCGGCCCGTTGCGGCAATGGGCGATCGAACACCAGATAAAGGTCGGCGATTATCTCGGGGCGCGGGATTTCGTTCCGGTCGGCCAGGCGCACATCATGGCCGATACGGAATCGCTCGGCGCGGCCGGCGTCGCGTGGCTGGAACATTGGACGACGCTGCCCGCCGGCCAGCGCCTTGTCCGCATTCCGACCATCACCGATCCGCGCGGCACCGATTTCGCGCACGCGGCGCAGCTCAGGCAGCAGCCCTGGATGATCGATCTCGAGCACCGCGCGATTGCGGCGTTCGAGGCGCTGGGCGTGCTGATGACCGATACCTGCATTAATTATCAAACCATCATGCCGCCGGTGCGCGGCGAGCACATGGCCTATGGCGACACCGGCGTGGTGATCTATTCAAACAGCGTGTGCGGCGCGCGCTCGAACTTCGAAGGCGGGCCTTCGGCATTGAGCGCCGGGCTTACCGGGCGCACGCCGCGTTACGGCTATCACCTGGACGACCGCCGCCTGGCGACCTTTCTGGTTGAGCTATCGTGGACGCCGCGCGAGCTCAGCGATTGGGGCGCGCTGGGCGGCGTCGTCGGCCGGCTGGCCGGCGACTACTCGCAAGTGCCGGCGCTGGTCGGTGTAGAGCGTGTGCCGAGCGCCGACGAGATGAAACATTTCGGGGCGGCGCTGGCGAGCTTCGGCTCGGTGGCGCTGTTTCACATGATCGGCGTGACACCGGAAGCGATGCGTCTCGAAGACGTCGTGCCCGCAGCAGCATCGCTGAAGACCCACGATGTCGGCGAGGCCGATATCCGCACTTTGCGGGCGAGCTACGCCAAGGATATCGGCGCGGTCGACGTGGTCGTGTTCTCGGCGCCGCAGCTCAGCCTTGTCGAGATGCAGACCTTGGCCGCGATGCTGGACGGACGCCGCGCTGAAATTCCCTTGCTTGCCGTCACCAGCCCGCAGGTCAAGCCGGACTGCGACCGCATGGGCTTGACTGCGCGGATCGAATCCGCCGGCGGCACGGTTCTCTCCGGCATGTGCTTCTACCAGAGCTATGCGCGCGAGATCGCCGAAGCCAATGGCTGGACGCGCCTCGCGACCAACTCGGCCAAGCTCACCAATATCCTCGGCGGCTACGGCTATCGGCCGGTGCTCTTGTCGATGGAGCAATGCGTTGCAGCGGCCTGCGCCGGCGGGACGCTGACATGAGCGGTAAGATTTTTTACGCCAGTGCGGGCATGGGTCGCAAAGTGCAGGCGCAAGCGCTGGTCGCCAGCGACGGGTTTTCCGCGCGCTACGATCTCGACCGCATTCGCGGCGTCTTCTCGCGGCCGGAGCACAAGCTCGCCGGCGAGAGCTATCGCGGCCGCGTGCTGGTGCTCGATGCCGCCAAAGGCGGCGTCGCCACCGCCTGGATGCTGTATGAGATGGCGTCGCGCGGCGTCATGCCCGCCGCGCTGGTTTTGAATCGCGTCAACCCGATCATGGTGCAGGGCGCGGCGCTCGCCGACTTCACCATGATTTCCGGTTTCGATGTCGACATCACCAAGGCGATCGCGAACGGCGCGGAAGTTGAGGTCGACCCGACGGCGGAGCGGCCGTTTATCAGGGTGGTGTGAGATTCAAATAACTTCCTTGGTCTTGTCGTCGGTCTCGCCGTAGCGGTGCAGCGTTGCCGGCCGGGTGCCGGCGTAAAGCTGCTCGAGGCCGGGCGCGATCTTGGCGTTCTCGCGCTCGAACAGCGAGTTGCCGTTAAGGTCGCTCTCGACCAGGAACGGCCCGAATTTTTCGACGTCGAGCACCCACACGGCTTGGGCGAGGCCCAGTTCCTCCAGCCAATAGACGCCGGCGACGTGCTTGATGCCGCGGCCAAGCAACGCGCCGGTGCCGTAACCGACCGTGGTGAGATAGATCGCATTGTTCGGCACAAAATGCGTGCGGTAGGTCTCCGACGTCATGCCGCCTTTGCCGATGATGACGTTGCAGCCGGAGATTTTGAACCAGCCGTCGAGCCATTGCGCGAAGCGAAACGACGCGGTCGCGGTGACCGCGCCGACTGTATAGCTGCCGTCGGGATTGATGCTGGCCGCCGGCGAGCAGTGGAAGTTCGTAATGCCGAGTGCATCCTTGCCGGCCGGCATGCCGAAGCCATCGGCAATCGCCCGTTTATAGACGCCCTCGCGCGCGGTGAAGACCCGCCCGGTGAGATAAGCGACCGAGCCGATTTCCAGCTTGCGCAGATCCTCGCTGCGCGCCGGCAGGTCGATGTGAACCTTCTTGAGATCCGGCATTTTATTCCGCGGCCTCGGCCGCCTGGTGGCCCCATTCCACCGTGGAGCGGCGCATATAGTCGGTGAACCACATCGGGTCGGTGCGGAACGCCGCTTTGCCGTCGGCCGCAATGCGCGCGCAGGCTCGGCGCGACGATAAACAGAACATGTGCACCGACATCGGCATGCCGCCGGTGTGGCAATAGCCGACCTCGATATGGCAATCGATCACCATCGAGGAGCCGACGAAGCCCATCGCGCCCATGCCGATATTGTTGCCCAGTTCCTTGAACTCTTCTTCCAGCGCCGCGATTTTCGGATCCGGATTGCGCGAGCCGACGACGCGCAGGCACGATGCCTGCTTGCCCAGCACCACACTGGTGTCTTTGGAGCCGCCGAGACCGATGCCGACGATCGCCGGCTGGCAGGCAAGCCCCCGCTTGCCGAAGCCGATCAGGGTGTCGAGATAAAACCGCCTGATGCCTTCGATGCCGTCGCCCGGAAACAGCATGCGGTAATCGGTGCCGAACAATCCGCCTTTGTGCACGGTGGTCAGCTCGATCCAATCGGCGTCGGGGTGGAACGCATATTCGATCTCCGGCGCGTTAATCCCGACATTGTTGTTGTGATCGGTGCGCCACAGCGGATGCACGCGGTTGGGGCGCAGCGGCACATTTGTCGTTGCCCGCGCCGTGGCGCGGCGCAACGCCGCTTCGAGCGCGACCGGGCCGCCTTCGATTTGCGCTTCGTTGCCGATTTTGACGTACCAGCGCGGCAGGCCGGTGTCGCCGCACATGGCGCGGCGATCTTCTTTCGCCGCCTCGTAGTTCTCCAACATCGCCTTGATGACGAAGGAGGACAAATCGCCTTTCTCGCTGTCGGCGCAGCGGCGCAAGCCGGCGAGATAATCGTCCGGGATTTCGATGGCCGCCTTGGCCATCAGATCTTCGGCGGCGCGTTGAACTGACGAGAGCGGAATCATATTCGCCTCTATTCGGCTGCGATCGAATCGCGCAGTAAAGTCGCACCGGGCTTCACGTGGCTAAACACGACCGGCCGGTCGGTGATCTCGATCCCGCTGCATATATGCCGCGCCACCGTGAAGGTCGAGGTCGCGAGATCGCCCGGCTCCGGGAAATCGGAGCGGTAGTGCGCGCCACGGGAATTCTCGCGCTTGAGGGCCGCCAGCGCAATGACGCGGCTGATCTCGCATAACGAACGCAAATTGAGCCAGTCGTGCCAGGTCAAATTGAAGCGGCGCCCGGCGTCGGCAATGCCGGTGGCGAGGAGTTCCGCTTCGATGCGGTCGACGCCTGCGATCCCGCGCGCGATGCTCGCCCGATCGCGCACCACGCCGACGTCGTCCCACATCGTGTCGAGGAGCTTTTCGCGCAAGCCGTTGAGATCGCCGGGCTTGCGGCTGAAGGGATAAAGCGCCCGCTCGATCTCGGCGTCGAGCACCGCCGTGTCGGGCGGCCGATGGCCCGGATTTTTGGCGATAAAGCCGGGCATCACGTCGCCGGCGATGCCGCCGAACACCGTCGAGTTGGCGACGCCATTGCCGCCGAGCCGGTTCGCGCCATGCATGCCGCTGGCGTCCTCGCCGGCGACGAACAGGCCGAAGCGTTCCGTCGCGGTGTCGACGTCGCAGATCACGCCGCCCATGAAATAATGCGCGGTGGGGACCACTTCGACGAGGCCGCCGGCGAGATCGAAGCCGCAATCGCGGCAACGATCCACCATGCCCTTGAAAAGCTTCGCCACCTTGGCCGGGCCGAGATGACCCATTTTGATATAGACGCCGCCGTTGCGCGTCGTGCGGCCGGCGCGCATTTCCGCGTCAATGGCGCGGCTGACCACGTCGCGCGTGGCGCGCTCGAGTTTCGGGTCGTAATCGCCCATGAAACGGCGCATCGAACCGTTGAGCAAATGGCCGCCGGCGCCGCGCAGGCCTTCTTCCAGGACCGTGCCGGTCATGCGCGTGTCCGGCCCGGCGAGCAGGCCGGTCGGGTGGAATTGCACCATTTCCATATCCCGCAGCGGAAGCCCGAGACGGAGCGCCATGGCGAGCCCGTCCATGCTCTTGTCGCCGGACGGCGTGTGATAGCGATACATGGTCGGGCCGCCGCCGGTCGCGAGCAACACGGCCTGCGCCGAGACGAAGCGGAATTCGCCCGAGCGCACGTCGAGCAACAGCACGCCGGCGAGTGAGCCGTCGGTTGCGGGGATAAGCGCAACGGCGCGGTGCTCCTCCAAGCGGCGGATCGGCCGCGCCCAGACCTGCTCCATGAGCCGGTTGATGATCTCGATGCCGGTGAGATCGCCTTTGTGCACGGTGCGATCGAAGGTCTGCCCGGCAAAGGCTTTGCCGTGCAGCGTGCCGTCCGGATTGCGGTCGAAGAAACAGCCGATCTCGTTTTCGAGCTCGCGCACGCGCTCGATGGCCTTGGTCACGAGCGTCCAGGCCAATTCCTGATGCGGCAGCCATTTGCCGCCTTCGATGGTGTCCATGAAATGGCGCTCGATCGAGTCGCCGGGATTGAGCGCGACGTTGTAGCCGCCCTGCACCATGCGCGTGCAGCCGCATTTTCCGAGCAGCCCCTTGCTCGCGACCGTGATGTCGAGATCGGGATTGGCTTTCAAGGCGTGCAGCGCGGCGAACAGCCCAGCGCCTCCGGAGCCGAGGATCAGAATGTCGGTCTTGAGATGCTCGACGTTCATGCCATCCTCAGAACATCCGCGCCAGGAAGACGACGGCGACGAGAAGCGATATCGCGGCGGCGACGGTGGCGAGCTGCTTCTGGCCGTCCCGCCAGGCGAAATTCTCGATCACCAGGATACGCAAGCCGCCGAGCAAGTGCGCGGCAAGCAAAAGCACCAAGCCGCCTTCGGCGATCTTGACCAGCGGCTGATCGGTCCAGCGCAGGAAGCCGTCAAGCCGCGCGGTGCCGTCGATGGCGAGGCCGAGCGCGAGAAAATGGAACGGCAGGAAAATCGCAAGCGCAAGACCGGAAATCCGATGCACCAAGGCTGCGATCCAGAGCGCGTCGCCGCGATGTTTCATTTGGCGCGCGATCATGACAGCACCACCGCGGCCACCGCGCGCGCGCCGAGTGCCGCCAGCAGCAGGCCGAATACGATGGCAATAAGGCCCGCGCGGCGTTCGTTAAGCGGCGACCATTCGCTCAAAATGTTGCGGATGCCGATCGAGGCGTGGATCGATGCGGCGGCGACGAAGATGCCGTAATAGGCCGCCCATACGATGCTGCCGCGGGTGCGCGAAAGGATGTCCGCGGCGCTCAAGCCCTGGCGCGTGGCGTAGAAGATGACGGCGATATGGCCGAGGACGAGCGGCGCCATGACGGCGGCCGTCGCCCGCTGCCAGACATAGAGGCGAACATTCATGCCTCGATCTCGCCCTTGAGATACGCCGCCGCCGTGCGCCGCTTCAGGCCGGCGATCGCGGCGGTCGGATTGAGCGTCTGCGGGCAGAGCTGCTGGCAGGATTGGTGCGAGTGGCAGGAATGACAGCCGCCATCCGCCGCGACGGCTTGCAGGCGGGCGGTATTGCCGGCATCGCGCTCGTCGTTGACCAGCGTCCACGCTCGCGTCAGCGCCGCCGGCCCGACATAGCCGGGATTCCAGCGCACGGTATCGCAAGCGGCGTAGCAGACGCCGCAATTGATGCATTCGATCGCCGCGTCGGCGGCGGCGCGCGCGGGCGTATCCGGCCGGATTTGCGCGATGGCGTCGTGCCGCGTCTGCGACGGTGCAAAAACGCCCTTGGCCTGCTGCCACTTCCGGAAAAACTGTTCCATGTCCGTGGTCAGATCCTTGATCACCGGAAGATTTTCCAGCGGGCCGATTTCCAGCCGGCCGCCGCCGGCGACCTTTTCCACATGGGTGCGGCAGGTCCAGCGCGGCTTGCCATTGACGGTCATGGCGCAGGAGCCGCACACGCCGACCCGGCAGGCAAAGCGATACGACAGCGTTGGATCGAGATGGCGCTGCACGAAAGTGACAACGTCGAGCACGGTCTGACTTTCGCGCCGGGGCACGGTGTAAGCTTGGTAGCGGCCGTCCTCGCTGCCGCGCCAGAGCGACACGGCAAGTTCCTCGTGCGTGTCGGTCATGAATCTCCTTGGGTAGCGCCCCTTATTGCGCGTCTTTAACCAAGTGTACCAAGCCCGCTCGCCCGCTAAAAGCTAATCCGGCCCAGCATTTCGCCGCACGGCGACGCATTGGGCCTCTCCACTGGCACCAAGAAGTTGTGTAGCGTGGCCGGTAAAGACGCCGAACAGGCGTGCGGAGGAAAACGCGATGGCCGGCCTTACGCGGAGTTACGTTCACGGCGCGAGCGAACAGCCGCTCCTTGGCGATACGATCGGGCAGTTCTTCGACGCCGCCTGCGGCAAATGGGCGTCGCGGCCGGCGCTGGTCGTCCGCCACCAGAACGTGCGATTGAGCTACGGCGAGTTGCGGCAACAGGTCGACAAGCTCGCTGCCGGACTTCTGACGCTCGGCCTCCATCCCGGCGACCGCATCGGCATCTGGTCGCCCAACAACTCGGAATGGGTGCTGACCCAATTCGCTACCGCGAAGGCGGGTCTGATCCTCGTCAATATCAATCCCGCCTATCGCATCGCCGAACTTGAATATGCGCTCAACAAAGTCGGCTGCAAGGCGCTCATCCTCGCCGAACGTTTCAAGACCTCCGACTATGTCGGCATGCTGCGCGAACTGGCGCCGGAACTCGGCCACGCCACACCCGGAAAACTCGAATCGGCGCGGCTGCCGGCGCTGCGATCGGTCGTCCTCCTCGGCGACGGCTGGCATCCCGGCACGTTCCGCTTTTCCGAAATCCCGTCGCGCGGCACCGAGCAGGAAGCGCAACGGATCGCCGAACTGGGGCCGCAACTGCAATTCGACGAGCCGATCAACATCCAGTTCACTTCGGGCACGACCGGCTTTCCCAAGGGCGCGACGCTGTCGCATCACAACATCCTCAACAACGGCTTTTTCATCGGCGAGGCGATGCGGCTGACGCCACAGGATCGCCTGTGCATCCCGGTGCCGCTCTATCACTGCTTCGGCATGGTGCTGGGCAATCTGGCAGCGGTCACGCACGGCGCCTGCATGGTGTTTCCCGGCGAGGGTTTCGATCCGCTGGTCACGCTGGAAACGGTCGCCGAAGAGCAATGCACGGCACTGCACGGCGTGCCGACCATGTTCATTGCGCAACTCGACCATCCCGAGTTCGGCCGCTTCAACCTGTCCTCGTTGCGCACCGGCATCATGGCCGGCTCGCCGTGCCCTATCGAGGTGATGAAGCGCGCCGTCGCCAAGATGAATCTCTCCGAAATCACCATCGCCTATGGCATGACCGAAACCAGCCCGGTCAGCTTCCAAAGCTCGACCGAGGATCCGCTGGAGCGACGCGTTTCGACTGTCGGCCGCATCCAGCCGCATCTCGAAGTCAAGATCGTCGACTTGAACGGCCGCATCGTGCCGCCCGGCGCGCCCGGCGAATTATTGACGCGCGGCTATTCGGTGATGCTCGGCTATTGGGGCGACGAGGAACGCACACGCGAAGCGATCGATGCGGCGCGCTGGATGCATACCGGCGATCTCGCCACCATCGACGCCGAGGGCTATTGCAACATCGTCGGCCGCATCAAGGATATGGTGATCCGCGGCGGCGAGAACGTCTATCCGCGCGAGATCGAGGAATTTTTGTATCGGCACCCCAAAATCCAGGACGTCCAGGTGATCGGGGTGCCGGACGATCGCTACGGCGAGGAGATCTGCGCCTGGGTCAAGCTGCGCCCGGGCGTCCTCGCCACCGAAGACGAGATCAAGACGTATTGCCGCGATCAGATCGCGCACTACAAAGTGCCGCGCTACGTCAAATTCGTCGATGAATTCCCGATGACGGTGACCGGCAAGATTTAAAAATTCATCATGCGCGAGCGCACCATCAACGAGCTTGGGCTGAAGGCGCAGAAGACGGCGTGACCGCTCACACTTTGACCTTCTCGTCCGCGACCACGCGTTCGACGGCCGGCCGCTTGAGCAGCCGGTCCTTGTGCGCGGTGTAGTTTTTCAGTTCCGCCATCGGCAGTTCGCGGCGCACGCCCCAGGTGTAGAAGACGAAGCCATAGGGATCGAGCACCGAATAGCGATCGGAGAACCATTCGCGTCCGGCCAGCATGCCGTCGATCTGCTTCAGATAGCCGTGGAAGGTCTTCAAACCCATGTCCTTGATGCCGGCATAGGCATTGGCGTCGGCCGTATAGCGCTCGGGCCGGCCGACATGCGCGTGTGCCGGATGCACGCTCGACGCGAAGAAGCCGATCAGCGACAGCGCTTTCGCTTCCGCGCCCGGGTCTTTCGGCCACAGATCGAAGCGCTTGCCGAGATAAGGCAGGATGGCCGTGTTCTCGGTGAGCGGCTCGCCGTTGTCGAGGCGGAGCGCCGGCACGCGCCCCAGCGGATTGATTTTCAGATAGGCCTCGGTGCGCTGCTCGCCGCCGGCGAGGTCGACCTTCTTCGGTTCGTATTTCTCGCCGCTTTCCTCGAGCACGATGTGCGAGGCCATCGAGCAGGCGCCGGGGGCGTAATACAGCGTCAACATGTCGAAATCCCTTCTGACGAAATTGGCCCGTTACTTCTTGGCAGCTTTTTGCAGCATTGGAGCCCAGGTTTGCTGCTCCTTCTCGACGAATGCAAGCGTTTGCTCAGGGGTCATGGCGCGGGAATAGCTGCCGATATTCGCCAGGCTTTTCTTGAAATCCGCGTCGCTGACGACTTTGGCCAAGACATCGCTGACTCTGCCGACGATCGCGGTCGGCGTGCCGTTCGGGGCAACCAGCACTTGCCAGCCGGTTGCGGCAAAACCCGGCAGCGTCTCCGCAACCGTCGGCAGATCGGGAAATTGCGGCAGACGCTCGGCCGACGCGACCGCGATCAACTTCACCTGTCCGGCTTTCACCGCGCCGACGATTCCCGAATAGCCTTCGATGATCATCGACACACGGCCCGAACCGACGTCGGCGAGCGCCGCCGCCGGGCCGCCGCTGTACGGAACCGGCAGAAGCTTGACGTTGCCGCGATCCTGCAACAACAGGCCGGTGAGATCCGTTAGTCTGCCGACGCCGGTCACCGCGATCGAAATCGTGCCGGGTTCCTTTTTGGCGAGCGCGAGCAGTTGCGGCAGCGTGCTGACGCCGAGCTTCGGGTTCACCGCGACGAACATCGGATTTTCCGCGGTGTATCCAATCGGGATGAAATCGCGCGGCAGCATGAGCGGGAGATTGGGCGCAACCGACGGCAGCGCGACGAAAGTCGACAACGCCGGCATGAACAGCGTGTAGCCGTCGGGCGTGGCTTCGGTAGCGGCATGGGCGGCGATGCTGCCGTTGGCGCCGGGATGATTGACCACGATGAATTGCTGCCCAAACGCTTTGCTCAGCCCCGCGGCGACGAAGCGGGCGTCAACGTCCGGCGTCGAGCCCGGCGCCGCGTCGGAGATAATCGTGACCGTTTTGCTGGGGTAATTACCGGCTTGGGCGTGCACCGCGGTTGCCGCCGGCAATGCCATCAGGCACAGGCCGGCAATCCGGAACCAATACGGAAAGCTATTCATAGGCATCCTCCCCGCCGCACCGGGCACGGTGCGCCACACCGAAATTGTTAAATTAAGGATACGGCTGTCGAGCGGTCGTTACTACCGGGTTGGCTGCGCCAAACCGACACGGCATCGGCTCATGATAGGGAGCAGTGGTCTCTTTACGTTAACCCCACGTAACCGCGGGCCGAGCATGCACATTTAAGGATTTTCTCCTAAGCAGGCTCAGATGAGGCTTCCGCCGGCTCGGCCAATACAGTGACACGCGCAACGCCATTAGCTGCATTTCGAACGGCGGTCCCGCCTGCCGACGTCGCGCCCGACGGGCTTTCGCGGCTGACGGATTTGTCGCGCGAGTTCGCGCCGGATTTGAGCCTCGCCATCTACACCGATTTGGACGCCGTCGAAGACGAATGGCGCAGTTTCGAACACGTCGCCGAGTGCACGGCGTTCCAGACCTTCGAATGGCTGGCGACGTGGCAACGCCATATCGGCGCGCGCGAAGACGCTGTTCCGATCGTCGTGATCGGGCGTTTCGCCGACGGCAGAACCGCGTTCATCCTACCGCTTGCGGTCGACGTACGGCGCTCGACGCGGCGGCTGTGTTGGCTCGGCCAGGACCTGTGCGACTACAATGCGCCGCTTTTGGCGCGCGATTTTGCGCAGCGCGTTACCGCCGACCGCTTCGTTGCGCTTTGGCGCGAGCTGTTGGAGCGCCTGCAATCCGATCCGACGCTGCGCTTCGACTGGATCGATTTTGAGAAGATGCCGCAAACGGTCGGCGTCCAGAGCAATCCCTTCGTCGATCTCCGGGTCATGCCCAACGCCAACAGTGCGCATATCACGCAACTTGGCGACGACTGGGAGACGTTCTATCGCGCCAAGCGGTCATCGGCCACGCGCCGGCGCGACCGCGCCAAGCGCAAGCGCATGTCGGAGTTCGGCGAGATTTGCTTTGCGACCGCCGCCGAGGCGGATGACTTGCGCCGGATCCTCGACACTTTGTGGGAACAGAAAAAGCAGATATTCGCGCACAAAGGCATTGCCGACATATTTGCACGGCCCGGCTACCGCGAGTTCTTTGCCGATTTCGCGTCAAATCCGAATTCACGCCACATGGCGCACGTCAGCAGCGTTCAAATCGGATCGACGTGCGCGGCGGCAAATTTCGCGATCGTGTTCGGTGACTGCTACTACCACGTGCTATCGAGCTATTGCGAAAGCGAGTTGACGCGCTACGGCCCGGGCACGCTTCACCTGCGCGAGCTTCTCGCCTACGCGATCGGGCGCGGCCTGCGGCTGTTCGATTTTACGATCGGAGACGAGCGTTACAAGCTGGAATGGTCCGATTTGCGCCTGAAGCTGTACGATTACAGCGCGGCTGCGACTTGGCGCGGTTGGCCGTCGAATTTTGCTTCGATCGCGCGGCGGCGCGTCAAGCGGTTTGTCAAACAAACGCCGCTGGTGTGGCACTGGGTGTCGCGCCTGCGGTCGGCGGTGGGGCCGCTGTTGCATGCGCAAGCGCCGGGGCCAACGGCCGCCGCCGCCATCGGCGAAGCGAAGTCGCGGCCGGCACATGCTTGCATCATGGGCGACATGGATTTGCTGCGGCCGATCGCGGCGGCCGGTATTCCCTGCAGCGTTGTGGCGCGCCCGGGCGCGCCGTCGCTCTATTCGCGCTTCACGCGAGCGCGGCTGCATTGGGATTGCTCGTCCGACGCCGAAACGTTCGCCGATGTGCTCGTGCGGTTTGGTCAAGCGCAAAACGAACGGCCCGTCCTGTTTTATGAAGAGGACGAACAGCTTCTCTTCATCTCGCGCCATCGCGAGCGGCTGGCGCAGGCCTTCCGCTTCGTCATTGCCGATGCGCCGCTGGTCGAGGACCTTCTCGATAAGGGACGGTTTGCGGGTTTGGCGAAACGGCACGGCCTGCCGGCGCCGGCGACGCTGCAATTTCATCCGGCGAGTGCCGAACCCACCGGGTTTGGCTTTGAATTCCCCATCGTCATTAAGCCGCTCAACCGCGGCGACCGGTGGAACGAGATCTTTGGTCTGCGCAAAGCGCTCGCGGCGGAGAATCCCGATGCATTGCGCCAACTCTGGCCGCAATTGCAGAACGCCAACGTCGACCTCCTCGCGCAGCAGCTCATTCCCGGCGCGGAAGCGCAGATCGAAAGCTACCATTGCTATATCGATGCGCGCGGCGGCATCGCCGCCGACTTCACCGGCCGCAAGATCCGCACCTATCCGGTGGCCTATGGGCACACCACGGCGCTCGAAATCACCGATGCGGCGGACGTGCGGCGGCAAGGCCGCATTGCCGTCGAGCGGCTCGGTCTCACCGGCGTCGCCAAACTCGATTTCAAGCGCGACGAAGCGGGCCGGCTGCATCTGTTGGAGATCAATCCGCGCTTTACGCTGTGGCATCACGCCGGCGCCGTCGCGGGCGTCAACATTCCGGCGCTGGTCTATGCGGACCTGACCGGAACGCCGCGGCCGCACGTCACCCGCGTCAAAGCCGGCGTGCGCTGGTGCCGCGTCTGGAAGGATTTTCCGGCCGCGCGACAGTCCCGTGTGCCGCTGACCACCTGGCTGCCTTGGGCGCTCGGCTGCGAAGCGAAATCGAGTTTATCGTGGAACGATCCGCTGCCGGTCGTGAAAGCGGCGCTGCATCTCGCAGCGGCGCGGCTGCGCGGCCGCGACTCCCAGCCGTCGCAAGCCGGGCGGGACGGCGTCGGCCCGTGAGGCTCGCGCTCATCTCCGACGTCCATGCCAACCTCGAGGCGCTGGAAGCGACACTTGCGGATATTGCCGCGCACTCGGTGGACCGCATCGTCTGCCTCGGCGACATCGTCGGCTACAACACCAAGCCCGCCGAATGCCTGGCGCTGATCCGCGCCCACGATATTCTGTGCATCGCCGGCAATCACGATCTCGCCGTGTGCGGTCGGATTACGACCGAAAATTTCAGCAGCACGGCAGCGCGCGCGGTCGACTGGACCCGGCGGCGCCTGACGGCCGAGGAATTGGCATTCCTGCGCGGCCTGCCGCTTAAGGCCGACATCGGCGGCCAAGTGATTGCGGTGCACGGTGCGCTTCATCCCGAGACCGGCTGCGAAAGCGTGCGGCTCGACAATGACGAGCGCCGGATGCTCAGCTTCGCGGCGCTGATGGCGCACCCCTCCGGCGCGCGCATTTGCGCGTTCGGGCATACTCACCGGCCCGGGGTTTACGAATTGCGCAACGGCGCAGCCGTGGAGCGGCCGGAAGCGGACATTCGCCTGCGCGACGACGCCTATTATCTGATCAATCCCGGGACGGTCGGCGAGCCGCGGCTGCGCGAGCGGCGCGCGACCTACATGGTCGTCGATCTCGAACGCCGCTGCGTGACGATGCACTACGCCGCCTACGACGCCGCGGCCGTGCTCGCCGCTAAGCGCGAAGCCGGTCTTGCCCCGGGCCGCGTTCGTGCGGCGCTGCGGCGGTTACGCTCTATCGCTCGACCCGATCGAGATTGGCGGTCATCCGCGTTATGACGCGGCGGAACGAGCCGAGGTCTCGTGCCGCGATCCCCTGTTCCGCCTCGTCGGTAATTTTTCGCGCCAGGCCGAGCAATTCGTTGCGCAGGCGCTTGGCCTTCGCCGTGAGGAACACCCGCACCTTGCGCCGATCGTCCGCGCCGCGCACGCGGCGGATCAGGCCGGAGCGCTCCATGCTGCGCAGCGCGATCACGGTGGTGGGCTCCATCATGCCGACCCGCTCCGACAATTCCCGCTGCGACAGCCCGTCCGCGTTCCACAGCACGCGCAGAAAATACCATTGGCCGCGCGTCACGCTATAGGGCGCGATGCGCCGCTCCAACAGCTTTTGGAACGCACGGTGTGCATCGCGCACGAGATAGCCGGAAGACAGCCGCGGCGGGAACTCGTCCGCGCGGCGTGGCTGCGGTATTCGCGGTGAGCGCGGCATCGGCGTTGACAGCTCCGGTTCGCCCGGCGGATAATACTTAGAATTCTATGTAATGGGAACGCGATCGATGCAACAGCCAGTGCGTAAAGAAGATCAGCGCAAGGATCAACAAGCCGCGCCGAACCAGGCGTTCGATTTGCGCAGCACGCTGGACTGGTTGCGGGCGTCGGGCGAATTGGTCGAGACCGACAAGGAAGTCGATCCGGACCTTCAAGTCACCGGTTTGCAGAAGCACATGGACGGCGGCTGTCCCGTTCTCTTCAACAACGTCAAGGGCAAGCCGAACCATCGCGTCATTACCAATCTGTTCGGCGACATGACGGTGATCAACCGCATGTTCGGCTGGAAGGACGACCCCGAGCGGGTGCGCAAGCTGGCGCACGCGCTGTCGCATCCCATCAAGCCCGTCGAAATCGCGCAGAGCGAGGCGCCCTGCCAGGAATTCGTCGTCGAGAAGCCGGACGACGTCAACAAATGGATGGTGCCGATCCGCCACACCACCTACGAGTCGGAGCTCACCGTCGGCTCCGGCATCCGCTGCGTCACCGGCCCGCAATTCGAGGGCGGCTCCGACCTCGGCTACAATCGCATGAATTTCCGCTGGGGCAATGTCGGCACGTTCCAGATTTCGCCCGGCTCGCACATGTGGCAGGTGGTCAACAAATACTACAAGGAAGACCAGCCGGTGCCGATCACCATGTGTTTCGGCGTGCCGCCGGCTTGCACGCTTCTTGCCGGCGCCGGCTTCGATTACGCCATCCTGCCGATGGGCTGCGACGAGATCGGCATCGCGTCCGCGGTGCAGGGCGCGCCGATCCGCCTTGTGAAGGCGCGCACCGTCGACGCCATGGCGCTTGCCGACTGCGAATTGGTGCTGGAAGGCTATGTCAATCCGCGCGACCGACGCTACGAGACCAAGGAATCCGAGGATGCCGGCGTGCAGGGCCGCCATCACTTCCACCCCGAGTGGGCCGGCTATATGGGCAAGGCCTATAAGGCGCCGACCTTCCACGTCACCGCCGTCACCATGCGCAAGCCGGAGACCAAGCCGATCATCTTCGCGCTCGGCGTGCACATGCTCGACGATCACAATATCGACACCACCGTGCGCGAGGCCGCGATCTACGAATTGTGTAACCGGCTGCAGCCGGGCATCGTGCAGAACGTGGTGATCCCGTACTGCATGACCGATTGGGGCGGCTGCGTCATCCAGGTCAAGAAGCGCAATCAGATCGACGAAGGCTGGCAGCGCAATTTCATGGGCGCCGCTTTGTCGTGCTCGCAGGGCATGCGGCTCGTGATCGCGGTCAGCGAGGACGTCGATCCCTATTCGATGGACGACGTGATGTGGTGCCTGACCACCCGCGTCAATCCGCAGACAGACATCCTCAATCCGATCCCGGGCGGCCGCGGCCAGACCTTCATGCCGTCGGAGCGCATGACCGCGGGCGGTCAGCAATGGACCGCCTCGAACACGCGCTTCGAAGGCGGCATGGGCATCGATGCCACCGTGCCATTTGGTTATGAGAGCGACTTTCTGCGACCGGTCTATCCGGTCGACAAAGTGAAGCCGGAGGATTTCTTCACCAAAGAAGATATCGCCAACGTCAAGAAGCGGATGCACGGCTGGGTGCATTCGCTGGCGCGGACGGGACGATGATCCTGTAGAAACCCAGGATTCGACCGTGAGCTAACCCCGGATTTCGCTCCGCTCAATCCGGGCTGCTGGCTTTCCACCGTTCCGCGAGCGCTTTGCGGTCGAGCTTGCCGCGCTCGGTCTTGGGGAGGGACGACGGGCTGATGACGATCCGCTTCGGCGCCTTGAAGGCCGGCAGAACGCCGGCGCAATATTGTAATAGCGCGTCCGCGCTGAGCTTCGTGCCGGGCCGCGCCACGACGTAACTCATCACTTCCTCGCCATAGATCGCGTCCGGCACGCCGACGGTCGCGGCTTCGATCACGTCGGCATGCTGCATTAAGTAGGAATCGATCTCGACCGGCGAGATTTTGGCGCCGCCGCGGATGATCAGCTCCTTCTCACGGCCGCTCAGCGTCAAAAAGCCGTCGGCATCGAGACTGCCGAGATCGCCGGTGCGGAAGCGGCCGCGGCTGTGGGTTTTCACCGCGCCATCGTCGCCGAGATAGCGGTAAGGGTGATCGCCGAGACCGCCCAGTTCCACATAGCCGATTTCGCCGGCGGACAAGCGCCGGCCCTCGGCGTCGACGATGGCGAGATCATGATAGGCAAGCGGCCGTCCGACCCGCCCGAGGCGGCGCTGTTCGCCTGGAATGGCCGCGATCCAGCTCACCTCGCTGGCGCCGCAGCCCTGCGCGACCGGAATGCCGAATCTCTGCTCGAAACGCTTCCACTCTTCGAGCAAGAGCGGCGCCGAACTCGAGGTGATGAAGCGCAGCTTCGGCAGAGTTTCACGATGCGCGGTCTGTTCGCTGTTGAGCAGGATATTGATCGTCGTCGGATTGCCGGTGGCGACGGTGACGGCATGATCGCGCACATGCTGGAAAAAACGGCTCGCCGAGAATTTTTCCGCCAGCACCAGAGTGGCGCCGCGGTTGACGACCGCGAGCGCGCCCAAAGTCTGCGCCGAGTTCCAGCTGAAGGGGCGGAAATCGTAGAGCCGATCCTCGCCGGTGATGCCGAAGGCTTCGGCGAGCGGATCGATGTTCAACAAGTACTCGCGAAAATTTAGAATGACGCCCTTGGGCGTCGCACTGGTCCCGGACGTGAACAGGATGATGGCGTCATCCTCCGGCTGTGCCGTGCGTCGCGGCTCGCTTGGCGTCAGGCGGGCAAGCTCGGCAAATAGCGTACCGGCGTCCGGCTTGTCCCAGCGCCCAATGCGCAGGCGTGGCACGGTGGTTGCGGCAAGAAGATCGTCGAGCTGCAAGCCGTCCTGATAAAGGATGAATTTTGGCCGCAGCCGCTCGAAAATGTTTTCGAGCTGATTGCGGTTCATCTCGATATGCACGGTGCAAACCGTCGCGCCGGCCGCCATCACCCCGAAATAGCACAGCAAATGCTCGATCGAATTGTTGGCCAGCAGCGCAACGCGGTCGTTGGGCCCAAGCCCGTGCCCGCGCAGAAACGCCGCAAAGCGGCCGGCGATGTCGCGCAATTGCCCGTAGCTGACGGTGCGGCCGTCCTCGGCCGCAACGACCCAGGGCTTGTCCGGCGCGCGATCCGCGGCGCGGACAATCCAGTCTTGCAACAGTTCCGAACCGGCGTTTCCCGGCATGTCGGCTCGCCAAAGTCGGGTTAAATCTCTTAGCATTATAAGCATCTGGCGGCGGATTAAAACCGTCGCGACGCAGCCCTTCGCCATAATGACGGATTGAGGGCAGGGCGCTGGGCGCATAGAGTTGGGGCAGGAAGCGCCGCGAGGAGGATGCCAAGGAGGTTGCGATGTTTCTGCGGAATTACTGGTACGTCGCCGCTTTGGACGACGAGGTTCGCGAACGTCCGCTCGGCCGCACCATCCTCGGCGAGCCGGTCGTCTTGTTCCGCGCCGCAAACGGCGCGCTGCATGCGTTCGAGGATCGCTGCCCGCATCGGCGCCTGCCGCTGTCGATGGGAAAAGTCGTCGGTGACGCGCTGCAGTGCCATTATCACGGCCTGCGCTTCGATGGATCCGGCCAATGCGTGCGCGTGCCGGGCCAGGAGCATATTCCGCACAATGCCCGCGTGCGCACTTATCCGGTCGTCGAGCGCTATCGCTGGATTTGGATCTGGATGGGCGATCCGGCGCTGTCCGATCCCGCGCAGATCTGCGACTTCCACTGGCTCCAGGACCCGGACTGGGGCGCCAAACCGTCATATCTTCATGTCGAGGCGAATTGGCAGTTAGTCGTCGACAACCTGCTCGATCTCACGCATCTCGCTTTCGTTCACGAAACCACCATCGGCAATATGGCGCTGGTCGAGCACGCCGCGGTCAAAGTCCAGCGCGCGCCGAACAGCGTCCTGGTCACGCGCTGGATCATCGATCAGCCGGCGCCGCCCACTTTCGTCAAGGTCGGCAAGTTCACGACCAATGTCGACCGCTGGCAGATCATCGACTACACGCCGCCGGCTTTCCTGCGGCTGGACGTCGGCGCGTGTCCGACCGGCACCGGCGCCCCGGAGGGTCGCCGCGTCGGCGGCATCGGCATGCGCAATCTCAACGCGATCACGCCTGAGACGGAGACCACCGCGCATTATTTCTGGGCGCAGGCGCATGATTTCGAGCCGCACAATGCGCAAATGACCGACCAGGTGTTCGAACAGATCAGGACCGCATTCCTGGAGGACGTGGCGGTGTTTACCGCGCAGCAGCGCTCGATCACCCTGCGTCCGGACGCGCCGCAGGTCGATATCAACGCCGACGCCGGCGGCATGCAGGCGCGGCGCATCGTCGATCGGCTTTATCGCGAGGAGCAGGAAACAGCGGCGGCGCATGCCACGGCGGCCGAGTAAAGCACCACGATGGCGATCAATTTTCGCGTTGAGCTGGTTTGGCAGGAGAGCGACGACAAGAAGGCTTCGTCGATCTTTCTGACATCGGACGGCCGCGTCATCCTGCAAGGACGCGGGCTTTCGCTGCAGGAGCGCGAGAAGCTTTCGCTGCCGCGCGACTCCGATCTGATCAGCGTCGACCGCAATCTCATCCGCGCCATCAAGGATATGCTGTAACCGGCGGTCCGTCGTGAGGAGTTGAACAGGTGGCCGGCAATCCGCAGTGGCCCGATCTTCCGCTCGGCGCGTGGAGCGAGACTTGCGACACATTGCAACTGTGGACGCAAGTCGTCGGCAAAGTGCGGATCGCGCTCACGCCGCTCGTCAATCATTGGTGGAATTCGACGTTCTACGTCACCGCCCGCGGCCTTGCCGCGCCGGCGATGCCTTTTGCCGGCGGCATGATCGATATCACCTTTGACTTTGCCAGCCATCGGCTGGTGATCGAAACCAGCGACGGCGGCGCCGCGGCCTTCGCGCTCAAGCCGATGCCGGTTTGCGATTTCTATGCCGAATTGATGGGACGGCTGCATCGTCTCGGGGTCGATGTGCAGATCCGGACCATGCCGTGCGAAATTCCGGGCGTCGTGCCGTTCGACGAGGATCGCATGCACGCGCAATACGATCCCGTCTATGTGCAAAAATTCTGGCACGCGCTGCTGCAGGTCAATCGCGTGATGAACGCGTTTCGCGCCCGCTTCGTCGGAAAAGCAAGCCCGGTGCATTTCTTCTGGGGCAGTTTCGACCTTGCGGTGACGCGCTTTTCCGGCCGCCCCGCGCCGCCGCTCAAGGGCCACACGCCCTATGTGGCGGATTGGATCATGGCGGAAGCCTATTCGCAGGAATGCTCAAGCTGCGGCTTCTGGCCGGGCAATGGCGGCTTCGGCTATCCGGCCTTTTATGTCTATGCCTATCCCGAGCCGGCCGGTTACGGCGACACCCGGCTCGCCACCGCCGAAGCGTCCTACAACAAGGACCTCGGGCAATTCATTCTGCCTTATGACGCGGTTCGCCAGGCGCGCGAGCCGGATGCCTCGCTGCTTGGGTTCTTCCAGGAAACCTACGAAGCCGCGGCAAATCTGGCGCAGTGGGATCGCAAAGCGCTGGAGCGACCCGTCAGCCGCCCGTAAGCTCGCACCGCACCAGCGCGGCGCCTTCCGCCATTGCTTTCATCTTGCCGAACGCGACCGCGCGCGGCAGGTATTTCATGCCGCAATCGGGCGCCACGACAATGCGCTCGGCAGGCACGTAAGCGAGCGCATGGCGGATGCGGTCGGCGACTGTCTGCGGGCTTTCGACCGTCATATCGGCGAGATCGATCACCCCGAGAATGATGGTCTTGGACGGCAATTCCTTGAGCACTTTGAGGTCGAGCTTGGGCTGCGCCGCCTCGATGGATATCTGCTGCGCCTTGCAGCCTTCCAGTTCCGGCAGGAACGAATAGCCCGGCGGCTTGTCGTGCACCACGGCGGCATAGCCGAAGCACAGATGCACCGCGACCGTGCCGGCGACGCCGTCGAGCGCGCGGTCGAGCGCCTTGAGCCCGTATTGGCGGGCCTTGTCGGGATGCTGCTGCATCCACGGCTCGTCGATCTGCACCACGTCGGCGCCGGCGGCGAACAGATCCTTGATCTCGGCATTCACTGCGGCGGCATACGCCATCGCGACCGCTTCCTCGCTTTTGTAGTAATCGTCCTGCGCCTGCTTGCCCATGGTGAACGGCCCGGGCAGCGTCGCCTTGACGGCGCGGGCGGTATTGGTGCGCAGCATTTTCAGATCGCGAAGCTCGACCGGGTGCAGACGCCGGATCGGACCCACGACGCGCGGCACCGGGATCGGCCGGCCGTTGCGGTTGATGACGGTACCCGGTTTGTCGATGTCGATGCCGTCGAGCGCGGTGGCAAAGCGATTGGAATAGCTTTCGCGCCGCTGTTCGCCGTCGGTGACAATATCGAGTCCGGCGCGTTCCTGGTCGCGGATGGCGAGAATGGTGGCGTCGTCCTGCGCCGCTTCGAGGATGGCCGGCGCGACCAGCCAAAGATCGTCGGCGCGCACCCGCGGCACCTGTTTCGACAGCTTGAGGCGGTCGATCAGCCAGTCGGGTTGCGGGTAGGAGCCGACGAGCGAGGTGGGAAGCAGCATTGTATCTCAACGGCGACTTATCCCGGACGCGATGCTCCGGCATCGCCGATCCGAGATCGTTTCTGACTGTGACGATCCCGGGTCAGCAGCGCACCACGTCATGGTGCGCTGCGCCCGGAATGCATTCGAGTGCTTTCGGCTACGCTTTCAACGCGTCGGCGTACGGATAAATGACCTTGCCGGTCACCTCGTCGGCAGGAGCAAGCACGGTCTGATAGCTCATGCCCCGCCAGGTATCGAGGTCCGCGGCATCCGTGATGTCGTGATACTGCACCTGCAACTGGCGGGCTTTGACCCACTCGCCGTTTTTGCCGAACCTGACGCCGTTGATCATGATGGTGTCGAACGCGTGGCCGCGCATGTAATCGGCGAGCTTGTCGTCGCTGATGCTCTTGGCTCCCGTGATCGCATCGGCCAGCACCTGCATGCGGGCGAAACCCCAGCCGCCGAGATAATAGCCGAGCGGATCGATGCCGAGGCCCGGCGCGCGCGCCTGGTATTTCTTGAAGAAGTCTGCCGCAGGCGCCATCAATTTCGCCGACGGCACCCAGTTGTCGTAATTCACGATGCCGTTGAGCTTGGACTTCAGCTTACTCTTGAACACCGTCGCTTGCAGGCCAACCATGCCGCCGCCGAACATTTTCGGTTTCAGGCCGAGTTCGCTGGCGGACAGCGTGATACCGACCGAGCTCAGCGGATAGGAACAGATGCACACCAGATCCGCATTGGCGGCCTGGATCGCGCGGACGATTGGCGAATAGTCCGTCGTATTCGGCGGGTAGTTCTTGTCGTAGACGATCTTGAAGCCGTACTGCTTCGCATTGGCGCGCGCGCCTTCCATGGCATTATGCGAGAACTCGGCGTCATCGCCGGCGATGGCAACGGTCTGCGGCTTCGGGTTTTGCGCGGCGGCCACCTGGAAGAACCCCTCGGTCAGCGTTGCCTTCGGGTTCGGGCCGGCGGTCGGTATAAACGAGAAGTATTTCGGATACTTGAACTCGGCGTTTGCATCGAGCCCGAACAGGCTGATGAAGACCTTGTTCTTTTGCATCGCGATGGGAATGGCCGGCGCAATCATATTGGTCGCATAGCCGCTGAGAATGAGGTCGACTTTGTCGACGTCGAGAAGCTTCGTATAGATGCCGGGCACGGTCGATGGATTCGACTGATCGTCGTAGTGAACGAGCTGGACCTGACGGCCGAGCAGGCCGCCTTTTGCATTGACTTCTTCTTCCCAGATTTGGGCGCCGAGCAGGGCTTGTTGGCCGTTCGGCGCAAGCGGGCCGGTCAGCGCCATGCCGAAGCCGATTTTGATCGGCGCGGCGCCTTGGGCGTAAGCGGGCGTTCCGGCCAGTGCCGGTGAAATCAAAGCGGCGCCGATACCTGCATTGACGCCGCGGCGGGTTATGCGGTGACTTATGGGTTCCTCCACGAAGTGGGTTTTGTTTCATGAACACCCGGTCTGACCGCCGGGCTTGGGCCTGACGCGAGCGCGCCAGGCAAAGGCACGAATTTTAGCTGCCCCCGCGAGCCTGAGCGGGGGCAGCGATGCGGCTTATCCCAACGCTTTTTCGTAGGGATAAACGACGCTGCCGGTCTTCTCGTCGGCGGGCGTGAGTACGTTCTGATAGCTCATGCCGCGCCAAGTATCGAGGTTCGCGGCATCGGTGAGACCGTGATACTGCACCTGCAGCATCCCGGATTTGGTCCACTCGCCGTCTTTCCCGAATTTGATCCCGGACGTCATGATCGTGTTGAACGAATTGCTGCGCATGTAGCCGGCGAGCTTGTCGTCATTGATGCTCTTGGTGCCTTCGATGGCCTGTTGCAGCACTTGGAAGTAAGCGTAGCCCCAGCCGCCGAGATAATAACCAAGCGGATCGATGCCGAGACCCGGCGCGCGTGACTGGTAAATTTTGAAGAAGTCCGCCGCGGGCGCCATCAATTTCGGCGATGGCACCCATGTCTCGTAGTTAACGATGCCGTTGAGCTTGGACTTGAGCTTGTCCTTGAACACCGTGGCCTGCAACCCGACCATCGCGCCGCCCATCATCTTCGGCTTGAAACCGAGCTCGTTGGCGGACTGCAGGAGCCCGACCGAGCTGAGCGGGTAGGAGCAGAACACCACCAGATCCGGATTGGCTGCTTGGATCGCCCGGATAATCGGCGAGAAGTCGGTCGTGTTCGGCGGGTAGGTCTTATCGTAGACGCTCTTAAAGCCGTACTTTTTCACGTTGGTGCGGGCGCCGTCGGCGGCGTTGTGCGAGAAATCGGCATCCTCGGCCGCGATGGCGATGGTTTGCGGCTTCGGATTCTGCGCCGATGCGACCTGGAAGAAGCCTTCGGTGAACGACTCCTTCGGCGTCGGCCCGGACGGCAACATGGAAAAGTACTTCGGATAGTGGAATTCGCTATTCGCTGCGAGCGCGAACAGACCGACCAGCGTCTTGCCTCTCTGCATGGCGATGGGAATGACCGGCGCGACCATATTGGTCGCGTAGCCAGAGACAATGAGATCGACTTTGTCGACGTCGAGCAGCTTGGTGTAGATGCCGGGAACGGTGGACGGATTGGACTGGTCGTCGTAATTCACGAGCTGGACCTGGCGACCGAGCAGGCCGCCTTTGGCGTTGACTTGTTCCTGCCAAATCTGGGCGCCGAGCAACGCCTGCTTGCCGTTCGGCGCGAGCGGGCCGGTCAGCGCCATGCTGAAACCAATCTTGATCGGTGCGGCGCCTTGCGCGAATGCGGGCGTCCGGATCAGCGCGGGCGAAATCAGGGTGGCGCCGATACCGGCGTTCACGCCGCGCCGGGTAATGCGATGACTCATAGTTTCCTCCAGGTATGTTTCTATTTAATGGGACTGCGGCGGGCAGCCCGATGCCGGACAAATTGCGACAGTGTCAGTCTCAGAATGCCCTGGTTTGGCGCGCGTGAAAAGAGAGTGGCGGGCGGCGTGGCAATCTGCCCAGCCGGGCCGGTATCGGGGGCCAATCCTCGATCTTGGCCCGAAAGCCCTCAAAGTCCGGTTACCGCACACGGATTGGGCATTTCCCATCGGAGTCGAACGGGGTAATCTTGCCCCTGCAGCGCGGCCACAGTGGGAAAGGCGAGAATGCTTGCCCTGTCGGTGAACGGAAAGACCTACAACGTCGATGTCGAGGCCGACACGCCGCTGCTGTGGGTGCTGCGCGACACGATCGGGCTGACCGGCACCAAATACGGCTGCGGCATTGCCCAGTGCGGCTGCTGCACCGTGCATATCAATGGGGTTGCCACGCGCTCGTGCCAGGTGCCGATCGGCACGGTCGGCACCGCGCATGTCACCACCATCGAGGCGCTGGCGCAGGACGGCAAGCTGAACCCCGTGCAGCAAGCCTGGATCGATCACGACGTGCCGCAATGCGGTTATTGCCAGACCGGAATGATGATGGCGGTCGTGGCGCTGCTCAAGGAAAAGCCACGGCCGACCGACGCCGACATCGACGCTGCGATCACCAACATCTGCCGTTGCGGAACCTACCAACGAATCCGCGCCGCAATCCACGCCGCGGCCGAGGGCGCGTCACCGCGGCACGACACGTCGGCGGCACGATAGAACCATCACAAGGACCGTAAAATGAACGACGTCGCCAAATCGGAGGCGCCGGCGAGCTACGCCGAGAAAGCCTGGCAGTCGGACGTCATCGTCGATCTGCTCAAGCACTACGGCTTTCCCTATATCGCGCTCAATCCCGGCGCGAGCTACCGGGGCTTGCACGATTCGCTGGTCAATTACGGCGGCAATCATCCGCCGATCCTGCTGTGTCAGCACGAGAAGATCGCGGTGCAGATCGCTCACGGCTACGCCAAGGCGACCGGCCAACCGATGGTGGCGATCGTCCACGACGTCGTCGGCATGCTGCACGCCACCATGGGAGTCTACTACGCTTATATCGATCGTTGCCCGGTCTTCGTCATCGGCGCCACCGGCCCGATGGATGAAAGCCGGCGGCGACCGTTCATCGACTGGATCCACACCGCCAACGTCAACGGCGAGCAGCTCCGCCATTACGTGAAGTGGGATTACCAGCCGGCAAGCATCGAAGGCGTGCCGGATTCGTTCGCGCGCGCCTTCGCGGCGATGATGACCGAGCCGCAAGGCCCGATCTACATGTGCTACGACGCATGGCTGCAGGAGCAGCCGCTGACGAAGGACGTCGCGCTACCGCAGCGGTCGACAAACAAAGTGCCGGTGCCGATGGCAGCCGACAGTGCGGCGCTCGCCGAGGTCGCCGACCGGCTGCTTGCGGCAAAATATCCGGTGCTGATGGCGGAATATGTCGCGCGCTCACCGAGCGGGTTCGACAATCTCGTCGCGCTCGCCGAGACGCTTGGCGCCGCGGTGTTCGACGTCCATGCGCGGCTGAATTTCCCCACTCGCCACCCACTCAATCTGAGCTGCGAGAAGGAGATATTTCGCGACGCCGATGTCATCCTTTCACTCGACACGCGCGACTGGGAGAAGTCGACGCATTTCAACGACCGCACCAAGCGCCAGGTGGTGCCGCATTATCCGGCGAACAGCGAGATGATCGAGATCGGTTTTGGCGAAATCAATCTCAGCAAATGGTCGATGGATTACGGCCGCATGCCGGCTTGCAGCTTGCGCGTCCTTGGCGACACGCTGACCGCGATTCCCGAACTCACGCGACTGTGCCGCGAGCGCATCGCCAAGAATCCGGCGCTCGCCAAGACGGCGGCCGAACGCGCCAGGACGGTCGCGAAAAAGCACGACGAGCTGTTCAAGAAATGGGCCGACGAAGCGAAGAAGGATTGGGACGGTGTGCCGATCACGCTGCCGCGGCTGGCAATCGAAATGTGGGACGTAATCAAGCACGAGGATTGGGTGCTGACCGCCTGCAATCTGCAGGAATGGGTCTACAAACTGTGGGACTTCGACAAGCCGTACCGCCATCCGGGCCAGGCGCTCGGCACCGGTACGCAGATCGGCGTGTCGCTCGGCGTCGCGCTGGCCCATCGCGGCAAGGGCCGCCTTGTCATCGACATCCAGCCCGATGGCGATCTGATGTTCGACGCCGGCGCGCTGTGGAGCGCGGCCAAGAACAACATTCCGATGCTCATCGTGATGTACAACAATCGCGCCTACTACAACGATTGGGAGCACCAGATCCGCGTCGCGCATCACCGCGGCACGCCGGTCGAGCGCGCCTACATCGCCCAGGACATTACCGGCCCCGATCCCGATTTCGCGACCATGGCGAAAAGCATGGGTTGGTACGCCGAAGGCCCGATCGAAAAACCCGCCGACATCGCACCGGCCTTGCGTCGCGCCATCGCGCAAGTGAAGGCGGGAAAGCCGGCGCTGGTCGATACGGTGCTGCGGCCGCGGTGATCGTCATTCGGGGGCGCGGCTGAAAGCCGCGAGCCCTGAATCCCTATTCGCCGATTGTGATTATGAATTCCGGACTTGCCGCTTCGCGGCAATCCGGGATGACAGGCCTATTCCTTCACGCTCTTCACCGGCGTTTCCGGCGTCAGACCGCTGCGGCGGCGGGCGAAGGTTTCCTTGCCGGTCTCTTCCCATTGGCCTTTGACAGCGCGGCTCGCGTAGGTGTCCCACACCGCGTCCCAATCGCCGAGCGAATAGCCGTGCCACGGCTGTTTCGGCGTCAGCGCCGGCAGGCCGAGTTCCTCCCAGATCGCCCGCGCGCGCTCCATGTATTCGCGCTTCGGCAGCGAGATCGGCGGGTAGGATTCTTTCTGCGTGGCGTCGATCAGCATGGTCAACTCTTCGCTCGGCGCGCCCGATTTCGGGCCGTGCCCCTCCGAGCGATAGGGAATAATGTGCACGTCCTCGACCGGGTTGGCGCGATAGGCGAGCGACCAGAACACCGCGTCGGGATTGTCCGGATCGATGTCCTCGCTGACGCCGATGACGTATTTGCCGATATCGGCCTGCAGCGTTGCCGCGCCCTCCAGCGCGCGCCAGATTTCGGTGCGCGGCACGCCGGGCGAAAACTGCACGAACAGGACCTTGCGCAGATTGGTCAGCGGCTCGTGCATGGCGACGCGGCGCACGCCCTTGATCGCCAGCGTGTCGCGCAAATAGGAAAGATAGCGCGGTTCGTAGGCGACGCGCTTCATCACGCTCGATTCGCTCGGCGTCACCTCGCTCAAGATCGAGGCCCAGACCGGCTTGCGCTTATGGGTGATCGCGGTGACCTGCATCGACATGTTGAAACCTTCGAGCGCGACATGGCCGTGGCTTTCGCCGAAGGGGCCTTCCGGCTCGAGCAGTTCCGGATCGATCAGTCCCTCGACGACGAATTCGGCGTCGGCCGGCACGTCGAGTTCGACGGTTAGGGCTTTGACGATGCGGATCGGCGCGCCGGCGAGCCCGCCGGCAACCGCCATCTCGTCGCAATCGATCGGCAGCTTCTGCGGTCCGGTGAACATGACGACCGGCGCCGCGCCGACGACGATGGCGATCGGCATCGGCTTTTTCAGTTTGCGGTATTTCTGCCAATGCAGATAACCGCCGGCGCCGCCGGGACGCGCCGCCATGCGCACGCCGAGCCGGTCCGTTGCCTTCAGTCCGGCGCGATAGGTGCCCATGTTGCGGATGCCGGTCTCCGGATCCACCGTGATGCACAAGGTGGCTGTGAGATACGGCGCCGAATCATAGCCGGGGGTCGAGATCGGTACCGGCAACAGCTTCAAGCCGCCGTCAGGCTCGCGCAGCGCATCGCCTTTGATGACAACCTCTTGGCAGGGCGCCGATGTTACCTCGACCGGCGCGATCGGATTGGCGATTGCGTGCATCCAGGCATCGCCGATCTGCTCGACCGGCCGCCCCATGCCGACGGCGTAGATGCGGGCCGAGGCCGCCAGCGCGCCGATCGCGACCGGCACGTCGTAGCGGCGGCCTTCCCCATCGACCACGTTGGTGAACAAAAACGCCCGCCGCTGGTCCTCGTGCAGGCCGCCCTGAAACTGCCAGCGCACCAGCGGGTGCAGCTCGGTATCTTTGTCGATCGGCCGATCGATGCGAAGCAGCAAGCCCGCGGCTTCAAGCCGCGCCAGGTGTTCCTGAAAATCGAGCGGCGGCCCGCCCGATTGAGCTTTAGGACGGCGCGGATCGGGCTGGTCGAGCATGCTGGCTTACTTTTTGTTCTTTAAGTATTCGGCGATAATGGGCTTCGCGACGCGGAAGCAGTCGACGCCGATCGGCGCGCCGCAATAAATCGTGACCTGCGTCAGCGCCGCGCGGATCTCGTCCGGCGTCAGTCCGTTATTGAGCGCGCCGCGCACATGGGTGGCGAATTCTTCCATCTTGCCGAGCGCCGCGATCATGCCGAGGTTGAGGATCGAACGCTCGCGGGGTTTGAGCGTTTCGTCGCCCCAGGTCTCGCCCCAGCAATATTCCGTGAGCAAGCGCTGAAAATCGCGATTGAAATCGTCGACGTTTTGCAGCGCGCGGTCGACATAGGCGTCGCCCAAGACCTTTTTGCGCTTGGCAAGTCCGAGATCGTAGCGTTTCTGATCCATGGCAATATCCTCGCTCGTGATTGACGCAAAATTATGTTTCTGCCGGGCCGCCCTTCCAGCGTTTGACGATGCCGGTGTCGATGTCGAACAAGTCGAGCAGCCGGCCGCAAGTGTGGTTGACGATGTCGTCGACCGATTTCGGGCGGTTATAGAACGCCGGCACGATCGGGGCGATCACCGCGCCGATATCGGCAAGCGTGGTCATCGCGCGCAGATGGCCGCTATGCAGCGGCGTCTCGCGGACGGCGAGCACCAGGCGGCGCTTTTCCTTGAGCACGACGTCGGCCGCGCGCGAGAGCAGCGAGGCGGTCACCCCGGTGGCGATTTCGCTCATGGTGCGGATCGAGCACGGCGCGATGATCATGCCCATGGTCGGGAACGAGCCGGAGGAGATCGCCGCGCCGATGTCGCTGACCGGATAGTGCACCGACGCCAGCGCCCGCACGTCTTTCGGCTTGAGGTCGGTCTCATAGACCAGCGTCATTTCCGCCGACTTCGACATGACCAGATGGGTCTCGATCCCGGCTTTGCGCAGCATTTCGAGGATGCGCACGCCGTAGACCGTGCCCGAGGCGCCGGATATGCCGACGATCAGCCGCGCCGCAGTTTTGGCCATTCCTGCCCTCTTTCTCGTTGCGGGGGTTGTGCCACGGCGCGGCGCGCCGTTCCAGTAGGGGCCGGTCAGGCCGCGATAGTGTCGAACGCAGTGACGAGGAGGTCGACGGCTCCTCGGGGAAAGCTCGCGCCCATCACCTGGCCATAGGCCGCGACATTGGCTCGGGCCGCGGCCCGCGGGGACCCCGGTGTTCCGAGCGGGCCGGATTTGGTGAAGTTGTAGAGCGCCTCTTGCTGCAATTGCTCGGCTTCGAGCTCGACGACTTTTACCTTGTTGCGGAAAGCTTCCTGCCTTCCCGGCTCGACCAGCGTTGCCGTGCCTTTGAGCTTGCGGCGCGTATCGCGGATCGGAATGATCGTGAGCTCCCGCCAACTGCGGACCTGATCGTCGAGCTTTTTGACGTCGTCGCGCGTCAGTTGCCGGCTTTCGGAGGCGAGCCAGAACAGAAACAGCAGCAGATTGACGTCGACGCCGCAGCCGTCCTGCAAGGCGATGCAGGCGTCCGACACGCCGGTCTGGCGGTAGAAGTTCAGCGAGAAGCGCCAGAACGGCGTGATTGCCGTACTCGTTTCAACGTCGGTCATGCGGCGAATAACCTTTCATAGGCGCCGGCGGCGCGTAGCGCCGCGACAATGCGTTCGGGAGTGAGCGGCGTTTCGGCGAAATGCACGTTGAATGGCGACAGCGCGTCTTCGATCGCCGAGATGATCGCCGCCGGGGCCGGAATTGTGCCGCCTTCGCCGGCGCCTTTGACGCCGAGCGGATTGAGCGGATTGACCGTTTCGACATGGGCGATGGCGCAGGTCGGCACGTCCGTCGCCATCGGCAATAGATAATCGGCAAACGTCGTCGTCAGCGGCTGCGCGTTGGCGTCGTATTGCATCCATTCCAATAGCGCATTGCCGATGCCGTGCGCGACGCCGCCCTGCACTTGACCGTCGACAATGAGCGGATTGATCACCCGCCCGCTGTCGTGGGCGACGGTGTAATTGAGAACTTTCACGCCGCCGGTCATGTGATCGACTTCGACTTCGGCGACATGCGTGCCGGAGCAATAGGCCGCTTGCGACGGCGTGTAATAGGCGGTGTGCTCAAGCCCCGCCGTCTGGCCGGCCGGCAGCGACACGCCGGGAATGCCCTGCGCCAGACGCGCAAGCTCGCCGAACGGTATCGTCGGCTTATTGCCCGTTGTCGCGACGGCCTGGCCGTCTTCGAGGTCGACATCGCCTTCGTTGACGCCGAGCGCGCGCGCCGCCAGCGCGATGAGCTGGCTGCGCACGGTCTGACCGGCGATCTGCGCCGAGCAGCCGGCGTTCACCGCCTGGCGACTGGCGAAAGCGCCGACGCCTTGCGCGATGGCTCCGGTATCGCCGACCGTCATCACAATGTCGTCGATGCGGCAGCCGACCTGTTCGGCCACGATCTGCGACAGCGTCGTGCGGATGCCCTGGCCCTGATTGGTGGCGCCGGTCGCGACCGCGACCTTGCCGTTTTGGAGGACGCGCACGGTGACGCCTTCGAACGGACCGAGTCCGGTGCCCTCGACATAATTGCCGATGCCGATGCCGATCAGGCGGCCCTGGTCGAGCGCCGCGCGCTGGCGTTCGCGAAAACTCTCATAATTGGCGAGCGTCAGCGCGGCTTGTTGTCCTTTCGGATAATCGCCGCTGTCGTAGATTAGCGGCTTGCCGTCGCGGAACAACAGGCCGACTGCGTAGGGCATTTGCTCCGGCTGAATGAAATTGCGCCGCCGCACTTCGGCGCGGTCGAACGAGAGCTCGCGCGCCACGCGGTCGAGCAGGCGCTCCATCGCGAACACCGCCTGCGGCCGGCCGGCGCCGCGCACCGGCGTGGTCGGCACTTTGTTGGTCAGGACGACCACGGTCTCCAGCCGATAGGCCGGCACTACGTAGGGACCGGGCACTGTTACCGCGGCGATGTAGGGCATGATGATGCCCCACGGCACGAAAGCGCCGCTGTCGTGCAGCATCTTGCCGCGAAGTCCAAGAATCTTGCCGTCAGCGTCGACGGCGATCGCCATGCTCCAGTATTGATCGCGCTCCTGGGTGGCGCAGAGGAAATGCTCGCGGCGGTCCTCGATCCATTTTACCGGGCGGCCGATTTTCAGCGCCGCTGCCGGAATCACCGCTTCTTCCGGATAGAAGATCGCCTTCGGGCCGAAGCCGCCGCCGACGTCCGGCGCGATCATGCGGATCGTTTCGACATTGCGATCGAGCAGATCGGCGAGCATGCCGCGCCCGAGATGCGGCGTCTGCGTGCCGGACCACACGGTCAGTGCGTCCGACGCCGGATCGTGACTGGCCAGCACCGCACGCGTCTCCAGCGCCATGCCGCCGCCGCGATGCTGCCAGAGCATGTCCTCGAAAACATGCGCGGCGCCGGCAAAGGCGGCATCGACGTCGCCATAGGCGAGCGGGAAGCGCGCGATGACGTTCGATTGCAAGTCGCTGTGCGCGCGCGGCGCGCCGTCTTGGACCCCGATGCGGCAATCGGCGACGGCATCGAGCTCGTCGTAATTGACGATCAGCGCCGCCGCGGCGTCTTCGGCGATGTAGCGTGAATTGGCGATCACCACCGCGACAGGTTGGCCGACGTAATTGACTTCATCGCGCGCCAGTACAGTCTGAGTGCGCGCGACCGCAATCGCGGGATTGGGCGTGAGCATCGGGATCGGCGTGCGGCGCATCGGATCGGGCAGGTCGTCCGCGGTCAGCACCGCGTGAACGCCGGGCATGACCATCGCCGCTCCGCCGTCGATGCCGCGAACCATGGCGTGGGCATGGGGCGAGCGCACGAAGCAGGCGTGCAACACGCCCGGCAGCTTCACGTCATCGACGAAGCGGCCGCGGCCGGCAAGCAGCGCCGGATCTTCGAGTCGCTTTACGCGCGCGCCGAAATGTTTCGCGCCCATCGTTTACGCTCCGGATCCGTTGCGCAGGCGTTGCGCGGCGTCGAGCGCTGCTTTGACGATGCCGGCATAGCCGGTGCAGCGGCAAAGGTTGCCGGTCAGCGCCTCGCGCACCTCCTGTTCGGTCGGGTCGGCGTTATCCCGCAACAGTTCGGTCAGCGTGATCAGCATCCCCGGCGTGCAGAAGCCGCACTGCAGGCCGTGATTGTCCATGAACGCCTGCTGCAGCACCGAGAGCCCGCGGTCCGGCGTCAGGCCCTCGACGGTGATCACCTCGCAGCCATTGGCTTGCATCGCGAATATCAGGCAGGAGCGCGCGGAGCGGCCATCGACCAGCACCGTGCAGGCGCCGCAGACGCCGTGCTCGCAACCGAGATGCGTGCCGGTGAGGCCAAGCTCGTGACGCAGGAAATCGGCAAGCGTCAGCCGCGCTTCCACGACGCGCGCATGCGGCTTGCCGTTGACCGTGATCCGCGTCGCTTGCTTACCCATACGCGACTCTACTTTTTACACGTCGACGCCGGCGCGCCGCGCCGCATCGACCAGCGCGCGTGCGCTTAAGACTTGCGCGAGATGCCGGCGGTACTCGCCGCCGGCATGGATATCGGAAATCGGCTCGATCAGCCATGCCGTGGCGGCGGCAGTCTGGATCGCAGTGGAATCGATCGCCTTGCCGGTCAGCGCCGCCGCGGCGGCGTCGACCCGTACCGGCTGCTCGGCGACGCCGAATAATGCGAGCGCGGCGCGCCGCACCACGTTGTCGGCGCCAACATCGAGCAGTGCCGCGGCGCCAGCCAGCGCGAAATCGCCGTGCCGGCGCGCGAATTCGTGGAAGCCGAAGCCGTGGCCCGGCCGCCAGATCGGCAGCTCGATCGCGGCGATCATTTCGTCGGGTGCCAGCGCGGTCGCCATGAAGCCCAAGCTGAAATCGCGAAACGGCACCGCACGGATGCCGCGGATGCTGGCGACATGCACGACCGCGTCATAGGCGGCGCAGACCGCCGGCAATTCTGCGGCCGGATCGGCATGCGCGAGCGAGCCGCCGATGGTGCCGCGATTGCGCGTCTGGCGATGGCCGACATGGCGCAGCGCTTCGGCCAAGAGCGGGCAATGCCGGGCGATTTCCGGCGACAGTTCGAGATCGCGCTGCCGCATCATGGCGCCGATGCGCAACCGCCCGTCCATCACCGCAATGCCGCGCAGGTCGTCGACGTGGCCGAGATCGACCAGATGATCGACGATGACGTAACGGAAATTCATCATCGGCACGAGCGATTGCCCGCCGGCGAGGATTTTGGCGTTGGGAAGCGTCGCCAGAAGCTCGGCCGCCTCCTTAAGCTGCCGCGGCGCGTGATAGTCGAAGGGCGCAGGCTTCATTAGTCCCGGACGCGACAAAGTGACGGTGCAAAGCCAAGCTACAGCATTAATTGATTTAACGAAATCGCTACGCCGTCTTCACCCCAAGCTCCGCCTGCTCCTTGGCATAGGCCGCGTCCATGCGCGAGGCGATGCCGTGCCTGGAGAGTTCGGCCGCGAAGATGCGGCGGATTTCCGGCTTCTCGTCGATATAGTCGATCTGATCGCCGCCGACCCGCTTGGAAATCCAGGCTTTCGGTACGCCCTGCGCGTTGCGGATGGCGACACCCTCGTGCTTGAAGGCGAGATAGCGCGACGGCATCGTGCCGGTATTGAAGTGCTGGTGAAACCACATGTTCGGCGGCACGATCAGCGTGCCGATCTCCCAGTCGTAGCGCTGCGGCTCTTCGCCCTCCGGCCACATCAGCGAAAAGCCGTCGCCGGAGAGCACGATGACATGCGCGCCGGGCCCATGCGCGTGGCCCTTCTTGTAGGTGCCGATCGGGAACTGCGAAATGTGGCTGTTCAACGAGCCCTTGGCCATGTTGAAGCGGATATGGCCGCCGCCGGCGCCGCGCTCCGCCGCGGTGATCAGCGGAATGTTCACCGCGTCGGGGACGAAATTCGTCGTCAGCAAAAAGCCCTTCTGCTCGCCCTTGGAGGAAAAATAATCCGGTTCGCCGGCGAAGCGGTCCTTGAAGTCGTATTTGGTGTTGAAGATGTAATCGAGGTCTTCGTAAAGATTGATGACCGGCGGCGCGTTGGTCACCGCGACATAGCGTGCCGGCTCCTTGCCGGAGCCGTTGAAGTGCTGGTGATGGCAATTGAGTGGAATGGCGAACAGCGCGCCGGATTTCCATTCGAAGGTGATGCGGGCGCCGGCGTCGTTCCATACCGTGGTCGAGCCGCGGCCGGACAGCACCATGATCATTTCTTCGTAGAGCTGCCGGTGCGGGCTAAGGCTCTTGCCCGGCGGTATCTCCATCACATAGCAGTCGTTGGAGGTGCGCGAAGCATCATGGTTGAGGAACACGGCGTTGCCGCCACGGCGCGCCCACGGCTTGAGCGCGACCGTGTTCAGGTTTCTCACATAGAAGGACGGGATGATGTCGAGGCCTTCGGCCTTCACCCAGCGCGTATAGGGCGTTTCCTTCTCGGTCTTGAACTTGCTCGCGAGTTCCTCGGAAACGACGGCGTTCTTTTTGGTGTTTTCGGCCATTTGGCTCACCTTGGCTATTTGTCCCTCAGGTTCGATCTTAGCGAAAAATGCGCGGCAGCGCTAAGGCCTAACTGTGATCGTGATCATGGTTGTGTCCGTGGTGACGATGGCCATGCTCATGGTCGTGCTCATGCGTATGGTCATGCTCATGGTCGTGCTCGTGGTGATGCAGCCGCTGGCGCGGCCGCGGTCCGCGCGGATCCTCGTTGAAGACCAGCGATTTGATGGTGACCGGCACCGTGTAGGACGGCATGCGGATGCGGCCGAGGTCGATATAGTCGAAATCCCATAACACCACGCCGTCGATCACCAGAAGCTCGCTCTCGACATTGAGCTCGTCGCGCAGGATATGGCCGAGCGTCTGCGCGACGTCGCCATCCAGCATAATATAAAGCGGCAGTTTGTTGGCGATGCGGTCGGCGAGGCCACTTTTGATGCCTGCGGCGAACGCGGCGAGCCGCGGATAGGATGGCAAGCCGATCCAGCGCAAAGCGAGCGCGATGTCGCGGTCGGTGTCGGCAATATCGAACGCCGCGATGTGGCTGCGGATCGCTTGCGCGAGTTCTTCGGGATCGATGGTCTCGGCGGGAACGAAGGCCGGCTGCACGACCTGCAGATTGCGGCGCGGCAGCAGTTTGCCCGGCGCCGAAATGTAGCTGGTATTGCCGGACAGTTGCACGCTGTATTCCGAGGCGCCGAGCGCGGTGGCTCGAATGCACTCGCCGGCCGGCAGCACCGGCCAAGGAAAAGCACCCTGCGCAATGCGGGCGCGGATGGCGCGGCCGAGTTTTGGGCCGAGGTCGCCGAAGTCGCGCGTTTCGCGCTGGTAAATATATTCGGCGACGCCGCCCGAGAACATCACGCCGTCGATGCGGCCGGGGCTGGCATCAAGCCCGGCAAGCGGATCGGTCAGATAAAGATGCGCGATATCGTGCGGCAACGGCCGTGCGGTGACCGCGGCGACCAGCGCATCGGCCATGCCGTCGGCGACCTTCTGCAAATCGGCCGCGGTGGCGGCGTCACCGCGATTCCAGGAAAACCCCGCGCGTTTGGCGTGATGCTTGCCGGCCGGGTCGAGCCGCACGATCTTGCCGCCCTCGACGACTTGCAGGCGGCCGCCGATATGCACGGCTGCGGTCGCGATCACTTTACCGTTCTCGACCAGTCCGAGTTTTGTGGTACCGCCGCCGATATCGATATTGAGGATGCGCTTGCCTTCGTCGCTCGACACGCGCGCGGCGCCGGAACCATAGGCGGCGAGCATCGACTCCATGTGATGGCCGGCCGTCGCGGTGACGAAATCGCCGCCCTGCTCGGACAGTATTTTGGCAATCCCTTGCGCGTTCTCGCGGCGCAGCGCCTCGCCGGTGAGGATGACGACGCCGGTGTCGATCTGGTCGGGTGAAACGCCGGCCGCGACATAGGCGTCGTCGATGATGGCGCCAAGCTTTTCGTCGTCGATGCGTTCCTCGCTTTGATAGGGCGTGAGCGCGACCGGCGACTGGAACAATGTCTCGCGCGCGACGACGTAATAGCGGCTGGTCAAATCCTCCGCCAAACGGCGCAGATGGACGCGGGAAAAAATGACCTGGGTGCCAGACGAGCCGATATCGATGCCGACCGTCGTCAGGGTGACATTGTCCTGCCGCCAAAGCGGGTTGTCCTCGATCGGCCCGTCATCGTCGTCGAAATCGTGGTCGTGGTCGTGATCGGAATCGTCGGCATGCACATGCACGACGTTCCGTCCGTACAGATGGTCGGTGAGGGTGTGGGCCGGCTTGTTCTTTTCGTCGTCGGCCATTCTTTATTTTCCTCGACTTTAGCGGTCTTATTCTCGCGGCGGGGATCGCAGGTCAATACCGGCGTCGCGACAGGCCGAGAGTGGAGCACCAACAATGACGGAAAATGGCTTGATTACGCTGCCAAGTCCCTATCGGGCGAAGGAAACCGTGGACCGCCTCGTTGCCGCGGTGGAGGCCAAGGGCATGACGGTATTCGCGCGCATCGATCATGCCGCCGGCGCCAAAGCGGTTGGCATGGCGCTGCGGCCGACCGAGGTCGTGATATTCGGCAACGCCGCAGGCGGCACGCCGTTGATGCAGGCCGGGCAGACGATCGGCATCGACCTGCCATTGAAGGCGTTGGCCTGGGAGGATGCCGATGGCAAGACGTGGCTATCCTACAATGAGCCGGCTTGGCTCGCGCAGCGGCACGGCCAGTCAAATGTCTCCGCCGTGACGGACCTTCTCGCCGCGGCGCTTGCCGCATTGGCCAAGGCCGCCACCGGCGCCTGACGATCGCTGCCGCGGTTAAGCGGCCGGAGTGACGGCGACGGAACCGTCGATCCGCTGCCCGCCCGAGCCCAAGATCACGCCGTCCATCGGCGCGACATCGGTATAGTCGCGGCCGATCGCCAGCGTGACATGGTCTTCGGACGCCAGAATCGCATTGGTCGGATCGAGCCCGATCCAGCCGGCCGCAGCGCCGCACCACAGCAGCACCCAGGCGTGCATCGCCTCGCTGCCTTGTAACCGTGTCGCGTCGGTGCGCGGCGCGCTGCGCAGGTAGCCGCTGACATAGGCGGCCGGCAGGCCGATGCCGCGCAGTCCGGAAATCATGATATGCGCAAAATCCTGGCATACGCCGCGGCGCAGCGCGAACGACATCGGCGGCGTGGTGGTCACGGTGGTGGCGCCGATCTCATAGACGATATCGGCTTTCATCCGGCCGATCAGTTCGATCGCGGCCTCGAGTATGGCGCGTCCCGGCTGGAAACTCTGGCGGATATAGTCGCGGATCTCCGGATCGAGCGAGACGATGCGGCTCGGGAACAGGAAATGGGCGGGCGACAACGGGCCGATATCGTTGGTCGCAAACGCCGCCTCGCGGACCGCTTCCCATGCCGGCGTCGTTTGCGGCGCCGGCACGACGGCGGCATCGACCGCCACCCGGGCCGACAATTTCACCGTCAGCGTCTGGTGCGGCTGATCGATTTCGATCCAGGTCAGCCGGTTGCCGAAAAAATCCTGGCCCTCGCGCCGGTGCGCCGGCTCGGGCACGATCTGCAGCGCCGCGACATGCACGCGTTCGCCGTCGCGCGACACCGGGGTGAGGCGGAGCACGTGGCGTGCCTGCGCAACCGGCGTCGCATAGCTGCATGTCGTGGTCTGCCGCACGTCGTAAATCACGCCAGCGCCTCCCACACCGGTTCGGACCGTTCGTTGTTGGTGAGATAGGCGGCGCTGATGGCGTCGGACAATTTCATCAGCGCTTGTTCGATATCGACGATCAACGCCTCATCGACGGCGGCCGCGTCGGCGGTGCGCAACCGCGTGGCGACCGCCGCGGCGATCTGCTGAACCGGCGACAAGCGGCCGCTCGAGCTGCGCTTCGGCAGCGCGCGAAGATGGGCCTCGATGCGATCGAGTTGAAACACCACCGAGCGCGGATTGTTCGGATCTAGCACGATGAGATCGATCACCGGCAGCGGCGCGGCAATCATCACGTAGCGCTGCCGGTAGGTGATCTGGCTGTCGGCCAGTTCCAGCAGCACGTCGAGTTCGCCGTCGACCGTGCCGGTTTGCGCCAACGCGCGGGTTAGCCGGCAGGTCAATAAAGCGCGCTCGATGCGGCGGCCCAGTTCGAGAAAGCGCCAGCCGGCGAGCTGCGTCATGTTCTCCTGCGCCAGGCCGGACAGCGCCGCGATGATTCGCAAGGCTGCTTCCACGCGTTCGGCGATCGCGCTCTCGGCCGGGCCGATCGAAAGCGGCGCGGCGATCAGCTTGGCGAGGTCGTTGATCGCCCGCCAGGCCTCCGGCGAGAAGCGGTCGCGAATGACGGAAGCCGCGGAGCGGGCGGCGCCGACCAGACTCGGCAACGCCCCGTACAGATCGGTGCGCGTCAATACCGTGCGCGCGATCAACGTCGCCGGCGCCGCATTGCCGTCGGCTGGGATCGCGTCCCATGCGGCAAGGAGCGCGCTCATGCCGGCGATGACCGGCGCGGCCGCGTCGTCGGCTTCGGCGACGCGATTGATGATGGCGCGAACGAGCCGCAGCGTCGCTTCGGCGCGTTCGACATAACGGCCGACCCAGAAAAGATTGTCGGCCGCGCGGCTCGGCAGAAGTCCGCTGGCGCGCTGCACCGGCATGCGTTCCGCGGTCGGCAGCAGCGTGGTCTCCGCCACCGGGCCGTGCGAGAGCACCCAGGCGTCGGCGGTCCCGGCGCCGCGCTGCAGGCTGACCGCGCGCGCGTCGATGTCGTCGGCGATGCGCACGAAGCCGGCAGGCAGCACCTGCCAGCGATCGCCGATCCTGGCGAGGAACAGCCGCAGCGTGAACGGCCGCGGCTGCAGGCGGCCGTCGCGCCACACCGGCATACTCGAGAGCGTCACGGCTTCCTGAGCCACATAGTCGATACCGCGATCGCGGATCGACCGCATCAGCGCTTGGCGCTGCGCATCGTCGAGCCTCGCGCCCAATATTTCGCTGCCGAGCCGCGGATCGGAAAGCTGCTCGGTGAACGCCGAGGCGATCACCATGCTGTCGAATTTTCCGAGCATTTCCTCGCGCATGTCGGCGCGGCCGAGCCACCACGTCGCGACATTCGACATTTTCAGCTCGGCGCCGAGCACGATCGGCGCCAGCGCCGGCAGGAACGCCAGCATGGCGCGCGCCTCGATCAGGCCGGCGCCGAGCGCGTTGATGATGACGACCTTGCCGTCGCGAACGGCTTGCAGCAGTCCGGCGACGCCGAGCCGCGAGGCGGCGTTGAGCTCGAGCGGATCGGCGAAATCGGCGTCGATGCGCCGCAGCAGCACTTCGGTGCGGCGCAGCCCCGACACGGTGCGAATGAACACGCCGTCGTCCTGCACGCTCAAGTCTTCGCCTTCCACCAGGAGAAGGCCGAGATAACGGGCAAGGTAGGCGTGCTCGAAATACGTTTCGTTCATCGGTCCGGGCGTGAGCAGTCCGATGCGCGCATCGTCGCGGCGGTTGAGCGCGAACAACTCGGCCTGGAGAGCCTGGAAAAAAGGCGCGACGCGTTCGACCCGCGCCTGGCGATAGATATCGGGAATGGCGCGCGATAATGCGAGACGATTTTCAATGGCGTAGCCGGCGCCGGACGGCGCCTGCGCGCGATCGTTAAGCACCCACCAGCGGCCGTCCGAACCGCGCCCGACATCGACGGCATAGAAGCGCAGATGCGCGCCGCCGGGCGGCTCGACGCCCACCAAGGGCCGCAAGAATTCCGGATTGCCGGCAATCAATGCGGCGGGCAGGCGGCCGTCGCGCGTCAGCGTGCCCGGCCCGTAGGAATCCGCCAATACCGCTTCCAACAACTCGGCGCGCTGCAGAAGGCCGGCTTCCAGTTGCCGCCATTCGCCGGCGTCGATAATGAGCGGGACGTGGCTTAGCGGCCACGGCCGCTCGATGCCGGCGGCATCTTCGTAAACCCGATAGAACACGCCGGAATCGCGCAGATAGCGATCGGCCGCCGCAAACCGGCGATTGATCTCGTCGCCGCCGAGCGCGCCGAGCATGGCGAGGAACGGTTGCCAATGCGCGCGTACGCGCCCGTCGCCGTCCATCATCTCATCGAATACGCCATGCAGCGGCCGGTAGCCGGAGATCAGCGTCTCCAGACCGGCATTCGATGCTTCGACAGCGCTGGGCAGTTGCAAGGCCATGATGCGATTTCGCGAAATTCGCCGTACGGTTTTTAGCTGGTGCGCCGCAGATCGAGTGTAACGGGATATTCGAGCGAAACCTCCAGCGGCGGAAGGGCGATCAGTCCGCCGGTATGGCCGTGATCCTGGAAGCGGGCGCGGCGGCGTGCTTCCGCCTCGTAGGAGTTGACCGGAAAGGTTTCATAGTTGCGCCCGCCGGGATGCGCCACGTGATAGACGCAGCCGCCGAGCGAACGCCGGTTCCAGCTGTCGACGATGTCAAACGTCAGCGGCGCATGTACGCCGACGGTCGGCTGCAGCGATGCATCCAGCTTCCAGGCTTTGAAGCGCACGCCGGCGACGAATTCGCCGGAGCGGCCCGTCGCGGTGAGCGGCAAGCGCCGGCCGTTGCAGGTCACGAGGTGACGGTCCTGGTTCAATCCAGAGACTTTGACTTGCAACCGCTCGACTGAAGAGTTCGACGAAACGCACGGTGGCGCCTTGGTTGCCTTCTTCGCCCAGCACGTACCAGGGCTCGATCGCCTGGCGCAGTTCGAGGGCGACGCCGGCGTGCTGCACGGTGCCGCAGACCGGAAAGCGGAATTGCCGTTGCGCTTCGAACCAGCCCGGATCGAAGTCATAGCCGGCAAATTTCAGATCGTCCAAGACTTCGAGAAAGTCGGTCCAGACGAAATGTTCGAGCATGAAGCGGTCGTGCAGCGCCGTGCCCCAGCGCACCGGCTTGCCATCGAGCGGCATGCGCCAGAACGAGGCGATGAGTGCGCGCAGCAACAATTGCTGAGCGAGACTCATGCGCGCGTCCGGCGGCATTTCGAACGAGCGGAACTCGACCAGGCCGAGCCGACCGGTCGGACCGTCGGGCGAGAACAATTTGTCGATACAAATTTCGGTGCGGTGGGTGTTGCCGGTGACGTCGACCAGGATATTGCGAAACAGCCGGTCGACGAGCCACGGCGGCACCCATTCCGGGCCGCCGGGCTTCGGCACCTTGCTGACGGCGATTTCGAGCTCGTAAAGCAAATCCTGGCGCGCCTCGTCGATCCGCGGCGCCTGGCTGGTCGGCCCGACAAACAGTCCGCAGAATAAATAGGACAGCGACGGCCGCCGCAGCGCGTAGAGCACCAGGCTCTTGAGCAGATCGGGCCGCCGCAGGAATGGGCTGTCGGCGGCATCCAGGCCGCCGAGCACGACGTGGTTGCCGCCGCCGGTGCCGGTGTGGCGGCCGTCGAGCATGAACTTGTCGGTGCCGAGCCGGGCGTGATGCGCGTCCTCGTAGACGCCACGGGTGATATCGACGGCTTCGCGCCAGGACGTTCCTGGCTGGATGTTGACCTCGATAACGCCGGGGTCGGGCGTCACTTTGAGGACGTTGAGCCGCGGGTCGGGCGGCGGCGCATAGCCTTCGAGGTGAATCGGCAGGTCGAGCTCGGCCGCGGTCGATTCGATGGTGGCGACGAGATCGAGATAGTCGTTGAGCGTTTCGACCGGCGGCATGAAGACGCACAAACGGCCGTCGCGAACCTCGACCGATAGCGCGGTGCGCACCGGGACATCGGACCCGGCAATCTCATCGGCCACGCTCGACGCGTGCTGCATCACCACTGCCTCGGGCGCAAGCGGCGGAGATGCCGCCTCGTCGCGCGATCTATCGGATCCTCGCGGCTTGATCGGATGGGTGACCCGCGGATCGGACAACGGCAGGCGCTCGGCGAACGGATCGGCCGGCACCAGATGCGGATAATCGGCCGGCGCGAGAGCGGGTAGCGATGACAGCGGCAGACGCAAGCCGAGCGGCGAGTCGCCGGGGACCAAATACAGCCGACCGCGGCGCGTTCGCCAGATTTCGCTCAGCCATCCCGGTTTGGCTTGCGCGGTCCAGCGCTGCAGCGGCAGCACGAAACCTTTCGGCTCGCCGAGCCGGCTGTCGAACAATCTCAGGAGGCGCGCGCGTTCGTGCGGATCGTCGATCTTGGGATCGCTCGGATCGAAATTGTCCGGGACCAGGCCTTGCTTGACCATCCGGTCGAGCGGGTCCTCGTAAGCAGGCTGCACGTAATCGGCCATGATGCCGGCGCGCGCGGCAATGCCCTCGGCAAAGCGCCGGGCATCGCCGGTCGACGCGCTGCGAACGGCGGTCTCGCGGGCGATCAGCGACTCGTTGCGCCAGATCGGCACGCCGTCGCGCCGCCAGTACAGCGCGAAGGCCCAGCGCGGGATCGGTTCGCCGGGATACCATTTGCCTTGGCCATAATGCAGCAGCCCGCCCGGCGCAAAGCGGTCGCGCAGGCGGCGGATCAAATCGTCGGAGCGCTCGCGCTTCATCACGCCGAGCGCGTCGGTGTTCCATTCGGGCGATTGATAGTCGTCGACCGAGACGAAGGTCGGTTCGCCGCCCATGGTGAGGCGCACGTCATGCTTTATCAGATCGGCATCGACCTTTTCGCCGAGCGCATCGAGCGCCGTCCAGGCTTCGTCGGAAAACGGCGCCGTCACGCGCGGCCGTTCGCCGATGCGCGTTACGCTCATCTCGTAGCCGAAGGTGACTTCGCCCGGCTCGACCATTCCGCTGATCGGCGCAGCGGCGCGATAATGCGGCGTCGCCGCCAACGGGATGTGACCCTCGCCGCACAACAGCCCCGACGTCGGATCGAGGCCGATCCAGCCCGCGCCGGGCAGATAGACCTCGGTCCAGGCATGCAGATCGGTAAAATCGTGTTCAGCGCCCGCCGCGCCTTCCAGCGGTTTCACGTCTGGCCGCAACTGGATGAGATAGCCGGAGACGAAGCGCGCCGGCAGACCGATCCGACGCAGGACTTGCACCAGGAGCCATGCCGTGTCGCGGCAGGAGCCGGCGCCGGTGGTGAGCGTTTCCTCGGGCGTCTGGACGCCAGGCTCCATGCGGATCAGATAGCGGATCAGATGCTGCAGGCGCTGATTGAGCTCGACCAGAAAATCGACGGTGTTGCGCGGCTCGCGCGAGATCGACCGAACGAACTCCAACAGGCGCGGTCCGGCCGATTCCGGCTCGACGAAGGCCGCGAGGTCCTCATGCAACAGTTCAGGCGAGAATTTAAACGGCCACTTCTCCACATCGGGTTCGATGAAGAAGTCGAACGGATTGATGACCTCCATGTCGGCCAGGAGATCGACAGTGATGCTGAATTCGCGGGTCTTCTCCGGAAAGACGTAACGTGCCAGCCAATTGCCGTGCGGGTCCTGCTGCCAGTTCACGAAATGCTGCGCCGGGGTGACCGTAAGCGAATAGCTCGGAATCCGCGTCCGGCAATGCGGTGCCGGCCGCAGCCGTACGATTTGCGGGCCGAGGCCGAGCGGCCGATCGTAGGTGTAGTGGGTGGCGTGGTGGAGCCCGACGAGGATCGACATGCTGCTACGCGCTACGCCCCGAATTGCCCCGTAAATGCAGTGTTTCCATGCAATTTCCGGGCCGCTGCAATCGCCCGCGCCAATCCGGCGCGGCCGCAGCCAAGAGATTATGCCTGTCCCGGGATCGGCTCGTCACGCCGTAATTTGCGCTGGCGCTGGGGGTAGCACAAGATAAGGGGTTGAAACGTGTGGAACTTTCTCCGCCGATTTGTGTTGCGTCGGTTGGGGGGAATTATGACATGAGTGGTCTCGATCCCAAGACCGTCTCGCTGTCACCCGGGTTGGATGCTTTCCGCGACATCGAGCAGCGCGCGCTGGATGCCATTCCGACCGGGTTTTGCGTCTGTCGCGCCGATAGCGGCCTGCTGCGCTACAACGCCCGCGCTGTCGAGCTATGGGGCCGTACGCCGCCACTCGGCGATCCGAACGACCGCTACAGTTCCTCCTTCCGCCGCTATGGCGCCGACGGCGAACCGCTGCAGTTCGATGCCACGCCGGTCGCCACCGCGCTACGGACCGGCGAGCACGTGGCCGGCGCCGAACTCGTCATCGAACGGCCCGACGGCTCCCAGGTTCCGGTGCTGATGAATGTGGCGCCGCTCAAGGACCGGTCCGGCCGCGTCGAGGGCGCCGTCTGCAGTTTTCAGGAACTGACCGAGCGCAAGCGCGCCGAGGAGGCGTTGCGCGCCAGCGAAGCGGAGCTGCAATCTGTCATCAATCGCACGCCGTTCATGCTGGTGCGGTGCAGCCGCGACCTGCGCTATCGCTTCATCAGCGAGGCCTATGCGCAGATGATCGTCCGTAACCGCGACGAAGTCATCGGCAAGACAATCGCGGAAATGCTCGGCGCGCGGAGTTTCAGCACGCTCCGCCCGTATATCGAGCAAGTGCTGCGCGGCGAGGCCGTGGATTTCGAATGCGAACTCGACTTTGCGAATATCGGCGCGCGCCGTCTCGCCATCGCCTACCGGCCGGAACTGGATGCGGAGGGAAAAGTCGGCGGCTGGATCGCATCGCTGCTCGACATCACCGAACAGAAAAGCACCGAAGCGGAACTGCGGGCGCTCAGCGACAAGCTGGAGGCGGAAGTCGAGCGGCGCACGCTCGAGCGCGACCGCATTTGGAACGTCTCGGAGGATTTGCTCGCGGTATCCAATTTCGAAGGTTATTTCCTCAGCATGAATCCGGCATGGACGCGCTTGTTCGGCTGGACCGAAGACGAGATCAAATCCATGCACGTGAGCGAATTGCGCCATCCGGACGATGCGCCGAACGCCATTGCCGGCCGGGCGCAGCTCGCGCAAGGCGTGCCCACCGTGCGCATGGAAAATCGCTTCCGTCACAAGGACGGCTCATGGCGGTGGCTGCAATGGACCATGACCGAAAACAACGGGTTGATCTATGTCGCCGGCCGGCATGTCACAGCGGAGAAGGAAGCGGCCGCCGCGCTCGATCGCGCGCAACGGCAGACCGCGCATTTGCAAAAGATGGACGCCATCGGGCAGCTCACCGGCGGCATCGCCCACGATTTTAACAACCTGCTGATGATCGTGAGCGGCCACGCGCAGAGCCTCAAAAGCCGCTTGAAGGAGGCCAAAGACGCGCGCGCCTTGGCTGCCATCGAAATGGCGGCGGCGCGCGGCGAAAATCTGACGCGGCAATTGCTTTCGTTCTCGCGCACGCTGCCGCTCGATCCGACGGTGATCGATCCGGCCGAGGCGGTCCGCGCCATTCGCGACGTGCTCGCAGGTTCGCTGCACGTCAATATCGAATTCCAGATCGACATTCCCGACAGCGCGTGGCCGGTCTGCGTCGACAAGTCGGAGCTTGAACTTGCTTTGGTGAATCTCGCCGTCAACGCGCGCGATGCCGTGTCCGAACGCGGCCGCATCATAATCTCCGTCGAAAACGTGCGTCTGGATCCGGGCTTTGCGCCGGAAGGCCTGACCGGCGACTTCGTCGCGCTCAGCGTCACCGATACCGGCAGCGGCATCCCGCCCGAGCTATTGTCCCGGGTGGTCGAGCCGTTCTTCACGACCAAGGGACCGGATAAGGGCACCGGCCTCGGCCTGTCGCAGGTCTATGGCTTTGCGCACCGCTCGAACGGCACGGTGACGATCGACAGCGAGGTCGGCCGCGGCAGCAAAGTCACGATCTATCTGCCGCGCAGTCATGCCGCCGTCGATGCGCCGTCGCCGCGTGACGAGGCGCAGTATGCTGCACTCAGCCCGCAGACGATCCTGGTCGTGGAGGACAATCGCGACGTGAGATACGTTGCGGTGTCGCTGTTGGGTCAGCTTGGTTACCAGACAATCGAAACGGAAACCGCGTCCGCGGCGCTCGATATCCTCGCCACCGGAGCGAGCGTCGCTCTGGTCTTCAGCGACGTCGTGCTGCCCGGCCAGACCGACGGCCTGGCGCTGGCGCGCATCATCAGCGATCGTTATCCGAACATTCCGGTGGTGCTGACGACCGGCTACACCAAAGTGTTCGAGACCAATCCGAATTTTCCGGTGCTGCGCAAGCCGTACCAGATATCGGCGCTCGGCCGCGTCATCCAACAGGCGCTCAATCCGTCGATGCCGGCGTCATCGGGGCTGGCGAGCTGATAGGGCGCGCGTGGCCCGCCTCCGCCGAGGCTGCGGAGGGCATCCTGCATCGCGACCTATGTGGGGGCAATTCCTGCGAAGCGCGCAGCGGAATGGTGGGCGCACAAGGACTCGAACCTTGGACCCGCTGATTAAGAGTCAGCTGCTCTACCAACTGAGCTATGCGCCCTAACCGAGAAAGCTCGCGAGGTCAGGCACTTCCACCAATATTCCGGGCGCCGTAAGGCGCTGATCGGAAAAGAAAGCCGCCTTACGGCGGCAATCTTCCGTTCGATATAGCGGCCCTGTAGGCCACGGGCAAGGCTTAGCCGGACAAGGCTTAGCCGGACAAGGCTTGGCTGGGCGAGGCTTGGCTGGGCGAGGCTTGGCTGGGCGAGGCTTGCCCGTTTATCCCACGTCCGTCGAATGGAGCCGCCGCTCCTCGGGCTGGCCGCGCAGCCGCCGCGCCACCAGCTTGTTGAGCGCGGCGAGATAGGCCTTGGCCGAGGCAACGAGCGTATCCGGATCGGCGCCCTTGGCGGTCACCGAGCGGCCGTTCTCCGACAAACGCACCGAGACCTCCGCCTGCGCATCGGTGCCTTCCGTCACCGCGTGCACCTGGTAAAGCTCGAGAACCGCCTCGTGCGGCACCATTGCCTTGACGCAGTTGAACACGGCGTCGACCGGGCCGTTGCCCTCGCACTCCTCGAGCATCGTCTTGCCGTTCACGTCGAGCTTCATGGTGGCGCGCTGCGGCCCGCGGGTGCCGGCGATCACCGACAGCGACACGAGCTTGATGTGATCCTGCGCGGTGGCGATCTCCTCGTCGACCAGCGCCTCGATGTCCTCGTCGTAGACGTGCTTCTTGCGATCGGCGAGCGTCTTGAAGCGGACGAAGGCGTCTTCGAGCTGATTGGCGGCGAGCCGATAGCCGAGTTCCTCGAGCTTATGCACGAAGGCGTGGCGGCCCGAGTGCTTGCCCATGACGAGAGAGGTCTGCTTCACGCCGACATCCTCGGGTATCATGATCTCGTAGGTCTGCGTATGCTTGAGCATGCCGTCCTGATGGATACCGCTCTCGTGCGCAAACGCGTTGCGCCCGACGATCGCCTTGTTGTATTGCACCGGAAACGAAGTGACCGCCGCCACGAGCTTCGACGCCCGCGTCAGCATGGTGGTGTCGATGCCGGTCCAGTACGGCAGCACGTCGTTGCGCACCCGCATCGCCATCACGACTTCTTCCAGCGACGCATTGCCGGCGCGCTCGCCGATGCCGTTGACGGTGCACTCGATCTGGCGCGCGCCGGCGTTTATGCCGGCGAGCGAGTTGGCCACCGCCATGCCGAGATCGTTGTGGCAATGCACCGAGAAACGCGCCAGGTCGGAATTCGGCACGCGCTCGCGCAGCGTTTTGAACATCCGGAAATATTCCTCCGGCACCGTGTAACCGACAGTGTCTGGAATATTGATGGTGGTGGCGCCGGCCTTGATCGCGGCCTCGACGCAGCGGCATAGGAAGTCAAATTCGGTTCGCGTGCCGTCCTCGGCCGACCACTCGACGTCGTCGGTGTAATTGCGCGCGCGGGTTACCTGCGCGATCACCATCTCGTAGACTTCGTGCGGCTCCTTTTGCAGCTTGTATTTCATGTGCACCGGCGAGGTGGACAGGAAGGTGTGGATGCGCCGCCGCTTGGCCGGCTTGATCGCCTCGGCACAGCGGTCGATATCCTTGAATCCGGCACGCGCGAGCCCGCAAATCACCGCGTTTTTGGCGCGCTTGGCGATCTCGTTGACTGCGGCGAAGTCGCCGTCGGAGGCGATCGGAAAGCCGGCTTCGATGATGTCGACGCCCATGTCGTCGAGCAACTCGGCGACTTCGAGCTTCTCGTCGTGCGTCATGGTCGCGCCGGGGCATTGCTCACCGTCGCGCAAGGTGGTGTCGAAAATGACGACGCGGTCCTTTTCAGACTTGGTCTGTGAAGGCTTGGTCTGCAAAGACTTGGTCTGTGAAGGCACAGCTTTGGCTGGCGTGGTCATGGAAAGAGGTCCTTCTCGTTTGCACCCGCCTTCAGGTCAGGGCGCGCTCATTGGGTTCCGGTGCTGCGGTCGACCCCTGAGTGCCCAGGCGCAAACGCCCAGCCGGCCCTCAGGGGGCGCTAAGGAGCAGGAGCCCGCCAAGAACCTTGCAATGCGTCTCGCAGTGCATCTGGCAATGCACGAGGGCAGCGCCGGAGGAGGCCATACGGGCCCTCCGGGTCATCGCGCAAAAATCGCGGCGAAATGACATTGGCTACTGTCCTCGTTACGGCCCAAAAGTCGCGGATTAACGTGAATTCCGCGTTAACTTCATAGGGGACCGCGTTTGTCTTGTACCGGAAGAGCCGGCGCCAGGGCAAGGCCGGCTTTGACCTTGACCCTCGGTCCCAAGCGCCCGCTTCTTGATCCCAAAACGGCTCTCGTGAGCGAGCGCGTCTTGATGCAAAATGCCGTGGATCAGTTTCGGCTGCGATCCACCAATGCTCTTTCTTTAATCCACGGCATCATCTCGCGCAGTTTGGCGCCGACGGCTTCCGCCGGATGCGCCGCGAGCTTGGTGCGCATCGCCTTGAATGAGGTCTGGTTGACCTTGTTCTCCAGCATCCAGTCCTTGACGAACTTGCCCGACTGGATGTCGTCGAGAATTTTCTTCATCTCGGCGCGGGTCGCATCGTTGATGACGCGCGGGCCGGAAACATATTCGCCGTATTCGGCGGTGTTGGACACCGAATAGTTCATGTTGGCGATGCCGCCCTCGTAGATCAGGTCGACGATCAGCTTCATTTCGTGGATGCACTCGAAGTAGGCCATTTCCGGCGCGTAGCCGGCGCCGACCAGGGTCTCGTAGCCGGCCTTCATCAGTTCGACGACGCCGCCGCACAGCACCGACTGTTCGCCGAACAGGTCGGTTTCGCATTCCTCGCGGAAGCTCGTCTCGATGATGCCGGCGCGGCCGCCGCCGATCGCGGCGCCGTAAGACAGGCAAAGATCGTGCGCATTGCCCGAGGAATCTTTGTGGATGGCGAGCAGGCACGGCACGCCGGCGCCGCGCTGGTACTCGGAGCGCACGGTGTGGCCCGGTCCCTTCGGCGCGATCATCATCACGTCGAGATCGCCGCGCGGCTCGATCAAATTGAAATGAATGTTCAGTCCGTGCGCGAACATCAGCGCCGCGCCTTCTTTCATATTGGCGTGCAGGTGGCCGTTATAGATGTCGGCCTGCAGTTCGTCGGGCGTGAGCATCATCATCACGTCGGCCCATTTGGCGGCCTCGGCGACGTCCATAACCTTGAGCTTCTCGCCTTGCGCCTTCTTGACGCCTTGCGAGTTCTTGCGCAGCGCCACCGCCACCTCCTTGACGCCGGAGTCGCGCAGATTGAGCGCATGGGCATGGCCCTGGCTGCCATAGCCGATGATGGCGACCTTCTTGCCCTTGATCAGGTTGAGGTCCGCGTCGCGATCGTAATAAACACGCATGTTTTCTCACCCCTAGTACGTCGGTGTTTGGCTCTGTCCGTTTCCGGCTGCTGCTTCTAGGTTCTCTACGCCGCTTCGACAAGCCTCGCCCGCGTCATGAGGCTTTCCGGGCCACGCCGTCGAACCGCTCCCGGGCGCGGGCGATCTTAGCCTGATTGCGGGTCGCCCATTCGCCGAGCGCCGAAACCGGGTTCAACAGATCGCGCCCAAGCGGGGTGAGCGCATAGTCGACCCGCGGCGGAATGGTCGGAAATACCGTGCGCGTAATCAAGCCGTCGCGCTCGAGGCCGCGCAGCGTCAGCGTCAGCATGCGCTGCGAAATGCCGCCGATCGAACGGCGCAGCTCGTTGAAGCGCATCGGCCCGGGGCCGAGGCGGCTGACGACCAGGACCGACCATTTGTCGCCGACCCGGGCCAGCACGTCGCTGATGGCGCGGCAGTCCGCGGGCAAATGCATGTATCTAGGTTTCACCGCTGTGCCTGCTTGCGCCATCCCACTATAGTCACCTATCTAGCCCTAGTTACGAATTCTAACCGAGGTCTTCAACCATGGCCATTCCGCATATCGCCGTCATCGTCGGCTCGAACCGCCGCGAATTGATCAACCGCAAACTGGCCGAGGCGCTGGTCAAGCTTGGCGCCGGCAAGTTTGGCGCGAAATTCACGCGCATCGACGATCTGCCGATGTACAATCAGGACAACGAAGGCAATCTTCCGCCCGAGGTCGTCCGTTTCAAGGACGAAATCGCCAAGGCCGACGGCGTTCTGATCGTGACGCCTGAACATAATCGGTCGATACCGACGGCTTTGAAAAACGCCATCGATTGGGGCGCGCGGCCGTTCGGCAAGAGCGTGTGGCCGGGCAAGCCCGGATTCATCACCGGCACATCAGGCGGCGCCATCGGCACCGCGCTGGTCCAGGCGCATCTGCGCACGGTCATGGCCGGCCTCGGCATGACGCTGCTCGGCGGTGAGGCCTACATCACCAACAAGCCGAACCTGATCGACGATCAGGGCAATATTTCCGACGAGAACGTGCAGAAGTTTTTGCAGGGCTTCGTCGACCGCTTTGCGACGCTGGTCGGCAAATTATCGGCGAAGTAGGGGTCGGCGGTTTCAAACCCGGCCCTGCATTTACATCCCGTCAGGGCCGCGCGCGATGGCGACCACGCCGGTGCGCGACACTTCAACCAGACCGACCGGCAGCATCAGGTTGATGAAGCTTTCGATTTTCTCGGAAGCTCCGGTGATTTCGAACACGAAGCTTTCGGTCGTGGCGTCGATGACGCGGGCGCGGAAGGCGTCGGCGAGGCGGAGCGCTTCCATGCGCTGCTCGCCGGTGCCGCGCACTTTCACCATCGCCAGTTCACGCGCGATCGCCGGGCCGGCCGTCGTCAAATCGATCACGCGGTGCACCGGCACCAGGCGGTCGAGCTGATTTTTGATCTGCTCCAGCACCATCGGCGTGCCGCGGGTGACGATGGTGATGCGCGACAGATGCTTCTCGTGCTCGGTTTCCGAGACCGTGAGCGAGTTGATGTTGTAGCCGCGGCCGGCGAACAGGCCGATGACGCGGGCCAGGACGCCGGGTTCGTTGTCGACCAGCACGCAGAGCGTACGGCTCTCGACGCCCTCGCTCTTGGACGCGGCCGGGTAATGACTCGTCGCGGTGTTCACGGCATTTCTCCTCATCGCCTGACGTCTCCGCTTTCGCGGGGACGACAGTAAACGTCACACCAGCATTTTGCCTTCTTCAGTGACGGCGTCTTCGACGCGTGTCGCGGCGTCGCCGAGCAGCATCTCGTTATGGGCGCGGCCGGACGGGATCATCGGGAAACAATTCTCCGTCGGATCGACCATGCAGTCGAAGATGACCGGTTTCTGCACCTCGATCATTTCCCGGATCTTGTCGTCGAGATCGCCCGGATGTTCGCAGCGGATGCCGTGCGCGTGATAGGCATCGGCGAGCTTGACGAAATCCGGCAGCGCCTCGCTGTAAGAGTGCGAGTAGCGCCCGCCATGCAGCAGTTCCTGCCACTGCCGCACCATGCCCATATATTTATTGTTGAGGATGAAAATCTTGATCGGCAGGTCGTACTGCACCGCCGTCGACATTTCCTGCATGGTCATCAGCACCGATGCTTCGCCGGCAATATCGACGACCAGCGAATTCGGATGCGCCAGTTGCACGCCGACCGAGGCCGGCAAGCCGTAGCCCATGGTGCCGAGGCCGCCCGACGTCATCCAGCGGGTCGGTTCCTGGAAATGATAGAATTGCGCCGCCCACATCTGGTGCTGGCCGACTTCGGTGGTGATGTAGGTGTCGCGGTCCTTGGTCAATTCGTAAAGCCGCTGGATCGCGTATTGCGGTTTGATGATCTCGTTGGAATTGCGGTAAGCGAGCGAATTCTTCGCCCGCCATTTGCCGATCTGCGCCCACCAGGCGTCGAGCGCCTTCTTGTCCGGCTTGGCCCCGCTGTCGCGCCACAGCCGCAGCATGTCGCCGAGCACGTTCGCGCAATCGCCGACGATCGGCAGGTCGACCTTGACGTTCTTGTTGATCGAAGACGGATCGATATCGACGTGGATCTTCTTCGAGCCGGGCGAGAAGGCGTCGAGCCGGCCGGTGATGCGGTCGTCGAAGCGGGCGCCGATGCAGATCATGAGATCGCAATCGTGCATCGACCAATTCGCCTCCCAGGTGCCGTGCATGCCGAGCATGCCGAGCCATTGCGGATCGGCCGCCGGATACGCGCCGAGCCCCATCAGCGTCGAGGTAATGGGAAAGCCGGTCAGTTTGACCAGTTCGCGCAAGGAATCGCTGGCCGTGCGGCCGGAATTGATCACGCCGCCGCCGGTGTAAAACAGCGGCCGTTTGGCCGCCGCCATCATCTCGACCGCTTGCTTGATCTTGTCCGGATCGCCCTTGAGCCTCGGGCGATAGCCCTTGTGCTGGAATTCCTTGGGCTTGAAATAATTGCCTTTGGCGAATTGCACGTCCTTCGGGATGTCGACGACAACCGGGCCGGGCCGTCCGCTCGAGGCGATGTGAAAAGCCTCGTGCAAAGCGCGCGGCAGATCGTCGACGGATTTGACGAGATAGTTGTACTTCGTGCACGGCCGCGTGATGCCGACGGTGTCGCATTCCTGGAACGCATCGTTGCCGATGAGATGCGTCGGCACCTGCCCGGTGATGACGACGAGCGGCACGGAATCGCACAACGCATCGGTCAGGCCGGTGACGGCATTGGTGGCGCCGGGCCCGGAGGTGACCAGCACGGTGCCGACTTTGCCGGTCGAGCGCGCGTAACCCTCGGCGGCGTGCACCGCGCCCTGTTCGTGACGCACCAGGATGTGGCGGACCTTGTCTTGCTGGAACAGCGCGTCGTAGATCGGCAGCACGGCGCCGCCGGGATAGCCGAAAATGTGCTCGACGCCTTGATCGGCAAGCGCCGCCATCACCATTTCTGCGCCGGTCATCTCAGTCATCGCTCGCTCCACTCGGTGGATTTTCGCCTTACGCATCGAAGTAATAAAAAAGGGCCTCGAAGGGCCCCTGGGTCGCGCACCGCCACGTCTCGCGGGTGGGATCATCCACCCCCGGCGGTGCGCTTCATTACGAGGATCAGCGACGTTGCAGTACGCACGTGTGCGCCCTTTGCTTGAACCCGCCGTTTATAAGCATTGTGTCCGTTCCGGTCAAGCGGAATGCGGCGGCAATGCGACATAGCGCGCGCCGGAATACTTCAAACTAGCGTTTGAAATCGTAACGACGGGCAAAACCGCAATTCTTTACCTTTCCTAAATGTCACACGGCAGCCGCGATTCCGCGCGGTGGCCGCCCTGAAAATTCCCTGCGCTGTTGCTGAATTGCCGCAACGGGGGGCACGCGCGTTCTGAAATCGTCAAACACGCGCTGCCGGTTTTCTCCACCGGAGGGGACATGGTCGAACGACATTGGGTTGCCGCACGGTTGCTTCGCATCGCCGCCGGTCTCAGCGCCGCGCTCGTCCTCGCCACGGCAGCGGTCGCGCCGGCCGCAGCCACGCCGCGCTTGAGTCCGGCCCTCAATTCGACGGACGCGATCCTGAAATGGATCAACACCTATCGTCACAAGCCGGATCCGGATGGGCTGCCCGTCGTCGTCCATGCGCTGAGCGCGATGCAAGCCTTCAAAGACGCCGAAAGCTCCGGGCCGTATATCGGCTTCATCGCCGGCGTGCTCGGCAGCAATCCGGCGCTCGCCGAAAACCTGATCGTCAAGATGCTGTCGATCGACCCGGCGGACCATTGGGTGCTGGTGCGCGCCATCGCCTATTCCGGTCTATCGAGTTGGAAGGATCTGCTCGCCACGTTTGTCGACCGCATGCCGACGCGCCGCGAGATGATCGACGAATATCTCGACGGCAAACTGCCGACGCTCGAGCAAATCGACTTTCCCTCCGCCAAACCCGGAATGTTCGACAAGATCAAGGCGACGCTGCATCTCGACAAAGACCGCAAGAAAGTCGTGGCGCTCGAGCCCACCCCGGAATTGATCGACCTGCTGTGGGGCTATTATCTGGCGACCGGCAGCTATGCGCCGATCAAGAGTGTGATCAAGCTTCTGCCGCTCTCAAACGACAAGGACAATGTCGACAATCTCACCACCGGCAGCGCCGCGAAATTTACGCTGGCGAGCAATGCGGTGCGCGACACCGACCTGTTGGCGATGCTGCAATGGGCGGTCAAGAGCCAGCCCAAGGACATCGTCCCGGTGCTCAAGGACGTCATCGAGACGGCGGAGACGGTCGACACCGTGCATATGCGGCAGGAATTGCTGGCGGCGATCGAGGACCTGAAGGAAAAAGGCCCCAACTCCAAGCGCGAACTCTCGGGCTGGGGCCAGGTCGGGCAGGGCGCGCTGTCGATGGGCTGCGTGGTGGCCGCCGCGACCGGCCAGATCGAACTCGGCATACCCTGCGTGCTCGGCGGCGCCGCCTATACGGCCGGCCTGCAATACGTGACGCATTAAAGACGCGGACCCATAGCTTTCAGAGTGTCTGCTTCTCCCTGGATTGTGTTGCAAAACTCTCATTGAGACAGCGTTAGAGCCGTGATTCCGTGGATCAGGATGTGATTCGCGGGGAGCGGTCGATGATGGGGCAGCGAGAACGCGGACAAGGCCAGTTCTTCTACGCGTTTGACCTCGACAAGGTGGTGCCGGCAGATCATTTGGTCAGGCAGATCGACGGCGTTCTCGATCTGGATTGGGTGCACAAGGAGCTTGCGCCCTATTACTCGCACACAGGTCGGCCTTCGATTGATCCGGTCTTGATGATCCGGATGCTGATTGTGGGATACGTGTTTGCGATCCGCTCGGAGCGGCAGCTGTGCTCTGAGGTGCAGGTCAATCTGGCATATCGGTGGTTTTGCAAGCTCGGCATCGAGGACGGGATACCCGACCATTCGGTGTTCAGCCGTGCCCGGCATGAGCGCTTTCGCCAGAGCGACGCGTTACGCCGGGTATTTGAGAACGTCGTGGCGAAGTGCATTGCCGCCGGCCTGGTTGGCGGCGAGGGATTTTCGATCGATGCGAGCCTGATTAGGGCGGACGTGGACAAAAAGAAACGGACGCCTGGCAATCAGCCAATTAGTTGGCCGAAGGCAGAGGAAGCGTCCCGCGCGGTCCGCGAGTATCTGACGGCCTTGGACGCCGCCCAAAACCGTGCGGAGAACAGCGAAGATGACGACAAATTCGATGGCGGCAGCAGACGCAAGCCTCCTAAAGAGGTGTCGCTGACCGATCCGCAGGCGGCATGGGTTGCGAGGAAGAACACCGATCCGTTTTTCGCTTACGACGTCAATTATCTCATCGACAACAAAGTCGGCATCATCGTCGATGCCGAGGGCACGCGCGCCAACCGGATCGCTGAGATCGCCATTACCAGGACCATGCTGGACCGGGTCGGGAGGCGCTTCCACCTTCAACCACAGCGGCTCGCAGCCGACACTGCTTATGGTGCAGTCAGGCTGCTCAAGTGGTTGGTCGATCGCAAGATAGCCCCGCACATCCCGGTGTGGGACAAGTCGACGCGTTCTGACGGCACCTTCAGCCGCGCTGACTTCGTCTTCGATCGAGAGCGCAACGTCTATATCTGTCCAGGTGGAAAGCTGCTGCACACCACCGGCACAGTCATCGACGGCGGTACGCTTCGCTATCGCGCCTCTAAATCCGACTGCGATATCTGTGCTCTCAAACTGCGGTGTAGCCCCAACACGCCTCCGCGGCAGATTCCCCGCGATCTGCATGAGGATGCCCGCGATGTCGCCCGCGCGCTCGCCAAGACGGAGGCTTACGAACAATCACGTCGGGAACGCAAAAAGGTCGAGATGCGGTTTGCGCACATGAAGCGCATCCTCAGGCTCGACCGACTGCGATTGCGAGGTCTGAGCGGGGCTAAAGACGAAGTGCTACTAACTGCAACCGCTCAGAACTTGCGGCGTCTCGTCAAGTTCCTCTGCCGCCCGCCGCCATCGGCGGCCGTGTCCTGTGCCGCGTAGGCCTCCAAACCTATCGCTCGATAACGCCGTCACACGGCACAGTGGAGAACACCACAGGCTCAGCAATCTTCAAATCCGGTCGAGCCGCAAAAAGCAGCCCAGTTTTGCAACACATTCCCCTGAAAAGCGGACATCCGCAGGCGCGATAGTGATGTCCGCTTAGGGCCGATTCTGTTGAAAAAGTCGGAGTATCGACGCAGCCCGATTTTTTCAGCGTCGTGGGTGCGGTTTTCAGATGCGGACGTGGGGGGCCTCGTCATCCACATCAAACTCAACGGAGCGCGTTCTAAACCGATCTGCAGCGGTAATTGGCGTCAATCGTAGATGTCGTTCGTATTTTCGCAGGTTTACAACGACTTTAGACTTTCGACTTTTTCAACAGAATCGGCCAACAGCCGACATCTGCCCCGCAGCAATTTCGGGGAAATTCGACGGGACAAATCCGCGATGGGGCCGCAGTGAAATCATCCCGACTTGATAAGGGACGGCCCCGTGCGTGGCAGAACGATCCGAAACTCGGTGAACTCACCGGGCTGCGTGTCGACCTCTATAGACCCGCCATGTTGCTTGACGATGATGTCGTGACTGATGGAGAGGCCAAGCCCAGTCCCTTCACCGGCTGGCTTTGTCGTAAAGAACGGATTGAACATCTTCTCCTTCACCTCGTCGGGTATTCCGGTGCCATTGTCGCGAATTCTGATTTCGACCCTGTCGCCGAGATTCTTGGTCGCGGCAGTGACGAGTGGGTTCGTAGTCGCCGCCATTACCTCGGCTTTGCGCTTTGTGGCCGCGTAGAACCCGTTCGAGATCAAGTTGAGTAGCACCCGCGTGATGTCCTGCGGGAACAGATCGGCCTCACCAGCGGTCGGATCAAAGGACCGCTCCAGGGTGATATTGAAGCCCTGCTTCTCGGCCCGTGCCCCGTGAAAGGCGAGATTGAGGCTCTCCTCGACGAGGGCGTTGATGTCGACCAGCCGGTGCTCTCCAGAGCCCTGTCGCGAGTGGAGCAGCATGTTCTTGACGATTGCGTCGGCGCGCTTGCCGTGCTGCACGATCTTGTCGAGATTGCCTTGCAGGGTGTCCGCGATCTCCGTGATTTCCCCGCGTGCCTTGTTGTCGAGGTGTACGCTGCCAAGCGCTTCTCGCAATTCGTCGATTAATTCGACCGAGACAGATGAGAAATTGTTGACGAAATTCAGCGGGTTCTTGATCTCGTGAGCGATGCCGGCAGTTAGTTGACCGAGAGACGCAAGCTTCTGGGTCTGGACCAATCGGTCTTGGGCGGTTCGCAAATCATCTAATGATTTTGAAAGGTCTTGAGTGCGTTGGCGTAGTTCGTCGACCAGCCGCGCGTTTTCGATCGCAATCACTGCCTGGTCGGCGAAGGTGGTTAAGAGCTCAATTTGTTTATCTGTGAAAGGACGTACCGTTCGGCGCATTAATATAAAAACGCCGATCGGCACACCCTCTCGCAGTAAGGGGACGCCGAGGGTGGTTCGTGCACCCAACTGTTCAATCGCTGCGGTTAGGGTATATTCTGCGTCGTTTTTGACATCGTGGACGTGGACTACCTTGCTCTCAAGCACCGTTCGCCCGGTTACAGTGCCTCGATCAGGCTCGAATTGAATTGTCGCCATATGGTCGTGTAGCTCGGTTGGAATCCCGTAGCTCGCCGCATGTTCGTAATGTGAGCCTCGGAGACGATGGGTGGCCGCCATGTCGGCATCACAGAGACGCGCAGCCGAACTCGACCAAGGTATTGAGCACGGTCTGAAGATCGAAGGTTGATCGGCTGATAACCTTGAGCACGTCGGCGGTCGCGGTCTGCTGCTGCAGCGATTGTCGTAGTTCGTTGAACAATCGCGTGTTCTCGATTGCGATCAGGGCCTGATCGCGGAAGGATTCGGCCTGGGCGATTTCGCCGGGTCCGAAGCTATTGGGTCGCTTTCCCACCAGCGCGAGCAGACCGATACACTCGCCCTCACGAAGCAGCGGCAAGAAAAGTGCCGAGCTTGCGCCAAACATCCTATGGATTTTCAGTTCATGTTCCGGCAGGTCAATCAGCGACCAATCCGGCAAGTGCAACATTTTTTTGTCGAGGATCGCGCGGGAGGGGAAGTTAGCGCTGGGATCAATCGGCATATTCGCGGGTCCGAAGTCCGCTAGTAGGCCTTCCGGCGAGGCGCCGGCCGCCGGCACAATGGTTGCCCCGTCGCAAAGAAGCACAAACACCAAGTCGCTTCGGAGCAACCGCGCTGCCGTAAGGACGATGCTGTCGAAAACGGGACGCGCATCGGTTGGTGATTGACTGATAACCCGCAGGATATCGGATGTAGCGGTCTGTTGCTGCAGCGCTTCGCGCAGCTCGTTGAGCAGCCGCGTATTCTCAATAGCGATGACCGCCTGGGCAGCAAAGTTTTGCACTAGCTCGATCTGCTTGTCGGTGAATGGGCGAACCTCCTGGCGAAAAATAGTGATTGCGCCGACCAAGCCGTCATCTTTGAGCATCGGGACGACGAGCATCGTTCGAGCGCCCGCACCATCCACCATCGCGACGTATGATGGGTGTTTCTCCAGGTAGCCCTCATCTCCCCTAAGGTCGATGATAAGCAGCACTTGCTTCGTCGTAGCGACGCGCCCTAGTGGATGTTTTGGGCCAAATTCGAACCTCGGTTCGCGCCGCCGTAGCTCGGCAAAGGCTTCCGGCACATTGTGCATCGCGACGACAGAGGAAGTGTTCCCTGAGTGAAAAAAATTGAGAGCGCCGAAATTCGCTCCGCAGAGCCGCGTGGCATTCTGCAGTATAGCCTGGAATACCGGACCCAATTCGCTTGGTGAACTCGATATAACCCTCAATACTTCAGATGTCGCAGTCTGCTGCTCGAGAGATTCGGTCAACTCGGCCGTGCGCTGCTGCTCGGCCTCGAATAGCCGCACGTTCTCGATAGCAATCACGGCCTGATCGGCGAAGGTTTCGGCCAGACCGATTTCCTTGTCGGTGAAGGGCCGCACGATGCCGCGCTGCAACAGCAGAGCGCCGATCGGCGTTCCTTCGCGCAACAACGGGACGCCAAGCATGGTGCGGACGTTGCCCGACCGCGCCCTGCTCGCCACCCCGGGGTCCGAATCGGCTTGCGCGTCGATGAGGTGTACCGATTTGCCTGTAATTGCGATGCGACCGGCAATCGATCCTGGTTCCCCCGTGACTGCCCGCTCCATGCGGAACTGATGCTCCGGCGAAAAGCCATAATTAGCAACGTTATGGTATAGGTCGCCCTTCACCAGACGGATCGCCGATTTTTCAGCGCGGCACAACCGTGCTGCCGACTCGACCAGAGTATCGAGCACAGCTTGAGATCGAAGGTCGAGCGGCTGATGACCTTGAGCACGTCGGCGGTAGCTGTTTGCTGCTGGAGGGATTCACGCAAGCTCATTGAGCAGCCGTGTGTTCTCGATGGCGATAACGGCCTGCGCGGCAAATTCTGTACCAGCTCAATCTGCCTGTCGCTGAAGGGCCGCACCTCCTGGCGATAAAAGGCAATCGTGCCGATCAATTCTCCGTCCTTGAGCATGGGCACGACGATGAGAGTGCGAGCGCCCCCAAGTTCGACCAACGATACCGCTGCAGGGTCGCGCTGCTTGTAGGCTGGTTCGTCGGCGTAGTCGGCGATATGGACCAACTGTTTCGTCGCAGCCACGCGTCCAATTCCCGTGAGCGGCCCAAAGGCATTTAGCGGTTTGCGTTGCGCGATGGCGTTGGTGAGCGCCGGAGGCGCATTATGTATCGCACCGACACGGAATAGGCCGTCTTCATGGAGGTGCAAGAAACCGAATTGGGCCTCGCAGATGCGCACCGCGTTAGCCAGCATGGCCTGGAATACCGGCGCCAACTCGCCAGGCGACGAGCTGATGACGCGGAGCACATCCGCCGTCGCGGTCTGCTGCTCCAGCGCCTCGTGCAGTTCGCGGGTGAGCCGCGCGACCTTCGTTTCATGGCCGGCAACGGAGGAACTGCTACCACGCGCTGCCTTTGGCGCATTGCGGCGCTTTAGCAAAACCGCTTTGCGGCGTCGCGGTTTGGCTGGTTTGCGGCCTGCTCTGGAGCGCAGTCTCATTTGCCTTCCTCAAGGCTCAGGACGACGCATCGTATCGGCTAAGCCCAATGCTCCGGAAGGGGCTCGGACGGGCTTTGTGCAACCGCTCAGTAAGGCAGCCTCAATGTCGTTGATG